>NZ_CP015124.1:3361150-4061725 GCF_001678945.1 Phaeobacter gallaeciensis
GGGCGGGGGAGACGCCGGTCGCAGGATGGAAAGACGCCCTGCTGGGCGGGGCGGCTCTGACCCTCTATATGATTGGATTTTGTCTCGCTTATCAGGGGCTTGATGCTGGTCTTGGCGCGCTGGTCCTGTTTGGCGTGGTGCAGATTTCCATGTTCGGCTGGGGCGCGCTGCGTGGCAGTCGGACAACGGCTGGTCAGGTATTGGGGGCCTTGGTGGCGTTTGCGGGTCTCGCCTATGTGGTCTGGCCCAGCGGCCCGGTGCAGGTGCCGCCGGGGGCTGCTGCGCTGATGACGCTCAGCGGTCTGGGCTGGGCGGCCTATACCCTGCTTGGGCGTGGCGCGGGCGATCCTTTGCGGGCCAGCGCGATGAATTTTGTGGTCGCAACCCTAATGATGCTGCCCTTCATGCTGTTTGCGGCGGCATCGCTCCATGCCTCGCCCGAAGGTATCCTGCTGGCGGTGATATCCGGGGCTGTCACCTCGGGGATGGGCTATGCGCTTTGGTACCGCGTCTTGCCCGAATTGCAGCCTGCGGTCGCGGCAACAATCCAGCTGAGCGTGCCGATCATAGCCATTCTGGGAGGCTTTGTGTTTCTGGCCGAACCCGTGGGGCTGCGGCTGGCATTGGGAACCTGTGCTGTCCTTGGCGGGATCGCCCTGGTGATCTGGAGCGCACCGCGCGCGCGATAGGGGCTTTTCGCTGGCGCGGTGCATGTCTATCTGATCTGCATGAAACGTCTTCTGTCCCCTGTTCTTGCAGCGCTGTCCCTGTTGCTGCCTCTGCCCGCTCTGGCGGATTGCGCCATCCTGCTGCACGGGCTGGCTCGCACGGAATCGTCCTTCTCGGTGATGGAACAGGTTCTGGAGGGGCGCGGCATCACCGTGCAGAGCCCGGGCTATCCTTCGACCGAGGAACCTGTGGCCGTGCTGGCCGAACAGACGCTGCCTGATGCCTTTGCGGCCTGCGGCGATCAGCCGGTGCATCTGATTACCCATTCGATGGGCGGCATTCTGGTGCGGCAATGGCTGCAGGACAACCGACCGGAAAATCTGGGCCGCGTTGTCATGCTAGCGCCTCCGAACCATGGTAGCGAACTGGTGGACGAACTGGGCGACTGGGAGGTGTTTGGCCTGCTGCACGGACCGGCGGGTTTGCAGCTGGGCACCGGGCCGGAGAGCCTGCCGAACCGGCTGCCGCCTGCGGATTTCCCCTTGGGGATTATAGCGGGGAACCGCTCGCTCAACCCGGTGTGGTCCAGTCTCATTCCCGGTCAGGACGATGGCAAGGTTTCGGTTCAAAGCACCCGGCTCGAAGGGATGGCCGATCACATCGTGCTCCCGGTCACCCATACATTCATGATGAACAATCCGCTGGTCATCGCCCAGGCGCTACATTTTCTGGAGCATGGCCGGTTCGATCCCAAGATCACCTGGCTTGATGCGGTGCTTGGCCTGCCCGACGGCCTGTGCGATGAGGGCGCGTGTACCGACAAGGCGGCAAAGGAGCCGGGAGCTGATGACACTTGAACTGACGCTGCAGGGCGCCGATGTGCTGCTGCCTGAGGGGCGGCTGGTGCCGGGCGCGGAACTCTCACTCGCGGAGGGGGCAATCGTCGCGGATCGCGCCGGTCGCGCGGTGGATCTGTCTGGCTATCTGGTGCTGCCGGGCATCATCGACCTGCACGGCGACGGGTTCGAACGCCATCTCGCCCCCCGGCGCGGCGCGATGAAGCAGATGGACGAGGGCGTGATCGCTGCCGAGGCAGAATTGGCTGCCAACGGTATCACCACGGCGGTTCTGGCGCAGTTCCACAGCTGGGAAGGCGGGCTGCGCGCGCCGGACTATGCCGACCAGGTCTTTGCCGCGATCACTGCTGTGCGGGACCGGGTAGTGACGGATATCCTACCACAGCTGCGGTTCGAGACTCATATGCTGGATGACTACGCGGGTCTGCCTCAGCGTATTGCGGCGGCCGGAGTGGGCTATGTTGTTTTCAACGATCACCTGCCGCATGACCGGCTGGCAGTGGGAAAGAAACCGCCCCGGCTTGTGGGGCAGGCGCTGAAGGCGGGACGCAACCCGGAGGTCCACTGGCAGATGCTGCAGGATATGCACGCCAGATCGGATGAGGTGCCTGCTGCCCTGGATGCAATCTGCGCCGAACTTGGCACTATGGGCGTGCGTCTTGGAAGCCATGATGACCAAAACGCGGCCATGCGGACCGAATGGCGGGATCGCGGTGTGCGGATCAGCGAATTTCCGGAAACATTGGAAGCGGCAGAGGCGGCACGGGCCGGGGGCGATCATATCATTCTGGGCTCCCCAAACGTGGTGCGGGGTGGCTCGCATAAGGGCAACGTGTCTGCGGTTGAGCTGATCGCCATGGGGCTCTGTGATGCGATCGCCTCGGACTATCACTATCCCAGCCCGCGCCGCGCTGCGCTGATGCTGGCCCGCAGCGGGCTGCTGGATCTGGCAGGGGCCTGGGATCTGGTGTCAAAGGGCCCTGCCGAAGTTCTGGGGCGGGACGACCGTGGAGAGTTGGCGCCAGGCAAACGCGCCGATGTGGTGATCCTTGAGAAAGATAGCCAGCGGGTTGCGGCAACCCTGTCGGGCGGGCGCGTCAGCTATATGAGCGGCGATATCGCAGCGCGCTTTCTAGGCTAACCTTCAAACGGGTAGGGGGGGGAGCGCAGCCTCTCACGCCCGGCTGGCGGGCCCTCGGTGCTGCGCCCGAAACCCGCCATTGGCGAATTTCGGATGCGTGCGGCTGGCGAAGTGTTATTTCTGCGCGCGAATGACCCGGTTGATATGGCCCATCTTGCGCCCGGGTTTGGCGTCGGCCTTGCCATAGAGATGCAGGGCGCAATCGCGCTCGCGTGCCAGCTCGGGGATACGGATGACGTCATCGCCAATAAGGTTTTCCATCACCACATCGCTGTGCCGCTGACCGTCGCCCAGCGGCCAGCTGACCACTGCACGGATGTGCTGTTCGAACTGATCCACCGCGCAGCCGTTCTGGGTCCAGTGACCGGAGTTGTGGACGCGCGGCGCGATCTCGTTGACCACCAGCCCTTTGGGGGTGACGAAGAGCTCGACCCCCATCACGCCGACATAATCGAGCGCGTTCAGGATCTTCGCCGCCATCAGCACCGCATCCATGCGCTGGCTCTGGCTGAGGCGGGCAGGCACGGTAGTGGTGTGCAGGATGCCGTCGCGGTGCACGTTCTCGCCGGGATCGAAACAGGCGACCTCGCCGCTAGGGCTGCGCGCGGCAATCACCGAGGCTTCATGGGTGAAGTTGACAAACCCTTCGAGAATGGCAGGCGCCCCGGCGAGCGAGGCCAGCGCGGGGGCTGCGTCCTCGGCGGTCATGATCCGCGCCTGCCCCTTGCCATCATAACCAAAGCGTCGCGTCTTCAGGATCGCGGGCGCGCCGATCTCTGCCAGCGCCGCATCCAGTGCGACCTGATCTGGGATGTCGGCAAAGGGGGCGGTTTGCAGGCCTAGATCCTGCAGGAAGGCCTTTTCCGTCAGCCGATCCTGCGACACGCGCAGGGCTTCGCGCCCGGGGCGGATCGGGCGGTGCTGCTCCAGCACATCCAGCGCCGCAGTGGGGATGTTTTCGAATTCATAGGTGATGACATCCACCGAGGCGGCAAAGGCGGCCAGCGCGGCCTCATCCTCATAAGGTGCGGTTGTGACCATGTGAGCGACATCGCCTGCGGGCGGGTTGGCGCCGGGTTCAAAAATATGCGTCTTGAAGCCAAGGCGGGAGGCCGCAACTGACAGCATGCGCCCCAGCTGACCGCCGCCGAGAATTCCGATTGTTGCGCCGGGCTGCAAAGGATCAGTCATCGACGGGTTCCTCCGGGATCGAGGCAGAAAGGGCTGCGCGCCAGTCGTCCAGACGTGTGGCAAGCGCGGGATCCTGCAGGGCGAGGATGCCAGCGGCCATCAACCCGGCATTGGCAGCACCGGCGGCGCCGATGGCCATGGTGGCGACGGGAAACCCCTTGGGCATCTGCACGATCGAATAAAGCGAATCCACACCCGACAGCGCCCGCGTCTGCACTGGGACGCCTACCACCGGAACGCGGGTTTTCGAGGCAACCATGCCGGGAAGATGCGCCGCGCCACCAGCGCCGGCGATGATGACCTGCAAACCGCGTTCTGCCGCGCTCTTGCCATAGGTCCACAGCCGGTCAGGGGTGCGGTGCGCCGACACGATTTTTGCCTCGTAGGGCACGCCCAGTTCATCCAGAATCGTGGCGGCCTCTTTCAGGGTGGGCCAGTCTGACTGGCTGCCCATGATGATGCCCACTTTGATGTCAGCGGTGGTTTCAGGCATGTGATCCGGTCCTGTCATGCCGCAGGCCTGCATGGGACCTGCTGGGGTGGAAGGAGCGCGCACTATAGTCGAAGACGCGCATGGTGCAATGCGGCAATGCGGGCAAAATAAGGCTGTGTCGGCGCGGAAACGCCCGGGGGCCCAGGCTACCGGTTTGCGTGACCGCGGCGCGCCCATGCGCGCTGCCGGGCCCAAGGGGTTTGCCTGCGGCAGTATCGCTGCCGACCTGCAAAGAGCGCGGGAGTGATTGTTTGGGTGAACAGCCGTCGCTGGGGTACAGCTCTGTGGCGTCAGGAGGGAGAAATTCATCGGGCGGCGGGGCCGTTACCAAGTGTCAGGCAGCCCGCAGCGGAGTCAGGCGATGATATCCGGTGTCAGCCTGTCTTCGATCAGGGCGATCTTGTCTTTAAGGCCCAGTTTCTGCTTTTTCAGCCGCCGGATGGTCAGCTGATCTGCGGTGCCGCGTTCCTGCAGGGCGGTAATCGCCTCGTCCAGATCCCGGTGCTGCCTGCGGAACACCTCAAGCTCAACCTTGAGGACGTCGTCGGTCTTCATCGAGATATCGGTAGGGGCGTTCATTGGCGACTCGGAGGCTGGTGAAAGATGCGGGGTTCAAGATACTTCGTTAACGGCTTTTCGGCTAGGCCTATGCGTCCACGCTCTTGAGTAATCAAAAGAACTTACCATATTCTGTAAGAGCGGTCGCCTGTTGGGGCCGCAAGACTTTCCGTCGCTTTCGAACAAAGGACGTAACACGTGTCGAAACTTACCTTGGGCTCTTACCCGCATATGCTGGGGTTTGAGCAGCTTGAACGCCTTCTGGAACGCTCGGCCAAATCCGGCAACGAGGGGTATCCCCCCTATAACATCGAGCAGACCTCGGATCATTCCTATCGCATTACCCTGGCCGTGGCCGGGTTTGCCGAAGAGGATCTTTCCATCACCGTCGAGGACCGCCAGTTGGTCATCCGTGGCCGTCAGCGCGACGACAGCGATGGCCGCGTCTTCCTGCACCGGGGCATCGCCGCGCGTCAGTTCCAGCGCATGTTCGTGCTGGCCGACGGGGTCGAAGTGGGCGAGGCGCTGATGGAGAATGGCCTGCTGCACGTGGACCTGACCCGTGCCCGCCCGGAAACCGTGGTTCAGACCATCAATATTCGAAAGGGGTAAGAGACATGCATACACCATTTGATTTCAACGAAACCGGCAAGCGGATCGTCTACGTCAAGGCGGTTGATGTTGCGGACCTGCCCGAGGATGTGCAGGCCGGTGCCAAGGGGCACAAGCATCTTTACGCGGTGCACGACGCCGAAGGCGAACAGCTGGCGCTGGTGGCAGACCGCCGCATGGCCTTTGTTCTGGCGCGCCAGAATGACCTGTCGCCGGTGACGGTGCACTGAACAACTCCTTCAGGGGCGCGAATGCGCCCCCCCGGATTGCCCCGCTGTGGCGGGGCAGTCGTGCCTTTGGATAGCTTCCAGAAACCTCCCGCGAGAGAGCGGGAGAATAACGGTCCAAAACGGCTGTTGAGGCGCAAGTCGTGTCCCCGACGGGCTTTCGCGGCTGGATCATTGCTCTCTGCGCCGGTAACGTCCCGGTAAAACAGCGGTTTGGGGCATCTGATATCATGACATCGTTTTCTTTTGACTGGGTGGATGCGTTTTCGGATCGCCCCTTTGGCGGCAATGGCTGCGCGGTCGTGCATGAGGGTGCCAGCCTGCCGGTGGAGGTCTGCACCGCCTTCGTGCGGGAGACTTCTCTGGTCGAATGCACCTTTACCGGGCCGTCGCAGGTGGCGGATTTCAAAGTGCGCTATTTCCTGGCCAGCCGCGAAATCCCCTTTGCCGGCCATCCTACCATCGCCACCGTTGCCGCGCTCAAGGATCGCGGGCTGATCAACGGCACCTCGGTGACGCTGGAAACCGGCGCGGGAATTGTTCCGGTGCAGATCGAGGGCGACCTGATCGAGATGACGCAGGTGGCGCCAGAGTTCGGCCCGCAGCCGGATCCGGCCCTGGTTGCGGCAGCAGTGTCCCTGCCGCCCGAAGCCATTATCGGTGAGCCGCAGAAAGTGTCGACCGGCTTGCCCTTTTGCGTCACCGTGCTGAAGGACCGCGCCGCGCTAGAGGCGGCAAGGCTGGATCTTGATGCCCTTGCCCGGCTGACGGCACAGCTGGGCGCCGATGGGATCGACATGATGGAGCCTTTTCTGGTGACGCTGGATGGCGCCACAGAGGCGGGGGATACCTTTTCCCGCCTGCTGATGGCGCCGCCGAGCCCACCGGAGGATCCCTTTACTGGCTCAGCAACCGGCGCGATGGCGGCCTATCTGTGGAAGCACGGGCTGATGCCCAAGGACAGCTTCGTGGCTGAACAGGGGCACGGGCTGGGGCGGCCGGGGCAGGCGCGTGTGACCCGCGTGGGACCGGCAGAGGCGCTGACGGGGGTAAAAGTTGCCGGAGAGGGATTTGTTCTGATGCGGGGAGAGGTCGATCTTCCGCCGCACGCTTAGTTGGGAGCATGTGATTGAGTTCTGAGTTCTCTTGCGTCCCATGCTGGAGCGGTTGCCATGACTGAACCTGCGATTGCTATCCTACCTTACGGCCAGAAACTTGATCGGGGGCTGCCGCAGATGCCGCTGGCGCAGTTGCACTGGCCACTGGGCTGCCCCGACCGGCTGCAGGGCGGCAGCGTTGGCAATCTGACCGCGGCGGATCATTTGATCGTCTTTGCCAAGACGGCTATGCATTTTCAGCTAAACTGGTATTGCCGCGCGCAGCTGTCGCTGATGGTGATGGAGCCGAAGATCATGTCGGCGTCCCACCACCGTCTGCTGCGGCTCAGCCATCGGCGGTTCTTCCGCGTTTTTACCTATGATCCGGATCTTCTCGCGCGATTGCCCAACGGGCTGTTCCTGCCCTTTGGAACCACCTGGGTGCCGGAATGGCAGGATCTGGATCTTGAAAAGACCTTAGATCTGTCGTTGATCGCCTCGGCCAAACGCGACCATCCCGGGCACAAGCTGCGGCACCAACTGGTTGAATACCTGCAGAAAAACGTGCCCGATGCGCGCATTTTGGGCCGTGGTTACGCGCCTTTCGAGCATAAATCAGAGGGTCTTGCCCCCTTCCGCTATTCGGTGGTCATCGAAAATGTGCAGGAGCCGAATTGCTTCACCGAGAAATTGATCGATGCGATCCTCTGCGAGACTGTGCCGATTTACTGGGGCTGTCCGAATATCGGGGATTTCTTCGACACTGAGGGCATGATCCTCTGTAATGATCTGGCGGATATGGAGCGGGCGGTCCGCAGTATCAGTGCAGAGAATTACGCCCGGCGTCTGCCCGCCCTGCGCGCCGCCAAACCTGCGGCGGCGCATTATGGCGATCTGTTCCTCCGCGCGGCGGAGGCATTGCGCGACAGCCTCTAAGGCGGCAATGCTCCTC
Source organism: Phaeobacter gallaeciensis (assembly GCF_001678945.1). Classification (NCBI taxonomy): domain Bacteria; kingdom Pseudomonadati; phylum Pseudomonadota; class Alphaproteobacteria; order Rhodobacterales; family Roseobacteraceae; genus Phaeobacter; species Phaeobacter gallaeciensis. Next base: position 3,368,948 of record NZ_CP015124.1, read on the forward strand.
AGCGCGCGTTTGCGGCTCTGGCTTCCTTGCGGGCCCTTCGGGTGGATTTTTTCTTTTCGTACCAGTGGCGCAGGCCCTTGCTCTTCAGCTCGGCTTGCGGTTCGAACAGCAGGATCGCGTTGCGCAGGGTCCAGTCCGTCAGATTGCCCCGGCAGCCTTTCTCTGGCCAGAGGGAACGTTCGGACCAGATATAGCGGGGGCGGTTGGGCTGTACGCTAACTGGACGGGCCGCAGCCTCGGTTGCGAGATTGGCCATCAGCACCATAATGTTTTCCTGCTCCAGCACCTTTTCACGCGCCGTGGCGATGGCGTCCTGGGCGGCTTCCCAGCGGCCGTTCTGGATTTCCTGGACCATGCGCCGGGCCTCGGCCACCGGATCGTCCAGATTCAGAGTCTCATAACTGTCCACCGGGAAATAATCGTCCACGTTGGAACAGCCTGCGTAGAAGGGGAAGGACCAGCACAGCCAGGGGTCGGTCAGTTTCTCTGTCCAGACATGCGGCCCTTCGCCATTCTCGATGGCGAGGTTGTACTTGTTGGGCAGCAGGGCGTCTGCCTTGTCGCCAATGGGTTTGAAACCGCGCCCGAAGAGTTCGATATGCTCGGGAATCTCGTCGATCAGGGTTTCAACAAACCGCATCCGTTTGCGGTGATATTCGGTGTGCACCTTGGTCGAGGTGACGATGGCAATCTTGTCCTGTTTCTGCGGCGGGGTCAGCGTCTTGAACCAGTCATAGCCACGATGATTGCCGTTGTCCGAGAAATCAAAGCCCGCCCACCAGTACCAGCAGACCGCCCGGTTGCGTTTTTCCGTATCCAGCGGTTTTTGCGTCGTCGTCAGAACCAATCCGAACTGGTTTAGGAACCGGCAGCTATAGGGGTGGATGACATCTGGTTCGGCAGCGATGAAAATCGTCCGCTCTTTCGGAACCTGCGTCTTGATGGTGTAGGAAGACCGGTTGAAAGCGATGAGCACATCGGTGTCGTCCGGAACCTCGGTTCCAAAGGTAAAGGCTACCGAACCAATGCAGGGTTGCTGCCCCGGCGCCTGCTTCAGAAAAGACTGCGCTGTGGTGTCGGTAAACACATGTGCCTTAACGGGCGTAACCATACTTGGGCTCCAGAACACGAAATATTGAACCTGTGTAGGGATAAATTTACTTGCAAAAAAGATCCATTTTGGTCGCGGCGTTCAGGTAAAACAAAACGGCCCGCCAAAGGGCGGGCCGTTTCAACAGAAATCAGAGTGGGGTCAGTCAGGGATCAACCGGTGATCAGCCCCATGCTTTCCAGCTTCAGCAGAACCTGGTGGGCACAGTTGTCGACATCGACGTTTTCCGTCTCGACGCTCAGCTCGGGGTTCGCAGGCACGTCATAGGGATCGGAAATACCGGTGAATTCCTTGATCTTGCCTTCGCGCGCCAGCTTGTAGAGCCCCTTGCGGTCACGGCGTTCGCATTCCTCGATCGAGGTCGCGACGTGCACTTCGATGAAGGCACCGAACTGTTCGATGTCTTCGCGGACGGCGCGGCGGGTCGCTGCATAAGGCGCGATCGGCGCACAGATGGCGATGCCGCCGTTCTTGGTGATCTCGGAGGCAACATAGCCGATACGGCGGATGTTGAGGTCACGGTGCTCTTTCGAGAAGCCGAGTTCCGAAGACAGGTTCTTGCGCACGATATCGCCATCCAGCAGCGTCACCGGGCGGCCACCCATTTCCATCAGCTTCACCATCAGCGCGTTGGCGATGGTGGACTTGCCGGAACCGGAGAAGCCGGTGAAGAACACGGTAAAGCCCTGCTGGCTGCGCGGCGGCTTGGTGCGGCGCAGTTCCTTCACTACCTCGGGGAAGGAGAACCATTCCGGGATTTCCAGGCCTTCGGCCAGGCGGCGGCGCAGTTCGGTGCCGGAGATGTTGAGGATGGTCACGTCATCCTTGTCCGCGATCTCGTCTGCGGGCTCGTACTGGGCGCGCTCCTGCACATAGACCATGTGCTTGAAGTCGACCATTTCACAGCCGATCTCCGACTGATGCGCACGATAAAGGTCCTGCGCGTCATAGGGGCCGTAGAAATCTTCGCCGGCAGAGTTTTTGCCCGGGCCGGCGTGGTCACGGCCAACGATGAAGTGGGTGCAGCCGTGGTTGGCGCGAATCAGCCCGTGCCAGACGGCTTCACGCGGGCCTGCCATACGCATGGCCAGGTTCAGCAGCGACATGGTTGTGGTCGAGGCCGGATATTTGTCCAGCACCGCCTCGTAGCAGCGCACGCGGGTGAAGTGGTCGACATCGCCCGGTTTGGTCAGGCCAACAACCGGGTGGATCAGCAGGTTGGCCTGTGCTTCCTTGGCAGCGCGGAAGGTCAGTTCCTGGTGCGCACGGTGCAGCGGGTTGCGGGTCTGGAAGGCCACGACCTTGCGCCAGCCCAGCTTGCGGAAGTAGGCGCGCAGTTCGTTCGGGGTGTCGCGGCGACCACGGAAATCATAGTGCACGGGCTGCTGGATACCGGTGACCGGACCGCCGAGGTAGATCTTGCCTGCGTGGTTGTGCAGGTAGTTCACGGCCGGGTGCGCCTCGTCATCGGCGCCAAAGACCTTTTCTGCCTCGCGAGATTTGTTGGGCTCCCAGCGGTCGGTGACCGTCATGGTGGCCAGGATGACGCCTTCCTGATCGCGCAGGGCGATGTCTTCGCCCACTTCCAGAGAGCTTGCGAAATCTTCGCTCACGTCCAGGGTGATCGGCATCGGCCAAAGCGTGCCGTCCGCCAGGCGCATGTTTTCGACAACGCCGTCATAGTCTTCCTCGGTCAGGAAGCCTTTCAGCGGGTTGAAACCGCCGTTCATCAGCAGTTCCAGGTCACAGATCTGGCGTGGGCTCAGATCGTGGCTTTTTAGCTCACCGGCCTCGACCTTCAGCTTCTGGGCAGAGTCATAAGATACATAGAGCTCGGGGATCGGAGCCAAATTACTCAACATAGTCATGTGAATTCTCTCTTCACTTGCGCGGGAGGGGGCGCCCGTGTCGCGGACGGCTTAAGGCCGCGCAATAGCCCAAAGGTTTCTTGAATGTCTAGCGAGCTGGGGAAAAAAGGACGATGTGTGCCTATTCCTTCACAAACGGATGTCGTTTCGCACCGCACAGGCAATCATGGAATATCGTTCTGCCCTATGCGTGCTGGTTATGGTGCTGCTCGTGCTGAGCAGTCAGCAGATCGAACAGATCCTCTGCTCGCAGGGCCGCAATCGCGGTTACCGGTTCAGCGACGCCGCGTAGCTGGAAGGATTGCAGCGCGCTCTCGGGGGCGGCAAAACCAGAAGCGTCCAGCACGGCGGCAGAGACCAGCAGTTCGACGCCCAGGGCTTTGGTCTCGGCCTCAAGCCTGCTGGCAGCATTGACGCTGTCGCCGATGATGGTGCGCGGGGCGTGATCGGCAGAGCCGATTTCGCCCTGAACAAGATCGCCCAGATGCAGGCCAATGCCGATCCGGACCGGCGAGCTGTCTTCTTCTTCCAGTCGCGCGTTGAATGTCCGCAGCGCCGTACCAATCGCGGCCGCTGCATTCAGCGCCGCGCGGGCGGAATGAGCCGGGGAGGGGGCGTCGAAGACCGCCAGCAGCCCATCGCCGAGGTATTTGTCCACGTGGCCCCCGGCCCCGGTGATCGCGGGTACGATGGCGTCGAAGAACCGGTTCAGCAGGAACACTACATCATAAGGCAACTGACCTTCGGTACGGCTGGTAAAGCCGCGGATGTCGAGAAACAGGATGGCGAGCCTGCGTTCTTGCCCCTGGCTGGCGTGGGCCCGTGTGGTCCGCCCGTCGGGCCGGAACATGCGGCAGACGGTCAGCGGTGCGGTAGGCCGTATCTGGCAGGCCAGCCGCATGGTGCTGCTGGCCCGCACGGCGGCAAGGCTGCGCGCCTCAGCATCAGAAGGGGGATGAAGCGCATCCAATCCGTCTTCGACAACCACCCGGCAGGTGGTGCAGCGCCCTTTGCCGCCGCAGAGAGAGGTATGAGGTACGCCGCTGGCGCGGGACATTTCCAAGAGGGTCAGCCCCTTTTCGGCGCTCACCACAGGACCGTTCACATAGGTGATCCGCACCGCCCGGCGTTTGCGCAATGCCTTTTGCAGCAGCACGGCGGTTCCGGTCAGCACAAGAAGCGCCAGAAACAGGCCGATCCAGAGGTTTTCATTCTCTCGGAGGCTTAAGAATGTCGGCTGGTCGGGCCAGTTGTAACCTGCCATCAGCGCCGCCCGCTGACTGCCCTCGACAAACAGATCGTAGATCCGGCGTCCCTCGCTCAACGCGCCGGCCAGGGCAAAGGTGGGGATGAAGACCGAGAGCCCGATCATATAAGTCTGTGTTCGGCGCCACCAGCGCGTCAGCCGCAGCCAGTAGTGCAGCCCCATGCAGCCATGGATCCAGACGGCCAGCAACAGCAGTGCCTGCCACCAGATCGATGGCGAGTTCCACATCAGGACAAGGATGAAGCCCATCTCATCGTTGACGTTGTGAAGCTCATGCGCGTAGCGGGTGTAGGTAATGTGCCGCAACAGCTGCAATGGGATTAGAAGGCCAAGCCCCAACTGCACCGCCTCGTTCCAGGTCATCCGCCAGCTGCGTCGCCGGGTCAGTTGCCACAGGGCTAGCCCGGCATGCAGGATCAGCGCGCTATAGAGAATGACACCGCCCAGCACACTGCGGGTGATGATCTGGCGGGCGCTCTGCATGGCCTCCACCGCCGCAGGAGAGAACAGCGCCAGGCCCAAGTTGATGAAATGGAAGAACACATAGGTGAACAGGACCAGCCCGGTCACCATCCGGGTGCGGATAATCCAGTTGCCCTGCCACAGCGCATGCGTCACCTGCTGCTCTCCCCCGTGTTGCCTGCGGTGACTGTGACGGGATGCCGCGATCCGGGTCAAGGCTCTGCAAAAGGAAAGCCGCGCGCCCTTTGGGGGCGTGCGGCTGTTTTCGGCATCGGGCCCGGCCTGCGGCGGTATGCCCGCAGGACCTCGGCGTTGGTTATTCCTGTTCGGCTAGGAACCGTTCGGCATCCAGGGCCGCCATGCAGCCCATCCCGGCAGAGGTCACGGCCTGACGGTATTTGTGGTCAGTCAGATCGCCGGCTGCGAAAACACCGGGGACCGAGGTTTCGGTGGAGCCGGGCTTGACCTTCACATAGCCGCCATTGTGCAGCTCCAGCACATCCTTGACCAGTTCGGTTGCCGGGGCGTGGCCGATGGCGACAAAGACGCCCTTACAGGGGATTTCCGAGATTTCGCCGGTCTGCACGTTCTTGACCTTGACGCCTTCAACGCCGAGCGGCGCATCAGTGCCGACGACCTCTTCCAGCTGATGAAACCACAGCGGTTCGATCTTGGGGTTCTTCAAGAGCCGGTCCTGCAGGATCTTTTCGGCGCGCAGCTCATCACGGCGGTGGATCAGGGTAACTTTGGAGGCAAAGTTGGTCAGGAACAGCGCCTCTTCAACGGCGGTGTTCCCGCCGCCGATCACCACGATTTCCTGACCGCGGTAGAAGAAGCCGTCGCAGGTGGCGCAGGCAGAGACGCCAAAGCCCTTGAATTTGTCCTCGGTCGGCAGGCCCAGCCATTTCGCGCGGGCGCCGGTCGCCAGGATCACGGCGTCTGCGGTGTAGGTGGTGCCGCTATCGCCCTTGGCGGTAAAGGGGCGCTGGCTGAGATCCAGATCGGTGATGATGTCGCCGATGATCTCGCAGCCCATCGCCTTGGCGTGGTCCTGCATGCGCACCATCAGATCAGGGCCCTGAACCTCTGTGTCGCCGGGCCAGTTTTCCACTTCGGTGGTGGTGGTCAGCTGGCCGCCCGGTTCGATGCCCTGTACCAGAATGGGTTCCAGCATGGCGCGGGAGGCATAGACCCCCGCAGTATATCCGGCCGGACCCGACCCGATGATCAGTACCTTGGTGTGACGCGTATCGCTCATCTCATATCCCCAAATCCGCAGGTTGGCGGGCAATCCGCCGTCAGCCACAGGATATAGCGACAGACCAGAGGCGCTTAAACCCCCGGCATCACCTTCGTGACGCAGCTGTTATCCGAGGCAGCTTGATCTTGCGGAGGGCAAAGATTATTGCGGCGCAGTGAAATAATATTGCGCGCTTTCGCGGCGCTGATATAAGAAACGCAAACTGACGGGAGCTTCCACAATGGTCACTACACGCCTTGATCCGATCGATCGCAAGATTTTGTCGGAACTGCAGGCCGATGGGCGCATGACCAACGTAGAACTGGCCAAACGCGTCGGAATTTCCGCGCCGCCCTGCCTGCGCCGGGTGCGTGCATTGGAGGAAGCAGGCCTGATCCGGGGCTATCATGCCGAGGTCAACAGCCGGGAGCTTGGCTTTGAGGTTCAGGTCTTTGCCATGGTGGGGCTGGAAAGCCAGGCCGAGGCAGAGCTGAGCGCATTCGAGGAGAAATGCCGCGGCTGGCCGCTGGTGCGCGAGTGTCACATGCTGAATGGCGAGGTGGATTTCATCCTCAAATGCGTCTCACCCGATCTCAGCACCTTTCAGAGTTTCCTGACCGGAGAGTTGCTGACCACGCCGAACGTGGCAAGCGTCAAGACATCGTTGGTGATCCGCGGTGCCAAGGACGAGCCGGGCGTGCCGTTCGACGTTCTCGAAGACCGTCTGGCGCTGGAACCCTGACCGGACCTGCGCCGGGTCGCGAGCAGGGACGTCGACAGGTTGTTCAGATGGCGGCGTCTGCGCGCTCAAAGGCCAGCGGGCCGAAATCCGCAATCGCATCTGCGTGGCTGAAAAGGTTGAGGAACAGCGTCTTGATCGGATAGCTGACCAGTTTCAACGCATTCGGCCCGGGATGATAGGTTTCAAATTCCAGCCCGCCCACCTGAATGACTGCGTGCTGCGGCAGGCAGAGATGGAACATATCAACCACGGTCGGCGGTGAGGTTTCAAAGATATTCATGCCGTCCTGAAAATCCTGAACCGGAGTCAGCAACTTCTTGTCGCTTGCATCCCGTCGCATATGCGGCGGCGTGCACAGCAGCCGCGCGGCAGGACCGGCCACGACGCAGGACATGGGTTTTTGCATTCCAAAACTGTCAGCCATGAAGCTGGTCAGCGGATGGGTCTGTCCCTTGGAATCAGCGCGCGCTGGAACTAGGCTGGTGGAACCTTTCCAGATCAACGGCTGATATTCCCCGGTTTGCGTTGCGATCATGTCACCGGGCCAGAGGTCCTCAATGGCGACGGGGCCCATATCGGTCTGCACCAGCGTTCCGCGGGTAAAGGCACAAAAGGCGTTTTCGAACAGTGGCAGGGCCGGCGCGATGTGACGGGTTTCCGCGACGGTTCCGTTGGACAAAAGGGCGCTGACCTCGAACCGGCGCAACTGCGGTTTGGTGACCATGCGCAGCGCGGCGGGATCCTGAAGCAGGGCAGTGGCTTCGGCTGCCGATGCAGCGGCCTGGTGCAGCGAGTGAGGCGTGTTCATAGCGTCAGGGCCTTTCTCAATTCGACTTCGGAACCACAGCCCCGCGGCTGCGGGGCATTCGGACTGTTTGATCAGGCACCGTCTTTTTTGCACCTGCGCCGGGCCGGAGTGCCGGACTGGGCGGGAAGGTGACCGCAAGAGTTTAAGCAAACCTCTACACGGAAGAACCCCGCGCCCCGCATCCTGCCCAGGCCGGTCTTTCTTTGCATTTTCTGAACACAGGGAAGACGTCCAGAGGCTGCAATCCGCCGGGAAGCTAAGGCAAGTTTTCCGCCCTAACTCAGGCGCTTTTCAGCGCCTTCGGGGCACTGCGGATGCTGCGGCGGCGCTCTATTGATGCACGTCGCGCCACGCCGCGGTGCCAGGGCAATTTGCTTTTCTCGCTTTTGGCAGTTGCAACAATGGAAGCGATAAAACGGGTTCGTGCTGTCATTATTGCTCCTGCCGGGTCCATTCTGAACGATGTCTGTCTGAGCGCAGGTATCGGTAATCAATGCGACGTTATTGTGGCGCGGGCATGGAAAAGCCCCGGCAAAGCGGGGCCGGAGCGGTCACAATCCGGCTGCCGGGGATCTCCGGGAATTTTCAAAAGGGATCGGGGGCGCGTGTGTTTTCTTTTTCCTACAGGCGGATACAGGCAATCAGCCTGCCATAATCAGCCTGTTTTTCGTGGGTGGCCCGCCGATAGGAATAAAATCGCTTTGGATCGCTATAGGTGCAGTGGCCGGTCCATTCCGCCTCTGTAACTCCGGCGCTGCGCAGTTTATGCAGGCCAAGACCGGGCAGGTCGAACAGCAGCCGGTCGCCTTCGCCATTGGCAAAGAACCGGGCGTTCTCCGGGTTCTCGGCCATGAAATCGTCGAAGAACTCGGGGCCAACCTCATAGGCGCGCTGCGAAATCGTCGGGCCGATGACGGCGAGGATATTGCGGCGGGTTGCGCCCAGATCCACCATTGCTTCGACCGTCGCAGAAAGCACCCCGTCCAGCGCCCCGCGCCAGCCGGCATGGGCGGCGCCGATCACTCCGGCCTCGGGGTCGGCAAACAGCACCGGTTGGCAATCTGCTGTCAGGATCGACAGGGCGACCCCCGGTGTGCGGGTGACCATGGCATCGGCTCTGTCCGGGCTGTTGCCAACCTCTTCGATTACCGCGACGTCGGGGGAATGCACCTGATTGACCCGGGCCAGCCTCTCCGGGGCGACCTCCATTGCGGCAGCAACGCGGGCGCGGTTCAGTTCGACCGCTTCACGCTGGTCCGAAGATCCAAGCCCGCAGTTCAGTCCCTCGAAAATGCCGGAGGACGCACCGCCCCGACGGGTAAAGAACCCATGCCGCACGGGGCCAAGAAGATCCGATGTCAGTATTTCCAGCGTCATGACTGAAGCCCCGGTGGTGGTGTCGCGTTGCCGGGGTAGAGACCCAGCACCTTGAACAGGTTTCCCATTTCCTCGGGGTGCGTCAACCGCCGATGTGCGGCGATCAAATTGTCGAGTGCATCGCCCTCTAGCGGTTCGGCAAGGGCGCGGGCGCGGTCGGTGATGCCCAGCCGCTCCAGAAACACGCCCTGCGGGGTCAGCCGCGTGGCCGTGCAGCCGTGCGCCTGTGCCGCCTGTGTCAGAACCTCAAAATCCACATGGGTGGTCAGGTCTGCGCTGCCGGGTGCCTCCAGCGGATCACAGGGCGCATGATCGCGCAGCGCTTGCAGCGTGTCGCCAAGCGAGCGCCAATCGCCATAGTCCACGATCAGCGCCGCGCCGCCATGCGCTGCGATACGTGTAGCAATTGCAGCGGTGACAGGAGCCGCGCCTTCGCAGAGTTCGACAAGATCGCCCTCGCGGGTGTCTTCATGCCGGTGGCTGAGCGCGGGCTGTTTGGTCACCGGGCCAAGGCCGAAGGTCAGCGTGCCGTTCTGCATGCCGATGCGTTTTTCGCGCCAGCCGGTACCATCGCGCAGGAACTGGCGCACGGGCAGGGCGTCAAAGAACTCATTGGCAACCAGAAATAGCGGCTGCTGTGGCAGGCTGTCGATGGTGTCGTGCCAGATCGGTTCAAACCCTGTTAGCGCCTTGGCCTGTGCCTCGCGCAGGGTGGGGGAGGCCTCTACCAGATGCAGCTCCAGCGCGGCGTGGAAACCGGGCACCGCGCGAGTGGCGCGCAACAGATCCGCCATCAGGGTGCCACGGCCAGGGCCAAGCTCGGCCAGGGTGAACGGCGCAGGCGCGCCCTGATCCAGCCAGCTTTGCGCCAGACACAGGCCCAGCAGCTCACCGAACATCTGGCTGATTTCCGGCGCCGTGGTGAAATCCCCGGCAGCGCCCAGCGGATCGCGGGTGGTATAATAGCCAAAGCGGGGGTTCAGCAGGCACTCGGCCATGTAATCGGCCAGGCTCATCGGCCCGTCGACATCGATGCGGGCAATCAGGTGATCCAGCAGGCTCATGCCGTGATCCTCTGGCGGCGCAGGGCGGCGATGGCAAAGACCAGTCCCAGCGCGATCATCGGCAGCGACAGAAGCTGTCCCATGGTCAGCCCGTAGCCGCCGACATGCCAGGCAAGGCCGAGCGGATTGCCGGGGGTCACGAACTGCGCATCGGGCTGACGGGCGAATTCCACCAGGAACCGCGCCATGCCATAGCCCCCCAGAAACAGCCCCAGCACCAATCCGGGCCGGTGAAAGGCCCTGCGCCGCCAGGCCAGCCAGAGCAGCAATGTCGCCAGCAGCGCGCCTTCCAGTAGCGCCTCATAAAGCTGCGACGGGTGCCGCGCGCAAATCTCGCCCAGGGCCTGCCCACAGTCCTGCGCGGCCTGTCCCGGAAAGGAGACGCCCCAGGGCAGATCCGTTGGCCGCCCCCAGAGTTCCGCATTGATGAAATTGGCCAACCGTCCCAGCATCAGCCCGGGCGGCACGCTGACGGCCACCAGATCGGCCATCTGCAGCCGGGGTACACCGTGGCGCAGCGCAAAGATCCAGGCCGCCAGCACCACGCCGATCAGCCCGCCGTGAAAGGCCATGCCGCCTTCCCAGATCCGCAGGATCGCGGCGGGGTTGGAGAGGTAGTATCCCGGCTGGTAGAACAAAACGAACCCCAGCCGCCCGCCAAGGATCACGCCAATGATGATCCAGGTCAGCAGATCCTCGACCTGCTGCGGACGCATCGGTGGCTGGCTTGCGGGCCAGAGTGCGGGCTGTCGCAGAGCCGCCACTGCCAACCGCCAGGCGATCAGGATCCCGACGATATAGGCCAGCGCGTACCAGCGCAGCGCGAACTCAAAAGATCCGATGGTGATCGAGAAGATTTCGGGCGACAGGTCGGGGAATTGGATCATTGCGTGCATGTGCGACTGAATGCCTTTGCTCTGGAAGGGAAGTCAACGGCTTGCCCGCGGCCCTTTGGTTGCCCATATAGGGCATAAGCCTGATACGGAGAAGACGATGCAGAGCCGCAACAAGATCCTCGACGATATTTCCCAGCTGATGACCAATGCAATGGGCGTGGCCCATGGTGCACGCGAAGAAGCTGAAACCGCGATGAAGAGCATGATCGACCGCTGGCTGGCCGACCGTGATTTCGTGACACGCGAAGAATTTGACGCGGTGCGCGCCATGGCGCAGAAGGCCCGCGAAGAAAACGAAGCGCTGAAAGCCCGCCTTGATGCGCTTGAGGCCTCTGCCAAAAACTGAAGACTGAAGATTAAAGACCGGACCCATCCAGAATACGCATGTGCCTGCGCGGGCGAAAAGCCCGCTTGGGTCCGGTGCAGGCGGCACGTCCCGGCAGTGACGGCCAAATAACGCGGCGCCTTGATTGGGCCGCCTGATTTGCGCCGGGGGCCTTATCCACAGCTTTGCCGATATTTTGGGTGGCTTTCCGCTTCATCCACAACTTATTGCAGATATCCCCAAATAAAGGGTTGCCAGCGCCTATCCGGGTGTCCACCATATCTAGTATGGGAGCGGGGATGCCTCCCCGGTCCTTTGAGCGCAAAGCTAGCTCTAGCGGACCCGAAGAGGTGCGTATGCTAGATACCAGAGAGGTGGCATCATGGCCCTATCCGAGCATCATCTGGAAGACGACATCCACCCCATAGACATCGTTGAGAACGTTGCCTCCCATCATGACTGGGACTTTGATCGGATCGGCGATGATCAGATCGCCATGGCCGTCGAGGGGCAGTGGCGCACCTATTCGGTGACGCTGGCTTGGTCGGGATACGAGGAAACCTTGCGGCTGGTCTGCAGTTTCGAAATGGATCCGCCCGAGGACAAGCTGCCGCTGCTGTATGACCTTCTCAACCGGATGAACGATCAGTGCTGGGCCGGGGCCTTTACCTATTGGGCCGAGCACAAGCTGATGCTTTATCGCTATGGTCTGATCCTGTCGGGCGGCCAATCGGCCAGCGCCGAGCAGATTGACGCGATGATCCAGGCGGCGGTGTCGAATTGCGAGCGTTACTACCCGGCCATTCAGCTGACCACCTGGGCCGGGCGCACGCCTCAGGAATCTCTTCAGGTCGCCATTGCAGAGGCTTATGGCCGCGCGTAAACCTGTGCCCTGAAACTGATGTAACAGCACAGGGGCAGGGACAATGGACATGACGGATATCGCGGATCGCGGGCTGGTCCTTTTGGGATGCGGCAAGATGGGCTCGGCGATGTTGGCCGGATGGCTGGATGGCGGATTGCCCGCTTCCTCGGTCTGGGTGCTGGATCCCAACCCGTCGGACTGGCTCAAGGGCACGGGCGTCGCCATCAACGCAGGCCTGCCCGAAAATCCGGCCATCGTATTGATTGCTGTAAAACCGCAAATGATGGGCGACGCGTTGCCCGGTCTGAAGGCGCTGGGCAATGGCGATACCCTGTTCATCTCGGTCGCGGCCGGGATCTCCTGTGCCCGCTACGAGGCGATGCTGGGAGAGAAAACCCCCATCGTGCGCGCCATGCCCAACACGCCCGCCGCCGTCGGGCGCGGCATCACTGCCCTGATCGGCAACGGGCGCAGCAGCGGCGCCGATATGGATCTGGCCGAAACCCTCTTGTCCGCGATCGGCCAGACGGTGCGGCTGCAGTCCGAGGATCAGATGGATGCGGTCACCGGCGTCAGCGGCTCCGGGCCTGCCTATGTGTTCCACCTGATCGAAACACTGGCCGCCGCAGGTGAGGCGCAGGGGCTGCCCACCGATCTGGCGATGAAACTAGCCAAGGCCACCGTGGCGGGCGCAGGGGCGCTGGCCGAGGCGGCCGAGGAAGATCCCGCCCAGTTGCGGGTGAACGTGACCAGCCCCAATGGCACCACCCAGGCCGCGCTTGAGGTGCTGATGGACAAGGACAGCGGTTTCCCGCCCCTGCTGAACCAGGCTGTAGCCGCTGCTGCAAACCGATCCAAGGAGCTGTCCGGTGGCTGAGATTTCCTTTGATGATTTCCTGAAGGTTGATATCCGCGTCGGCACCGTGGTGCGGGCAGAACCCTACCCGGAGGCGCGCAAACCGGCGATCAAGATGTGGATCGATTTCGGCGATGACATCGGTGAGAAGAAAACCTCGGCCCAGGTGACCGCGCATTACACGCCGGAAACGCTGGTGGGAAAACAGGTTGTGGCGGTGGTCAATTTCCCGCCGCGCCAGATCGGCAAGTTCATGTCCGAGGTTCTGGTGCTTGGCCTGCCGGATGAGGCCGGGGAGATCCGGCTGATCGGGCCGGATGGTCCGGTGCCATTGGGCGGAAGGATGCACTGAGCGATGAAACTTTGGATTACCCGGCCGATGACAGCGGCTGTCGAGGCGCGCGCGCGGGAAGAGTTCGATGTGGATATCCGCCCCGATACGGGCGTGCTGAGCCGCGCGGAAATGCAGCGTGCCTTGCGGGATTATGACGTGGTCATGCCGACGCTGGGCGACCGGTTCGATGCCGAGATCTTTGCCGCGGTGCCTGCGCCACGGTGTCGGCTGCTGGCGAATTTCGGCGTTGGCTACAACCATATTGACGTAGAGGCCGCCCGGGCCGCCGGTGTTGCTGTGACAAACACGCCGGGCGCGGTCACCGATGCGACTGCCGATATCGCGATGACCTTGCTGCTGATGTCGGCCCGCCGCGCAGGCGAGGGGGAGCGGCTCGTGCGCGATGGCAGCTGGGAAGGCTGGCACCCGACCCAGATGCTGGGTCAGCATGTTACGGGCAAGACCGTCGGCATCGTCGGCCTTGGCCGCATCGGGGCCGCCATCGGGCAGCGCTGCCATTTCGGATTTGGCATGAAGGTCCTCTACACCGCCCGCAGCGACAAGGATCCGGGTTTCCCTGTCTCCCGTTGCGCCAACCTGTCAGAGATGGCCGCGCAGGTCGATTTCCTGGTGGTTGCCGTGCCCGGTGGCGCCGACACCCGGCATATGGTGGATGAAGCGGTGCTTGCGGCGATGCAGCCTCATGCGCATTTGATCAATATCGCCCGCGGCGAGATCGTGAAGGAAGCGGCCCTGATCACCGCTTTGCAAGAGCAGCGCATCGCCGGGGCAGGCCTTGATGTTTATGAATTCGAACCCGAGGTGCCCGAGGTGCTGCGCGCGCTTGATCGCGTCACCCTGCTGCCGCATCTGGGCACGGCCACCGAAGAGGTGCGCAGCAACATGGGGCATATGGTGCTGGACAATGTCGCGGCCTTCATCGCCGGGCAGAAACTGCCCAACCCCGTCTGAGCCACTCGGGGACGGTCAGGCTTTTGAGCCGTCCCCAACCGCTTCGCGCCAGTGACGGCGGCAGAGCGAGACATAAGTTTCATTGCCGCCGATCTGCACCTGATCACCCGTGGTGATCGCACGGCCCTGATCGTCCTGCCGGATCACCATGGTGGCCTTCTTGCCGCAATGGCAGATGGTTCGCACCTCGCGCATTTCATCGGCCAGCGCCAAGAGGGTGGCGGATCCGGGAAACAGGTTGCCCTGAAAATCCACCCGCAGCCCGTAGCACAGAACCGGCACCCCCAGATCATCGACCACACGGGCCAGTTGCCAGACCTGATCTGGCGACAGGAATTGTGCTTCGTCCACAAAAATACTGGCAACGCTGCCTTGTGACAGGCGTAATTTGATTTTTGCGAACAGGTCCTCGCCCGCACTGAACACATCGGCCTCGGCGCTGATGCCAATCCGCGAAGCAATCCGGCCCTTACCTGCCCGGTCATCGACACGTGCGGTCAGAAGGTAGGTGTCCATGTTGTTTTCGCGGTAGTTGTGCGAGGCCTGAAGCAGCACGGCGGATTTACCGGCATTCATGGTGGAGTAGTTGAAATAGAGCTTTGCCATGCGTGCGGTTTACCCTTTGGCAATGGCTGAGTGAACCGCAAAACAATCCCGGATCGTGAGGATGCAGAGGGCGGTGCGGATCACAGGATTCGAACCCTGGTGTCCAAAATACGCCCCCCCACAGCAGCCCGACCAGTCCGGGTCGAAATAGACCCTAGGGATGGATACAGGCACGCGCCACTGGGGAGGACGCCTAAAGAAGGATATGTCGTACACCCGAAACAGATGCTTGACCTCTCCCACTCATATTGAAGCGCAACCTCACTCACAAAGTTTGCTTCAACCCCAAACAAAGATGCACAATAGCATCTGGGCCACTCGTTAAATCCCTGAAAACCCAAGGGATGGCGCTAGTATTGCAATTCGTTTAAAAGGACTTCATGGGAAATTAACAAGTTCATTCCCCGCCCCGGGGCGGCTTATGAGGCAAGATTTACATGGCAGAGATCGGCAGGTACCTGAAAAAGCATACCGAAGCGCTGGTTAAGGACGTTGGCATAGAGGCCGCCTGTCAGATTACAGGCAAGTCCAAGGCGACATTGGGTCGTTACTATTCAGACAATGCCGAACATACGGAACGGTTCATGCCGGTGGATTCCGTGGCCAAACTTGAGGGGGCTGCTTCTTTTCCGCATGTGACCTCGGCGCTCGCGGATCTGAAGAATATCACGCTGTCCTATAATCACTCCGACGATTCGGGCGTGGAAAGTGTCGGGCGCACAGGCGGGGTGAATGCCGACGTGATCGCGCTGAGCCAGCGGTTTGCAACCCTGATGAGCGAATATCAGGAAGCCATCGCTGATGGCATCATCACCGTCAATGAGGCCAAGCGCTTGCTGCGGGAAACGGTCCTTTTGCAGCAGGTCCTGCTGGATATGAAATTGCATCTCGAAGAAGAGAGCAACTGACGCTCTCGGACGTTTCATTGCGGGGCAGTAGTCCCGCTGGTAGGCTCCGACGGACTGCGGGGCCTTTTCCGTTTTCAGCCCATATGGCGGCGCAGGATCGCCGAGCCGACCGAATAGCCGGCGCCGAAGGAACAGATCAGGCCAATTTCCTGGTCGGCCATGTCATCGGAATTCTGCGCAAAGGCGATGATCGAGCCTGCCGATGATGTATTGGCATAGTCTTGCAGGATATTGGGCTGTTCGCCGGGCTCGGGGGTGCGGCCCAGAACCTTTTTGCCGATGAAATCATTCATCGCCTTGTTCGCCTGATGCAGCCACAGGCGCTTCAGGTCATCATTGGCGATGCCACTGTCAGCTAGGTGGGTGCTGATGTGCTCGCTGACCATGGGTAGCACTTCCTTGAACACTTTGCGGCCATTCTGCATGAACTGCATGTCGCGGCGGTCCGCAACCCCGTCGGGGCGCGAGCGGCGCAAGAAGCCGTTGTTGTTTCGGATATTGTTGGAAAATTCGGTGGCACAGCGGGTCGACAGGATTTCGAAATGCGGCCCCTTGGCGTCTTCGATCCGTTCGACCAGGGTTGCGGTCGCCACATCGCCAAAGATGAAGTGGCAGTCACGGTCGCGCCACTCCAGATGGCCCGAGCAGATTTCGGGGTTGACCACCAGCGCTGAGCGGATGCTGCCAGAGCGGATCATATCCGCAGCCACCTGCAGGCCAAACGTGGCCGAGGAACAGGCGACGTTCATGTCGAATGCAAATCCGTCGATGCCGAGGAGTTTCTGGATCTCGATCGCCACCGCGGGGTAGGGGCGCTCCATATTGGAGGCCGCACAGATCACGGCGTCTACGTCGCCCGCGGTCTTGCCAGCCTGTGCCAGAGCCTTGGTCGCCGCATCGACGGCCATTTCCGCCATGATGCCCGGTTCGTCATCGCTGCGCTGGCGCAGCAGCGGGTGCATGACCTCGGGGTCGAGAATTCCCGTCTTGTCCATCACATAGCGCTGCTCGATGCCAGAGGCCTTGACGATGAACTCTTCCGAGGAGTGCTGCATCGGGGCCATTTCGCCCGCTGCGATGGCCTCGGCGTTCTTTTCGTTCATGCGGTCGGCGTAGGCGTTGAACGCCACGACCAGCTCGGCATTGGTGATGATCTGAGACGGGGTGAAGACCCCGGTGCCGGTTATGGCGGCTGTGTGCATGGTAACGGATCCCGAGTTCGCAAAGTGCCGTATATCTGGGCATTTTGCGTGCGGAAGGTCAAGGTCAGCCGCAAGCTGCCGCAGGGGCAAGCAGGAACAGTGGGGCAGTGTTCGGGGAATGTGAACTTCTTCACATGAAAAGTTCATTCGCTGAAGTAATCTGCCGCGAATCCCGCACCACGGCGATCCGCTGGTGCACACCCTATTTGCAACCGGGCCTGGCCTCATGACCGATGACACCTTGCAGCTATCGCCGGAGATCCGGTCTCTTATGGGCGTTTACGCGCTCTACTGGATGCTGGACGATGCGGTTGAGCGTATGGATCAGGCGCCGCGGATCGGGCGGTTGGAAAGCCGGATCCTGATCCGGCTGGACCGGCCCCGGCGCATGGGGGCGCTGGCACAACTGTTGCTGACCGGCCCCCCGTCCGTCACCGCGGCAGCGGATCGGCTTGAGGAGATGGGTCTTGTGCAGCGGCTGCCCGATCCGGACGACCGGCGGGCACTGTTGCTGCATCTGACCGACCGGGGCCGCACCGTGCGGAGCCAGCTGGACGAGGAGGCCCGCCGACTGTTCCGCCAGGTCTCTGGCCTCTCAACGGACGAGATCGCGCAGTTCGCGGCGCTATGTGAAAAAATACATGATACGAGTACAGGAAACGGCGCCCCGCTGGGATGCCCGGATCCGAAAGGAGACAGAGAATGAAAATCTTCCACCGAGTGTCACGGCTGATGCTGCCCGCGCTCGCCCTCTCGGCCCTGGTGCAGGCAGGGCCGCTGGCGGCGCAAGAGACGGCCAAACCGGTCAAGCTGCTGAAAACGCAGGCGGGCAGCGTGTTGGTTGAGCGCCAGTTCTTTGGTCAGGTGGCGGCGAAACAATCCGTCGACCTTGCCTTTCAGGTGGGCGGTCAGGTGCTGGAGTTTCCGGTGGCGCAGGGCACCGTGGTGCCCGAAGGGCAGCTTGTTGCGCAACTGGACCTGGAACCTTTTGAGCTGAAACTGGAACAGGCCCGGCTGCAAAAGGCGCAGGCGGACCGCACGGTGGCACGGATGGAGAAACTGACCGGGACGGTCAGCCAGGTGTCCATCGATGATGCGGAAACCCAGGCTGGTCTGGCCGGGGTCGCCCTGCGGGATGCAGAATACGCCTTGCAGCATGCGACGCTGACGGCGCCCTTCGATGCGCTGGTCTCCAGCCGCGAGGTCGAGAAATTCACCACGGTCAGCGCCGGGACGCCCATCGTCCGGCTGCACGATATGTCTGAACTGCACATCAAGGTGGATGTGCCTGAAATCCTGTTTCAGCAGGCAAATGCAGATGAAAAGGTGGATATCACGGCCTCCTTCCCGGGCTGGGACGCCACCTATCCGGTTGAAATTCTTGAATTCGATGCCGAGGCGAGCAGCGTTGGGCAGACCTACCGGGTGACCTTCCGTCTGGCGCCTCCTAAGGATCGGCAGATCCTGCCCGGGGCCTCGGTTTCAGTGCGGGTGCTGGTCAATACCGGTGCTGCGGCGATCCGCCTGCCGGCAACGGCCATCGTGGTGTCCCCCGAAGGGCAGACTGGTGTGATGGTCTTTAGCCCCACCGGGGCCGACAATGGCACGGTCGCCTGGCGGCCTGTCACTGTGACGCCGACGCAGTATGGCGATTTCACCGTCACCGAAGGTCTGACTGGCGGTGAAGAGGTGGTTCTGGCGGGCGGCACCGCCCTGTCGGACGGGCAGGCGGTACGCCGCTTTGCCGGTTTCGCGAACTGAGGGCGGGCAGATGGATATTGCACGCGGCTCAATCGAAAAACCGCTTTATACATGGCTGATCATGTTGATCGCCCTGTTCGGGGGCATCTGGGGTTTCCTGTCGCTGGGACGGCTTGAGGATCCGGCCTTTACCATCAAACAGGCTGTCATCGTGACCCAGTATCAGGGCGCCACGGCAGAGCAGGTGGCGCTGGAGGTCTCTGAACCGCTGGAGTCTGCGATCCAGAAAATGGCCGAGGTCGATATCATCACCTCGATCAACCAGCCGGGCCAATCCCTGATCGAAGTTGAAATCAAATCGACCTATGACGGCAGCGAGCTTCCCGCCGTCTGGACCAAACTGCGCGCGAAGATCCGCGATGCGGCCCTGTCCCTGCCCGAAGGCACAAGTCAGCCCTTCGTGAACGATGCCTTCGGGGATGTGTTCGGCCTGTTCTATGCCGTCACCGCAGACGGATTCAGCGATGCGGAAAAGCATGAACTGGCAACTTTCCTGCGGCGGGAGCTGCTGACGGTTGATGGGGTTGCCGATGTGGATGTCTCCGGCCTGCCGGACGAAGCGATCTATGTCGAACCCGACCTGCCGATTTCGGTCAACTTGAATGTACCACTGACGGCGATCGCCAATGCCATCGCCACCTCCAACTCGGTTCGCCCGGCGGGCAAACTGGATGCGGGCGATGCCGACACCCGGCTTCTGGCGCCGCAAGGATCGGACAGTGTTTCGGAAATCGCCGGTCTTTCTGTTGGGGTACAGGGCGAGGTGATCAACGTGATCGACATGGCCAAGGTCCACCGCGGCCGGGTTGCTGATCCCGATCTGATCGTGCGCTACAATGGGGCCGAGGCCTTTACTCTTGGGGTGGCCGGTATCGCGTCGGAAAACATCGTGGATGTGGGCAAGAACGTCGATGCCAAGCTGGCGCAGCTGGACAGTGACATCCCCTATGGCGTGTCGCTGCAGCCGATCTATCAGCAGCACGTGGTGGTCGAGCAGGCCTCGAATGACTTCCTGGTGAACCTGGCGATGTCCGTCGCCATCGTGGTTGTGGTTCTGGCGCTGTTCATGGGCATGCGCGCGGCCATTGTCGTTGGCGTGACCTTGCTGCTGACCGTGGTCGGGACGCTCTTGTTCATGAACCTTTTCAGCATCGAGATGGAGCGGATTTCCCTGGGCGCGCTGATCATTGCCATGGGGATGCTGGTGGACAATGCCATCGTGGTGGCCGAGGGCATGCAGATCTCGATGCTGCGAGGCAAGAACTCTCGCGAGGCCGCGCATGAGGCCGCCAGCAAGACGCAGATCCCGCTTTTGGGCGCGACTGTCATCGGGATCATGGCCTTTGCCGGTATCGGCCTCAGCCCGGATTCCACCGGTGAATTCCTCTTCTCGCTGTTTGCGGTGATCGGCATTTCGCTGCTGCTGAGCTGGCTTCTGGCGCTGACGGTGACGCCGTTGCTGGGGCATTATTTCTTCAAACGCGGCACTGGTGGCGGTGGCGACGAATACGGCGGGCTGATTTTCCGCGCCTATGGCGCCAGCCTGCGTCTGGCACTGAAACTGCGCTGGCTGGTGGTGGTAGGGCTGATCGCCCTGACGACCGTGTGTTACATAGGCTTTGGACAGGTCAAACAGGCGTTCTTTCCCGACTCCAACACGCCGCTGTTCTTCGTGCATCTGAAACTGCCGCAGGGCACCTCGATCCACACCACTTCGGCGCAGCTGCAACGGGTCGAAGACTGGCTGGCCGAGCGTCCCGACGTGGAATCGACCGCAGCCTTTGTGGGGCAGGGGGCAACCCGTTTCATGCTGACCTATTCGGCGGAAAAGGCGAACCCCAGCTATGGCCACCTGATCATCCGCGCGAGCAGCCTGCAGGAAATCCCGGCGCTTCAGGCCGATCTTGAGGCCTTTGGGCGCAGCAATTTCCCCGAGGCGGAATTCCGCACCAAACGTCTGGTCTTTGGCCCAGGCGGCGGTGATCCCGTTCAGGTTCGTTTCTCGGGTCCCGATCCGGCGGTTCTGCGCCAGTTGGGGGAGGAAGCCATGGTGCGGCTGAAAGACGGCTCTGACAGTATCCTGAGCGTGCGGCACAATTGGCGCGAACAGGAACTGGTGCTGGAGCCGATCTATGCCACAGACCGGGCACAGACGGCGGGGATTACCCGCGAGGATATCGCGGGCACCTTGCAGTTCTCCACCGACGGGGTGACGGCGGGCATGTTCCGTGAACGCGACCGGCAGATCCCGATCATCCTGCGCAGATCGCCGGAGGATCAGTTCAACATCATGGATCAGCTGGTCTTCTCCACCTCGTCGAACCGTTTCATGCCTCTGGAACAGATGATCGACGGGGTCGAGATCAAGGTGCAGAACACCCTGATGCATCGCCGCGACCGGGTGTTTACCCTGACCGTGGGGGCGGATATCGCGCCGGATGTCACTGCTGCAACAGTGTTCAAGGAGGTGCAGAACAGCATCGAGGAGATCGCCCTGCCGCCGGGCTACCGGATGGAATGGGGCGGGGAGCACGAAAGCTCGGCCGACGCCAACAAGAGCCTTGGCGCGCAGCTTCCGGTGTCCCTGCTGATCATGGTGCTGATCTCGGTCCTGCTGTTCAATGCGATCCGTCAGCCGGTGATCATCTGGTTGCTGGTGCCGATGTCGGTCAACGGCGTGGTCATCGGGCTTCTGGGCACCGGTCTGCCCTTTACCTTTACCGCGCTTCTTGGGCTCCTCAGCCTGTCGGGCATGCTGATCAAGAACGGCATCGTCCTGGTCGAGGAAATCGATCTGGTGCGCGCCGAAGGGCGGCCGCTGCGCGAGGCGATTGTCGAGGCGTCGGTGTCGCGTTTGCGTCCGGTGATGCTGGCCGCGATCACCACGATCCTTGGCATGGCGCCCCTGCTGAGCGATGCGTTCTTCGTGTCGATGGCGATCACGATCATGGGCGGTCTGGCCTTTGCCACCGTGTTGACGCTGGTGGCGGCGCCGGTGTTCTACCTGATCTTCTTTGCACGCGATGAAAAACGGGAAGCCTCCGCAGCCTGACCTGACGGTCTGGTACCAAACTCGAAAGGCCCCGGATATTTCCGGGGCCTTTTTGCATCTGCGCGGATCGCACCGGTTGCGCAGCGTCAGATCAGCGGCACGAAGGGCACATCGCAGGCACTGAGTGTCATCAGGGTCAGAAGAGTGATCATCACGCGCATTTTGGCGCTCCTTTGGTTTTGCTGCTCGATCACGGCAGCTGACCCCAAAGCGCCGCACAGGTCAAACCTTTCTCCGTGCCGTAGAGAGTTGACGGTGCTGCGGCATGATGTCTTAAAAATGCTCCGCTAACCCCTTGTTCAATACTTTTGTTAAGAGTGATATTCTGAACAGAAGCGCGCGAAGGTCCAGCAATCGGCGAGGGAGTTCTTCATGACACGAGCATATTTGCGTGCGGTTACCATTTCATCCTTTTTCCTGTTGGCAGGCGGCGTTCATGCGACATCGACCGGGCACGGTGAAGAGATGCACGTGGTCCCCGATGCGGTGATCGCAGAGCAACGTCAGGCCCTGTCGGAAAACACGCTGTTTGCCGGGTTCGGCCCGCAGGCGCCGCGCGATATCGACAGCATGGGCGGCAGCAACAAGGTCAGTTTTGAAGCCGCACCACCCTATAACGAAATGAACCTCTGCAACATCCATTTCCACGAAAGCGCCGAACACCGGGGCGGGGAATTCACCACCTATGCTGGCAACGGCGATGGTCACGGCTATGGCAGCGGCTACAAATATTCCGGTCAGCTGAGCGTGACGGAACTTGCGCCTTACCATGAAGAGGTCGGAGCCACCGAACACGGCAGTCTGGTGCCCGGCGACACGATTGAGGTGCATTTCGTGCACACCACCGCGCGGGTCGATCCCGGCCCGACGCTTGGCTCCTGCCTCAGCGAGGCCATCAAGAACCCGCAGCTGCGGGTGGAGGCGCAGGTCTTTGTGCTGGTCAACGATGAGACCGCGCTCGACTTCACCAAAGTCACGCGCTTGCAAAAGAAGAACGGCCTGACCCAGGCGGTAAACATGCCAACCGATACCGGGCGGCCGGTCGTCTATGCGGGTTCAACCACCGGACCTGGCTACAACGAGAAGGGATCGCCCTTTCAGGTTACCTGGGCGGTGCGCCCCAAGGTGGCCAAGGTCAGCATCCAGTCGGTCGCCAGATGGCTGGACTACAACACCTTTGACGAAGACCACGCCCATGGCGTGCGCAATCTGGTGATCAATCCCGACCTCCTGTCGGTGATCGGACGCTGACACGCGCTGCCCCGCTACTGGGGCGCAAGGTTTAGGAGCAGGGGGGCTGGGCAGACGCCCTCCGGTTCAGACGCTGGTTCCCAGTGCCCGGCGAAAGGCCATTAGGCTGCCGGACAGGAACACCGCGCCCAGGCAAGCCATCGTCACCAGTTCGGGCCAGACAATCGACAGATCCGCCCCGCGGAACACCACAGCCTCGGCAAAGGCCATGTAGTGGCGCGAGGGCAGCAGCCAGGTAAAGGGCTGAACGATATCAGGCTGGCTTTCGATCGGGGTCATGCCGCCGGACAGCATCATCATTGGCATGATCGTCATCATGATCAGCAGGGCGAATTGCGCCATGGTCCGGGCGATGGTGCCAAGGAAAATCCCGATGGCTGCCGCTGCAAACAGGTAAACCGCTGTGCCCGCAAAAAGCAGTGCATGCGTGCCGACCATTGGCACCTGCAGCAGGCCCTCGAACACCACCAGCATCGATAGGGCAAAGACGCTGATGATGATCAGCCCATTGGCCCAGATCTTGGCCAGGGCGATCTGAAAAGCGGTGAGGGGCATCACAAGCAGATGTTCGATGGTACCGTGTTCGCGCTCGCGGATCAGGGCGGCGCCGGTCAGCATGATCGCGACCATGGTCAGGTAGTTCAGGATGCCATTCAAGGCGTTGAACCAGACCTGGCTGCCATTGGGGTTATAGGCCCGCCGCAGCACCAGATCGACCGGCGCACCGGCGGACGGATCGCGGCCCGCCAGATAGCGGCTGACCTCGGTCTGGATGATCGCCTGAATGTATCCATCGCCCAGCCCGGCCTGCATCACTGCGGTTGCATCGATATGCAGCTGGATTTCGGGTTGGCTGCCTTTGCGCAGCTGTGCCTCGAAGTCGGGGGGGATGACCAGCGCGAACAGGAACCGCGCCTGATCCAGCCCAGGGCCGATCTCATCCGCATCTATGGGGATCGGGGTTTGGAAATAGGGCGGGTAAAAGGCATTGGCGATTTGGCGCGACAGCTGCGAATTGTCCTCGTCCGCAATGGCGATAGAGGCGTTATTGACGTTCTCCGGCAGGCTGGTGGCATCCATGTAGACCATGAAGGTGAACACGAAGAGGATCAGCCCCGCCATCACCGGATCCATCAGCACCGTGCGTAACTCCTTGGTGCCCAGCCAGAAGATATGGTGAAGCGCCTTCATGTTATTTCTCCTGTTTGCGCAGCAACAGCACTGCAATGGCCAGGAAGACCGGAAAAAACAGGCTCAGTTTCACAATGTCATGGCTCAGCGCCGCCCAGCCCAGCCCCTTTGTATAGGCGCCGACACTCAGATGCATGAAATAGGAGGCAGGCCAGGCCGAGCCGATCATCTGCGCCTCGGGCGACAGGGTCGAAATCGGCTGGATCATGCCGGAATACTGCATGGTCGGCATCAGCGAGAGCAGCGCCGCCGCAAAAACCGCGGCGACCTGCGTTTTGACCAGCGAGGACACGACAAGGCCATAGGCGGTGACCGCAAAGCCATAGCACAAGGCCCCGAGTGTCATCGCGGACAAGGAGCCTTTCAGCGGCACATCCAGTACAAAGATGACCATCAGCGTCAGCACCAGGTAGTTGCACATGGCAATAGCGACATAGGGCAATTGCTTGCCCACCAGGAATTCGATGCGATTGGTGGGGGTGACATAGAAATTGGTGATGGTTCCGATTTCCTTTTCCCGCGCCACGCTGACGGCCATCAGGATGACGGGAAACAGCATTAGCAGCATGGCCGGTATCGACGGCCCCATCGAGCGGATGCTGGCAAAGGTCGGATTGTAGCGGTAGCGGTTTTCGATGGTGAAACTGGACTGTTCCTGCGGATCGACACCGGCCTCCAGCATCAGATCGCGCAGATAAATGGCGTGCCCACCGGTGATATAGCCCTCGACGGTTCCGGCCCGCATCGTATTGGCCCCATCCAGCCAGGCCGAAACTTCGGGCGTGTTGCCCCGTGCCAGATCACGGCCGAAATTCGGTGGGATCTCGACGGCGACGCTGACTTCGCCTGCCGCCATCTGGCGGATCAGATCCTCCCGGTTCAACAGATCCGGCTGTTCCAGAAAATACCGTGACCCGGTGAAACTGCTTAAGTAGCTACGGCTGGCCGGAGACTGGTCCTGATCCAGCGCGGCAAAGGTCAGATCCTCCACATCCATCGAGACACCGTAGGACAGCACCACCAAAAGGATCACCGAGCCGAGAAAGGCAAAGGCCAGACGGATCGGGTCGCGGATGACCTCGACCGTTTCGCGCAGGCTGTAGGCCAGCAATCTGGACAGACTGAACCGGCCAAGCCTGGCCGGGGGATCATGGGCGTCTGGCACAGCACCGTCCTGCAGGGCCACGCTGTCGGCGCTCTCGCCTTCTCCGGTTGCGTCTTCTATATAGGCCACAAAGGCGTCCTCAAGCGAGGTTGCGCCCTTGGCCTCAACCAGATTGTCCGGCGTGTCATGGACCAGCACTTCGCCCGCATGCATGAGCGAGATGCGATCACAGCGCAGCGCCTCATTCATAAAATGGGTCGAGATGAAGATCGTCACCTTGTCGCGGCGGGACAACTCGATGAGGAACTCCCAGAACCTGTCCCGCGCCTCGGGATCGACGCCCGAGGTCGGCTCGTCCAGGATCAGGATTTCCGGCTCGTGCAGCACCGCTACCGCCAGCGACAGACGTTGCCGGATACCAAGCGGCAGCCCGCCAGAGCGTGTATCCATCACATGCGATAGCTCGAACCGGTCGGCCAGCGCCGCGATGCGCGCCGTGGCCTGCTGGCTGGGGATCTGGAACAGCCGCGCGTGCAGGGCGAGGTTCTGCGCCACCGTAAGTTCGCCATAGAGCGAGAAAGCCTGGCTCATGAAACCGACGCGTTTACGGGTCGCAAGATCCTTGGCGTTCACCGGCTTACCAAAAAGATAGGCCTCACCTTCGGACATCGGCAACAGGCCGGTCAGCATCTTCATGGTGGTGGTCTTGCCGCAGCCGTTGGAGCCGAGGAAGCCGAAGATTTCGCCAGGGCGGATTTCGAAACTAACGTTGCTCACGGCGGTGAAATCGCCGAACCTCCGGGTCAGGCCGCGGGCCACGATGGCGGGGCGCTCGCCATCGGTTTGCAGCGGCGGAATGACCAGCTCCGGCAACTCGCGGCCCTCCCCACCGGGCCGCAGGCGCACAAAGGCGGCCTCTAGGCTGTCGGTGCCGGTTCTGGCGCGCAGTTCTTCTGCCGTGCCGGTGGCCAGAACCAGGCCTGCATCCATCGCCACCAGCCAGTCGAATTCTTCGGCCTCCTCCATATAGGCGGTCGAAACCAGAAGGCTCATACCGGGATGTTCCTGCCGGATCTTGGCAATCAGGTCCCAGAACTGGCGCCGCGACAGGGGGTCGACCCCGGTGGTGGGCTCATCCAGGATCAGCAGGTCCGGATCATGCAGCAGCGCGCAGCACAGGCCCAGTTTCTGTTTCATCCCCCCCGAGAGTTTTCCGGCGGGGCGATCCAGAAAGGGAAAAAGCCCGGTTGCCCGGGTCAGCCGCGCGATCCGGCGGTTGCGTTCAGCGCGGCTTTGTCCAAACAGCTTGCCAAAGAAATCGAGGTTCTCCTGAACGCTCAGGTCCTGATACAGGTTCTTGCCCAGCCCCTGCGGCATATAGGCAAGGCGCGGACCGATCCGCTGCCGGTGGCCCGCCTTACGCATGTCGCCGCCCAGCACCTGCAGCGTGCCGGTCTGCATGACTCGCGCACCGGCGATCAGGTCCAGCAGCGTCGATTTTCCAACCCCGTCCGGCCCGATCAGGCCAACCACCTTGCCAGCCGGGATGTCGAGCGTCACATCCGCAAGCGCGACCACGTCCTTGTAGCGCTGCATCAGATTTGCAGCGCGGACGACGGGCTGGCTTTGATCCTCCATGGCCGGGCCCTTACTCTTTCGCGGTCAGTTCGGGGGGGATGTTGTTCAGAAACTCCGGCCAATCCGGCAGGGGCTCGCTGGCCAGACGCACATAGGCCACGCCGCGGATCCCGGTCTTCACAAGGTCGATGTTCGCTTCGACCAGCGGTTGTGGCACCCGGACCCGCACCCGGAACATCAGATCTTGCCGTTCGCTGGCGGTTTCGACCTGTTTGGGCGTGAATTGCGACACTGGTGAGACAAAACTGACCTTGGCCGGGATCACCACATCGGCGATATCAAGCCGGATGCGGGCCTCGCTGCCGATGGACAGAAGATGCGCCTCGGTGGCGGGCAGGAAAAACTCCAGATAGACCTCGGTGAGATCGACCATGGTCAGGACGCGTCCGCCTGCGCCGATGACCTCTCCGGGCTCGGTCAGCCGGTAGAGTACCCGTCCAAGGGTCGGTGCCGTCAGGCGGGCATCGTCGAGATAGGTCTGCACTTCCTCAATGGCGAAACGCGCCGCATCCACCGCGCGCTGCTGCGACAGAAGCGATGCCTTGGCCACGGTGAGGTTGGCCTCGGCAACCTTGTGATCGCTGAGACGTACGTCGAGGGTTTCGGCAGTTGCGACCCCGCGGGATACCAGCTCGCGGGTGCGTTCCAGCTCCTGATCGGCCAGCAGCAACCGCGCCTCGGCTTGCGCAATGGCGGCCTCGGCGGCTGCGACCTGGCTTTCCACCGATGCGTATTCCGCCTGTGCCCGCGACAGTTGCGCCTCCAACTCGCGGGTTTCAATGGTGGCGACCAGTTGGCCGGTCTCGACCAGATCACCCTCTTTCACCTCGACCGTGGCGACCCGCCCGGCGATCCGGCTGGAAATATCGACCTGAACCGCCTCGATGCGACCGTTGCCCGAGGTAATGCCATCGGGCAGCTCACCATTGCCGTTGGCGGTGTAGTAATAAAGCCCGGCGCCGGCCGCCAGGACCGCGATACCGGCTATGATCCATCTGCTAGAAAACATCTTTCATCCCCGGCTGTGCTGAATGTCCAGAGGCGTCGGCGCCAGCCTGTGCGTCCCACAGAAATGTGCGGACGTGGTCCGCGATAACGCGCTCTTCATTGGTGGCGATGACATAGGCGCCGACCGTGCTGTCCCCACCGTGAATGCGGGTGTCGTTGCGGGCGTTGGCCTCTGTATCAAGGGTGGCCCCCAGCCAGCCGCAGCCCTCAACGATCCGGGCACGGATCTCGGCTGCGTTTTCGCCCATGCCACCGGTAAAGACCAAGGCATCGATACCCTGCGCCGCGGCCGCCAGCGCGCCGATCTGCTTGCAGGCGCGATAGACAAAAAGATCCACCGCCTCCTTTGCGGCGGGGCTATCGCTCTCCAGCAAATCGCGCATGTCATCGCTGAGACCCGAGACACCGAGCAGCCCCGATTGCCCACCAAGCAGAGCCTCGACCTCCTCTAGGCTCATGCCCTTTTCGCGCATCAGGTAGAGCGGCACGCCGGGGTCCAGCTCGCCGCAGCGTTTGCCCATCACCAGCCCGTCCAGCGCTGTGAACCCCATGGTGGTGGCGATGCTTTTGCGGTTTTTCATCGCGCAGATGCTGGCGCCATGGCCCAGATGCAGCACCAGAACCCGGCCATCGGCGCGATCCCCAAGGTGGGTGGGCAGCTGCGAAGCGATGAATTCGTAGGAAAGCCCGTGAAACCCATAGCGCAGCACCCCAGCATCTGTGAGCGCGCGGGGCAGGGCAAAGATCTGCCCGATCCGCGGCGTGGTGCGGTGAAAGGCGGTGTCGAAACAGGCGATCTGCGGGATGCCGCGCCAGGCCCGTTGCAAGGCGTCGATCCCGGCGAGGTTATGCGGCTGATGCGCCGGAACCAATGGTGCCAGCCGCTCCAACTCACCCCGCACGTCGGCGGTGACCCTTGTGGCATCCGCAAAACGCTGACCGCCATGGACCACCCGGTGCCCGGCGGCGATGACCTTCAGTCCCGTGCTTTGCTCTTGCAGGTGGTCGACCAGCCAATCCAGCACCTCTTCGTGATCGGCTTCGGCAGGCAGGGGGAGCGGCTCTGAGATGTCCTCGACATGATGGACCGGGCCAAGGCCAATGCGGTCGATATGGCCCTTGGTTAAGGCGGCGCCGTCGCCCGCGGCAGCGTAGAGCGCGTATTTGACCGAGGAGGAGCCGACGTTGAGGGTGAGGATGGCTTCTCTCATGGTGCGATCCTGGCCTGTTGATGGCGCACAAACAGCTGCGCCAGAGCTGCCGAGGCGACCCGAGCCAGTGCGCCATCCGCCCGGCTGGTCAGCATGATAGGCACCCGCGCGCCCAGAACCAGACCCGCGGCTTCGGCGCCGGCGAGGTACTGCAATTGCTTGGAAATCATATTGCCGGCCTCCAGATCAGGGGCGAGCAGGATATCCGCGTCCCCGGCGACATCCGAGGTAATCCCCTTGGCCTGCGCCGCCGCGCGGGAAATCGCGTTGTCAAAGGCCAGCGGCCCGTCAAGGATCCCGCCGGTGATCTGGCCGCGCTCTGCCATCTTGCACAGGCCCGCTGCCTCGACCGTCGAGGGAATCTTGGGGGTGATGGTTTCAACCGCCGACAGGATGGCAACCTTCGGCGCGGCAACGCCAAGCGCCTGCGCCAGATCGATGGCGTTCTGTAGGATATCCGCCTTGGTCAGCAGGTCGGGAAAGATATTGATGGCCGCATCGGTAATCATCAGCGGCTTGGGGTAGCTTGGCACATCCAGAACAAAAACATGGCTCATCCTGCGTTCGGTGCGCAGGCCGGTGGCCTTGTTGACCACTGCCGACATGACCTCATCGGTGTGAAGGGCGCCTTTCATCAGGGCCTCGGCCTTGCTCGTGCGCACCAGTGAGACCGCCATGTCAGCTGCGGCGTGGCTGTGCGGGGCATCCACGATCTCGATCCCCGCCAGATCCAGACCAGCCTCGGAGGCGGCCGCCTTTATGCGCGGGGCCGGACCGATCAAAACCGGCGTGATCAGCGCCTTGTCCCGTGCCTCTAACGCGCCCTCCAGCGAGGCGACATCGCAGGGGTGCACCACAGCGGTCACGATCGGATCAAGGGGCTGCGTGGCGGCAATCAGCGCATCAAACCCTGCGCCGGGCTTGCTCAGCTGGCCCGAGGGGCGACCGGAGCGTGGCACGCGCAGGGGCTTGTCCGGTGCGATCACCTCTGCCGTGCCTTCGACAAGGGCGGCATCGGCGCTATCGGTGCAGAGGCAATCAAGCATCACGTGCCGGGTTTCGGGATCGGTTTCGCGCACCGTGATGCGCGTGGTGATCATCTCGCCAAGGCGGGCCGGGGCAAGGAAGCGCAGCGATTGAGTCAGGCAGACCGTGCCGGGACCGGGCAGTTCGGTGGACAGCAATTCGGAAATCAGCGCACTGCCCCAGGCGCCCGCCGCAATCCCATCGTCCGGCGCAGCCGCGTTACTGCCTTCAGGCATGTCGACATAGGGGCCGATATCGTCATCACGCAGAGCGCGGGTCAGCTCGGCGCTGTCGCCGGGGGTGATCTGATCAAAGGTCTTGCTCTCTAAATACTGCATCAGTGCCTCGTGATATCAATTATCCGCTACAATCGGGCAAAGCGCGCCGTGCCGCAATATCCCCCCGCTAACCCGGTCGGGGGCGGTGGCGTCACTCCATGAGTACGTAGGTGCCTGGCGCCGGGCAAAGCGCCTCTCCCATCGCGGGGGGCGCAGTGGGGTCTCCCGACCGGGTTTCAAGCCAGGCCACCCATTCCGGCCACCATGAACCTTCCTTGCGCTCGGCAACCTCGCGCCACTCGTCGGGGGGCAGATAGCGGTCCCGGTCGCAACTGGTGTGAACGTGATAGTGGCGCCGGGGGTGACCGGGTTCGGAAACCACACCGGCATTATGCCCGCCTTTGGTCAGTACGAATGTGACCGGGGAACTGGTCAGCGCGTCGATCTTGAAGGCCGATTTCCACGGCGCCACATGATCGGTTTCGGTGCCGACGGCAAAGATCGGCAACCGCAGATCATCAAGCGACACCGGATGGCCGCCGACCTCGTATTTTCCGGTGGCCAGTTCGTTGTTCAGAAACAGCTTGCGCAGATATTCCGAATGCATCCGGTAAGGCATCCGTGTCGCATCGGCGTTCCAGGCCATCATGTCATTGAGCTTGGGCCGCTCCCCCATCAAGTAATCCTTCTGAAGCCGCGACCAGACCAGATCGTTCGAGCGCAGCAGTTGAAAGGCGCCGGACATCTGGCCCGCATCCAGGTATCCCTGCTGCCACATCATGTCCTCCAAAAAGGCGACCTGGCTTTCGTTGATGAACAGCATCAGCTCACCTGCTTCGGTGAAATCCACCTGGGTGGCAAAGAGCGTCATGCTGGCCAGCCGGTCGTCGTCATCGCGCGCCATGGCCGCAGCGGTGAGGCTGAGCAGGGTGCCGCCCAGACAATAGCCCGCCGCGTGGATCTTCTTGGCGCCGGTGATGTCCTGAATCGCATCCAGCGCCGCCATCGGTCCCTTCTTGCGGTAATCGTCCAGTCCGAGATCAGCATCTTCGGATCCTGGATTGCGCCAGGAGATCATGAACACCGTGTAGCCCTGTTCGGTCAGGTATTTCACCATCGAGTTCTCGGGCGACAGATCGAGGATGTAGTATTTCATGATCCAGGCCGGAACGATCAGCAAGGGTTCGGGCTTCACCTTGTCGGTGGTGGGGTCGTATTGGATCAGCTCGATCAGATGGTTGCGGTAAACCACCTTGCCCGGGGTCACCGCCACGTTTTCCCCCACATGGAAATCCGTTTCCGGGCGGAGGGGTTTGCCGAGCAGCAGTTCCTGCATGTCGTCGCGCAGATTTTCCATGCCGCGCAACAGGTTCATGCCGTTTTCGTCGTTGGTCTTTTGCAGCACTTCGGGGTTGGTCAGCGGAAAATTGGCAGGCGAGACTGCGTCGAGCATCTGGCGCACGATGAAGGACACGGCGCGTTCATCCTCGCAGCTGACGCCGCGAACGCGGGTGGTCGCCTCTTGCCACCACTCCTGCTGCAAAAGGAACGCCTGCTGAAATGCGTTGAAGGGTTGCTTCTGCCAGGCGTCATGGCTGAAGCGCCGGTCGCGGCGTGCAGGTGGGATGCAGGGTTTGACCGCGTCAGAACCAAGAGAGGTTTCAAACAAGTAGCGACCATAGTCCGCTGCCCCTGATACGGCCTTGTTCCACAGGTTCATCTGCTTGCCCGGGGACACGGCAAGATGGATCGACCAATCGCCGACAACCCGCATGATCGCCGCCGGAGAAAGACCCCCGGTCAGCTTTGCCAGTTTGGAGCGCGCTTCCTTGTCGAGCAAGTCACCAATCTCGGCGGCGGGATCGTGCTCCGATTGCTGCGAAACCTCTGCAGGCATGGCCTCGGGCAGGGGAGCGGGGCGGTTCGGAACGCCTGTTTCCTGGCCCTCGGCCGCCTTGTTTTCTGTGTTCATCGCAGACACCTCAGCCGCTGGCACCAAAGATCGCGCCGGATCGCTCCGGTCATTGCTGGCACAGGGTACGCTGCGATGCAGCAAAGGCTATGATCTGAATCAACACGGCCGTCCTGATTGCGTGGGATTTTCGGGCCGTGCTTAGCGGGGTGGCAGGATCGCCCGGCAAATCAGCCCTGCACAAACAGGCGGGAGAGCACTTGTGGCACCGATGTCCGGGATGGAACGAAAAAGCCCCGGGAAAACCCGGGGCTTTGACAATTCTCTATCTGATCGCGGGATTATCCCTGCAGGCTTTTGACCTGAACGTCCCCTTCGGCCTGCGCCTTGATCGCCAGCGCGGCGGCATGGGCACCGGCGGCGGTGGTGAAGTAGGGAATCTTGTCATACAGCGCGACCGAGCGCATTTCCTTGCTGTCCTCGACCGCCTGAGCGCCTTCGGTCGTGTTCATCAACAGCTGCACGTGGCCGTCTTTCAGCAGGTCCACCACGTGCGGGCGTCCCTCGTAGACCTTGTTCACCGCCTCGCAGGCCACACCGTGCCCGTCCAGCCATGCCTTGGTGCCGCCGGTGGCGACCAGGGTGAAGCCTTGTTCGATCAGGGTGCGCGCGGCCTCCAGCATTGTGGCGCCCTTGTCGGCATCCTTGATCGAGATGAAGGCACGGCCTTCCGAAGGCAGCACCATCCCGGCACCCATCTGCGCCTTGAGGAAGGCGCCGGCAAAGGAGCGGTCCCAGCCCATGACTTCGCCGGTGGAGCGCATTTCCGGCCCAAGCAGCGTGTCGACACCCGGGAAACGGGCAAAGGGCAGAACGGCCTCTTTGACCGAGAACCAGGGCATGTCGGGATCGGCCAGAGTCATCGGATCGGCCATCGGCACATCGACATCATAGCCTGCATCGGGTTCATAAGGCGCCCGCTGCGGGAAGGCCGAGAGCTTCTCGCCCGCCATGACGCGCGCCGCGATCGAGGCGATGGCGCTGTCGGTGGCCTTGGCGACGAAGGGTACCGTGCGGCTGGCACGCGGGTTCACTTCGATCAGGAAGATCTCACCGTCCTTGATGGCAAACTGGATGTTCATCAGGCCGACCACGTTCAGAGCCTTCGCCAGGGCGTAGGTCTGGGTCTTGATCTCTTCGATGATGTCCTTGGACAGGGAGTAGGGCGGTAGGGAGCAGGCACTGTCACCTGAGTGAACGCCAGCCTCTTCGATGTGCTGCATGATGCCGGCCACATGCACGTCGGTGCCGTCGCAGATCGCATCCACGTCAAGTTCCACCGCACCGGCCAGATAGCTGTCGAGCAGCACCGGGCTGTCGCCGGATACCACCACCGCCTCGGCGATGTAGCGTTTCAGCTGATCCATGTCGCGCACGATTTCCATGGCGCGGCCGCCCAGAACGTAAGACGGGCGGATCACCAGCGGGAAGCCGATTTCCTCTGCGATCTCAAGCGCCTGTGCGTCGGTGGAGGCAATGCCGTTATGCGGCTGTTTCAGGCCCAGCTTGTTGACCAGATCCTGGAACCGTTCGCGGTCTTCGGCCAGGTCGATGGCGTCGGGCGTGGTGCCGAGGATCGGAATGCCTTCGTCCTGCAGTGCATTGGCCAGTTTCAGCGGGGTCTGGCCACCGAACTGCACAATGACACCATGCAGGGTGCCGTTCTCTTGCTCGGCGCGCAGGATTTCCATCACGTGCTCGAAGGTGAGCGGTTCGAAATACAGCCGGTCCGAGGTGTCATAGTCGGTGGACACGGTTTCCGGGTTGCAGTTGATCATGATGGTTTCATAACCAACATCGGTCAGCGCAAAACAGGCGTGACAGCAGCAGTAGTCGAACTCGATCCCCTGACCGATCCGGTTCGGACCGCCGCCAAGGATGACCACCTTCTTGCGATCCGACGGGCGGGATTCGCATTCGATCTCGCCCATCATCGGCGCTTCGTAGGTGGAGTACATATAGGGGGTCTGCGCCTCGAATTCGGCGGCGCAGGTGTCGATCCGCTTGAAGACGGCGGTGACGCCCAGATTATGACGGGCGCGGCGCACATTGTCCTCGTCCCGGCCGGTCAGCGCGCCAAGGCGGGCATCGGTAAAGCCGAGCATCTTCAGCGCCCGCAACTGGTCCTCGCGCATCGGCAGGCCGTTTTTGCGCACCTCGCGCTCGGCGTCGACGATCTCGCGGATGCGGGACAGGAACCAGGGGTCGAACTTGGTGACGTTCTGGATCTCGTCATCGCTCAGCCCATGGCGCATCGCCTGGGCGATGGTGCGCAGCCGGTCTGGGGTCTGCTGGCTGATTGCCTTGATCACGGCAGCCTTGTCGTCGCCGCTGGCTTCGTCCCACTGGCCGACGGTCATGCCGGGGATGGCGACCTCGTCAAAACCGGTGAGGCCCGATTCCATCGACGCCAGCGCCTTTTGCATGCTTTCGTGGATGGTACGGCCGATGGCCATGGTTTCACCCACGGATTTCATCGCAGTGGTGAGGTAGGGCTCGGAGCCGGGGAACTTCTCGAAGGCGAATTTCGGGATCTTGGTGACGACATAGTCGATGGAGGGCTCAAAGGAGGCCGGCGTCACCTTGGTGATGTCGTTGTCCAACTCGTCCAGCGTGTAGCCCACCGCCAGTTTCGCGGCGATCTTTGCAATCGGGAAGCCGGTCGCCTTGGAAGCCAGCGCTGAGGAGCGCGACACCCGCGGGTTCATTTCGATCACCACCATGCGGCCATCATCGGGGTTCACGGCCCATTGCACGTTGGAGCCGCCGGTTTCGACGCCGATCTCGCGCAGCACCTCGATCGAGGCGGTGCGCATCATCTGGTATTCCTTGTCGGTCAGGGTCAGCGCCGGGGCCACTGTGATCGAATCACCGGTGTGCACGCCCATGGGGTCGATGTTCTCAATCGAGCAGACGATGATCGCGTTGTCCGCCTTGTCGCGAACGACCTCCATCTCGTACTCTTTCCAGCCTAGAAGGCTTTCATCGACGAGGATCTGATTGACCGGCGAAGCATCCATGCCCGAGCGGCAGTAGTGGATGTAATCTTCACGGTTATAGGCGACGCCGCCGCCGGTGCCGCCCAGGGTAAAGGCGGGGCGGATGATGGCGGGCAGGCCGACCTCATCGAGCGCCTCAAGCGCCAGCTGTACGCCTGCTTCCAGATCGGCCGAGCCGTTGTCGCGGGTGGGGGCGGTGATGATCGTGGCGCGCGGGTTTTCCAGACCAAGGCGATCCATCGCTTCGCGGAACAGCTTGCGGTCTTCTGCCATTTCAATGGCTTCGCGCTTGGCGCCGATCATTTCGACGCCGTATTTCTCAAGCACGCCCATCTCTTCGAGCGCCAGAGAGGTGTTGAGACCCGTCTGCCCGCCCATGGTCGGAAGCAGCGCATCGGGGCGTTCTTTTTCGATGATCTTGGCCACCACTTCGGGCGTGATCGGCTCGATATAGGTCGCATCGGCGAGGCCCGGATCGGTCATGATGGTGGCCGGGTTGGAGTTCACCAGGATGACCCGGTAGCCCTCTTCACGCAGCGCCTTGCAGGCCTGTGCGCCGGAATAATCGAATTCGCAGGCCTGGCCGATGATGATCGGTCCCGCACCAATGATCATGATCGACTGGATGTCGGTTCTTTTTGGCATGGCCTAGCTTCCTTTGATTGTGGGTGCGGAATATGGGTCGAGTCACCGGGCGCCCCCATGCGCCCAAATTGTCCTGCGTTATAGGGACCGCGCCGAAAGGTTCAAGGGGGATCGGAAACGGATCGGAAAATGCCGCATCCACCCTCTTTGTGCGCATTGCGAACGCATATATGAGGAGGCGAGAGCTTTAGGAGACAGATCCGGTGCGGATTCGCTTTGATCAGGGGCCCACGGGGGCCGGGACGTGTTTCGATCAGCCGCTGCGTGTGATCCGTGCGGACGAGGCAGACCAGGTGCCCGCGGCGCTGGCGGCGCTCGACGCTGCGCGGCGGGCCGGGCATTGGCTGGCGGGCTATGCCACGTATGAACTGGGCTATGCGCTGGAGCCAAAGCTGGCGAACTGGATGCCGGACGGGCGGCGGCTGCCGTTGATCTGCTTTGGGGTCTATGAGGAGCCGCGGCAACAGGACATTGAGGGCAGCGCTCGTCCCCGGGCGGAAAGCGAAGCGCCCGCCCGGGGGGGCGGACGGGCGCTGCCCGGCGTGCTGCCGGGCGGAACTGGGCTTGGGGATATCACGCCACGCTGGAGCTATGTTCGCTACGCCGAGGCCTTCGCCGAGGTGAACCGCAACATCGGCAAGGGCGACATCTATCAGGCCAACCTGACCTTTCCCATCGATGCAGAGGCCCATGGCAGTGCAGAGGCGCTTTATGCCGCGCTGCAGGCAAGGCAGACAGTGGGCCACGGCGTGCTGGTCGAACAAGGCGGGCTGCCGGACCTTCTGTCGCGCTCGCCCGAGCTGTTCTTCCGCACCGACGCGTCAGGCCTCATAGAAACGCGCCCGATGAAAGGCACCCAGCCGCGCAGCGACGATCCGGTGGAGGACGCGCGCCGCCGCGATTTCCTGCGTCAGGACGAAAAGAACCGGGCCGAGAACCTGATGATCGTCGATCTTCTGCGCAATGACATCAGCCGCGTGGCGGAGACCGGATCGGTGCATGTACCGGAACTGTTCGCGGTCGAGAGCTACGCCACCGTGCATCAGATGGTGTCGTTGGTACGGGCGCGGCTGCGCCCGGATGCCGGGCTGGCCGAGATCTTTGCGGCGCTGTTCCCCTGCGGGTCGATCACCGGCGCCCCCAAGATCCGCGCGATGGAGATCCTTGCGGATCTGGAACCCTGGCCGCGTGACATCTACTGCGGCACTATCGGCTGGGCCGCCCCGGATGGCGCCTCGTCGTTCAATGTTGCAATCCGTACGGTGATGCTGGAGGACGGCCGGGCAACACTGAACGTGGGCGGCGGCGTGGTCTGGGACAGCACCGCCACATCAGAATATGAGGAAGCGCTATGGAAAGCCCGGTTCGCCCAGATGACGCAACCAGCGACACCACCAGTGACGCCATCAAGGGTGATCCCGCTTTCCGCCTGATCGAAACGCTGGGCTGGCACCCGGGCGAAGGCGGGCGGCGCCTGCATCGCCATCTGTCCCGGATGGTGCGCAGCGCGGCGGCGTTTGGCATTCCCTTCGATCCCGGGCCGTCCGAGGCGATGTTGGCAGACATTGTCAGTGATACACCGCTGCGTTGCCGCCTGACGCTCGACGTGGAGGGGCGATTTGACATGACCACTGCGCCACTGGGGGAACTCCCAGCAGAGTGGCGGCTGGGCATCGCAGACATCCGGCTTGATGCCGACGACCCGTGGCTACGGCATAAGACCACCCGCCGCGCGCTTTATGACAGCGCCCGGGCAGCTCTGTCGGCAGGCATCGACGAGCTGGTTTTCCTCAATCAGCGCGCTGAGGTTTGCGAAGGCACTATTACCAATATCTTTGTGACGCTTGCAGGTGGGCAGGTGGTGACGCCGCCGCTCGGCTGCGGCCTTCTGCCCGGCATCCTGCGGCAGGAGATGCTGGAGCGCGGTCTATGCGGCGAGGCGGTGCTGAGCCTTGAGGACCTGAAGGGGGCGCAATCCATTCATATGGGCAATTCCCTGCGCGGGCTGATCCCGGCCAAGCTGGTCTGAAACTGATCTGAAAAGGACGGGGGCGCGCCCGCGGACAAGAACCCCGGGCTGGGGGCAGCGGCTCTTTGCCCTTGGGCCCGGCAGCGCGCCGGGCGGCGCGCTGGGGTGGCACCACAGCGCCGCCCGCGCCGCGCCGAAGGCGGGGCGCCACGCCCAACTCGTCTGGCCGGATCGCGCAGCGATGGGGCGCAGAGGGGGCAGGAGCCTTTGCGCCGACGTGGCGAGAGGGCAAAAACGGGCATCTGACGGGGCGAATGCGCCCTGTTTGCTTGACAAGAGAGCCGCAACCTAGTGTACCAGCCCGGACGAATTCCGCGCCGCTTTGGCGCATATCCCGATTGATGGTCCGCCCGGACAGATGCCCCGAGAGACGACCCGCGACACGAAAGGTCAGCCAATGCACGCATACCGCAGCCATACCTGCGCCGAACTGAACAAATCCAACGTGGGCGATACCGTGCGCCTGTCTGGCTGGGTCCACCGGGTCCGCGACCACGGCGGCCTGCTGTTCATCGACCTGCGCGACCACTATGGCATCACCCAGGTCATGGCTGACCCCGATAGCCCGGTCTTTGCGGAGATCGAAAAGGTGCGTTCGGAATGGTGTATCCGCATCGATGGCAATGTGCTGGCGCGCGACGAAAGCCTGGTGAACCCGAAGATCCCGACCGGCGAGATCGAAGTCTTCATCCGCGATATCGAGGTTCTCGGCAAAGCCGAGGAACTGCCGCTTATGGTCTTTGGCGAGCAGGAATACCCCGAGGAAACTCGCCTGCGCTATCGCTACCTCGACCTGCGCCGCGAGAAGATGCAGAACAACATGGTTCTGCGCTCGAACATGATCCAGTCGATCCGCAAGCGCATGTGGGACAAGGGGTTCAACGAATACCAGACCCCGATCATCACCGCGTCGTCGCCCGAAGGCGCGCGCGACTTCCTGGTGCCCTCCCGTCTGCACCCCGGCAAGTTCTACGCCCTGCCGCAGGCGCCGCAGCAGTTCAAGCAGCTGATGATGGTCTCGGGCTTTGACAAATATTTCCAGATCGCACCCTGTTTCCGGGACGAGGATCCGCGGGCTGACCGCTCGCCCACCGATTTCTACCAGCTCGATATGGAAATGTCCTTTGTCACCCAGCAAGATGTCTTTGACACCATTCAGCCGGTGATGCAGGGCGTGTTCGAGGAATTCGGCGGTGGTCGCAAGGTCGACAGCGAATGGCCGCAGATCTCCTACAAAGATGCCGCCAAGTGGTACGGCACCGACAAGCCGGACCTGCGCAACCCGATCAAAATGCAGGATTGCTCGGAACATTTCCGCGGCTCCGGCTTTGCCATCTTTGCCAAACTGCTGGAGCAGGAAGGCACCGAAGTGCGCGCCATCCCGGCGCCCACAGGCGGCAGCCGCAAGTTCTGCGATCGCATGAACAAATTCGCCCAGCAGGAAGGTCTGCCGGGCATGGGCTATATCTTCTGGCGCAAGCAGTCGGCGGATTCCATCGCGCAGGAGCAGGGCATTTCCGTCAAGGAAGTCAACGCCAAGATCAAGGCGGGCGAGATCGTTCTGGGCAATGAGGCCGCCGGTCCGCTGGCCAAGAACATCGGCCCCGAGCGCACCGAGGCGATCCGCCAGCAGCTGGGTCTCGACGTGGGCGATGCGGCCTTCTTCCTGGGCGGCAAGCCCAAGTCCTTTGAAAGCGTTGCAGGCCGCGCCCGCACTGTCATCGGCGAAGAACTGGGTCTCATCGACAAGGACCGTTTCGCCTTTGCCTGGATCGTTGACTTTCCGATCTACGAGGCAGACGAGGAAACTGGCAAGATCGACTTCGAGCACAACCCCTTCTCCATGCCGCAAGGCGGGATGGAAGCACTGGAGGGCGACCCGCTCAAGGTGCTCGGCTATCAGTATGACCTCGCCTGCAACGGTTACGAGCTGGTCTCGGGCGCGATCCGGAACCATAAGCCGGAAATCATGTTCAAGGCCTTCGAAATTGCCGGCTATGGCAAGGAGGAGGTCGAGAAGCGCTTTGGCGGCATGGTCAACGCCTTCCAATATGGTGCCCCGCCGCACGGTGGCTGCGCTGCCGGTATCGACCGCATGGTGATGCTGCTGGCGGATGAGGCCAACATTCGCGAGGTCATCATGTTCCCGATGAACCAGCGTGCGGAAGATCTGATGATGTCGGCCCCGTCCGAGCCGATGTCGGAGCAGCTGATGGAACTGGGACTGCGCGTCATTCCGCAGGATCAGTAAGGCCAAAGGGCCTTGACCAAGACAATTCAAAAAGCTCGGAGCATGGTCTCCGGGCTTTTTTGTGCCTGCTGCGACGGAACCGGCAAATCCTCGCGTATCAGTAAGTGATGGGTGTGGGTGCCACGGAGGTTCTGGCCTACTGTGGAGATCGAGACCTGTTGATCCCGAAATGAAAATGGGGCCGGAGCAATGACAGATGCGGTTTGATCCTGAACTGGCCGAGATCCGGTTTGGCTGCGGGTTGTCACCCCGGCTGGCACCGCCGCAATCGCCCGAGGCGATGTTGCAGCGCCTGACCGGCGCCGATGAGATGGCGCGCGCCTATCCGGTGCAGGATTTTGATGCGGCCTTTGCCGATTCAGTGACGTTTCAGGCGCTCGCAAGAGAACGGCGCAAGCTGCGCGGTCAGCCGGAGTATGAGGCGGCGGACGCGCGCTACCGCACCTTTCGGCAACAGAAACGAACGGACCGTTTGCAAAATTTTGCCCAGCGTCTGCTGCGCTATGCCGATACGTCTGACGGCCTACGGGAGCGGCTGACCCTGTTCTGGTCGGATCATTTCACCGCCAAGGGGCGGCGGGGTGCCTTTCGGCATCTGGCAACCCCCTATGCCGAGACCGCGATCCGCCCCCATGTTGCGGGCCGGTTCGAAGATCTGCTGATCGCGGTGGTGACCAGCCCGCTGATGCTGCATTATCTGGATCAGAACAGTTCGGTCGGGCCGAACAGTCCTGTCGCGCAGCGGCGCAAACGCAGTGCCGGTCTCAATGAAAACCTCGCCCGCGAGGTGCTGGAATTGCACACGCTGGGGGTGGATGGCCCCTATAGTCAGACGGATGTGCGGCAATTGGCGGAGCTCTTTACCGGGCTCAGTTTCAATCGCAAAGAAGGGTTTAACTTCCGCTCCGGCCTGGCAGAGCCCGGCAGCGAGAAGGTACTTGGCCGCTCCTATGGCGCAGAGAAGGGGCGGTTGGAGCCGGTTTTGCAGGCGCTGCGCGATCTCGCGCGTCATCCGGCCACGGCCCGGCACATTGCCCGCAAACTGGCGGTGCATTTTACCTCGGACCAGCCGGACGCGGATCTGGTGGAGCATGTGGCAGAGCGGTTCCGCCAGTCCGGTGGCTATCTGCCGGATGTCTATGCGGCCTTGCTGGAGCATCCCGCCGCCTGGGCGCCGGAGCTACGCAACGTGAAGCCGCCCTTTGATTTCGTGGCCTCGGCCTGCCGGGCACTGCCTGTGGCTGCTGACCAGCTGTCGAGCCTGAAACGGCGGCAACTGAACCGGATCTTTGCCGCGCCGCTGACCCTGATGGGGCAGAAATGGGAAGACCCTGCCGGGCCGGATGGCTGGAGCGAGGATGATGCCGCCTGGATCACGCCGCAGGGCCTGTCGGCCCGCCTGCGCTGGGCTTTTGCGGCGCCGCAGCGGCTAGTGGCCGATCTTCCTGATCCACGCGGATTTGCCGGAACGACCCTAGGCAGTTTTGCCGATGGCAAGGTGCTGTTTGCCGCCTCGGCAGCCGAAACCCGGGCCGAAGGGGTCGCTCTGGTGCTGAGCGCCCCGGCCTTTCAGCGCCGTTAGCAGGAGGATTGATCATGAGACATTCCCGGAGAAGCTTCCTTGCACGCGGCGCTGCGCTTGGCTGTTCGCTGGCCGCCAGCCCGCTGCTGACGCCGGTCAGCTTTGCCTCGGCCCCCTGGGACCGGCGGCTGGTGGTGATCATCCTGCGCGGCGGCATGGACGCGCTGGACGTGGTGCAGCCCTATGGCGATCCGGCCTATGCCGCTCTGCGGCAGAAACTGCGCGGCGGCCCGGACCACGGCGGTTTGGATCTGGATGGGTTCTTTGCCCTGCATCCGGCCCTGTCGCCGCTGATGCCGCTGTGGCGGTCCGAGGAGTTGGCCTTTGTCCACGCGGTTTCGACACCTTACCGGGACAAGCGCAGCCATTTCGACGGTCAGGACCTGCTGGAGGCGGGTACGCCGGGGCTGGAACAGGCGCGCGATGGCTGGCTGAACCGCTTGTTGCAGCAGCAAAGCGGGATCGAGGCGCGCACCGCTTTTGCCCTGGGGCAGGGGGAGATGAAGCTTCTGAATGGTGCGGCGCCTGTGGCGGACTGGTCTCCGGATGCCGCTCTGATGATGAGCCCGCAGGCCGAACGTCTGGCCGGGCTGCTGATGGAGGATGATGCGCTGTTTCACGGCGCCTTGTCCGAGGCGCTGGACTTGTCACGCGAGGCGCCGGGGCTGCCGCTGTCTGGCGAGGAGGACATGCAGGGCGGGCAGATGGGCATGGCGGGTGGTATGACCATGCCGGTACCGACCCAGGGCGAGGCACATCTGAAGATCGCGGCCTATGCGGCGCAGCAATTGCGCGCCGACACTCGCATTGCGGCCTTTTCGATCAATGGGTGGGATACCCACAACCGGCAGGACAGGGCGTTGAAATCGGCGCTGGGCCGGTTGTCCGACACCGTGCTGGAGTTAAAAGCCGGTGTCGGCGCCGATGTCTGGGACAAGACGGCGGTGGTCGCGATGACGGAATTTGGCCGCACAGCGCGGGAGAACGGCACCGGTGGCACCGATCACGGAACCGGTGGCGCGATGCTGCTGGCGGGCGGGGCGATCCGCGGCGGCCGGATCTACGGGCGCTGGCCGGGGCTGGAGGAAGCCGCGCTCTATGACCGGCGTGACCTAATGCCGACGGCGGACGTGCGTGCACCCGCGGCCTGGATCCTGCGCGGCCTGACCGGGGTAGGGGTGGCCGAATTGGAGCAAACCGTGTTTCCGGGGCTGCGGATGGAGGATGATCTTGGCCTGCTGCGGTGACCCTGAAGGGTGCGCCGCGCTGGTCGGATCAAAAGGATAGAACCGCTTCAGGCGGCGATAGCGGCCCCGGGGGGCGGGGCCTGTTTCGCCAGGCAGAGGTCAATGCTCGTGGCGGTAGATAACCATCGGTTCCCGCGTATTGCGATCGCGGTTCTGGCGGATTTCGCGGGCGGCCTGGCGCGCCTGCAGATAGAGCACGATGGCCAGCGTGGCCGAGCCGATCAGAATGACTTCGAGCATGTCAGATCGCGATTTTCCGTTCGAGACGTTCCTGCACCATTCCCGCCAGCATTGCTGTATCCGGGCCGATGGGGCGGCCAGCCATGCGGGCCTGGGCAAGGCTTGCCGCGGCATTGGCGAGCGGCTTGTCGCCTGCACTGCGTGCGACACCGCCAATGAACTGCGTCAGATAGTCCAGCGTGTTGCCTTCATGGTCTTCGTTCAGAACATCTGCCGCATGGGCCATATCGTCCTGAAAGGCGAGGAAATCCGGCTCGATGGTTTCATCCGACAGGTCCTGCAGGCTGGCGGGCTGCCGGTCGGCGGGCAGGCGCGACAGGATCGCATGCTGGAATGCCGCCAGCGAGGTGATCGGCTTGGCGAGGAAGCCGTCGGCGCCAGCCTTGAGCGTCTCTTCTTCAAGGCTTTCGTCGCCGGAAATGCCAAGGATGACGGAAACCCGCGGTGATCCCTGATTGATCTCGGCGATCAGTTCCGTGCCGGAGCCATCCGGTAGCCCCACATCGGCAATCACGACGGAAGGGCGGTATTCCTTCAGGTGTCGGCGGGCGGATTTCAGGCAATCGGCGCGCCGGATACGGGCACCGCTGCGCAAACAGAGTAAGCGCAGCGCTTCGCAGGCAAAGCGACTGTCCTCGACCACCAGAATGGTCAGACCAAGAAGAGGGCGCCGTTTCGTCGGGAGACGGTGGGCGGCTGCAAACAGTTCCGAATCGTCCATTACTCATACTCCTTGCGGGATACTGACTGACGCTATGGATTTGAGGCTAATTAGAGGTTAACGCGATGCAGGAGATGCCAAGGCTGCGGGTTTTCCCCATGATTGCCTGCGGTTGCCCGGTGTTCTCTGCAGCCGCCCGGTAGCGCGCGCCGTGCGCATTGGCGCACTTGCCCCCATTGGCTGGTCTCAGCATAAGGAGGTCGAACAGGATTTGAGAGGAGAATACACATCATGATCGGTCGTTTGAACCATGTCGCGATTGCCGTGCCCGACCTTGAGGCGGCCTCGGCTCAGTACCGTGATGCGTTGGGCGCCAAGGTCGGCGCACCGCAGGATGAGCCCGATCATGGTGTCACAGTTGTCTTCATAGAGCTGCCCAACACCAAGATTGAGCTGCTTTACCCGCTGGGGGATGACTCGCCCAT
Source organism: Phaeobacter gallaeciensis (assembly GCF_001678945.1). NCBI lineage: Bacteria > Pseudomonadati > Pseudomonadota > Alphaproteobacteria > Rhodobacterales > Roseobacteraceae > Phaeobacter > Phaeobacter gallaeciensis. Next base: position 3,413,483 of record NZ_CP015124.1, read on the forward strand.
CAATGGCTTCCTGGAAAAGAACCCCGCTGGTGGCATTCACCACGTCTGCTACGAGGTTGAGGACATTCTGGCTGCGCGGGATCACCTGAAGGCGCAGGGCGCGCGGGTTCTGGGCTCTGGCGAGCCGAAGATCGGTGCCCATGGCAAGCCAGTTCTTTTCCTGCACCCCAAAGATTTCAACGGCTGCCTGGTGGAACTGGAGCAGGTTTGAGGCTACCTGAGGCCAGCGCCGGACGTCGGCGCGCGGATATACAATAAAGGTGCGCTATGGGAATTACATCGGGACTGGTGCTTTATGCGGTGATCTGGTTCATGACCTTCCTGATCGTCATTCCGATCCGGCTTGAGACACAAGGTGACAAGGGGGAGATCGTGCCCGGCACCCATGCCGGCGCGCCCGAAAACCATTATCTGAAGCAAAAGGCGGTGATCACCACCATCGCGGCCTTCGTGATCTGGGCCATCGTGGCAGGAATAATCCTGTCCGGAGTGATCAGCGTGAATGATTTCGACTGGTTCGACCGGCTGCCCGATCCAAAATAGCGCCTCTTGAGAAAACGCGGCCCGGGGGGGATGCCCCCGGACCGTTGATCTGTTCGCCGTCAGACCCTGCGCCACAGGCTGTGGAATATATGGGTGAAGGTGGCCGCGCCCAGGATCGGGATCACCAGGTTCACCAGCGGCACTGACAGCGGCATCGCCATCAACGTGCCTGCGATCCAAATGGTTCCCATGTGCTTGCGCCGCATCTTGCGGGCCTCGGGCATTCCGATGCGTCTGGCGGCGGCCAGGGTGAAGTATTCCCGGCCCAGAAAGAACCCGTTCAGCCCCCAGAAAATGAACATCGCGATGGGCGGGAACATCAGATAAAGCACCAGCGCCAGCAGGTTCGCGGCGATCAGCACGCCAAGGAAATTGACCGTGTCGCGCAGCGCCTCCACGATCGTTGGATCAGAGGCAGGGGGGAGCTGAGGGAAATGCTTGTCCTCAACCGCCTGTGCCACCTGATCCAGAAACATCGAAGTGATGGCCGAAGCGACCGGGACCATCAGAAAGACCGACAGCCCCATCATCAGAAGGATCGACCCGAAGGACAGGATATCGTCCAGCCATGTCACCTCCCCGAACAGGGGCAGTGTGACCTGCGGGCCGACCAGCCACTGCACCAGAAAGAAGAACAGCACATATGTGGCGATCAGCAGCGCAAAGGTCAGCCCGACACCCAGAAAAAGAACCCTGCGAAAGCGCGGATCGCCGGTCTGGGCCAGGGACTTGAAAAAGGCGTCAAAGATCATGTGCTGATCCAGCTGGTGATGCGCTCCAGATCCGGGCGCGGGCGTTCCGGCGGCTTGGTACCTTCGGTGGCAATATGGATGAAGCCGGCGATGCGTTCGTGCGGCGCCAGCGACAAGGCCTCTTCGCAGAACTGGCGGTCGTGGCTAACCCAGCCTGAGAGCCAATTCGCCCCCCATCCGGCCGCCAGCGCCGCATTGAGCAGCGCAAGGCAGACAGCGCCCGCGGAATAGGTTTGTTCGATGGCCGGGATCTTGGGGCTGTCGGTCTGCACCTCAATCACCGCGACGGCCAGTTGGCCAAGCTCGAACTGGCTGCGCCCCTTGGCGATATCCTCGGGCGATTTTCCCAGCCGCTCACCTGCGGCTGTGGTCAGCTCTGCAAGCCGTCCCATGGCGGGTTTTTCGATGACGATGAAGCGCCAGGGCTCCAGCTTGCCGTGATCGGGCGTGCGGGCGGCGGCGGTCAGCAGAACCTGCAACTCGTCCCGGCTGGGGACCGGTGCGACCAACGTCTTCGCGGGGCGGGAGCGGCGGTTCAGAAGGAAATCAAGGGCGGCAGCATTCTGTTCGGGCATATGTGAAACCTTTTTACATCAAGGTTTTATATGCTGGCTGGCGCGTGTTTTTCAAGGGGCGGTTCGGTGATTATCGCGGCGCGCGGTGCGGCAGCAATTATTCCCAGACCATGCGCTGGCCGCTGAGGCAGGCATGCAACGAGCCGGGCGGGATCAAACCAAGGTCCTGGAAGAAGGTGAAGTAATCCATGTGACCGATGTATTCAGCAATCCGGTCCCCTTCAAACCGCGCCATGAGACAATCGTAGGCGACAATCATTTCCGCGGTCGAAAGGCACTTGGCTGAAATGCGAATGCGCATCGAGATCCAGTCGTCCTGTTCGATCGCATTCATAACCTCAAAGGAGGACGGTCCGACCAAGCCCTGTACAACGAGTTTGAATTCGACCCATTCCATCATCGGAATGATCTGGCCTCCGGTGACAGGTCCGCAAAAGGTCGCCTCCTCGGTGAAATACCGACCCAAATCGAAGTCACCGGGATCTCCGAGGGCGGCATTCAGGAAATCAAGAATGATCGATTTTTTGTCCATAGGAGGTAACACCGAATACACAGGAGCCGCGCAGGCCCAACCAAACACATCTCAGGCGGTGCGAACCGCGTAACTTAACCTCACGCATTTTGAAGCGATCGTGGCTTGCTGTACAGCAGCTTGTTTCGGACCGTTGCAGCATTGCAATTGGTGCTGGTGTTTTGAGGGGCGGCAGGGCATCAAATCGACATGGGAAAACCAAAGAAGAAAGATCTACCGGACCTTGCGGACCTGGCCGTTGCGGGGCTGGAGATCCAGGTGCGGGCCACGCCAAAGGCGGCGCGCAACGCGATCACCCGGACCGAGGCGGGGCTGAAGGTCTCGGTCACCGTGGCGCCGGAAAACGGCAAGGCCAATGCCGCAGTCGCGGATTTACTGGCCCGGGCCATGGGCGTTGCGCCCTCTGCTCTGGAGCTGCGCCGGGGCGCCACATCACGGGACAAGGTTTTCGTCTATCGCGGCTCATGAACCAGATGCGGGATCCTGCGGCGTGGCCTCATCCGGAACCAGGCGATAAACGCCTTCTGGCAGGTCAAGCGCAGCGGCCAGATCGCGCAGCTGGCTGTAGGAGAGGGTGATCTTTTCTACCCTGTCGGTGCGAGGATCGAATTGCTCCACAGTCACGCATTCCGCAAAGGCGTTGATAGTCACATCTTCCAGCAAAGGGCGCTCGCCCTCATCCACCAGGGTAACGACGGTCGAGTCAAATTCGTGTTCGATGGTAAACATATCCCGATGTTGCCACCTTGGTGCTGTGATTGGCAAGTGTTTGCGCGGGCACCAGAAATGTGACGCGAACCTCCGCTGACGGCTGCAAGACTGACTGCAAAATCCGGCTGTCTGCGATTGAACCTCGGTTGGGTCCCGGCCTATGATCGGGCGATGACGTCAAGGAGAGGCCGATGCGCTCCATTCTGAAAACAGTCTCGCTTTGCGCACTCAGTGTTTTGAGCGCCTGCGGCGTTCCCGGTGCCCCGCCGCTCGGTGGCGGAGCGGTTGCTCCGGCAACATCCGGGGCGCGGGTGTCTGGTCTTTCGCCAGCCGAAGCTCGGCCAACCTTTGCCACCGTCGCCAGCCGCGTTGAACCGGTGGCCGAACGCACCTGCCGGACGCAGACCAGTGGTATGAATTGCGACTATCTGATCCGGATCGATCCCGACGCCAAAGCGCCGCCGAATGCCTATCAGAGCCTGTCGCAGTCCGGCCGCCCGGTAATCACCTTCACCCGCTCTATGCTGGGACAGATCGCCAACGCGGATGAGCTGGCCTTTGTCATGTCGCACGAGGCTGCGCACCATATCCGCGCGCATCTGGCGCGCCAGCAGCAGAACGCAGTGGCGGGTTCCGTGTTGCTGGCCGGGCTTGCCACCCTTGCCGGAGGCAGCGCGGCGGATATCTCCAACGCACAGGATCTGGGCGCCATTGTCGGTGCGCGGGGATATTCCAAGGAATTCGAACTGGAGGCGGATCAGCTCGGCACCATTATCACCCACCAGGCCGGATACCGGCCCAGCGTCGGGGTGCAGTTCTTCTATCGCCTGCCGGACCCCGGCGACAAATTCCTTGGCAGCCATCCGGCCAATCCGGACCGGGTGCGCGTGGTGCAGCAGACCATCACCCGCTACGGGCTGAATTGATCATGGCGGAAAACTCTGCAGATGCAGCGCCCGAGATGAAAAAACTGGGCGTGGTCCTGACCGACCGGGGGTCACGCTATGCGGTGACCGGCGCCCGAGTTACGTCGCGCGCCGAAGTCGACGCGGTGCTGGCGGCACTGAAAACCGACCGCGCCTACGCCAAGGCCACCCATAACACCTGGGCGGCGATGCTGCCGACGGGCGCGCTCAAGGCCGACGACGGAGAGAGCGGCGCCGGAATGGTGATCTTGCGGATGATGGAGCGGGAAGGGCTGCAAGATCATCTGATCATCGTCACCCGCTGGTATGGCGGCAAGAAACTGGGCGGCGACCGCTTTCGCCGGGTTCAGGACGCGGTGCGTGCCTATCTGAACCCCGCCTAGGCCCGCGTCACGCGATTGACCTGCATCAAGGTCCGGGGCCGGGCCTGTGGTATTTTCTGGCGTGACACGCAGCCAGGAGAACGCGCGATGGATGATTGCGGGATCAAGGATAAAGCTAAACTGAAGACGCACGCGGCCCTTTTTGATGAAATGGGGCAGGCGGTTGGGCTGGATCTTCAGGAAGAGGCCATCGCCGGGCGGCTGAATTTCGATGAAATCGCCGAAGCGGTGCTGCGCTGCACCCGCTGCGCCCATCCGGAGACCTGCCAGAAGTGGTTGCATTCACCCGCGCGTGCAGATGAGGCGGCTGACACTCCGGATTACTGCCGCAACCGCGATCTGCTGGGATATCTGCGCGAACCGGTCGCCTGATCTGGCAGCCTTTGGGGAGGATCAAGACATGCATCCATTGGGGGACGCGCTGTATCACCTGAGGCTTCTGGGGCTAATGGGCAAAACCACCGAGGCCGATCTGGTCGAGGCCTTTGAGGCAGGCCGCATCAGTTCCGAGGACTGGGCGGATATGGTCAACCGCTGCCGGGCCTGCGAGGGTATCGAGACTTGCGAACGCTGGCTCGCTGCCCATGACAAAGCTGAAGAGGCACCCGGCTGCTGCAAGAATGCCAAGGTCCTGCTGCGCCTGCGGGCCGAGAAGGAAAAAGCAGAGGCCTGAGGCCGCAGACAAGGCTGGAGAATGCCTGTGGGCGCTCACTGGTCAAGGCCAAAGAGGCCGTGCTCCCGCTGAAAACATCCATTCCCAAAGCCACACGCGCGTACTATATGCGCAGCCATGACCAGCAATCCGCCAGACCTCCGCCCCGACCTCGCCCCGAAAGCCCAGTTCGGTGATGCCCCGCGTAAAGACCAGCCGACCCTTGGCATGGTGTCGCTCGGCTGCCCCAAGGCGTTGGTGGACAGTGAGCGCATCCTGACCCGGCTGCGCGCCGAAGGATACGGCATCTCTGCCGATTACGCGGGCGCCGATGCGGTGATCGTCAATACCTGCGGGTTCCTCGACAGTGCCAAGGCCGAAAGTCTGGACGCCATCGGTGAGGCGCTGAAGGAAAATGGCAAGGTTATCGTCACCGGCTGCCTTGGCGCCGAGCCGGACTATATCCGCGAACATCATCCGCGCATTCTGGCCGTCACCGGTCCACACCAGTATGAACAGGTGCTGGATGCCGTACACGCCGCGGTGCCGCCTGCGCCCGATCCCTTTGTCGATCTGCTGCCCGCCACCGGCGTCAGCCTGACGCCCCGGCACTTCAGCTATCTGAAGATTTCGGAAGGCTGCAATCACAAGTGCAAGTTCTGCATCATCCCGGACATGCGCGGGCGGCTGGCCTCGCGCCCCGCCCACGCCGTGCTGCGCGAGGCGGAAAAGCTGGTCGATGCAGGCGTGCGCGAACTTCTGGTGATCAGTCAGGATACCTCGGCCTATGGGCTCGACCGCAAATACGATGTGAACCCTTGGAAAGAGGGCGAGATACGCAGCCATATCACCGATCTGTCGCGGGCGCTGGGGCAGTTGGCACCTGCATCGGACCTTTGGGTGCGGCTGCATTATGTCTATCCGTATCCGCACGTGCGCGAGTTGATCCCGTTGATGGCGGACCCGGACAACGCGCTTCTGCCCTATCTAGACATCCCCTTTCAGCACGCCCACCCGGATGTGCTGAAACGCATGGCACGCCCCGCAGCGGCGGCGAAAACGCTGGACGAAATCCGCGCCTGGCGCGAGATCTGCCCGGAGATCACCCTGCGCTCCACCTTCATCGTCGGCTACCCCGGCGAGACGGAGGCGGAGTTCCAGCATCTTCTCGACTGGATGGATGAGGCGCAACTCGACCGGGTTGGCTGTTTCAAATACGAAAACGTCGACGGCGCGCGCTCCAACGATCTGCCGGATCACGTGGCCGAAGAGGTGAAGCAGGAGCGCTGGGAACGCTTCATGGAAAAGGCGCAGGCGATTTCCGAGGCTAAGCTGGCAGCCAAGGTCGGCCAGACCATGCAAGTCATCGTGGATGACATCGACGAAGACGGCATCGCCACCTGCCGCACCAAGGCCGACGCGCCCGAGATCGACGGCAATCTGTTCATCGACGAGGGCACCGAAGGCCTGAAGGTGGGCGATCTGGTCACCGTCGAAGTTGACGAGGCCGGGGAATATGACCTTTGGGGGGCACTGGTCGCTGGCTGGTAAGCTCCGCTCACATCTGAAGGCTGTTTCTTGGTTCAATAGGCTCCGTGGCTTGTGCCGGGGGCTGTCCGCTGATGAAATTTCCGATGCGGCAATGGTGAAGTCTGTCCGCGACACTGTCCGGGCCAACCGACTATTGCGCCTTGCGGGGCGCACTGTATCCTCGGGGGAAACAGGCAGCGGAGGGTGCTATGCGGCTGATCATTCGGGTTCTTTCGGCAATATTGCTGACGCTTGCCGTGTTGATCGGGCTGGTCTTCATGCTGCCGGGAGAGAAGATCGCGGCGCTGGCGGCGCAGCAGCTGGAGGCGCAGACCGGCCGCAAGCTGGAGTTTCAGGGCGAGGTGGGCTTCAGCCTCTGGCCGGTGCTGGGCGTGCGGACCGAAGGCGTGACCCTGTCAAATGCCGATTGGGCGGGACCCGAGCCGATGCTGCGCGCGGCGCGGATGTCCATCGGGATTGCCCCCGCCGATCTGCTGCGCGGCAAGGTGCGGGTGACCGAAGTCACCGCCTTGCTGCCACATCTGAACTTGTCGACCCGCGCTGATGGTACCGGGAACTGGGTGATGTCACGCGAGGGGACCCCGGGTGCGGACGCAGACGCCACCCCGCAAGAGGGCAGCGATCTGGCGGTTCAGATCGAAAAGCTGACCCTGACCGGGGCCTCGCTGCGCTATGCGCCGCATGGAGGCACGCCGGTTGAGATGAAGGCCATCGATCTGGCGCTCAGCTGGCCGGATCCCGGCGGCACCGTGGATATGGAGATGACGTTGCGCCCGGTCGAGGCGCCGGTTCAGGTGAAGGCAGAGATCGGCACATTTTCGGAATTCCTCACCGGGCGGGTGTCTTCGGTCGGGGGGACTGTCAGCGGGCCCGGCGGCGTGCTGATGTTCGACGGCCGGGCCGGGATCGATGGGGCAGGATCGGGGCGGGTGACGCTGAAAACCACGGATAGCGCCGGTTTCATCGCGGCGCTGGGCGGTGGCGAGGTCTCTCTCCCCAAGGGGCTCGGGCAGGCTGCTGTGGTCGGCGCCGATGCCACCTATACGCCGGATGGGCGTCTGGCGCTGCGCGATCTGTCACTGGATCTGGATGGCAACACCCTGCAGGGGGCTGCGGATCTTGTCATGGCGGATGTGCCCGAGGTGACGGCGCAGCTGTCGGCTGGTGCGCTGTCCTTTCCGGGGCTGGACTCGCCCGTCGAGAGCAGTGGATCGGGCGCGGGCAGTGCGCCCGATGGTTGGCCAAAGGAGCAGATTGATGCCTCGGCCCTGTCAGCCTTCAACGGCACCGCTGTCCTGACCTTCCAGAGCCTTTCGGCGGCGGGGTATAACCTTGGCGAAAGCAAGCTGACATTCACTCTGGACCGCGCCCGCGCGGTGCTGAAGGCCCAGCCTGCCACCATGTTCGGCGGGCAGGTGACCGGGCAGGTCGTGGCCAACAACCGCAACGGCCTGTCGGTGGGCGGCAAGCTGTCCTTCAACGATATCCAGCTGGAACAGGCGCTTGGGCAGACGGCGGGCTATGACCGCTTGCATGGCGCCGCGCTGGGGGAGATCGAATACCTGGGTGTTGGCAATTCGGTGGATGCGATCATGCGCTCGCTCAGCGGCAAGGGCTGGCTCGAGGCTGGCAAAGGCTTTTTCACCGGTTTCGACCTTGAGGACCTGATGCGCTCCGGCTCGGGCAATGGCGGCAGCACGGTGTTCGAACAGTTGACTGGCAGCTACACGATCGCAAACGGCAACCTGCAGAACAACGATCTATTGGTCATCATCAAGGGGCTCAGGGCCGAAGGTGCAGGCCGGATCGGTCTGGGCGCGCGGGATCTGGATTACCGTTTCACGCCCACACTGCAGGGAGCGGATGGCGGCGCCGGGCTGTCGATCCCGGTTGCCATCACCGGACCGTGGAGCGCGCCAAAGATCCGGCCCGATCTGAAATCCGCCCTGCAGCCGCAGATCGACGAGATCGAGCAGGAGGCCAAGGACCGCGTGCGCGAAAAGCTGAGCGAGGAGCTGGAGACCGAGATCGCGCCGGAGCAGGACCTGAACGAGGTGATCAAGGACCGGATTGAGCAGGAAGCCAAGGACCAGCTGCTGCGGCTGTTGCAGGGAAACTGAGCCGGGCCGGAAGGCGCTCCTGTGCAGAAATGAAAAAGCCGCGCCCACCAAAGCTGGGCGCGGCGGTCGTCCGGGCCATGGCCCGGGCGAAAGACCTTCAGTTAGTCAACAACTTGATCAGATCGTCTGATCGTAGTCCCCGACCAGCGGTTCGGTGCGGATCACCGCATCGATATCGGCAAAGATCGCGCGCAGCTCTTCTTCGCTGTCGCTGCTTTCGCAAACCACCACTAGGTTCGGCGTGTTGGAGGAGGCGCGCACCAGCCCCCAGGATCCATTGTCCAGGATCACGCGGGCGCCATTGACGGTGACGACTTCCTTGATGGCGCGGCCTGCGATTTTCTCCCCAGCCTCAGCCTTGGCCACCAGTTTAGCAACAAGGCGCTCCAATACGTCGTATTTCTCGGTATCGGCGCAATAGGGGGACATGGTCGGGGTCGACCAAGTCTTGGGCAGCGCCTTGCGGAGATCCGACATCTTCATGTCCGGGTTGCGGTCCATCAGTTTGCAGATCTCGACCGCCACGCGCATGCCGCAGTCATAGCCGCGACCCACCGGTTCGGCGAGGAAGTAGTGGCCGGATTTTTCAAACCCCGCCAGCGCGCCGATTTCCTTCACGCGCCGTTTCATGTGGCTGTGGCCAGTCTTCCAGTAATCGGCTTTGACGCCGTTTTTCTGCAGCTCGGGGTCCGAGGCAAAAAGGCCGGTGGATTTCACATCAGCGACAAAGGTCGCGTTCGGATAGATCTTGCTGAGGTCCCGCGCCATGATGACGCCAACCTTGTCGGCAAAGATCTCTTCGCCTTCGTCATCCACCACGCCGCAGCGGTCGCCATCGCCATCAAATCCGAGCGCGAAATCCGCACCCGAGGCTTTGACGCTGTCGGACATGTCGTGCAGCATTTCCATGGCTTCGGGGTTGGGGTTGTAGTTGGGGAAGGTGTAGTCCAGCTCGTTGTGGCTGGGGACCACCTCGACGCCGATCCGCTCGAACAGCTCGGGGCCAAAGGCCGAGGCGGTGCCGTTGCCGGTGGCGCAGACCACCTTCAGCTTGCGGGTCATCTTGAAGTCGCCGACCAGATCATCGAGGTAGGCTTCCTTGACGCCATCGACGAATTCATACGAACCGCCATCGCGGGCCACGCCTTCGCCATTGAGGACGATATCACGCAGCTCGGCCATTTCATCCGGGCCGTGGGTCAGCGGGCGCTCAAAACCCATCTTGACGCCGGTCCAGCCGTTCGGGTTGTGACTGGCGGTGACCATGGCGACGGCAGGAACATCCAGATGGAACTGCGCGAAATAGGCCATGGGAGAGACCGCCGGGCCGATGTCCTTGACGCGGATGCCGGCCTGCATCAGGCCCAGGATCAACGCCTGCTTGATCGCCAGCGAATAGTCGCGGTAGTCATTGCCGACCGCGATCACCGGCTCAATCCCGCGTTTGTGGATCTGGGTGCCAAGGCCAAGGCCAAGGGCCGTCATGCCGGGCAGGTTGATTTCCTCGGGGTATTTCCAGCGGGCGTCATATTCGCGAAAACCGGTCGGCGTGATCATCGGATCGCGCAGGAAGGACCAGGTGTTCGGGGTGACGGGGGAGATCGGTTTAGTCATTAAATTCACTTTCGGGCATCAAATCGAAATCGGGTTTGCCTTGGCGAGCTGGTCAAAGGCCATCAACGTCTCGATCAGTTTCGGCATCTGGTCGAGATAGATCATATTGGGGCCATCCGAGGGGGCGCTATCGGGATCTTCGTGGGTCTCGATGAAAACCGCACCGATGCCCAGGGAAACGGCAGCCCGGGCCATGACAGGCGCGAATTCACGCTTGCCACCCGAAGAGCCGCCCTGTCCACCGGGTTGCTGCACCGCGTGGGTGGCATCCATCACCACGGGATAGCCGGTCTGCGCCATGATCGGTAGCGAGCGCATATCCGCCACCAGCGCGTTGTAGCCAAAGGAGGCGCCCCGTTCAGTCAGCAGGATGTTCTCATTGCCGGTGCTTTCCACCTTGGCCACCACATTGGCCATGTCCCAGGGCGCCAGAAACTGCCCCTTCTTGATGTTGACGGCCTTGCCGGTCTTGCCCGCTGCCAGCAGCATATCGGTCTGGCGGCACAGGAAGGCGGGGATCTGCAGGATATCCACGGCTTCGGCGGCTACGGCGCATTGTTCCTCGGTGTGCACATCGGTCAGCACGGGCACGTCGAATTCACGGCGGATATCGCTGAGAACCTTCAGCCCCTCGTCAAGACCAAGGCCGCGCTTGCCGGACAAAGAGGTCCGGTTGGCCTTGTCGTAGGAGGCCTTGAACACATATTGCGCCCCGGCGGCCGCGCAGGCCTCTTTCATTTTGCCTGCGATCATGCGGGCGTGGTCGGCGGTTTCCAGCTGGCAAGGACCGGCAATCACTGTCAGAGGACAGTCATTACCGATCGTCAGCCCGGCGATTTTGATGTGTTTCATAGCGTTAAGAGGATACCTGTTCCCGGAGAATGGATGCTGTAAGCGAGCACATCAGGTAAATACCGGAAAAGATCAGGAAAGCCAAAATCGTATTTTCGAACTTGCGCGGATAGGAGGGTTCCTCGCTGGGAACCGGTTCAACCGCGGTAGTCAGGTAACGGACCTGACGGTTGGCCTCCATGCGGGTGGTTTCCACTTGCTGCAAGGCCGATTGCAGCATCAGATCGCGGGTTGCGAGATCAGCCTGAGCCATCTGGATCTGCACGCTGAGGCTGGCGAGCGAGTTTTCGCCAGCAGCGGCATCGGTCATCCTGTCGTTGAGCCGCTGAATCAACGCCTCCAGACGGGAGATATCAGCCTCTGCACCGGCCACCTTGGCTTGGTTGGGGCGGGTGTTGTCCATCAGGGCGGCCAGTTCCAGCTCCTTCTCCTGCAGCTGGACCTCAAAGGTGGAGATCTGCGAGCGCAGTGACAGGATCACGCCTTCGGGATCCAGAACCGCGCCTTTTTGCTGCAGCCGCACCAGATGTTCCTGAGCCTGACGGCGTTTCGTCTCCGCCAGTTCGAGCGCGGCCTCTGCCTCGCCCACCTGATCGGAGCGTTTCTGTTCGGATAGGTGGTTTACCTTTTCCTGCGCATAGGAGATCAGCCGGTCCGAGAATTCCGCAGAGACCACCGGATCAGCTGCGGTGACTTCCATCCGGATCACGCCCTCGGTCGGATCATAGCCGATTTTGACGTTGCGCGAGTAGATCTTGTAAGCCTGTTCGTTGCTTGCGGCTGGGTCCAGACGTTGAATCGGGTCGATCCAGTCCTGGGTGAAATGCGCCTTGAAGCCGACTTCTTCATCCAGCCGCAGCATGGCTTCCTTGGATTGCAGAAAGCTTTGTACCGCAGTGGAATCCTGGCTGGTGGCAAATTGCGTGCCCGACAACAGACCGCTCATCGACCCGGCGCTGTCGGCCTTGAGTACCAGAAATTCGGACTTGGCCGAATACATCGGCGTTGCCACGGCATAGAAATAGTATCCGGTGATCAGCGTCGGCAGCATCACGAAAAAGCTGAGCCGCCCCAAGAGCAGCCACAGCTTGCGCCGCCGCCGCTTGGCGATATCGCGCTGGATTTCCTGGATTTCTTTGTTGCGCCGCTCTGCCGGGCTCAGCTCGGTGGAAGGCAGGGTCGTCTTGGCGGCGGGCACGGTCTGAGGCAGCTGGATCGCGCCGGGGTCCGGAGCGCCCTCTGGCCGGGCCTTGTTCTGCGGGACCACCAGTTCCAGCATGTTGGAACGCTTGAAGGGATCAATCCCTTTCAGGCGGAGCAGGCGGACGGCTTCGAAATCCGAGGTAACCGGCAGATTGTGCTGCTGCGCCACGCGCCGTGCCATGCGCAGCTGACGGCCGGTCAGCCCTTCGCGGCGGATCTCGTCGATATCCGTGGAGGTCTTGGTCTCACGCGCGCTGCTGACCTGGCCGGACATTGCCTGCCCGGTCGCGGCGCTGGGTTTCGCGTCTTTTTGCCCTGCTGAAGCCGTGGCCTGAGTGGATTTGACCTCAGACGCGCTGGCCTGCGTTGTTGCTCCTGCGGCTTTGGCGCTGCTGTCGGGGCCTGGGGCCTCGACAGGGCGCGCTGCAGCCGCAGCGGCGGCGCCGCTCGATGTGCGGCGGATGCGGAATTTCTTAGCCTTGGGTTTGGTAGTCATAGAGCTGCTTTGCCTCTTCCAAGGTTTCAAACATATGCAATTGCCCGTCCATCAGAACGGCTGCGGAGCGGGCGAATTTTTCCAGCGTTTTAGGCTGGTGGGACACGATCACGATGGTGGTCGTCTGCAGGCGCTCCTGCAGGATCGAGCCGGCCTTGCGGTTGAATTCCACATCGGTCGTGCTGGGCATGCCTTCGTCGATCAGATAGATATCGAAATCCAGCGCCAGCATCAGCGAAAAACTGAACCGTGCCCGCATGCCCGAGGAATAGGTGCCAAGGGGTTGGTCGAAGTATTCGCCAAGCCCGCAAAGCCAGCGGCAGTAGGCTTCGACATAATCCGGGTCCAGCCCATAGAGTTTGGCGATATAACGGCTGTTTTCCATGCCGGACAGGCGGTTGATGACGCCGCCCATGAACCCCAGCGGAAAGGAAATCTTGCAGCCTCGCCGGATTTCGCCCTCGTCCGGTTTCTCAAGACCCGCCATCATGTTGATCAGAGTGGTCTTGCCGGTGCCGTTCGGGGCCAGGATGCCCATGGATTTGCCCAGCTCCACGCGAAAAGACACCCGGTCAAGGATCACCTTGCGCTGGGTGCCGGTCCAGAAGGACTTGCTGACATTTTCAAACTCAAGCATGGCTTGTTCCGGTCTTGCCTGTCTGGTCCGTTGTCCGGCCTCTTGCCTCGGATGGCCCTTAAAAAGGACCGCTGCACTGTGCCACGGTTCTGATCGCGGCGATTTGATCAGGTTTGGTTACCTGAATTATATTAACGTCCTACGCGTGAAATCGGGCTTTGTTATGTCAAATTGTGACATAAATTCTGAACCGCTGCTTTACTCTTCGTCCATGGGCAGGGCAGCAAGCGGTCGATGCAGCTGGGCGAGGACAATTTGGGCCATTCTATAGCGATTTTGTTTCCAAAAGGGAAACGATGATGGGGCAAAGTTTCCATGACTGCGCGGCGCTGACGCAGGAGATTTCCGGTTGCCGCCTTTGTGCACAGCGGTTTGCCGCCACGGCCACGCGGCATGCGCCGCGCCCGGTGGTCTGGTTCCGCCCCTCAGCACGGATCCTGATCGCGGGGCAGGCGCCGGGTCTGCGGGTCCATGACAGCGGACGCCCCTATACGGATGCCTCCGGCGACCGGTTGCGCCAGTGGCTGGGGGTTTCCGAGGATGTTTTCTATGACCGGGACCAGATCGCCATCGTCCCGATGGCCTTTTGTTTTCCGGGCTATAACGCGAAAAAGGCGGATCTGCCGCCGCCGCCGGAATGCGCTCGCACCTGGCAGCACAGGGTGATGTCCGTCCTTCCCGAGGTTGAGCTGACGGTGCTTGTGGGAGGCTATGCGCAGCAGCATCATCTGGGGAAAAAGGCCCGGGTTAGCGATACGGTGGCCGATTGGCGCGCGCATGCGCCGCGCGTCTTTCCCTTGCCTCATCCGTCCTGGCGCAATACCGCATGGCTGAAACGCCACCCCTGGTTTGAAACAGATCTGCTGCCCGCGTTGCGGCACCGGGTCAAGGAGCTTTTGTGATGACAATGCCAACGCCGCTGGATCAGGCTCACGCGCAGATGGAGGCAGAGCCCGCGTCGGATGCCGCGCGTCTGCGGTTCTACGAACGGCTATCGGATGCCGAACTTTTCCTGATGCTGGAAAAGGAAGTCGAGAACGACAAGCTGGAGCCGGCCCTGTTCGACACGCCCGAGGGGCGCTTCGTTCTGGTCTTCGACCGCGAAGAGCGGCTCGCCCAGTTCGCCGGGCGCGCGGTGCCCTATGCGGCGCTGGCCGGGCGGGGGATCGTGCAGATGCTGTCGGGGCAGGGGATCGGTCTGGGCGTCAATCTTGAGGTCGCCCCCTCTGCCATGCTGATCCCAGCCGAGGCGATTGGCTGGCTTGAAGAAACTCTGGGTCACGCGCCGGATCAGGTAGAGGCGGCCATCGAAAGCTTCCTGCCGCCCGCCGGTCTTCCGGATCTTCTGCTGACGGCGCTGGATACCAAACTGGCGACTGCGGCTGGGCTGGCGCAATCGGCCTATCTGGTGGCAGTGCGCTACCAGGGTGGCGGGCAGGGGCATCTGCTGGGCTTTGTCGATGCCAAGGACGCCGCGCGGGATGCCCTGGCCAAGGCGGTGGGCGAGGCGCTGACCTTTTCCGGGATCGAGGCCGGGGCGCTGGATGTCGGGTTTTTCCAGGCGTCGGATAGGGCTGCGGCCAGCCTGTCACGGGTAGGGCTGCGGTTTGATCTGCCGCAGCCAGAGGCGCCGCAGGTCTATCAGCCGGTCGCGCCCGGCAGCGATCCGGACAAACCACCGCGTTTGAAATAATCAGTTCGCGTGGCACGGCGGCGACCCGCCGTGCCTTTCATGCAGGGGCGGACGGGGCAGGGCGCCCACGTCCGCTGACTGTCAGTCTCAGCTGTCTTCGGTTTCCAGCTTGTCTTGGGTGCGGGTGTCGAAATCACCCGCGTCATGGCGCTCGCGCAGCTGGGTGTGCAATTCGCCAAAGGCGCGGTTGACCATGCGGCCACGGCTGACCGCGGGGCGCGCGTCGATGTCTTTGGCCCAGCGCACGACATTGGTGTAGCTCGCTACGTCGAGGAACTCTGCCGCATCGTACAGGCGGCCCAGCACCAGCTGGCCATACCAGGCCCAGATCGCCATGTCGGCGATGCTGTAGTTATCCCCCGCGATGAAGGCGTTGCCATCAAGCTGGCGTTCCAGAACGTCTAGCTGACGCTTGGTTTCCATGGCGAAACGGTCGATCGGATACTGCCATTTTTCCGGCGCATAGGCGTAGAAATGGCCAAAACCGCCGCCCAGATAAGGCGCGCTGCCCATCTGCCAGAACAGCCAGTTCATCACTTCGGTGCGCTCCGGCCCGGACTTGGGCAGGAACTCGCCAAATTTCTCGGCCAGGTGCACTAGGATCGAGCCGGATTCAAACACTCGAACCGGGGTGTCGCCGCTGCGGTCCATCAGGGCAGGGATTTTTGAGTTAGGGTTGATGTCGACAAAGCCCGATCCGAATTGATCGCCTTCGCCGATGTTGATCAGCCAGGCGTCGTATTCGGCGCCGGAGTGGCCCTTTGCCAGCAGCTCTTCGAACATCACGGTGACCTTGACGCCATTGGGGGTGGCCAGCGAGTAGAGCTGGAAGGGATGCTTGCCGACCGGCAGTTCCTTGTCGTGGGTGGCGCCTGCGATAGGACGGTTGATCGAGGCGAAGCGTCCGCCGCTTTCCTGTTCCCAAGTCCAGACTTTCGGCGGGGTATAGCTCGTATCACTCATGTGGATGGGCCCTGTTCTGTATGTGGTGGCGGGCGGCGCGGGGCGCGGCCCGGTTCGGATTGACGTCTCTGACGTAGGATACTCGTCAAAAATTCCAATGACTGGAAGGTGTGGGTGCGATCTTTTTCGTGCAACCGTGCAGGGGGCGGCCTGCGGTCACGCAGAGACACAGCTGTGTGAGCGCCCCTTCGCAAAGGGTCTGCGCCGGATATTGTAGATGCAGTTTTAGTGGATCGGCAGACCGGTGGAGCAGGACCCCCTGTGACACGTCATGTCCCGGATCGGTGCCGAATGAGGAAAGGATCAAGACATGAAACGTTTTGCACTGGCTGCCATCGCGGCTCTGACGATTGGAAGCTCTGCTTTTGCAGGGGAGCAATATATTGATGGCACCGGTTTTGCGGTCTCTGGCTATGACGTGGTTGCCTATCGCAGCCTCACCCAGGTGCCGGTGGGCGAGGTGCAGCCTGCCGCAGTGCCGGGCCGTGCGGATATCGTGGCCGAGTACAACGGTGCCCGCTTTGCCTTTGCCAGCGAAGAGAACCGCGATATGTTCCTTAAGAACCCGGAATACTACGCGCCGCAGTATGACGGGCACTGCGCCTATGGGGTGTCCAAGGGCGGCAAGGTGCCGGCCAACCCGAACCTGTGGCGGATCGTGGATGACAAGCTGTACCTCAACATCACCAAGAACGTGGTGGGCTTCTGGGAAGAGGACATCCCCGGCAATATCAATATCGCCGAAGGTAACTGGCCGGGTATCGAGCCGGATGAAGCCTCGGAACGGGTTATCCCTAATTTCGAGTCCTCTGCGCCTGAGGGGCACTGAGCAGCAGCGGGGCTGCCCCTTTGCAGGCACCTAGCGAAATTACATGTGACAATAAAAAAGCCCCGCACGGCAACGGCGGGGCTTTTTTGATTGGGGAAAATGGTCCGAACCGCGAGCAGTGGGCCCGGAGCCGATTACCGTTTGCGGTCGCGGCGGGCGCTCATCGGTTGGAAGGCGACGCCGACGTGGGCTTCGCAATAGGGTTTGCCTTGCTGAACGGGCAGACCGCAGAACCAGAAATCCTCGGTCGCGGGGTCGCCCACGGGCCATTTGCAGGTGCGTTCGGTCAGCTCCATCAGCGTCAGCTTCTTGGCCTTCTTTTCGATCTCGTTGACCTTGGCCAGGGCTTCGGGGCTGATTTCATTGGCAGAAGGCTGCGGCGGCAGCGGCTGACCAGCCGGAATGATCTGCTTGCGGGCCGGAATGGCGGCCTTGGTTTCAGGCGCGCTGGCAGCGGCCGCAGGCGGCGGAGTTGCCGGACGGGCCGGTTCCGTCTTTGGCTGTGGCTTTGGCTTTGGCGCCGGTTTGGCAGCGGCAGCAGCTGCCGGTTTTTCCTTGGGCTCGGCGGCTTTTGCGCCACCGGCTGCGCGGTTGGACAGGCCGAGGCGGTGCACCTTGCCAATCACGGCGTTGCGGGTGACCCCGCCCAGCTCCTTGGCGATCTGGCTGGCCGACTGACCTTCGCCCCACATTTTCTTGAGCAATTCGACGCGCTCGTCTGTCCAGGACATATGTTGCCTTTCCAAGCTGAAAGCGGCCCCAGAATCCTGCGGCCGCCATCGAGTTCCGATATAAACGCCTATTTTAATCACTGCGGCCCGAGTTACAAGGCGTCTTGCACCTGCGGATGCAGCAGGTATGCAGATGGGGCACGGGCGGCACGCCGGAGCACGCATAAGACTGGAACGAGGAAAGCACCATGGCAGAGACGGAAACAGAATACCGGGTCGGAATGGGAGAGCGCCGGTTCGGTCGCGTGAACTGGCTGGGGCTGCAGACGCTGGCGATGCGCGAGATCAAGCGCTTCTCGGTGGTCTGGACCCAGACGCTGCTGGCGCCGCTGATGACGGCGGCGCTGTTCCTGATGATCTTCAACATCGCGATCGGTCCGAAGCGTGGCGATGTGATGGGGGTGCCTTTCCTGACCTTCCTGGCGCCGGGGATCATGATGATGACTGTGATCCAGAACGCTTTTGCCAATACCTCTTCCTCGATCGTGATTTCCAAGGTGCAGGGCAATATCGTCGATACGCTGATGCCGCCGTTGTCGGGGCTTGAGATGCTGCTGGGCTACCTTGCTGGGGCCATCGCGCGCGGTGTGGTGGTGGCGCTGGCCATCGGGCTGGGTCTGATGCTGGCGCTTCAGATCGTGCCCGCGCATCCGCTGGTCGCGCTGTTCTTCATCGTGATGGGCGCGGCGTTCCTGGGCGGGCTGGGCATCGTCGCCGGTGTTTTCGCGGACAAGTTCGACCAGATGGCCGCGATCACCAACTTCATCGTGACGCCGCTGGCCTTTCTGTCGGGCACTTTCTATTCGGTCGAGTCGCTGCCGCCGGTGCTGCAGGCGATTTCCCATGCCAACCCGGTGTTCTACCTGATTGATGGCGTGCGCTACGGGGTGATCGGCACCTCCGACAGCTCGCCGCTGCTGGGCGCGACGGTTTGCATTGGCGCCACGGTCGCCATCAGCCTGCTGGCTTGGTCGATGCTGCGCCGGGGTTATCGCCTGAAGGCATAAGGGACGGCCTCAGGCCGGTTTTGCCTGGCGTCCCTCGCGCCAGGCCAGAATGGCGGCGCCTGTCAGGATGACGCAGGCGCCAAGAACGGTTACCCCGTCCGGTACCACGCCAAAGCCGAGGAAGTCGTAACACGCGGCAAAAATCAGCGTGGCATAGCTGAAGGGCGCCACGAAAGAGGCATCCCCGCGCGCCATGCCGTTGATGAAACAGGCCTGCGCGCAGGCCATCAGCGCGCCCAGTGCCGCCAGCGCGCCCCATTGCATCGGCGTCGGCATCTGCCAGACCGGCAGCACAGCCAGACTGGCGATCAGAACACCAATGCCGTTGTTGAACCACAGGATCTGCAAGGGCGCCTCGCGCCCCGACAGTTTCTTGATGAAAATCAGCTCCAGCCCCATCACCGCTGCCGCGCCAAGTGCCAGAAGGGCCGCTGGCTGAAAGCTCTCGGGTGCCGGGCGGAGCAGGATCATCGCGCCGATAAAGGCGATCCCCGCCGCGCCCCAGCGCCAGGGGCCGACGCGCTCGCCCAGAAGGGGGATCGCCAGCAGCATGCAGAACACCGGGTTGAGAAAGGTGATCGCCGTGGCATCGGCCAGCGGGATATAGGCAACAGCGGCAAACATCAGCGTCACACCGCCCCAGCCAAAGGCGGTACGTCCGATATGCAGCCCCCAGTGCGGCCGGGTCAGCCGGGGGCGCACCAGCGCCAACACCGATGAGATCACCACGAAGGCAAAGATAAACCGCCCGTGCGAGATCTGCAGCGGGTGCAGCGCAGGCCCGAGAGCGTCGGTGCCCAGCGATTTCGCCATCAGCGTTGTCGCCGCGATAAAGGCGGTTGCTAATAGGATCAGCGCGGCGGCCAGCATCGGATTTTGCGGTGTCGGAGTTTTCATGCGCAATCGGTGCGCCCGTGCCCGCAGAGATGCAAGGATAAAAAGCGCGGTCAACGGTGAAGTTACCGCGGGGCCCGAAGGCCGAATACTGGCGGCGCCGCCGAATTGTTCAGGCGGGCTGCACAAAAGGGGTTCCTTTTTGCGCAAAGCTCCCTTATGGACCCATTCCATGATCAAACGTGCACATAACTCTGCGCTTCGACGCCGACGCCGGACTGCGTAAACCGCAGCCTCAGTGCCCCTGTGGCGCCTTTGATCCATTGTGCCGCGATGATGGTACAAACCCCCTCCGACTACAGTATTGACCCTCCGGCCCGGCTATGCACAGCTTTGGCCTCAATGTTTCAAAAAGGATGATCCTGATGATCCCGTCCGTTCTGCCGACCTACAATCGTGCTCCGCTTCAGTTCGTCAAAGGCGAAGGCGCCTGGCTGATCGAGGCCGACGGGCGCCGATTCCTAGATCTGGGCGCCGGGATCGCGGTGAATGCGCTGGGCCATGCCCATCCGGCCCTGGTCGAGGCGCTGACCTCCCAGGCGCAGAACCTGTGGCATGTGTCCAACCTTTATCAAATCCCGCAACAGCAGGCGCTGGCGGACAAGCTGGTCGAAACGACCTTTGCCGATACGGTCTTCTTCACCAATTCGGGCACTGAAAGCTGCGAATTGGCGGTGAAGATGGCGCGCAAGTATTTCTACGACAAGGGCCAGCCCGACCGGGTCGAGATCATCACCTTCGAAGGGTCCTTCCACGGCCGGTCCTCTGCGGGTATCGCGGCGGCGGGCTCGGAAAAGATGACCAAGGGCTTTGGTCCGCTGCTGCCGGGCTTTGTGCACTTGCCGTGGAATGATCACGACGCGGTGGCGGCGGCGATCAATGACAAGACCGCTGCGATCCTGATCGAGCCGGTACAGGGGGAGGGCGGTATTCGCCCGCTGCCCGATACCTGCATGAAAGGTCTGCGGGATCTTTGCGACGAACACGGCATTCTGCTGATCCTTGACGAGGTACAATGCGGCGTGGGCCGGACTGGCAAACTCTTTGCCCATGAATGGGCGGGCATTACTCCTGACATCATGATGGTGGCCAAGGGCATCGGCGGTGGCTTCCCGCTGGGTGCGGTGCTGGCGACCGAGGATGCGGCCAGCGGCATGACCGCGGGCACCCATGGCTCCACCTATGGCGGCAACCCGCTGGGCTGCGCGGTGGGCTGCGCGGTGATGGATGCGGTCGCCGATCCGGATTTCCTGGCCGAGGTGAACCGCAAGGCGGGCCTGCTGCGCCAGAAGCTGGAGGGGCTGGTGGCCAGCCATCCCGAGGTCTTCGAAGAGGTGCGCGGATCGGGGCTGATGCTGGGGCTCAAGTGTAAGGCGGTGAACATCGATGTGGTCAACGCGGGCTATGATAACGAGGTCGTCACCGTTCCGGCGGCTGACAATGTGATCCGCCTTCTGCCGCCCCTGAACCTGACCGACGAGGATATCGCCGAGGCGCTTCAGCGTCTTGAGAAGGCGGCCAAACAAGTCGCGGCGGCCTGAGCGGACCCTTCAGATCAATTGCGAAGGCGGGGGATATGCCCCCGGCTTCACCCTGACAAAAAGTGACAAGACATGAACCATTTTCTTGATATCCACAAAACCGATGCAGCAGCCCTGCGGGGCATCATCGATCAGGCCGGCGCGATGAAGCAGGCGCGCTTGGGCCGCCCAAAAGGCGCCCCCGATGACGAACAGCCGCTGGACGGGCGCATGGTGGCGCTGATCTTTGAAAAACCGTCGACCCGGACCCGCGTTTCCTTTGATGTTGGCGTGCGCCAGATGGGCGGGCAAACCATGGTTCTGTCAGGCAACGACATGCAGCTGGGCCATGGTGAGACCATCGCCGACACCGCCCGCGTGCTGTCGCGCTATGTGGATCTGATCATGATCCGGACCTTTGATGAATCGGTGCTGATCGAAATGTCGGAATATGCCGATGTGCCGGTGATCAATGGTCTGACCGACCGCACCCACCCCTGTCAGATCATGGCCGATATCCTGACCTACGAAGAGCACCGCGGCCCGATCAAGGGCAAGAAGGTGGTCTGGACCGGCGACGGCAACAATGTCTGCGCCTCCTTCCTGCATGCGGCGGGACAATTCGGGTTTGACCTGACCTTTACCGGCCCGGCGCAGCTGGACCCCGAGGATGAATTCGTCGGTCTGGCGCGCAAGGCAGGATCGAAGGTCGTGATCGAACGCGACCCGGTCAAGGCCGTGGAAGGCGCCGATCTGGTTGTGGCGGACACCTGGGTTTCCATGCATGACAGCCAGTCCTCGAAAGAGCGGCGCCACAACATGCTGCGCCCCTATCAGGTGAATGACGCGCTGATGGCCCATGCCAAGGACGACGCCCTGTTCATGCACTGCCTGCCGGCCCACCGTGAAGAGGAAGTGACCTCTGCAGTGATGGATGGTCCGCAATCGGTGATCTTTGATGAGGCCGAGAACCGCCTGCACGCACAAAAGGCAGTGATGCGTTGGTGCCTCGGCGTCTGAGCCGTCACCTAGCCTTTGCAATGTAAAACCCCTCGCCGCAGACCAGCGGCGAGGGGTTTTCTTTTTCGAGTTCGTGCCTGGCTGAGGCTTAGCGAATGATCGTCGTCAGCAGCCAAAAGGTAACACCGGACAGCAGTGCCGCGGCGGGCACGGTGATCACCCAGGCGGCTACGATGGTCATGAAATGGCTGCGGCGCACCAGCTTGCGGCGGCGGCGTTCCTCGGGGGCGATGCGCAGTTCCTCTGGACGCTGCAGCGAGAATTTGCGCAACCGGTTCTCGGCGTGCCATTCGCGAAAGAAGCCAACGCCAAAGACCGCGCCGACCGCGATATGGGTCGAGGACACCGGCAGGCCCAGCCAGCTGGCCACGATCACTGTGATCGCCGCCGAAAGCGACACGCAATAGGCGCGCATCGGGTTCAGCTTGGTGATCTGGCTGCCCACCATTCGGATCAGTTTCGGGCCAAACAGGAACAGACCAAAGGAAATACCGAAGGCACCGATCACCATCACCCAGGTCGGGATCGCCACTTTGGCGGCAAAATCCCCGAACTCTGCTGCATGCACGATGGCCGCCAGCGGTCCGACCGCATTGGCCACGTCGTTGGCACCATGGGCAAAGGACAGCAGCGCGGCGGAGATCACCAGCGGGATGCGGAACAGGATTTTCAGCGACTTGTTGCGGTTCTCAAGTCCCACGGACTGGCGCGCGATCAGCGGCTTGGTGATCAGATAGCTTGCCACCGCAAAGCCAAGGCCGATCAAAAGGGCGATTTCCAGATCGATCTTGATAATTCGCTTCAGACCTTTCAGCGCCAGATAGGCGGCAAAGGCGCCGGCCATGATGGCGACAAGGATCGGAACCCAGCGGCGCGCGGCGGCGATCTTGTCCTCCTGATAGATCACCTTGGCCTTGATCACCGCCAGAAACAGCGCCGCGATGACGCCGCCCAGAACCGGCGAGATGACCCAGCTGGCCGCGATCTTGCCCATTGTGGCCCAGTTGACAGCCGACATCCCGGCGGCAGCAATGCCAGCGCCCATGACGCCGCCGACCACCGAATGGGTGGTGGAGACCGGCGCGCCGATCCAGGTGGCCAGATTGACCCAAAGCGCCGAGGACACCAGCGCGGCCATCATCGCCCATATGAACACATCCGCCGTGGCCACGGTGGCGGGATCGATGATGCCCTTTGAGATTGTGGAGACCACATCGCCCCCGGCGAGGAGGGCACCGGCGCTTTCGGCGATGGCAGCGATCAGGATGGCGCCGCCCATGGTGAGGGCGTTGGCACCCACCGCCGGTCCCATGTTGTTGGCAACATCGTTGGCGCCAATGTTGAGCGCCATATAGGCGCCAAAGATCGCAGCGGCGATGACGATGAAATTGCCGGGCGTGCCGCCGAGGAAAACGGCAGCTGCTGCACCAGCCAGCACGATGAAGGCCAGCGAGATGCCGGGGCCGACCAAGGGGCGGGAGACATAGGCGGTTGCCAGCTCCAGCTGAGAGATCCGGTTGAGGTCCCTGTCGAGGGTTTCCCAGTGCTTGCTATCGGGTTTTTCGCTCATGTCGCCGTTCCCCATGCCAAATGCCCAGCCAGACGGCTGTGCCGAAAAGAGTCGGCCACCGGGTAGCGTCGCGTCACCATTGGCGCAAGGCCGGTGTCACGATTCCATCATAAAACTGTTACAATTGTCGCAGGATCGACTGCAAATCTGGTTCCCGGACGAGGTTTGCCGCGTCTTGCGCGGGCATCCAGACACGCTTGCGTTGATCGGATTCCGGGTAGTCATCCTTGATGCGCTGGACCTCGGCGATATAGACCAGCGTTTCCACTGGCTGCCGGGTGCCGTTGTCGCGTTCCTTGACGTAGTGATAGCTGCCCTGCGGGGCAGAGGTGATCCGGGCGTCGGCAACGCCGGCCTCTTCCCATGCCTCTTGCAGGGCGGATTCGGGGCCGTTCTTGCCCTTGATGGGCCAGCCCTTGGGGATGATCCAGCGGCCGGTGCCGCGGCTGGTGATCATCAGCACGTCTTTTCCGGATTTGGTGGTACGATAGCACAGGGCTGCCACCTGAATCCGCTTTGGGCGGAAAATAAGGGGGCGCAATACCTCTTCCCAAGCCTTGGCGAGGAGTGTTGTCATGCCTGAACTGCTTTCGTTTATTGTTATGCTTTTGCCCCGGGCCGGAAACCGGACGGGGAGATCGTAGTAAATTTGGGGTTGACCACAACATATGTCCCAAAGGCGAATTTACAATGGTGTCTTGAGTTCGTCTCTGAATTGTGAACTTTTTCCGCAACAGCCGGGCAGGCGGCAAAGACGCGCCAAGGTTCGACATGGTACCGGCTGCAAGGCCATCAGAGCAAGAAAGCGGGAGGGGACAAGGATGAAAGCTGCATTAGTGACCGGTGGGGCACGCGGGATCGGGCTGGCGACGGCGAAGGGGCTGCTGGCTGAGGGTTGGCAGGTGGCGATCCTGGACCGCGACAGCGAAGCGCTGGAGGCGGCCGGGAAAGAGGTGGCAGGCCTTACCCTGATCAATGCGGATGTTTCGCGCCCCGAGGATGTAGAGCGGGCTGTCGCGGAGATCACGGCAGCCTTCGGGCGGCTCGACGGGTTGGTGAACAACGCGGGCGTCGCCGATTTCGGTCCGATCCGCGAGACTACTTTTGAACGGTGGCGCCGGGTGATGGAGACCAATCTGGATGGTCCCTTCCTGATGACCCAGGCCTTTACCGATCTGCTCGCTGCGGATGGTGGTGGGGCGGTGGTGAATATCACTTCGATTTCGGGCTTGCGCGCCAGCACCCTTCGGGTGGCCTATGGCACCTCCAAGGCGGCGCTGGCGCAGCTGACGCTGCAGCAGGCGGCAGAACTGGGCGAGATCGGGATCCGGGTGAACGCGGTGGCGCCGGGACCGGTGGCGACCAAGCTGGCGATGGCGGTGCACAGCCCCGAGATCATCGCCGCCTATCATGATGCGCTGCCGCTGAACCGGTATGGCAAGGAAGAGGAGATCGCAGCGGCGATCAATTTCCTGCTGTCAGAGAAGGCAAGTTTCATCACCGGTCAGGTTCTGGCCGCAGATGGTGGGTTCGAAGCCACCGGGATCGGCCTGCCTGCGCTGCGCGCCGACGCGGCAAAGGATTGAGCTGGCCGGTGCTCTAGCAGAGGGGGCCTCCCGCCCGCGATCTGCCGCATCAAGATGCGGCCTCCGCCGTTGGGTATGGCAGCGCGCAGGGGCGCGCTGCTCCGGCGCGATGACTTTTTCGCCCAGGGGCCTCGTCAGGATTTGCGCCGGTTGGCCCGCAGGGTTGGGTCGGCAGCGGTCGGATCTTCGGGCCAGGGATGTTTGGGATATTGGGCGCGCATGTCCTTGCGCACGTCCGCATAGGACCCGGCCCAGAACCCCGGCAGATCACGGGTGATCTGGATCGGGCGCTGTGCGGGGGACAGCAGCGTCACCTTCAGCGGCACGCCGCCCACGGCGGGATGGCGGGTCACGCCGAACATCTCTTGCAAGCGCACTGCGATTTCCGGCACTTCTTCCCCGTAGTCGATCGGGATCTTGCGGCCCAGCGGCGTGACGAAATGGCCTGGCGCTTCGCGGTCCAGAAGCTGCGTCTGCTCCCAGCTGAGGGCGGCCCGCAGGGCGGGCAGCAGGTCGAACTGTTTCCAGTCCTGCGCGGTTTTCACCCCGGTCAGCATCGGCAGTAGCCAGTCGGCCAGCGTTGCCATCAGCCCATCTTCGGAGAAATCCGGCAGATCATGCCCATCGGCGCGCAGCAACTCGACCCGCGCCACCAGCCGGGCGGCAGCACCGCTGAGGCGCAAACCCAGATCGCGGACCCCGTCGAGCATGGCTTCGGCGATGGCCTCGGTCGGGACGTCCTTCCAGATGCGATCGTCCAGCACGATACTGCCAAGGCGCTCCTGGCTGCGGGCGACGACGCGGCGGTCGCGTTTGGACCAGGCGCAACTGTCCTGCCAGCGGATCTGATCAGCAAACAGCGCGCGAATATCGGCAAGGGCGATCTGCACCGCCATGCGGATCTTTGCTTCGCGCGGGTTACCATCGGTGTCCAGCGCCACGATGAAGGGCGCGGCGGCCAGCGTGTCCTCGGGCGACAGCACCGCACCCTTGCCCCCTGACAGGACATAGCGCGGCGTATCGCCCTTGCGGCGCTGTCCGATGCGGTCGGGATAGGCGAGCGCGGCCAGCCCGGTTGCCGACAGGTCAGATACCACCGGCGCGTCAGAGCGGGCCTTGCGCTGTTGCTGTTGCAGCCTGCGGGCCTCGGCGCGGATCCGCTCCACCACTGGCAGGGCCAGTTGATAGGGGCGTTTGCGCTGGAACGCCTTGGGATCCTTCAGCGCCTCCAGCCGCAGCATCAGGTCGGACGGGGCGCCGCGCAGGGGATCGCGCTCGGCCAACAATGCGGCCAGTGTTGCCGCAGGGGCGGCCTGATCAGGGCCCGCACGCAGCAGCATATGGCCAAGGCGCGGATGCAGGGGGAGCGCTGACAGCGCCTTGCCATGGGTTGTGATGCGGCCCTGTGCATCCAGCGCGCCCAAGAGGGTCAGAAGGTTACGGGCCTCCTGCAAGGCGCCCTCGGGCGGCGGTGTCAGAAAGGCGAGTTCCTCGGCGGCAGCGCCCCAGAGGGCCAGCTCCAGCGCCAGACTGGCCAGATCTGCGGATGCGATTTCCGCCGGGGGAAAGGCAGCAAGCGCGCCTTCCTCGCCCTTGGTCCAGAGGCGGTAACAGACCCCTTCGGAAACGCGGCCGGCACGGCCCTGTCGCTGGGTTGCTTCGGCGCGGGTAACCTTTTCTGTGACCAGCCGCGACATGCCGGACCCCGGATCGAAGCGGGCGCGGCGGGATTGTCCCATGTCGACCACCACGCGAACCCCATCGATGGTGAGCGAGGTTTCCGCGATCGAGGTCGCCAGCACCACCTTGCGCCCCGATTTCGCGGGCTGGATGGCAGCGCGCTGCTGGGCAAAGGGCAGGGCGCCAAACAGGGGATGCACCGTGCAATTCCCGGGCAGTCGGTTTTCGAGCGCGGCAGCGGCACGGCGGATTTCGCCTTCACCGGGCAGGAACACGAGGATACCGCCGCTGTCCTTGCGGGTTTCTGCCTCGGCGCGGGTAACCAGATCCACCAGCGCATCGGTGCGGCGGGCCTTGGGGCCAAGCGGGGTATCCAGCCAGCGGGTCTCCACCGGGAAACTGCGCCCTTCGGAGGTGATGAGCGGCGCCTCCATCAGGGCGCTGACGGGGGCGGCATCCAGCGTTGCGGACATCGCCAGCAGGATCAGATCGTCGCGCAGGGCGCCCGCGACCTCAAGACAGAGCGCGAGGCCGAGATCGGCATTCAGCGAGCGTTCGTGGAATTCGTCGAAGATCACTGCGCCGACGCCGGGCAGGTCCGGGTCCGATTGCAGCATTCGTGTCAGAATGCCTTCGGTGACGACTTCGATCCGGGTGGACTTGCTGACCTTCGCTTCGCCTCGGATGCGGTAGCCGACGGTCTCTCCGGGGCGTTCGCCCAGGGTTTCGGCCATGCGTTCGGCAGCGGCGCGGGCGGCCAGGCGGCGCGGTTCCAGCATGATGATGCGCCCATCGCAGAGACCGGCCTCGAGCATGGCAAGCGGTACCTTGGTGGTCTTGCCGGCGCCGGGTGGGGCCTGCAGCACGGCGCGACCGCCCGTGCGCAGGGCGGCGATCAGATCGGGCAGGGCGTCATCAATGGGCAGGCGTGTCATGGCAGCCTTATCGCCAAAGACCCGTGCCGGGTCCAGAGGCGCGGCGGCTGCGGCTGAATGCGCCTGCCTCGGCACTGGACAATCCGGGCCTGCCTGCGTCAAGTAGGCGGAACTTTCGGACACAGGCCCGGCAAAGGGCGCGGAACAGGGGCTTTGGCATGGATATTGCGCAGCTGAGTGACAAGGTTTTGCAGGGCGACCGGCGCGCGTTGGCGCGGGCGATTACCCTGGTCGAAAGCGGGCGCGATGATCACCGGGAGCAAGCGTTGGCGCTGCTGGAGCGGCTTGCCAAAGCGGATCGGCAGGCCTTGCGGATCGGCCTGTCGGGCACGCCCGGGGTTGGCAAATCCACCTTTATCGAGGCCTTCGGCATGATGCTGGTCGAACGCGGCCTGCGGGTGGCGGTGCTGGCGGTGGATCCCAGTTCCACCCGTTCGGGTGGTTCCATTCTGGGCGACAAGACCCGGATGGAGCATCTCAGCCGCCAGAAATCTGCGTTCATTCGCCCGTCCCCCAGCCAGACCACGCTGGGCGGGGTCGCCCGCCGCACCCGGGAGGCGGTGTCCCTGTGCGAGGCGGCGGGTTTTGACGTGGTACTGATCGAAACCGTCGGGGTGGGGCAATCCGAAACCGTGGTGGCGCAGATGTCGGATCTGTTCCTGCTCTTGCTGGCCCCGGCGGGCGGTGATGAGTTGCAGGGTGTCAAGCGCGGCATCATGGAAATGGCGGATATGATTCTGGTCAACAAGGCAGACGGCGATCTAAAGCCCGCTGCCACCCGCACCTGTGCCGATTACGCCGGGGCCTTGCGGCTGCTGCGCAAGCGTCCGCAGGACCCCGAAGGATTTCCCAAGGCGATGATGGTTTCGGCGCTGGCACGGGAGGGGCTGGAGGCCGCTTGGGCCGATATCGAGCATCTGTCGGGCTGGCGGCGCGAGACGGGACATTGGGCGCGGACCCGGGCAGATCAGGCGCGTTACTGGTTTGCCGAAGATGTGCGCCAGGCCATGCTGGCAAGGCTGGAAACGCCTTGGGCGCAGGGCCGGATGGCGGAACTGTCGGATGCGGTCGCTGCGGGAGAGCAGACCCCTGCCGCAGCCGCGCGGGACATGCTGAAGGGGCTGGGGCTGGAATAAACCCGCTGGCCAGATGCGGTAGGGGGACCTTTCAGGCCCGGCGCGCGGCCGGGTTTGGTCCGGTTTGGGCGGGGCTGTGCCACTTTCCGGCGGAGTGGGTGATAAAACCCTGCCATATGGCTTGACCCTGTCAGCGATTCCTCCTAAACGCATCCAACCAGTTTTCGGGCGCAGCCAATGGCCGCGCCCTTGTGATTTGGCGGCAGATTCGGAGTTTTGTCCGGCAGGCCGCCCCAGATACGAAGGATGAACCTATGTCGCGCCGTTGCGAACTGACCGGAAAAGGCCCGATGACTGGCAACAATGTCAGCCACGCCAAGAACCGCACTCGTCGTCGGTTTCTGCCGAACCTGAACGATGTCACCCTGCAGTCCGAGACTCTGGGCCGTGGCGTCAAGCTGAAGATTTCCGCCGCAGCCCTGCGCTCGGTTGATCACCGCGGTGGTCTGGACGCATTCCTGGCAAAAGCCAAGGACGAAGAGCTGTCCGCAACCGCTCTGAAAGTGAAAAAAGAGATCGCCAAGGCACAAGCTGCCGAGGCCTGATCCGCTTCAGACCGATCTGATTTAGTAAAGCGCCGCGCTGGATATCCCAGCGCGGCGTTTTGCCGTTCGTGGCGTGACCGAATGCCGCTTGCGGTTGGCGCTGCGCAGGGGCATATCTGCTGCTGATGATGCGACGTTTGCGGATATATATCGGGATCTTCCTGTCCCTTGCTGTGGTGCTGACCGCCCATAGCGCTGCCGCAATGCGTGGGGCACGGGATGCCTCGGGGCAGATCGTGATCTGCACCGGCACCGGCCCGGTGGCGATCTACGTGGACAGCGACGGCCAGCCGGTCCCGGCGCCGCATTATTGTCCCGACTGCGTGATGCATCTCTTGGATGCTGGGCTGCCGGTGCAGCAAGCGCTGCCAATCCCGGCGCGCCCGGTTCTGCAGGACCTGACACCCGATCGCACAGTCCTGATCCCCGTCTCCTGCGGGCAATACGCCTTGGCGCGTGGCCCGCCGATCTCTGCCTGATTTCCAATCCAAACCACCCTGAAAATCAGACAGAATTTGCTACAGGAGACTCAAGATGTCTTTTAAATCCCTCGTTTTCGCCGCCACCAGCGCAGCCGCAGTCACCCTTGCCGGGGCCGCCATGGCGGGCGGTATGATGGTTGAGGACGCCTATGCACGCGTGTCGACCAAGATGTCCGCCAGCGGCGCGGCCTTCATGCAGATCATGAACGATACCGGCGCTGATGACCGGCTGATCGATGCGCGTTCTGACGTGGCAGAGCGGGTCGAACTGCACACCCACCAGGGCGATGCCAACGGTGTCATGAAGATGGTGCACGTGGAAGAAGGCTTTGCCATTCCGGCGGGTGAGGTGCACATGCTGAAGCGGGGCGGCGACCACGTCATGTTTCTGGGGCTGACCCAGACCCTTCATCACGGCGATGTGGTGCCGTTGACGCTGGTCTTTGAAAAAGCCGGTGAAATCAACGTTGAGGTGCCGGTGGATCTGGAGCGCAAGCCCGGTCACGGCGGCATGAAGCATAACAACTGATCAGCGCCAATCGCGCCGAGACATTGCGGCCAGTCCTTTTCCGGGGGCTGGCCGTTTTCTTTGGAAGGCTCAGGCGCGGGCCAGAATGTCGCCGGTCCAGTGGGGCACGATCTCGCTGGCGCGCCCCAGGCGGCTTTCGGCAAAGCTGGATGCGCCGGCCGAGGGCTCAAGATTGAGTTCAACCGTATGGGCGCCCGCCATCTGCGCTTCCTGCACAAAGGCGGCGGCCGGGTAGACCTGACCGGAGGTTCCGATCGACGCAAAGATATCCGCTTCGGCCAGATGGTCGTAGATGGCTTCCATGAAATAGGGCATTTCGCCAAACCAGACGATATCGGGGCGCGTGCGGGGCTGGGCGCAGGCGGGGCAGAGTTCGGTGGGCGACATGCTGGCGGGGGCAGGCCAGCGGTGATCACAGGCTGCGCAGAGGGCGCCGTCAAGCGTGCCGTGCATATGCAGTACCGCCTCTGCGCCGCCCTGTTCGTGCAGCCCGTCTACATTTTGGGTGATGATCACAACCTCTCCGGGCCAGGACCTTTGCAGCTCACCCAGGGCCGTGTGGGCGGCATTCGGGCTGGCATCGGCCGATTGGGCACGGCGGGCATTGTAGAAGGCGTGCACAAGATCGGGATCGCGGGCAAATCCTTCGGGCGTTGCTACATCTTCGATCCGGTGCTTTGCCCAGAGCCCGTCTTCGTCGCGAAAGGTACCGAGCCCGCTTTCGGCGGAAATGCCGGCGCCAGTCAGGATGACGATCTTCTCCGCACTCTTTTCCATCGCCGCAAAGCCTCTTATTGCTGTCTTGCCAAAAGGAGTGTGCCCCGATGACTAAACGCATTTTGTTCGTCTGCCTAGGAAACATTTGCCGCTCGCCCGCAGCTGAAGGGGTGTTCCGCGACCTTTTTAAGCAGGCCGAGACGGATAGCGCGGGCACGGCGGGTTATCACGTGGGAGAGCCGCCCTACGGGCCGATGCAGGCAGCGGCGCGGGCGCGAGGGCTGGATCTGTCGGATTTGCGGGCGCGGCAGTTCGAACCGCAGGATTTTGCGCGTTTTGATCTGATCGTGGCGATGGACGGTGACAACCTGCGCAATATCGAGGCGCAAAGGCCTGCAGACCAGATCACGCCCGTGGTGCTGTTCACCGACTTTGCTGCGGGCAGCAGCGCGGATCATGTGCCCGATCCCTATTATACGCGGGATTTCGACGGCTGCCTCGACCTGATCGAGCAGGCGGCGCGGGGGCTGGTCTCCCATCTGGAGGCAGGGCACGCCCTCTGACGTCGGCCTTAGCTGTCGATGACCTTGAACGCCCCTGCCAGCCAGGGAAGCCGGACCAGCGCCGGATCGATCATCTGTGTCTGGATCAAGTGCCGCATGGTCTTGGCCACGTCGCGGGGGACCTGATCCGCCCAGTCGTTGCCGCTGAACAGGGAAATGGTCCGACCTGCGGCACCAAAGGGCAGGGCGTAGGCTTCGATCTGATCGTGGAACCGCACCGCCCGCATATACCCCAGCGGCGTCGTGATCGCCCAGCCGATCCGGCGCGCTACCATGGCCATCAGGGCAAGGTGCGAACCAATCTCGAACCGGCTTTCAAAGGTAAGGTTTTGGCGGGTCAGATGGGCGTCGATTTGCTGTGAAATCAATTGGTCCCGTGCGTAGCGCAGAAACGGCAGGGTGTTCAGCTCGCTCACGCTGACCTTCGGAAGGCCAGTATCCGAGGAGCCGATGAACCCCTTTGGGGCCACCAGAATAAAGGGATCCTGTACCAGTGGCAGTTCCACCAGCCCTTCGTGCAGGGCGCCGGTGGTGGCGGCTACGGCGATGTGCAGCTCGCGCTCTTCCATGGCGCGGATGATGTCGTGGCTGGAGGCGGTGATCATCTTGAACCGGCATTTGGTCAGGCTCTCGGCAAGGATGGTCACCAGCCGCGGGGTCAGATCATTGTCGAAATCGTCGATCAGACCGATCGACAGTTCGGGCAGGTGGCTGAGATCGACAACCGTCAGCTCGCTTTGCGCCAGTCGCAACTCTGCAAGCACCGCCTCGGTGCGGGCCAGAAATGTACGTCCTGCCGGGGTGACCACCATCGGGCGGCGGCTGTGGTCCACCAGGTCGCAGGACAATGATTTTTCCAGATTCCGCAATTGCTGGCTGACTGCGGGTTGGCTGAGCCCGGTCATTTCCGCAGCCTGCGCCACGGATCCGGTTCTTGCCAGGGCGGCAAAGACTTCCAGCCCTCTTAGGGTAACACCCTTCGTCAACATGAATATGCTCCAAATATGCATCTTCTTTCTCAACGACAGAAAGATGCGGGGTCAAGGGTTGTATTGGAGCGGATTTCCCCTGTGCGGCACTGCAGCATCTGCGCCGGGCCGTGGGCCGCGCAAAATCGGGGGCGCGTCACGGAGGCATGAGAGGGGTGTGACCGTCGTAACGCTGATCTGAATGGACGCCTTTCAGAGGGGCTGTATCAGCCGCAGACGCGCGCGGCGTTGGCGCCAAATTCCTTGTAGCGTTCCCAAAGCTGTTCATCGCCGCGATGGCTGGACTGGCGTACGACCTGCGCCTGATGCGGATCGGCAAACCACTTTGACACCTTGGAGCGCTCCGAACGGGTCAGGCTCTTGTTGGCGACTTTCTGAATGCAACTGCACAGCCCGGCCTTTGCATAGCCGCGTTCGGACTGACGGCAGGCCCTTTCGATGACGCCCGCGTCGACAGAGGGTACGCTGAACGCAGTCGTCAGGGCTGCGGCACAGAGAAAAGAGCTCACAAAACGCATCGTCATGTCCTGTCCAGTGGTCATTCGAGAAAGGCCGCTGGCAGGCGGCTGGCGCGACTATGCCGCAGGTTTGGCTGGCTTTCAATTGGGGTTAATGATCCATAAATCATGCGCGGGATTTTGCCGGGCCCCTGAAACAGTCACGCCCGGACCCGAGACCGGGTCGCGCCTGCCTGCCCCCCCCGACAGGCGCGGCCCTTGGTTAAAGAACGTCGAGGACACGCAAACCAAGTTTCCAGAAGATTATGTGGAATGAGGCGCTATTATGAGAACGTGGGGCAGAAATCATCCTGCATGCTGCCGCTTCTGGCGCGCACCCTTAAAAATATCGCTGGGTGGCGTCACGCGCGCGCTTGACCAAACTCAAAATCCGAACCATATCCCCAGACCATGACAGAGCTCTCAAAGATCCGCAATTTCTCCATCGTCGCCCATATCGACCATGGCAAATCCACCCTCGCTGACCGGCTCATCCAGGAGACCGGGACGGTGGAGTCACGCGATATGAAAGAGCAGCTTCTGGACGCGATGGATATCGAGCGCGAGCGCGGCATCACCATCAAGGCCAACACGGTTCGGATCGACTACAAGGCCGACGATGGCGAGACCTATGTGCTCAACCTCATCGACACCCCCGGTCACGTCGACTTTGCTTATGAGGTCTCCCGCTCCATGCGCGCGGTTGAAGGCTCGCTGCTGGTTGTGGACAGCACCCAAGGGGTCGAGGCGCAGACGCTGGCCAATGTCTATCAGGCGATCGACGCGGATCACGAGATCGTCCCGGTGCTGAACAAGATCGACCTGCCCGCATCTGATTGCGATCGCGTGGCTGAGCAGATCGAGGATGTGATCGGCATCGACGCAAGCGAAGCCATTCAGGTCTCGGCCAAGACCGGGCAGGGCATTCACGAGACGCTGGAGGCGATCGTACAGCATCTGCCCGCACCCGCAGGTACCCGCGATGCGCCGCTCAAAGCCATGCTGGTGGACAGCTGGTACGACGCTTACCTGGGCGTGATCGTGCTGGTGCGTATTATGGACGGCGTCCTGAAGAAAGGCATGCGGGTCAAGTTCATGTCGAACGATACCCTGCACCATGTGGACCGGATCGGCGTCTTCCGCCCTGCCATGCAGGTGGTGGATGAACTCGGCCCGGGTGAGATCGGCTTCCTGACGGCATCAATCAAGCAGGTACGCGACACCCGCGTCGGCGACACCATCACCAATGACCGGAACGGCTGCGAGGTGGCTCTGCCGGGCTTCAAACCGGCGCAGCCGGTGGTGTTCTGCGGTCTCTTCCCGGTGGATAGCGCCGAATTCGAAGACCTGCGCGACGCCATCGACAAGCTGGCTCTCAACGACGCCTCCTTCAGCTTTGAGATGGAGACCTCGGCGGCGCTGGGCTTTGGTTTCCGCTGCGGTTTCCTGGGCCTGTTGCACCTTGAGGTGATCCGCGACCGGATCGAGCGGGAATACAATATCGAGCTGATCACCACGGCGCCGTCGGTGATCTATCACGTCTACATGAAGGACGGCGAGAAGATCGACCTGCACAACCCGGCCGACATGCCCGACATGTCCAAGGTGGATCACATCGAGGAACCGCGGATCAAAGCGACGATCCTTGTGCCGGATGAATACCTCGGCGATGTGCTGAAACTCTGCCAGGACCGCCGCGGCATTCAGGAAGACCTGACCTATGCCGGCACCCGCGCCATGGTGGTCTACGATCTGCCGTTGAACGAGGTGGTCTTTGACTTCTACGACCGGCTGAAATCGGTGACCAAGGGCTATGCCTCCTTCGACTATCACCTGACCGGCTACCGCGAGGACAACCTGGTGAAGATGTCGGTGCTGGTGAATGACGAGCCGGTGGATGCGCTGTCGATGATGGTGCACCGGGACCGCGCCGAGATGCGCGGCCGGGCCATGTGCGAAAAGCTTAAGGATCTGATTCCGCGCCACATGTTCAAGATCCCGATCCAGGCGGCCATCGGCGGCAAGGTAATCGCGCGCGAGACCCTGTCGGCGCTGCGCAAGGACGTGACCGCGAAATGCTATGGCGGCGATGCCTCGCGTAAGCGCAAGCTGCTGGACAAGCAGAAAGCGGGTAAGAAGAAGATGCGCCAGTTCGGCAAGGTCGACATCCCGCAGGAAGCCTTCATCTCGGCATTGAAAATGGATAGCTGAGGCCGTCTGGCGAAAAATTCGTGTAGATCAAGGGCGCCATTCCTTTAGCGGGAGTGGCGCCTTTTTGTTCCTGGGGTAACTGCGCGGTCGGCCGCTGTGGTCTGACGGACGGGGAAATGGGCCGACAGGGCGCCGAATTAACCGGCAGGTACTTGTGACGGCATGCATCCTGCACTGGGCCGGATCAGACCCAAGCAGCGTTCGTAGGTGAGGAAAAGTGGCGGGACCACCAGGCAACCGTGCGGTTTTGATTCCCGAGGACCTGTATGTACAGGTGGGCGCCAGGTAAACGGACCAGGATCCGAACAGAGCCAGCTCCCTCGGAATTGCTTAAGGCCACTGGAATGCTACCTGTCACAAGAAGGGCAGAACCCGCCACGGCCCTAGGTAGTGTGCGGGCGCTGCGGCGGCAAGGGGCAAGTGGTAAGAGTTTTTGCCTTTACCGTCCTCGGGCTTGCATTTTGTTCCCGAATTGTTCACTCCTGATGCCATGGTGGATGAGAATGATCTGGAGCGGTTTCAGCCTGGTCAGCGGCTGGCGCGCGGGGTGGCGCGGTATTTGCGCTCGCTTGGCTTTGTCTCGGTCGAGGAATTCGTGCCCACACGCGGCCTGCGCGTTGATCTGATGGCGCTGGGCCCAAAGGGCGAGATCTGGGTGATCGAATGCAAATCCAGCCGCGCCGATTTCCAGTCAGACAGCAAATGGCAAGGGTATCTCGAGTGGTGTGACCGCTATTTCTGGGCGGTAGACACCGAGTTCCCGGTCGAAATCCTGCCGGATGAGACCGGGCTGATCGTCGCCGATGCCTATTATGGCGAGATTGTGCGTATGGGGCCGGAAGCGAAGCTGCCCGCAGCGCGGCGCAAGAAGATGACGCACAAGCTGGCGATGGACGCCGCACGGCGGCTGCAGGCGGTTCTCGACCCCAGAGTGTAGCAGATGTGATCCTCACATGCGCAGATCGACCGCTTGTTCTTGTTTCAGGATCTTGTCGACCTGACCGCTTGGGAGGGCCAGCGCGACAGTGCCTCCGTTTGCCAGACCTTTGACTGTGACCGAGCTACCATCGCCAAAATTGATGAGCAGGGCATCGTCCTTCTTTACGATTGTGGCGCTGGCGGCTTTTTCGCTGGAGACCATGAGGGCCAGATCTGCACCGTCCGAAAGGGTGACCACGTCATTGCCCTCGGCCGCGCCATCCTGCAGCGCCATGGTAAAGCTGCCTTTTGACAGCAGAACCGTATCGTCGCCTGTCCCGGCGCCAAATGTGACATGCCCCTGCGCTGCCAAGGATAGCGTGTCATCGCCGCTGCCTGTGTGCAGGCGGGCGTACCGCGGGAAGTCCAGCCCGTCCCCGGATTGATCATTCAGCACCACATTGACCACATCATTGCCGTCGCCGGTTCTTACGCCGTCCAGAACAGTGGCGTTAAGGGTCAGAACATCGTCGCCCGATCCGGTATCCAGTCGTGACACGACCCCCGCGCGAATGGCCAGGCTGTCATTGCCATCGCCGGTGTTCACCTGATTGAGGTGGCGGGCCGAGATGCTGAGCGCGTCATCGCCCGTACCGGTATCGAGTCCCGTGATCGTTTCCGCATTCAGAGCGACCGCGTCATTACCGCCACCGGTCGAAATCTTGCGTATCGTCTGTGCTGAGATCGCCAAGGAATCGGCGGCGGAATAATTGGCATAATACGTGGTCATCCGCGCCCCGCCGGATTTGTAAACGACCAACTCGGTGCCTCGGTTTTGCCGGTCGGTATGCACGTCCTCGACCACATCGCCGGTCAGGGCTACGGCGTCCGATCCATCACCGGTTTCGATGCCCTTGATCACCCCGCCAGCGTAGGACACGGCATCGTTGCCAGAGCCGGCGCCGAAGGCGTTTGGAGGGGGCGGGAAGAAGGCGTGAATATCGCCCTCGTCTGTGACCACCAAAAGCATGAGGTGGCTGCTCTGGCTGTTGTCCTGTTGCAGCGTGGCGAGGGCCTTTTGCATTTCTTTGGTTTTTAGCGCGAAGGCAATCGCGCGCGCATTGTCCTCCAAGCGTTTCATGTTGGCCTCCGCTTCCTTGCGCTGCTCTAGGCGTTCGGCGCGCTGCACCTTCTGGCTTTCTTCCAGAAGGGTTTTGGCGCTGGCCCCTTTGGTCCAATCGGTGGCTGTGGTTTCCGCAGTCGCCGCCAAATCCGGTGTGTTCGTGCCAGCATAAAGGCCGGTAAAGCTGTTGATGCCGAAAACGGAGTTCATAATCTGCGCCCCTCTAAATCCAAATGAATGGCCTTTAGGGTCGCGCTGGAGTCTCAAAAAGAAATTAATCGCGCTGAAGGAAGCAGTAACGTTTTTTTGTTTAGTCGCGAGGTTTCATAGCTACTTGGCGTTAAGTGGCTTGCGTAGCAGTAAAGTTTCCACGCTCGGGTGGGAACTCAGGCGCGGTATGTGACGCGCCGCTTCAGTTATCTGGCGGGCGCCTGCACGGACACAGCCGCCCGTCCGGGTGCCAAGGTCAGTCCGACAGGCTGCGGGCTGCCTGAGCGGCGGCGCGGATTTCGTCGGCGATTTCCTCGGCTTCTTCGGGGTCGAAATCCATCGGGATCTCAATATCGCCGGCTTCGATGAAAATGCGCACCATGCCGATATCGGTCGGGCCGATCTGCATGTTCGCTTCGATATCGCGTTCGCTGTTGATGCCCATCGTGACCTCCTGTGGGTGACCTTCTGCGGCGCATAAACGGCCTGAGGCATCCTGCTAGCCCGGAGCCTGTTGAAAGGCAAGCGGGCATCGTGGTCAGATAAGCCATGGAAAAAGTGACTTTGCGCCGATTCGAAGCCGAGGACAGCCCCTGGCTGGTGGAGCGGCACCAGACCCTTTACACGCAGGACGAAGGGTTCGACGACACATTCGGCCCGCTGGTGGCCGAGATCCTGCGGGATTTCTGCGCGGATCATGATCCGGAAAGGGAACGCGGCTGGATCGCAGAAGAAAACGGCCAGCGGCTTGGCTCGATCTTCTGCGTGCGGCTGAGCGATACCACCGCCAAACTGCGCCTGTTCCTGCTGACGCCGGAGGCGCGCGGCAAGGGCATCGGCAAGCGCCTGCTGACCCAATGCATGCAGTTCGCGCGTGATGCGGGCTATCAGGATATGACGCTGTGGACCCATGAAAGCCACGAAGCGGCCTGCGCGCTTTATGCTGCATTCGGGTGGGAACTGGCCGACAGCAAGCCGGTTCATTCCTTCGGACAGGATTTGATCGAACAAAGCTGGAAAACTGTGCTTTAACCCCCTTGCGCTCGGTATGTACCTAGGCTAAATCGCCCCCCAGTGCCGCCTTAGCTCAGTTGGTTAGAGCGCTGGATTGTGGATCCAGAGGTCCCCTGTTCAAGCCAGGGAGGCGGTACCATTCTCTCCCCTTTTCCGCATAACGCATTGATTGCGATCGGTTAGTTCGCATGCATGGGCGCGCCCAAGCACCTGTAGGCGCTACAAGGGCTTGGCGGCAGCAGCTCACCCGCATGCCATGCAGATGAGCGTTGGTCTGATCCATCTGAACCCGTTGCAGCACTGCTGTGGTTCGCCTAGCCGGTACGGGTGCGGTTATTCGCCCGTGGTCGTGGTGGTTGTCGTCGTGGTGGTGCCGGTTTCGTCATCACCGGTCACGACCAGAAGAATCACACTGCTCAGAATCACTCCGGCGGCGGCGGTGGGGCTTAGCCCGGTACCCTGCATCGCTTCGGGCAGCGTTTCGCTAACCGCTTGAGAGTTGGAGGCGCGGCAGGTGACCTTGAGCAGCCCACCCGGCAGGTATTGTGCGGAGACCGGAACCCCTGCACCACATGCGGCGCGGCTCTTTGCTTCGTTGAGGGCTGCGCTTGCGCCCTGGGCTGAAAGTGGCCCGGGAGCGGCAAAAAGAATCAGGGCGGCTAGGGCGGTCAAAGAACGGGGGGAAAACATTGAAGCCTCCGAAAAATCATTACGATACTCCCCTAGCAGCTTACAGACCTATGCCGCGCTTGCAACGACGGCGCGGGAATGGGACAGTTTCAACATGATTTCTGCCGATGGCCCGTTTGCGGGGCC
This sequence comes from Phaeobacter gallaeciensis, assembly GCF_001678945.1. Lineage (NCBI taxonomy): Bacteria > Pseudomonadati > Pseudomonadota > Alphaproteobacteria > Rhodobacterales > Roseobacteraceae > Phaeobacter > Phaeobacter gallaeciensis. The sequence goes on from NZ_CP015124.1 coordinate 3,453,208, forward strand.
ACTGCTGCTCTGGTGGCTGGGGCATGGTGTATTGGTATTCGAGGGTTGAGTGACATGACGCAAAGTTTCCTAAACAGATGTGCGGCGGCGTCCGCAGTGATGGCCCTGACGGCGGGGCCGGTTCTGGCGCAGTCAGCGCCGGTTCTTTACACGGTCATCGTCCCGGCAGGCGAGTTCGGCTCGGCGGCGTTCCTGCGTCAGTTGGTGACGAGCCTCTCCGCCGCCAAGGCCTTTTGCGCTGATATCGACGCCGCGGAATACCGGGTGGATTGTCTCGCGGAGCGTCTGGAAAGCGTTTCAGCGGAAATCCCCGAGGATTCGGATTACGAGGAGGTCCGCCAGGTTCTGCGGGACACAGCGCGGGACATTCACCGTCTGACCCGAAATAACCGGGATTGGAAGCAGGGGAATGCCTATGCGTCGCGCAAGGCGTCGCCCTCGGACCGGACCACGCGTCCGTTGACGCCGGTCAACCCGGCGCGGGCCGCGCAGGTAAACCAGCAGGCCAGCGCCATTTTGGATCAGGCGCAGACGGTCCTATTGCGCAGCGCCGAAGCGGCAGAAGAGCGGCGTTCGCAATATGTGCAGATTGCCGAGGCGCTGGGATCGAACAAGGTGCTGCTGCGTTCCTGATGCAGACCGCCCGCCTTGCTGTGCCGGGGGGGGCTATTTCAGCTCGATTTCCTGCAGGACCGCACTGGTTTCTGGATCCAGAATCAGGATGCGCTGATCCTGGGTCACCACCGCCACCCAGCCGGTGCCAAAGGTGACAGCCTCGGCCGTGACGCCGTCGGGCAGGGTGATGCTTTCGGGAAGCGAGGGCCCGTCTGCAGACAGACGGATGACAAGCAGCGAGATTACCACTACAAGCCCGCCAATCATGACCACGGTCAGCGTGGTCACCAGTCGGCGCAGGAACTTCAGCTGCGGCGGCTCTTCTTGCAATTCGGGTTTGGAAGGATCTGTCATGGAGCGCCGCCGGATAGAATTCGTTATCGCGGAAAATCCGCCTAAACGGCTTGATAAAGCGGTTTCACGTGATGTGCCAGAGGAGGCAACCCTATCGCGGACCCGTCTGGCGCGGCTGATTGACGAGGGCGCGCTGTCCGTTGACGGGCAGGTGGTGCGCGATCCCAAGGCGCGGGTCGAGGCAGGGGCGGTGATTTCAGTCACCGTCGAGGAAGCCAGTGACAGCCATATTGGCCCCGAGGATATCCCGCTAGATGTGGTGTTCGAGGATGACGATCTGATCGTCGTCAACAAACCGGCGGGCATGGTGGTGCATCCGGCGCCGGGCACGCCCTCCGGCACGCTGGTCAACGCGCTAATGCATCATTGCGGCGATAACCTCTCGGGTGTCGGTGGGGTGAAGCGCCCCGGTATCGTGCATCGCATCGACAAGGAAACCTCGGGTCTTCTGGTGGTGGCGAAATCCGATGTTGCGCATCAGGGACTTGCGGCGCAGTTCGAACGTCACACGGTCGAACGCTATTACCGCGCGGTCTGCTATGGTGTGCCCGATGCCAACGATCCCCGGCTACGCGGTGTCAAAGGTGCCAGTTTCGAGACCGGCAACATCCTGAAGCTGACCACCCAGCTGGCTCGCCACAAGACAGACCGACAGCGTCAGGCGGTGCTGTTTCAGGGCGGTCGCCACGCGGTGACGCGGGCGCGTATCGTGGAGCCTTTTGGCAATCCGGCGGTGGCGGCGCTGATAGAATGCTGGTTGGAAACCGGCCGGACCCATCAGATCCGGGTGCATATGGCCCATGCAGGTCATGGGCTGATCGGTGATCCGACCTATGGCGGCAAACGCAAGCTGCCGGTTAAGGCGCTGAGCGAAAAGGCGCTTGTGGCAGTTCAGGCCTTTCCGCGGCAGGCACTGCATGCGGCGGTTCTGGGCTTTACCCATCCGGTCAGCGGCGAAACGGTGCGGTTCGAGGCGCCCTTGCCGCAGGATATGCAGGACCTTCTGGAGGCGCTGCGCGGCGCAAAAGGGTGATCTATGGGCCGCCGATAGGGGCCTGTGATCAAGATTACAGACCGTGATCGCGGGTTCGGTATAAGGTGTGATTATCGGTAGGACTTGAAACGGAAGAACCTCTTCCCCATATTCGTCCTACAACAACGCTGATGTTAAGTCCTTAAACATTGGGAGGGACAGACCGAATGGCGAATTATGCAAACCTGCCTGCACCGACACCGGAAGGTGGCCTGAACCGTTATATGCAGGAAATCCGGAAATTCCCGCTGCTGGAGCCGGAAGAAGAATACATGCTGGCCAAGCGGTGGGTCGAAGAGCAGGACACCAAGGCGGCGCATAAGATGGTCACCTCCCACCTGCGCCTGGCGGCCAAGATCGCCATGGGATACCGCGGTTACGGTCTGCCCCAAGCCGAGGTGATCTCGGAGGCGAACGTCGGTCTGATGCAGGCGGTGAAACGCTTTGATCCTGAAAAAGGTTTCCGTCTGGCGACCTATGCCATGTGGTGGATCCGCGCCTCGATCCAGGAATATATCCTGCGGTCCTGGAGCCTTGTGAAACTGGGCACCACCTCGGGCCAGAAGAAACTGTTCTTCAACCTGCGCAAGGCTAAGGCCCGTATCGGCGCCTTGGAAGAGGGCGATCTGCGTCCGGAAAACGTCAAGAAGATCGCGACCGATCTGGGCGTGACCGAAGCCGAAGTAATCTCGATGAACCGCCGCATGTCCGGTGGCGACGCGTCGCTCAATGCCACTGTCGGCAGCGAGGGCGAGGGTACCATGCAGTGGCAGGACTGGCTGGAAGACGAAGATGCCGACCAGGCGGGCGATTACGAGGCACGGGACGAGCTGGAAGCGCGCCGCGAACTGCTGGCGCAGGCGCTTGATGTGCTGAATGACCGGGAAAAGGATATCCTGACCCAGCGCCGTCTTGCCGACAAACCGGTGACTCTGGAAGAGCTGAGCACCCAGTATGACGTCAGCCGCGAACGTATCCGCCAGATCGAGGTGCGCGCGTTTGAGAAGCTGCAAAACAAGATGCGTGCTTTGGCGTCGGAAAAAGGCATGCTGACCAGCGCCTGAAGACAGGCTGCGAATGAACGGCAAAGAAATGCAAAAGGGTTGCCCTGCGGGCAGCCCTTTTTCTTTCGGTCACGGATTGGGATGCGGGCGAAATAGCATTGGATGCCGACGTTGCTGAGGCGTCTTGGCGGCGCTGTCAGATCGACCCGAGATAATACCCGATAGCCTCTGCCAGTTCAGTTTCCTCATAGCCAAAATGGGAACGCACAACTTCTTCCAGTTTTCTGAATGTCGCGGCGGCCTGAGCGAAGTTTGCATCGCTGGGATTTTCGGCCAGCGTATGCGCTGCACGACCGAGGCGGATGATCAGCTCATGAACCACCTCGTGTTCTGCCTTCAACTTGGCGATGACTTCGCGGAACTTTCCACCGCCCGTAGCCTCGATCCGGGGGAACATGTCAGCGCCTTCGATATCGTGGTGCAACTTGAGCACCTGGCACTCGCGCCCGCAAAGCGATCCGAACGCGCGGAAATTCTCAGCCATGTCGAGTGAAAGCACGATCTGCTTCAGGTGCTCAGGCGGGGTGTTCCTCGCCTCGATCCGGGTCAGGACCGCAGCGATCTGGGCTATCTCCATCAGGTAATGACGATGAATTGCTGCCAGTTGTCGCCCCTGGTGACGGTGTACGTCCGTTGCTTCCGGCACCAGCGGTGCTTTGGGGCGGGCAGACTCGTCGAGGCTGAGTTCATCCAGAGTTTGGGTTGAAAGATCGGTCATGATGGACATGAAAAGCCTTGCTCAGGCTAAGTCAAGGACGTCTGCTTTTTGGTTCAGTGCGGCCGTCAATGTTGCGACGGTGTGGGAGTAGACTGATGCATCTGGGTGCAAAACGCGCAGGCTTTGGACGAGTACATGCCTGTAGCGTCCAAGCATAGGCCGGTCAGCGAAAGGCTGGCGCGGTGGCTGGCAAGCTGAAAGACCTTTTGGGGGCGACCTGATCAACGGCTGGCGAAAGGCTGGCAAGGATGATCGAGCTGCGCTGGCGAAGTGCTGGCGTTGTGTGGCTGGCTGGAAATCAGGGGGCTGGCGATGCTGGCTGTCTGGCTGGGACCCGGTAGGGTGTCCTCGCTGGAGTGCTAGCTTTGCGTGATGCCTTTGATTCTGGCTTGCTGCAGATCTTGAAACCTCGATAGGCAATAGCGAAGGTTGGGTCAAGAAAAATGTGTAAATTCAAATACTTGATTAGTTTTGTCGGGATTTGGCCGCGGGTGCGCTGGCAGGCTGAATCCGCGAGATAGATCTGCAGGCTAGAACGGGAAACGCCGCCCCGGCGAGGGGGCGACGCGATGCAACGTTGTTTTTTTCCGGCGCAGCGGTGGATCAGTCCAGCCGGGCCCGGATCACCCGCAGCATGTTTTCCCCGGCGACCTTGCGGATCTGTTCCGGCGTCAGCCCTGCCTCCAGCATGGCATGGGTGAGGGCGGCAAGTTCCGAGGTGTCGAAGGTGGTCTCGACCGAGCCGTCGAAATCCGACCCCAGCGCGACGTGATCCTCTCCCACGACCTCGATCCCGGCCTTCACCGCGGCGGCGACGCCCGCAGGGCTGTCATCGCAAATCGCATCCTTCCAGTAGCCGATACCGATGACCCCGCCCTTGGCCGCGATTTCCCGCATCAGATCGTCCTGGAAATTCCGTTTGACCGGGCAGGCCTTGTGAATGCCACCATGGGAGACGACCAGCGGAATATCAGTCATCTCGAGAACATCACGCGCCACTTGCGGGCTGGAATGGGCGAGATCAAGGATCAGCCCCCGGTCCACCACGGCTTGTACAACCGAGCGTCCGAAATCGGTCAGTCCGGCATTGCTGGCGCCATGCAGCGACCCGCCGAGCGCGTTGTCGAAAAAGTGCTGCAAGGCCACCAGCCGGTACCCGGCATCCTGCAAGCCCTGCAGGTTGTCGAGGTTTCCTTCCAGCGGATGCGCCCCTTCGATACCAAGGATCCCGCCGACCACGGCCTCGCCCGACAGCTTGCGTTCCAGCAGTGCATCAAGGTCGGCTTCGGATTTGATGATATGCAGTTTGCCGTCCGACTTTTCTTCAAACCCGTGCAGTTTTTCCGCCTGATAGACGGCGCGCTCATAAAGCGAGCCCCAGGTGCGCATGGGCCACATCTGTGCCACTGCCAAGAGGGTAATATTGTCCATCGCGTCGGTTTCATTGTGGTCATAGTTCTGACCAGCGGGGGATTTTGTGACGGCGGTAAAGACCTGCAAGGCAACGTTGCCTTCGATCAGGCGGGGGATATCCACCTGCCCCCTGTTGCCACGCTTGGTGAGGTCGCGTTTCCACAGCAGGGGATCGGCATGCAGATCGCCGATCAGCAGCGTCTTGTGCAGCTCGGCCGCCTCGTCGCTGACGGGGTAGGGATCGTGATCGGCCACTACGTTGCGGCCATTTTCGATATAGCCCGGCACAAAGATCAGTACGCCGATCACCACCACGACCAGCAGGACCACCAGCCGTCCCAGCCATTTTGCAAGTTTTCGCATGAAATACCCTCCCCAAAATCTGCTCAAAGAAACTGCTGGCAGGCTACTGCGGACAGGGCAGGGCGCAAGGAAAACGTCGGGGCAGCCGCCCGGCTTGCCCCGCGCGGTCTGGGCGCCTAGGCTGCGGGTCTTCGCATCAGGACGCGGGAGGGCGTGATATGGCAGGTGGATGGGCGCGCGACGGCGCGGTGAGCGAGCAGATCGACGCCTCGATCAGTGATGAGCTGGCGCGGATGAAGGCGCAGCAACAGCCCGTGGGCGAAAGCCTGACCCATTGCGCGGATTGTGAAGAAGAGATTCCCGAAAAACGCCGTCTGGCCCGCCCGGGTGTGAAGCTGTGCATCGATTGTCAGGAAGAGCGCGACGGAGCGAAAGCGCAGCGCGGCGGCATCAACCGGCGCGGATCCAAGGACAGTCAGCTGAAGTAAGGGAAGAGGGGGCGTTTTGAGGCCCTCATGCCCCTGCGTGGCAGGGGCAGCGCACGACCCGCCCCCACGGGGAGGGCGCTTCTCGCCCACCCCTCGGGTCATGCGCAGGGTTTCGCGCGAAGGATCAATCCTCCATCGCCTCCAGCTCGTCGATCATGCCAGAGATCATCGACAGGCCCTTGTCCCAGAACTTGGGGTCTGAGGCATCAAGGCCGAAGGGCGCCAGAAGCTCCTTGTGGTGCTTTGAGCCGCCCGCTTTCAGCATGTCGAAATACTTCTCCTGGAAGCCCTCGGGGTTTTCCTCGTAGACCGAGTAGAGCGCGTTCACCAGCCCGTCGCCGAATGCATAGGCGTAGACGTAGAAGGGCGAGTGCACGAAATGCGGGATATAGGCCCAGAAGGTCTCGTACCCTTCCATGAAATCAAAGGCTTCGCCCAGGGATTCGGCCTGCACCGACATCCAAAGCGCGTTAATGTCATCGGGCGTCAGCTCTCCGCCGCGGCGCGCCTCGTGCAGTTTGCACTCAAAATCATAAAAGGCGATCTGGCGCACGACCGTGTTGATCATGTCCTCGACCTTGCCCGCCAGCAGCACGCGGCGCTCGTTCTGGTCCTTGGCCTTTTCCAGCATCTTGCGGAAGGTCAGCATCTCGCCGAACACGGACGCGGTTTCCGCCAGGGTCAGCGGGGTGGAGGAGAGCATTTCGCCCTGACCGGCGGCCAGCACCTGATGCACACCATGGCCCAGCTCATGCGCGAGGGTCATCACATCGCGCGGTTTGCCGAGGTAGTTCAGCATGACATAGGGGTGCACATCGGTGACAGTGGGGTGGGCAAAGGCGCCCGGCGCCTTGCCGGGTTTCACGCCCGCGTCAATCCAGCCCTTGTTGAAGAAGGGATCGGCGATTTCGGCCATGCGCGGATCAAAGGCGCCATAGGCCTCCATCACGATGTCGCGGGCCTCGTCCCAGCCGACGGTGCGGGAGACTTCCATCGGCAGCGGCGCGTTGCGGTCCCAGATCTCCATACGGTCAAGACCCAGCCATTTGCGCTTCAGCTCGTAATAGCGGTGCGACAGCTTGGGGTAGGCGGCCACGACGGCTTCGCGCAGGGCCTCGACAACTTCGGGTTCGACATCATTGGCCAGATGGCGGCCCATCTGCGCCGAGGGCATACCGCGCCAGCGGTCGACGATTTCCTTTTCCTTGGCTTGCGTGTTGTGGACGCGGGCAAAGATCTTGATGTTTTCGGCAAAGACCCGCGCCAGTTCGCGTGCCGCGGCTTCGCGTTTGCTGCGGTCTTGGTCGGTCAGGAAGTTAAGCGTGCCTTCGATGTTCATCTCTTCACCGTCTACGGTGAAGGTCAGACCGGCGATGGTTTCGTCAAACAGCTTCTCCCAGGCGTCGCCGACCACGCCCAGATCGTGCAGGAATTTTTCCAACTCATCCGACAGCTGGTACGGCTTCATCGCGCGGATGCGGCGGAAGACGGGTTCATAACGGGCGAGATCCGCATTGGCGGCAAACAGCGCCTTCAGCTTGTCATCTTCGATACGGTTGATCTCCAGCGTGAAGAAGACCAGCGGCGTGGTGAAGACGGTGACCTTTTCCTGGCAATCCGACAGGAATTTGGCGCGGTCTGCATCGGTGGTCAGCTGGTAATAACGCAGTCCCGCATAGGACATCAGGCGCCCGGCGATGGCGTTGATTTTCTCGTTGCGCAGAACGCAGTCCAGCAGACCCGCCGCATCAAGATCGGCCAGCTTGCCTTCGTAATCGGCGGCAAAGGCGCTGCATTCCTGCTCCAGCCAATCCAGATCGCGTGCCAGTTCGGGGGCGTCATCAGCGGTGTAAAGATCGGTCAGATCCCATTCGGGCAGATTGCCGAAGGCGTCAGAGCCTCCACCGGCATTGGCGTCACGAACGGGGAAAGGCAGTTGAAACATGGGGCCTCCTTGAAGCGTCATGTGAAAAGATGAGGCACAGCCGCGCCGTGCCATTCGATTGACATCTAAGCAGCGGCGCGGGGGATCACAAGCGATCAGCGGCGCCGCCCATCAGCCGGGGGCGTTCAGCCCCGGTATTGGTCAAAGAGGGCGCACATGCGGTCAAAGGTGTGCTGGCGGATGGCTGGACCTTCCATCACCACCTCGTGCTGGGCGCCCTGAACCAGATCCAGCTCGCCGCCGGGCCAGCGCTGCATGCGGTCCTTGATGGCGTCAGTATTTACGATCTGCTCGTCGCTGCCGAGGAAGGTGATGCAGGGTAGCGCCGGAGAGGGGCGCTGGGCCAGGGCGGCGCATTCCTGCAGTCCTTCGCTCAGCCAATGTACGGTTGGCCCGCCCAGTGTCAGATCCGGCTGGGCCTCCAGCTGTTCCTGCATGAACCGGTACATATCCGCGTCATTGGTCAGAGTGTTGCCTTCGTAGGGGGCGGATTGCACGTAATGCCCCTTGGTCGTGGTGGGCGCGCGCATTGCGCTGAAACCCAGATGTGGCGCCAAAGCGCCTAAGATGCGTGCGACGGGGCGCATGGCGGCGGGGATCTGGATCCCCCACATTGGCCCGGTGAAGGCGCAGGCCTTGACCGGCAACCCTTCGATCAGGGCACGCAGCCCGATGGCGCCGCCCATGGAGTGAGCCAGCAGGAACCAGGGCTTCGGCAGGTCAAGCTGCTGCGCCAGTTGCACCACGGCGGCGACGTCCTGCTGAAAGTCGGGGAAATGCTGAACATGGCCAAGACGCCGGTCGTCCAGCATCCGGTCGGCCAGCCCCTGTCCGCGCCAATCCACGGCCAGCGTCGCAAAGCCGCGCCGACCCAGGTCGATGGCTGCAGGGCCGTATTTTTCGATATATTCGGTGCGTCCGGGAAAGATCAGCACCGTGCCCTTGATCGCCTCGCGCGGCAGACCGTCGGGCAGCCAATGGCCCACGCGGATGCGCAGGCCATCTTTGGTGGTCACCCAATGGGCTTCTCCCCCTTCCGGACCATCGGCGATATCGCGAAAATACGGGGCAGGGGTCAGATCCATAGGGCGGGTCTCCATCATTCAGGTCGGTGTGGTCAGGCGAGGGCCGAGGCCAGTTTCATCGCAGTGCCCATGTCGCCGTCAACGCTCAGCTTGCCGGTCATGAAGGCGCTGGTGGGGTTAAGTTCACCGGACAGGATCGCCTCAAAGGTTTCGGCATCGGCGGACATGGTGACATCGGTTTCTTCGTCGCTGATCCGTGCACCGTCGCTGTCCAGCACGATCGCGCCCATGTCTTCGATCTGGAACTTGGCGCTGCCGTCAAAACCGGCGGCATCTAGTTTTTCATTCAGGGCTGCGGCGGCTTGTGTCAGGGTGTCGCTCATCGGGTCTTCCTCGCTCATTTGCAGGGGCATCGCACTTTTATGTGAAGCTTTCGTCTACGGCACTGGAAAATGCGATGCACGGGGTTACACTGAGGGTCATCATGGTTGCAAATGTTCCGAACCTCAAAGCTATCGTGGCGGCAACGGCGCTGACAGTCACGTTTTCCCTGCCTTCGGCGGTTCTGGCACAGGTCGGAACCGGTGCCCCGGATGAGGCGACGCTACTGGCAGAGCTGTCGGTGGCGGATCCCACCGATGCCGCTGCCATCGATCGTGAGCTGCAGGCGCTGTGGCGCAAAAGCGGCTCGCCTGCGATGGATCTGCTGCTGACGCGCGGCGTCCGGGCGCTGGAGCGGGGCGACACGCAAGAGGCAATCGAGCATCTGACCGCGCTGACCGATCACGCGCCGGGATTCGCGCGTGGCTGGTATGAGCGGGCGCGCGCCTATTTCGTCATCGGCCTTTATGGTCCCTCGGTGGCGGATCTGGAGCATGCCCTGGCGCTGAACCCCAATAATTACGACGCGATCTACGCGCTGGGCACCATCTTTGAACAGTTCCGCGACCCCCAGAATGCCTATGCCGCCTATTTGCGCGCCAAGGCTATACATCCGACGCATCAGGAAGTAACCAAGGCGCTCGACCGATTGGCGCCCTTGGTCGAGGGCAAGGAACTCTAGGCCCCGACCGGGGCAGGGGCGGTGCTATGGCAAACGCATCACGGGTGACGGCGGTCCTGGGACCGACCAACACCGGCAAAACCCATTACGCAATCGACAGGATGCTGGGGTATCGGACGGGGATCATGGGATTCCCGCTGCGGCTGCTTGCGCGCGAGGTCTATGACAAGATCGTCGCGGCGCGCGGCCCGTCGGTGGTGGCGCTGCTGACCGGTGAAGAGCTGATCGTGCCGCCACGCGCGCAATACTGGATTTGCACCGTTGAGGCGATGCCAGAGGGGATGGGGTGTGACTTCCTCGCCATCGACGAAATCCAGCTTTGCGCCGATCCGGAACGAGGCCATGTCTTTACCGACCGGCTGCTGCGGGCGCGGGGCACCCATGAGACGCTGTTTCTGGGTGCCGATACCATGCGCGGGCCGATTCAAGCGCTGGTGCCGGGTGTGGAATTCGTGCGCCGGGAACGGATGTCCGATCTGGTTTATGCCGGATCGAAGAAAATCAGCCGGATGCCGCCGCGCACCGCTATTGTCGGCTTCTCGGTCGATAACGTTTATGCCATCGCCGAACTGATCCGCCGCCAGAAGGGGGGCGCCGCGGTGGTGATGGGGGCGCTCAGCCCGCGCACCCGTAACGCGCAGGTGGCGCTCTATCAGAATGGTGAGGTCGACTATCTGGTGGCCACCGATGCCATCGGCATGGGGCTGAACCTTGATATCGACCATGTCGCCTTTGCCTCGACATCAAAATTCGATGGCCGCCGCATGCGGCCGCTGGCAGCAAACGAGCTGGCCCAGATCGCAGGCCGCGCCGGGCGCGGCATGAGCCACGGTTCCTTCGGGGTGACCGGCGATGCCCGCCCGCTGGATGAAGGCACGGCGCAGGCGATCATGGAGCACCGTTTCACGCCGCTGAAAAAGCTGAACTGGCGCTCCTCCGCGCTGCAATTCGGTACTGTCGAGGCGTTGATCCGCTCGCTAGAGGCGGCACCGCAGGATGAATTCCTGATGAAGGCGCGCGAGGCCGATGACCTTGGCGCGCTGAAAGCATTGTCGCAGGATCCCGATATTTTGGCCCGGACCACCAATGCGCCTTCCGTGCGGCTGTTGTGGGATGTCTGCCGGATTCCCGATTTCCGTGGTATAAGCCATGCCGAACATGCGTCGCTGTTGCGGGGGATCTTCAATCACCTGCATGGCGGCGGCGTCGTGCCCGACGATTGGCTGGCCCGACAGATCAAGCGGATCGACCGGACGGACGGAAATATCGATGCCTTGTCCAAACGGTTGGCATTTATCCGCACATGGACCTATGTGGCACAAAGGAAAGGCTGGCTGCGTGACGAAATCCATTGGCGGAATGAGACTCGCGCTGTAGAAGACAGGTTGTCGGACGCATTGCACGAACGTCTGACTGAAAAATTTGTGGACCGGCGCACATCCGTGCTCTTGCGCCGGCTCAAGCAGAAGGAGGCCCTTTTGGCCGAAGTGAATGACAAGGGTGAAGTGACCGTCGAAGGCGAATTCGTCGGACGGCTCGAAGGGTTCCGGTTCTCGCCTGACAAGGGCGCAGAAGGTGCTGAAGCGAAGGCGTTGAAATCCGCGTCTTTGCAGGCGCTCGCTCCGCATTTTCATCTGCGGGCAGACCGGTTCTACAATGCGCCCGATACCGAAATTGATTTTACCGAACAGGGTGGCCTCATGTGGGGCGACAGCGCCATCGGCAAATTGGTCGCCGGTGCCGATCCGCTGACCCCTGGCGTGCAGGTCTTTGTAGACGATGCAGCCGGGACCGAGGTTGCGCAAAAGGTCGAACGCCGCCTGCAGCATTTCATCTCCCGCAAGGTCCAGTCGCTGTTTGAACCGCTGCTGAACCTGCAAAAGGACGAGGAACTGAACGGGCTGGCCCGTGGTTTCGCCTTTCGCATGGTCGAGGCGCTGGGCCTGCTGCCCCGCCACACCGTCGCGCAGGAGGTCAAGGATCTGGACCAGGACGCCCGTGGCGCGCTGCGCAAGCACGGTGTGCGGTTCGGTCAGTTCACCATCTTCATGCCGCTGCTGCTGAAACCGGCGCCGACGCGTCTGCGTCTGGTGCTGTGGTCGCTGGCAAACGGGCTTCAGGACTTCCCCGAGGCACCGCCTCCGGGTCTGGTGACCGTGCCCGCGCTGAAAGACGCACCGCAGGGCTATGACACCATGTCCGGCTACCGCGAAGCGGGTGAGCGGATGATCCGCATCGATATGCTGGAACGGCTGGCCGACATGCTGCGCGCCGAAGACAGCCGCGGTGGTTTCGAAGCCAAGCCCGACATGCTGTCGATCACCGGCATGACGCTGGAGCAATTCGCGGACCTGATGCAGGGCCTTGGCTATCGCGCCGAAAAGGGCGAACGCGAAAAGGTCAAACCGGCGGATGCAGTTGTCGCTGAAACCGGCACGCCCGCGGCAGGTCAGCCTGTCATGGATGCCGCGGCGGAGGCGGAAAATACCCCGGCCGCTGCGCCTGCGGGTGAGGGCGCTGCGCCTGCCGCAGATGTGGTGCCTGAAGCCGCCGCCATTGCCGACGAAGGTGTGGCGCCGATTGCTGAAACCGGTTCGGATGCTGCAGCGGAAGAACCCGTGCCTGAGGTCGCCGAGAATGAAACCCCGGTGGGCGAAGCGGCAGATACCTCTGTCGAGGCGCCTGAAGTCGAGGTCTTCTATACTTTCACTTGGGGCGGTCGTGCCCGTCAGGGCGGCAACCGCGGTCAGCGCCGTGGCCAGCAAGGCCAGGACACCCGTGGCAATGCCGGTGGCGGCAAGGGCAAACCCCGCGGTGCCAAAGGCGGCGCTGGTGGCGGCAAACCCGGTGGCAAGAAAGGCGGACGTCCTCAGCAGCAGGGCGGTAAGACCTATTCGGCCCGCCCGCCGAAGAAGGAAAAGAAGATCGATCCCGACAACCCCTTCGCCGCGGCGCTGATGGGGCTGAAACAGGGCGACTGATCCGGCCATGCAGGAGGGCGCGGCAAAGATCCGTATCGATAAATGGCTGTGGCATGCGCGGTTTTTCAAAACCCGCAGTCTGGCCGCGAAACAGGTCAGCGCCGGTCACGTCCGCCTAAATGCCGACAAGATCTCGAAACCGGCTCAGAACGTCACCCCGGGTGACGTTCTGACCTTTCCGCAGGGGCGGCAGATTCGGGTTGTCCGTGTCGAAGCCATCGGCGAACGGCGCGGACCGGCGCCTGAAGCACAAACCCTGTATTTCGACATGACCGAAAAACAGGAAAGCGTTCCGGCCAATCCGCGCTTTGAGGGAAAGGGCCGCCCTGATAAGAAATCTCGCAGGGCGCTTGATCTTACCCGCAGGGGCGACATCCATTGACATCTTGAAGATGGCGCCGCTCTGGATTAGCTAGACGCCAAACAGAAAACGGGACCTGGCACTATGACCTATGTCGTTACGGAAAACTGCATCGCCTGCAAATACACCGATTGTGTTGAGGTCTGCCCTGTAGACTGTTTCTACGAAGGCGAGAACACGCTAGTCATCCACCCGGATGAATGCATTGACTGCGGTGTCTGTGAACCAGAATGCCCCGCCGACGCGATCCGCCCGGATACCGAGCCGGACATGGACAAATGGGTTGAGTTCAACCGCAAGTATTCCGAGATGTGGCCGGTGATCGTCTCCAAGAAAGACCCGATGCCCGGCGCAGAAGACCGCGACGGTGAAGAGGGCAAGATGGAGAAATACTTCTCCGAAGCTCCTGGCGAGGGTGGCTGAGCAGCCAAGCTCTGCCAGTTGATCCTCTGGTTTTCACGCGATTCGCGGGCTTTTGCCTCATTTGGGTGTGGCAGAGTGTGAAACGCATGGATCAGGTCCGAATCGCCTATAACACGCAGGTGTTTGCCCGGCGTTGTAAGGGTGACTTCCGAATACCCCGATTTTGTGGTATTATCTCTCTCCGAGATGAACAGAACACGAGATGTTGCCCGACTGTTTGAATGCCTATTCACACTCTACGGGCATATTTTCTGCGACTATCGCGTGGCGCGCGGATCACTGCAAGTGACCCGGTGACCACTCTTTGTCGTTGTCGTGCCGGAACATGCATCCGGCTTATTGCGAGGAAAGACCTGTATGACAAAATCGAAGAAGCTCGAATTCCGCCCCAATGAGTATGTGGTTTACCCGGCGCATGGTGTCGGCCAGATCATCTCGATCGAGGAGCAGGAAGTGGCCGGCTTTGCGCTGGAGCTTTTCGTAATCACCTTTGAAAAGGACAAGATGACCCTGCGGGTGCCGACCAACAAGGCGGTCGAAGTGGGCATGCGCTCGCTCAGCTCTCCCGATGTGATCAACCAGGCCATGAAGACCCTCAAGGGCAAGGCCAAGGTCAAGCGGGCCATGTGGTCCCGCCGCGCGCAGGAATACGAACAGAAGATCAACTCCGGCGATCTGATCGCCATCGCCGAAGTGGTCCGCGACCTGCACCGCACCGACGATCAGCGCGAGCAAAGCTATTCCGAGCGTCAGCTGTACGAGGCGGCGCTGGAGCGTCTGACCCGCGAAGTGGCTGCCGTTGCCGATGGTGACGAAATCTCGGCTGCCAAACAGGTGGATGAGGTTCTGACCTCACGCGCTGCTGCGGCCTGAGGCTGCCGGAAACAGCCGGACACCGAAAGACACATGCAAAAACAAAGGGCCGCGCCGGGTTGCGCGGCCCTTTGTTTTTCCGGATGTTCTGTTGAGCCAGGATTGGGGCAGAGCAGGGGCACAGCGGGCATGCAGAACCTGAAGAAACGCATCAACACCCTTTACGAGGGCGCCTCGCCCGGTGCGGTGCGGTTCCGCTATGGCATCATTATCTTTGATGGGCTGTCGATCCTGTTCTTCATTGCCACGGCGCATGTCGATCATGGCCCGATGTTGATCGCGATCAGCCAGCTGCTCGGCGTTATCATCGGGCTGGATCTGGCGGCGCGGCTGTGGATCGCCCGTAACCGCAAGGCCTTCCTGTGGCAGATCTATACGCTGGCCGATGTGACGGTGATCGTGACCCTGCTGCTGGATCCGTTGTTCTCCGGCAGCCTGGCTTTTTTGCGGATCCTGCGGGCGCTGCGGCTTATCCATTCCTACCATCTGCTCCGCGACCTGCGCCGCGACAGCGAATTCTTCCGCCGTAACGAGGATGCGCTTCTGGCCGGGATCAACCTCTTCGTTTTCATCTTTGCCACCGCCATGGCGGTGCTGATCTTCTTTATCGATGAGACCCAGACCCAGTCGCCCTATGTGGATGCGCTCTATTTCACCGTTGCGACGCTGACCACCACCGGGTTTGGCGATATCACCATGGCCTCTCCGGCGGGCAAGATGTTTTCGGTTTTTGTCATGGTGGTGGGGGTGGCGCTGTTCGTGCGGCTGGCGCAGGCGATCTTTCAGCCGCAGAAGGTGCGTTATACCTGTCCTACCTGTGGCCTGACGCGGCACGATATCGACGCGGTCCATTGCAAGCATTGCGGCGAACAGCTGAAGATCCTGACCACTGGCGTCGAGTGACTCCTCAGAGCGCCAGCAAGACCAGCAGGCCGGTAAGCTCACACAGTTGCTGGGTCGCGCCCAGAATATCGCCGGTCTGACCGCCGATCTTGGCCCGCGACAGCGCGCCAAGACCTGCCGTGACCAGCGCCATGATCACGGCCACGGCCAAGAGCTGCGACAAGGCGATGAATGGCAGCGCCTGACCCAGTGCCAGAACCCCGCCCAGCAAAACGGGCAGGGCGCGGGGGCGCCCGACGCAGCGGGACAGGCCATCGGCGCGCGCATGGGGCAGGGCGTACATCAGAACCGGCATGGCAGCCCGGCTGAGCATGGCCAGCGCCAGCAGCGGCCAGGGGCCTGCGGTCTCCAAAAGGGCGGCCATCGCCACCCAGCGCAGCCCCAGCCCGAGGATCAGCGCCAGCACCCCATAGGTGCCGATCTGGCTGTCCTTCATGATCTCCAGCCGACGCGCCTGCTCGAACCCGCCCCACAGCCCATCGGCGGTGTCGGCTAGGCCATCCTCGTGCATGGCGCCGGTGAGCAGGATCTGCATTGCCAGCGCTAGCCCGGCGGCAACCAACGGCGGCAGGCCAAGCGTGAGGGCCAGGCTGGCCGCAATCGTGGCGGGCAAGGCGACGGTGACGCCCGCCAGCGGAAAGGCCCAGACCGCTGCCGATTGCCGTTTGAACGTCTCTGCCGACAGGTGCGGCAGGGGCAGGCGGGTCAGCAGAACCAGCGCCAGGGGAATGTCGGCTGCGCGGATGTCGGTTTTTCGCATTTGCGGGCCTCTTGCGGGACTTGCAGCGGGGGGGCGAGCGGTTAAACAGGTGCCCAACCGCTTTACCCGCGTACCGTAACCCTATGCAACGAGGCTGATCCATGCTGCCCCAGATATCTTCTCTTGATGACTTTCGTGCCCAGCTTGGTGCGGCACCGGCAGCAGATGCCTCCGCAACGCAGGGCGCCGAAGCGCGCAATGGGCAGCTGACCAAACCACCCGGGGCACTGGGTCGGCTGGAGGACCTTGCGATCTGGTATGCGGGCTGGCGCGGCAGCGACCGACCGGCCATAACCGCGCCGCAGGTGATCGTCTTTGCCGGTAATCACGGCGTGACGGCGCAGGGTGTGTCTGCCTTTCCGGCCGAGGTGACCGCCCAGATGGTTCTGAATTTCGAACATGGCGGGGCGGCGATCAATCAGCTCGCAGAATTCGCCGGCGCGCGCATGGATGTGCATGCGCTGGACCTTGACCGGCCAACGCAGGATTTCACCAAGGCCCCCGCGATGAGCGAGGCTGAGCTGCTCAGCGCCTTGCAGGCGGGTTGGGAGGCGGTGGACCCCACGGCGGATCTGCTGGTGGTGGGCGAAATGGGCATCGGCAACACCACCGCCGCGGCGGCCCTGTCCTGCGCGTTGTTCGGCGGCGCTGCAGCCGGCTGGACCGGGCGTGGCACCGGCGTCGATGATGCCGGGCTGGCCAACAAGAGCCGGGTGGTGGCCGAGGGCGTCGCCCTGCATGGTCCCCAGATCAAGGATGGTCTGGATGCGCTGGCATGTCTTGGCGGGCGTGAGATTGCCGCCATGGCCGGTGCCATCGCGGCGGCCCGGATGCTGCGCATTCCGGTGATCCTGGATGGCTATATCTGCTGTTCCGCAGCGGCCTGCCTGCTGAAAACGCATGAGGGCGCGCTCGATCACGCGGTGGCGGGTCACAAGGGTGCAGAGGCGGCGCATGTGATGCTGCTGGACAAGCTCGGCAAGGAGCCGCTGCTTACCTTGGGACTGCGCCTTGGCGAAGGCTCTGGTGCGGCTCTGGCGATTCAGATCCTGAAGGGCGCAATCGCCTGCCACAGCGGCATGGCGACCTTTGCCGAGGCGGGCGTTACCGACGGCTAATGGCCCATCAGCCGGGCGATCTGGCCGCGATCAGGAGGACTTTTGGTCCTTCTGCTCGGCCAGTTCCAAGAGGGCCGTCTCCAGATCCTTTTCCAACTCGCGCGCGCGGGCGATATAGGCCTTGTTTTCACTGGCCGGAGTGCCGGGCACCCAGTGCTTTGCCAGCTCGCGGATGGTCAGGCGATCATGGGCATAGAAGGTCTGTTCGGCCTGCGCGGCCTCATATTCGCTGAGGCCAATCCGCTCCAGCACGTAACGCCCGGCACGCAGGGAGCTATCGAACATTTCCCGCACGATGTCATTGGCACCGGCCTGATACAGATCGAAAACGTGATGCCGGTCATAGGCCCGGGCGATGATGTGGATATCGGGGTAGTTGCGCCGCACATAGTCCACCAGTTTCACGGTGTTCTCCGGATCATCCAGCGCCACCACAAGGATCTTGGCCTTCGCAATGCCGGCGGCCTTCAGTAGCTCGGGCCGGGTTGGATCGCCAAGAAAGCTTTTGACGCCGAAACGGCGCATCAGTTGAACGGCTTCCATGTCGTTGTCGAGCAGCACCGTCTTGAAGCCGCTGGCGCGGACCAGCCGGTTGACGATTTGGCCAAATCGGCCGATGCCGGCAATGATCACGGGGCCTTCCTCGTCGATTTCATCCGGGGCATGCTCCACCCGCGCCTCGCCCAACCGTTTGGACAACAGGTCATAGGCAATGAACAGCAGCGGCGTGATCAGCATCGACAGGGCGATGATCAGCAACAGTTTTTCCGACAGGGCGGGTGGGATAACGTTGAGCTGCCGGGAAAAGGCAAGCAGCACGAAGCCGAATTCACCTGCCTGCGCCAGCCCCAGTGTGAACAGCCAATGCGCCCGGCGGCGCAGGCCGAAGGCGCGGCCGACGAAATAAAGCACCAGCCCCTTGGCGACGATCACCAGCAGCGCGAGGCCGATCAGATCGCCGGGGCTGGCGAGGAACAGGCGGTAGTTGATCCCGGCGCCGACGGTGATGAAGAACAACCCCAGAAGCAGCCCTTTGAAAGGGTTTAGGTCGCTTTCCAGCTCGTGCCGGAACTCGGAGTTGGCCAGAACCACACCGGCCAGAAAGGCACCAAGCGCCGGGGACAGGCCGACCAGCGTCATCAGGAAGGAGATCCCGACAACGATCAGCAGCGCCAGCGCGGTATACATTTCCCGCAGGTTGGAGGCATGAATAAAGCGGAACAGCGGGCGGGTCAGATAGATCCCGGCCAGGATGATAAAGGCAACAGCGGCAATGGTGATCAGAGTCACGGCCCAGCCGGGCATGCCTTCAACCAGAGACAGCGAGCCATGCCCACCGTTGTGACCGGCCTCGGCGGCGCGCTGGATCGACCCGTCGGAGCCGATTTGCGGGCCACCGGTGGTCGCCAGCAGCGGCAGGAAAGCAAGGATCGGAATGACGGCGATATCCTGCGTCAGCAGCACCGAGAAGCTGGCCCGTCCGCCGCCGGTCTGCATCAGGCCCTTTTCTGACAGGGTCTGCAGCACGATCGCGGTTGAGGAAAGCGATAGCGCGAGGCCGATTGCAAGGCTCACCTGCCAAGGCTCCCCGGCGGCCATGGCAGCGCCCATCAGGGCCAGGGTACTGAACAGGACTTGCAAACCGCCAAGACCCAATAGCTTGTGCCGCATGGCCCAGAGTGCCCGCGGCTCAAGCTCCAGGCCGATCAGGAACAGCATCATCACGACGCCAAATTCGGCAAAATGCTGCAGGTCCTGGGTTTCAGAGCCGACAAAGCCGAAGACTGGTCCGATTAGGATGCCGGCTGCAAGGTATCCCAGCACCGAACCGAGCCCCAAGCGCGCTGCGATTGGGACCGCGATGACGGCGGCGGCGAGGTAAATCGAGGCTTGGTAGAGAAACGCGTCCATGCCGAAGGTATGGCAAGCGACAGCCGCCTTGGCAACGGGTTAGGGCAGCTTGGGGATGTAGGCCGGGCCTATTGCGCCTGTTCCGCGACAGGCCCGGGCATGGTGTTATTTCTCGTGGATGCGGATGTCGCCGGACAGTTTCTCGATCCGCTCCAGCCGCTCGGAAATCCGGCGCTGGAAGACGCCAAGCTGGTCGATGATGTCCGACAAGGTTTCGCCCGATTCCGGGAGGCGTGCGCTTTCGATCTTACACAGCACCCGGGTCGAGCTGAGGCCAAGGAACTGGCGGTGCATGACCTGGCAGGCGTGCATGATTCTGTCTGCTTCGCGGTTGACGTCTTCCTGGCCGACGCGTTTGCGGTCCAGCTGGTCATTCACGATCTGCTTCAGAACGGCGCGTTCATGCGCCATATCGATCTCGCCCAGGGCGCGGCGTTCCATGCTCAGCTGTTGGTCGCACTCCTGCAGCATGCGGGTGATGCATTGCACCATCAGGCTGGTGTTGACGGTGGATTTGATGGTGGCAAAGGTGCTGTTTTCGCCCATCACATGGGCGGCGAACCAATCGGACATCTCGCGCGACATGGAACCGTAGTTCTGGGACAGGACGGTGACTGGACCGCCAGCCGGTTCGATACGCGATGCAATGACCCGCAGATTGTGGGGGATCGTGTGCATAGCGTCGAAATCCTTGACCAGACCTTCGGTCTGATCAACAAGGACCTGGGCGTTGTCGAGCATTCGGGCAAGCGCCAGCAGCGTTTCGTCCACCGGGTTCCCGAGGGCCGCATCGCGGGCCTTGAATTCCTCGCACAGAGCATGGGCTGCGAATTGATCGTAGTCTTCAAACCCTTTGCTGCGCACCCATTCCATCATGATTTCGGCGCTTTCGTCGGGGGAGAGGCCTTCCTGCTCTTCCGCCAGGCGCATCGTCTCGTAGATGGTCTGCACCTCCTCAAAGACCGGGCTGGTCGGCTTGATCCGGGCGGAGAGATAGCCATCCTTGTGGGGCACCACGACGGCGAAGACCCAATAGTACAGGCCGTCCTTGGCCAGGTTCTTGACATAAGCGCCGATGGTTTTGTCGGCCTTGATGGTGTCCCAGAACAGCTTGAACACGCCACGTGGCATATCCGGGTGGCGGATCACCTTGTGCGGTGCGCCGATCAGTTCAGGCCAATCGTAATCGGCAACCCGCCGGAAAATATAGTTTCCGGCCTCAATAACTCCGCGCTTATCGGTGCGAGAGAAAAACACTTCGTTCAATTTGAACGGGGCTTCTCCGCTGGACGGGCGGGTTTCAATACGGCGGTCGACAAATGACATTAGGTGTTCCCAGCTTTAGGCATGCGCAATGCATCTTTAGCGTGAGAATCTTCCCGTATCGTTAAGTCGGCAGGGGCGCATCGCGTTTTAACTGCGCCATTACGATCTGGCTTTGCACCCGCGCAACGGCTGGGTGTGTCAGCAGAACATCGTGGATCAGCGTGTTCAGCGCCTCAAGGTCGCGGCAATAGACCCTCAGCAGGTAGTCGGCCTCGCCGGTCATGGTCCAGGCTGAAGTGATTTCGGCTCGGGTGCTGACCAGCCGGGCAAAGCTGGCCGATTGTTCAGGGCCATGGCTGCCCAGATGCACCTGTACAAATCCTTGCACCGCCAGCCCCAGTTTCGCCGCATCCAGCCGCGCCGCGTAACCCTGGATATACCCTTCGGCCTCCAGCCTTTGCCGCCGCCGTCCGGCCTGACTGGGTGACAGGTTCAAAAGCTCCCCCAGCTCCTGCGCCGTGAGGTGGGCGTTCTTCTGCAACGCGGCCAGAAGGCGGGTGTCGGTAGAATCGAGCATATGCGTGGTATTCCCGAAAAGACTGGAAAGTATGCGGTAAGTGCGCATGAAATCCTATCAGGAGGCCAATTAATGCGCAAACACTGCGTATCGAACGCGCTATCTTTATAGCAGAATTGAAACGCGCAATCAGGAGGAGCACCCATGGGTCCGTTCCCGCACAATGCCCCGAAATCCGTCATCAGCGAAGAGAACCCCGCAGGCACCGATGGTTTTGAATTCGTCGAATTCGCCAGTCCGGAGCCGCAGGAGCTGCGCGACCTTTTCACCAAGATGGGCTACGAGCTGGTGGGCCGCCACAAGACCAAGCCGGGTGTCGAGCTGTGGCAGCAGGGCGATATCACCTATATCCTGAACGCTGAAAAGGGCAGCTTTGCCGAGAAGTTCGTCGAAGAGCACGGCCCCTGCGCCCCTTCGATGGGCTGGCGTGTTGTGGATGCGCAAAAGGCATTTGATCACGCTGTTGCCAAGGGCGCCGAGCCTTATGAAGGCGATGACAAGACCATGAATGTGCCCGCGATCAAGGGCATCGGCGGCTCGCTGATCTACTTCATCGACCAGTACTATGAGACCTCGCCCTACAACGAGGAATTCGAGTGGCTGAAACAATCCAAGCCGCGCGGCGTGGGGTTCTATTACCTCGATCACCTGACCCACAATGTCTACAAGGGCAACATGGACAAGTGGTTCAAGTTCTACGGCGAGTTGTTCAACTTCAAGGAAATCCGCTTTTTCGACATCGAAGGCAAATTCACCGGTCTTCTGAGCCGCGCGCTGACCTCGCCCTGTGGCCGTATCCGCATCCCGATCAACGAGGATCGTGGCGAGACCGGCCAGATCGTCGCCTACCTGAAAAAGTACAAGGGCGAAGGCATCCAGCACATCGCCGTGGGTACCGAGAACATCTACGACTCCACCGACGAGATTTCCGAGCGTGGCATCAACTTCATGCCCGCCCCGCCGGAAACCTACTATGACCTCAGCCATGACCGCGTCGTGGGCCACGAAGAACCGATCGAGCGCATGAAGAAACACGGTATCCTGATCGACGGCGAAGGCGTCGTGGATGGCGGTGAGACCAAGATCCTGCTGCAGATCTTCTCCAAGACTGTGATCGGCCCGATCTTCTTCGAATTCATCCAGCGCAAAGGCGACGATGGCTTTGGCGAGGGCAACTTCAAGGCGCTGTTTGAATCCATCGAGCAGGAGCAGATCAACAACGGTGAAATCCAGGCCGCCGAGTAATCCGGCGCGGATCCGGGGCTGCCTTTGGCGGTCTCGCGGTCTGGTCTGATTGTGTAAAGAGTGATTGGACCGGCTCCTGTTTGGGAGCCGGTTTTTTCATGTCGGTAGCGCATGTGAATGTGCGGTAGAGGACATGATGCCAGGTGGTCAGCGCAACACTTGCTCTTGCATGCCTTCGTGAGGAGTTTGTGGGGGGCAGGGAGGAACGGCGGAAAGAACCGGCTGCAGGTCAGTATTACTCGGGCATTTCCAGCGTGTGGTTGCGGCCGCTTTTCTGGTATTGCAGCCGAGCATCGCCGATGGCGACGACACGGCCACCATCCAAACGGTCGCCGACTTGGACCTTGCGATAGCGGCCACTCGGCAGGCGCACCAGTGCGCGACGGTCGGCAGAGGTGCCATAGACGCCGATCAGGTTCAGGCGGCGCAGGTTGATCGCATTGGTGATGGTGGCCTGCCGCGACACCGAGGCCGAGCTGGGCAGGCGCGGGGTAACGGTGGCAGGCACGGCTGCGGCGGTGGCCACGGCTGTTGTGCTGCGCTGAGCTCGGTCAACAATGTTGGAGAAATTCGTCGGCCGCGCCCGCGGGGTGACAGAGGTGGCAACAGCCAGCGCGGTGGCGGGCTGGCTTTCCTGTTCTTCGGTCTTCAGTGAGGCCGGGCGGATGCGCGGGCGCAGGCTGGCCAGTTCGGCGCGGCTGCGCCCGCCCAGCTGTGCCCGTTCCACCTGTTCGGTGAGGTCGGCAGGCCGGGCACGCGGGCGCAGTTGCGACAGGGCTTCAAGCCGGGCCGCTTCGGCCTCTGCGGCTGCTGCCGCCTCGGCCACGGCGGGGTCGATACGTTCCGGTGTAGGCGGTGGCACGACCGGCGGGCGGCCCAGGAAAACCATCACGCCGTCAGGGTTCACGGTGCCTTCGGGCGTGGCTTCGACGAGCCCGCGCCGGTCCAGCGCGATGGCACTGCCTGCGGCAGCGGGAGAGCTGACGACATCCGGGGCGTCATCGGTGCTCGCATCCGGTTGCGGTGGCAGGGCGACGGCGTCCTGCGACAGGTCGGTATCGTCGATCGAGGCCACATAGATACCGTCCAGATCCACCACCGCCGGGACCTGCGCGATTTCGGGCACCGCCTGCCAGATGCCGGTGGCGGCATATTGCGCGGCCTGCTCCAAGGCGCGGTCTTCGGCGCTGAGAGCTTCAGGTTCTGTTTCGGTCGCGGTGTCATCCAGCACACCATCGGCGATGGCTTCGGGGTCAAGCCGTGCGGTCTCGATATCGGCTTGATTCTGCGCGTCTGCAGTACCGGGGGTGTCCTCGGTGTCGGGAAGGAAGGTCACACCCGGGTCCGGCTGGTCCGGCAGGGCGCTGACCTGCGGCGCAATGGGCCGGTCTTCGGTGTCTGCCGTCATTAGATCTGCAGGTGTGGTTTCAGCAGGTTCCGCGGAGGCCAGCGGCACAGAAGGTGCTTCGTCCGGGATCTCTGGCACTGTGGTTTCTGCCGGAGTTGCATCGCCTGGCTGCGGTGCCTCTGGTTCCGCTGCCGGTTCCGGCTTGCTGCCCCGCAGGGGGGTATCCTCGGCAGCGGGCTGATCCGAGAACCGGCCAAACAATCCGCCCGGGGACACAAAGGCGAGCGCGGCGACGGTCACCATGAAAACCACCAAGAGGACCGTCAGGACCAGTCCCATGTTGCGCGGTTTTGCCGGGGCGCGGCTTGGTGCCGGTTTTCCGGATCCGGCTTTCTTTCCCAGCAGGCGGGCCAGCAACCCCGGAACTGCGCTCTCGCTTTTGCCGCTTTGCGGCTGGCCTGGCGGTGGCGTGATCGGGGTTGCGGGCGCCGCGCTGGCAGAGTCGGGCTGTTTCTTAGAGACCGGAGCGGCAGGCCCCTCGGGGGTACCGGTTTTCTGCGGTCCCTGACCCCCTTTCTGAGCGGTGATCTTGTGATCGGCCACCGGCGTCGGTGCTGCGCGGGTGGCGCCAGCGAGGGCAGGGGCCGCAGCGCCGCTGTCTGCCTTCCGGCGCCGGGTGCTGAAACCCATGGCCGGTCCCTGATCTTCGCCGGGTTCTTCCTCTGCTGCGCCCTCGGCGCCAGCCTTCGCAGAGATTTCGATCCGCGGGGACTTATCCCCGGCAGTCTTGTCCTCAGGGCGTAGAGGCTGGGCCTCGGTCTTGCCATCATCGGGCGTTTCCGCCTGCGTATCAGCAACGGAAACAGCGTCTTTGTCGGCGCCTTGGTCAGGGACACCCGGTTTTGCGGCTGGATTTTCCTCAGCGGTCTCCGGGGCCGGTTCCTGAGATTCATCCGGCGCGCCTGCTGCAGGCGCTGCTTCGTCGGCGAGAACTGGGGTCGCCTCGGCGGGGGCCTCGGTTTCTTTTCCGGCAGGCTCGCTAATCTTCTTGGCCTGCGGCGCGCTCTTTTCGGCGGCTTTGGGCGCCCGCGGCATGACCGGCCCGATGTCGACAACCGCGATGCCATCCGGCTCAATCGGGGCGTCTCCGATCGCGGTGGAGGCGCCAAAGAACGGCTCCCCGAGAAAATCCATGTCGCCGGGTACGGCTACGAAACTGGCCGGGATGAACCCGTGTTCCAGCGCGAAGCCTTCGGCCTCTTCCAGGGTTTCGCGGGCGACGGCTGCCACATGGGTCAGCGGCCCGTCTTCGGAGATATCAAAGGACAGATCCGCCACAGCGTAGGGCGTGGCGCCTTCTAGCGCCTTTTTCGCCATCTCGCGCCGGGTGGGAGCGTCGGCAGTACCGGTTTCAACGGTCAGATAACGGATCTGATCGTTCGGAATCACCACCTTGCAACAGGTGGAGCCGCCCTCCGCCAGCGCCTCCCCGGCTATGCGCAGATCGGCCAATGCCCGAGGCAGATCCGGGTGGCTCAGCGGCACCTTGCCAATATTGCGCCAGCCGCCGGCGGCGCGGCGCAGAAAGGCAATGCCTTCCGAAGACAGAGAGAGAGCAAACCCCGGTTTCATAGTGCGGTCAAACCATCCAAATTCCATGTGCCCGGACCGCTAAGTGCCCGTCTGGCCTTGCGGGCAGACCTTAAAGCAGGAGTTCGCCGAGGAAAAGGAAAAGACGGGAAGAGCCCTTGTCTGTGGCAAGGAAACGCTCCCATCTTGGGGCACAACACAGGAGACGCTGAGATGAAGACGAAGGCGATACTTGCATCATTGATGATCTGGACCTGCTCCACCGGGGCGGTGCTGGCGGAGGCAGCGGGCCCGCGCCAGATCGTGGTCACCGGAGAGGCACACACCGAGGTTGCGCCGGACCGGGCCACCATCACTTTGGGCGTCACCGCCGAGGCGGAAGAGGCGGCTATAGCCATGCGTCAGGTGTCGGAGGACATGACGGCGGTGATTGCCGGGCTGCGTGAGGCGGGCATTGCCGCAGAGGACATGCAGACCCAATCGATTTCGATTGATCCGGTCTGGAGTGCCCGGCGCACATCCGATGGCCGGGAACAGCGCGAGATCACCGGGTTTGTTGCCAGCAATACGCTGGCGGTCCGGGTGCGGGAGCTGGATAATCTGGGACCGGTTCTGGACCGGGTACTGGCCGCCGGAGCCAATAATTTCAGAGGCTTGAGCTTTGGCGTTGCGGATTCCGCGGCGGTCATTGACCAGATCCGGGGCGATGCGGTGCGCGATGCCATCCGCAAGGCGCGGCAACTGGCCGAGGCGGCTGAGATGGAGCTGGGGCCGGTACGCTCGATCACAGAACATGGCGGCAGTGGCGGTCCGCGTCCGATGAAGATGATGGAAATGGCCCGCTCATCGTCGATGCCGGTCGAGGCCGGAAGCCTTGGTTTTGAACACAGCGTCTCGGTGGTCTTTGACCTGCGGGTGCCGGGTTTGGAATAACATTGGTAGCGTACAAAGTACGTGCCAGACATGAAAAGGCCGGGCGATTTGCCCGGCCTTTGTTGTGTTTGCAAACTGCGGCGCGGGATCAACCGCAGGCTTTGGTCAGGGCCTGATCCAGATCAGCGATCAGATCATCGGGATCTTCGATGCCGATGGAAATGCGCACTACGTTGGGGCCTGCACCGGCCGCTTCCTGCTGCTCGGGTGTCAGCTGGCGGTGGGTGGTCGAGGCCGAGTGGATGATCAGCGAGCGGGTGTCGCCGAGATTGGCCACATGGCTGAAGATATCCAGCGCATCAACCAGCTTGATACAGGCCTCATAGCCGCCTTTCACTGCGAAGGTGAACAAGCCGCTGGTGCCCTTGGGGTAGCAGGCCAGCGCCCGTTCGTAATAGGGCGAAGAGGGCAGGCCGGCATAGGTTACGTAATCAACGCGATCATCCTGCTCCAGCCAGCTGGCAACCTTGATGGCATTGTCACAATGGCGCTGCATGCGCAGGGACAGGGTTTCGATGCCCATCAGCGTGTAATGCGCCGCCTGCGGGTTCATCGTCATGCCCAGATCGCGCAGCCCGATGGCGATGCCGTGGAAGGTGAAGGCGAGCGAGCCGAAGGTCTCGTGGAACTTCAGCCCGTGATAGGCCGGTTCCGGTGCCGACAGGGACGGGAACTTGTCCGAGGCGGACCAGTCGAAATTGCCGGAATCGATCACCGCGCCGCCGGTGACTGTGCCGTTGCCGGTGAGGTATTTGGTAGTGGAATGCACCACCAGCGCGGCACCCTGGGCAATCGGGTTGCACAGGTATGGCGTGGCGGTGGTGTTGTCGACGATCAGCGGCACCCCCGCAGCATCGGCCACATCGGCCAGGGCGCGGATGTCGGTGACATAGCCGCCCGGGTTGGCGATGGATTCGCAGAACACCGCGCGGGTGTTCTCATCAATGGCATCTCGCACGGCGTCCAGATCGTCGGTGTCGACGAAGGTCGCCGACCAGCCAAAGCGTTTGATTGTCTGGCTGAACTGGGTGACGGTTCCGCCATAAAGCCGGGTCGAGGCAACCACGTTGCAGCCCGGCGCCATCAGCGGGAACAGGGCCAGGATTTGCGCCGCATGGCCGGAAGAGCAGCAAACCGCGCCGACGCCGCCTTCAAGCGTCGCCAGACGTTCTTGCAGCACCGCAACCGTTGGATTGGTCAGGCGCGAATAGATATAACCGACTTCTTGCAGGTTGAACAAAGCGGCCGCATGGTCCGCGTCGCGAAAGACGTAAGAGGTGGTCTGGTAAATCGGGGTCTGGCGGGCGCCAGTGGCCGGATCGGGTCGTGCACCGGCATGAATTTGCAATGTATCAAAGCCGTAGCTGGGGGCATCGGTCATATGTCTCTCTCCCTGAAATCGTGACTTGCCACAGGTGTAGGGCAGCACGGGCGCCCACACAACGCAAACCGGTGAAATCGGGACAGGCTACCTGCAACCCGCGCAGGTCGTGGGAAATTATTCCTGGCCTGTGAGTTATTCCTAGCCTGTGCCGGGGAGGCCGTCGTGAGAAGGGGATGGCGCCTCTGACATTGGCTCCAAAACACATGCGGCCCAAGTGAATGCAGCGCCGGGCGGGGGGCGCGGCGCTGCATGGGGGCATTCTTCGTGAGAAGCGGGCCTAGTGGAAAGAGGGGCCCTGATGCTCGATACCTGTGGGAGGGGTCTGCCCCCAGATCGGGGCGGCATCGGCGGCAAGAGCGGCATCCGCCTGCGGTGCGGGGCGCAGGTTCCAGGCCGGGTGCATCCAGACAGCAGCCTGATCGGCTACTTTTGTGCGCAGCTCGTCCTCATGGACCGACAGGCTCAGCTGTGCGGAATCGTGCTGGGCGGTCACGGCAAACTGCAGCCCCGGCCAGGCCTTGGCGGGCTGATCCAGCAGATAGGCCGTTCGGCCCCAATGGCCGTCAGAGGCCAGTCCGTTGTCCACCTGGATTCCCGGAGCCAGCTCCATCTCGAAGCTGACAAGCACGGCCTGCAGGGTGCCTGCCTCCGTGCAGGTCAGATCCGCCGTGGTGCGGGCCGGTTTGAGGCTGGGCCGGGTGAAATCGAAGTGGAACAGCTCCGTCGTTGGCCCCAGCGGGCGCAGGTTGCAGGCCGCGAAATCGTTCGGGGTGATCTGCGCAACGCGGGCAAAGTGGTGAAAGGCACTGAGATCAAAGCCTTCCGCCCGTTGCGGGCGCCACAGATCAAGCAACTGATCGCTTTCCACGGCTTGCGCCACCAGGGTACCGCGTTCCGGGATGGCGCGCGCCTCGGGCTTGGCCAGAGCGCCCATGGCATGGGTCAGTGTTGCCAGCGCGCCTTCCCCCAGAAGGACCGTGTCGACGATTTCCGAAATCACCACATCTGCCGCTTCTGGCATGTCCTCACCAATGACGATCTCATGCGACCATTTCGGGATCACGGTGATGCGGTCAGAGAGACCATTGTCAGCGATGACGCGAGTTGCGGCCTCGGCGATCAGCGGCTGCTGTTCGCAGGTGTAGACGTGTTTCGCCCCGGCGCGCGCGGCCAGCATCGCCGTTAGACCGGCGCCGCAGCCGATGTCCAGCACCACATCGCCCGGTTTTACCTTCGCTGCGATCGCCTTGGCATAGGCGCTGTTGCGGGCCGTATCCGCCAGCATCGGGAAATGCCAGCGCGGCACGAACATCTGGTGCAGCCGTTCCTGGAAAATCTGCGCCTCGTGGTTCCGGGGATCAAGCGCAAGGGCCTGGGACAGCATCTGCGACGTCCTGCGGCCCCCATCGGTCAGAGGCATGGATTTTGCGAGCTCTACAAGTTTCTCTGCGCCGTGCGCAGCCTGAGAGGTGTTGTCCTGAGGCGAATGCGGCATCTGATTTTCGGCCAACTTTTAGATTTCCTTATTTGAGGCAAATGCGATTAATCCCATATTGCGCAGACGCGTCTAACAAAGGGTAAAGCTGAACTAACGAAGCTGTGAATGCTTCATTGACTGCTGCCACGTACCTCGGCGCTCAGACCGGCCTGATCGGGATGGGGCGTCCATTTGATCGCGGTCCGGCGCCGAGATGTTTTTGCTCTGAATGCTGTGCGGGACAGGGGAGAGCACAGCGCGTGATCGGTCCACCCATAGCCCCTCTGCGATGCCCATGCTGCCGAGCCGACAAGGAGAACGATCCGTTCACGGCTGACCTTTGAGACGCAGATACGTCAACATCGCCTCCGACAGCGTCAGAACATCATACGTGACAGAGGCGTCTGCCGACGAGAGAGGAGCTTGCGGGGTCAGACTATGCCGAAGAAAGTGGTTGCTTGGGAGTTCCGCATCCTGAGTGCGGAGGCGATACCAGAATTCGTGGAGTTTGCAGGCAGCCCTGTTTGCCCGCGAGAGAGCGATGACGCGGGACCTGGTCCGCAGGGACTAGGAGATTTTTCCCGAAGAGTAGTGCTGTCGGAGGTCCACCGGCATACGGGGGTAAGTAGTAGATACCTTCCTTCACGAAGACATAGCTGTGCGAAATGGTCTCCAATTTGTTCTACGCCTCGCCTTGATCAGGCCAAAAGCTAACGTAAAACGATATCTTAGATGAAGGAGTGGTGCCCCCACACGGACTCGAACCGCGGACCTACTGATTACAAATCAGTTGCTCTACCAGCTGAGCTATAGGGGCGCTGCCGGGGAATTAGCGATATTGGGCGCAGCCTGCAAGATGGAAAACGCAAGCAATGTGCAATTCCTGCGTCTGGTTTGTGCAGGCCACTGGCCGCGCGGGCCTGCAGGGCATAGGGGCGCCTCGTTTGACCTTTGAACGCAGGCGGAGTAAGCCTTTAACCCGTTAAATCATCGCACAAGCAAGGCCCCGATTTCATGCAGGTCATCCTCCACGTGGGTGCACATGGCACCGAAGAAGACCGGTTGCTGAAGACACTTTTGAACAACAAGGAGGCGGCGGCGAAACGCGGTGTCGCTATTCCCGGTCCCGGCAAGTACCGTTACCTGCTGAAGGATTGCATGGGGGCGCTTCTGACTGGAACTCCGGCGCCGGACTCTGGCGAGGTCCTTTGGGATTCGATCCTGGAGCAGGAACATGCAGACCGGGTGATCCTGTCCAACCCGCATTTCTTCGGCTCGCAGCGGCAGGCGCTTGAGGGGCATAACTTCTACCCTGAAGCGGAAATGCGTATGGGGGCGCTTGCGCGGCTGTTCCCGGAAGATCAGCTGGAAATCCATATGGGGCTGCGCGATCCCGGCAGCCTGTTGCCGACCCTTCTGGCGGATGCCAGTCCGCAGCGTGTCGATCAGGTTCTGCAAAGCAGCGACCCGGTGGCCCTGCGCTGGTCGAACCTGCTGCTGCGCCTGCGTACCGCGGTGCCGGATGTGCCGATAACCGTCTGGTGTTACGAGGATATGCCGCTGAACTGGGCGCAGATCCTGCGGCAGATGATGGGCTTTAATTCGGAAGAGCGGATTTCGGGAGGTATGGATCTGCTGTCCTCGATCATGTCCACCGAAGGCATGAAACGGCTGCGCGCCTATCTGCATGAACACCGGGACATGACCGAGGCGCATAAACAGCGGGTGATCGCCGCCTTCCTGGGCAAATATGCCATCGACGAGGCGATTGAAGAGGAAATCGATCTGCCGGGCTGGACCGAGGATCTGATGGACACCCTGTCATACCTCTATGAGGAAGATCTGGAACAGATCGCACAGATCCCCGGCGTGACCCTGCTGTCGGCCTGATCCGGGGCCATTGGCCCGGGGCCCGTCTGCTCAGGGGCTGGCCGGTTGCCCTTGCCGGTTCACGGTCTGGGTCTCGACCGTCATATCATCATAGGTAAGCTCGATCGTGATCGTCTCGACGCTGCCTGGGGCAAAGGCGCGGTAGGGCAGGCCGTCTTCCTCATGAATGGCGTTCGGGGCGGCCTGATCCAGATGGCAGGTCGGCAGAGGCCAGATTTCCGGGCCGCCATCGTTGATCGATAGCCGGATCCGTGCCAGCCCGCAGCGCCAGGACCACAGGTGGGTGACATAGACCAGATCCTGTCCGTTGAAATCCCGGACCGAGATCCAGTTGGCGCGGGTGGCTGCCAGGATCGGCTTGACCTCTGCCGCGGTGGTAAAGGGCGGATCGGCCAGGGCGGGCGTCCCCAGTGTCAGGGCACAGGCCAGCGGAACCAGAAGATTTCGGGACAGGGGGGTAAACATCATACTCTTTCCTTCAACATGAGGGCCTTCAACAAAACGGGCCATTTAGCATAGCAGAGCATTGCGAAGACGCCCCCTTTGCAACAGCGTCCAGAGCCAGCACGCCCGGCGGGGCAGAATAGTTTTGACCCTGTCTGCATGGGATTATACTGAAGAAATGCACCCCGCACAGCCATCTTGAGCAGGCGGGCAAAGAGGTTTCAGATGGCAGAGCAGCCGCCCTTCAACATCGTAATCGTCGCTCAGAACGGCAGGTTGCAATACGAGGCGATCCTGTTTGCGGCCTCGCTCCGCCATGCCTCGCCGGGGTTCACAGGCCGCCTGTTCGTGGCTACGCCCCGGCCCGGTCCGCTGTGGAAAAAGGATCCGTCTTTGCGCAGCCAGCAGGTTCTGTCGGTGCTGGAAAGGCTTGGCGCAGAGATCCTGCCCTTTGACAGTCAGCTGTTCGGGGAAAACTATGCCTATGGCAACAAGATCGAGGCCTTGCAGGCATTGCCCGAGGGCGAGCCATTCGTGTTTTTCGACAGCGACACGCTGATCACCGGTGAGCTCTCCGAGGTGCCGTTCGATTTCAGCCGCCCCTCGGCCTCTTTGCGCTGCGAAGGGACCTGGCCCAAGCCAACGCTTTATGGGCCGGGCTATACCGGGATCTGGCGGGCACTTTATGACCGCTTCGGGCTCGATTTCGAAAGCAGCCTCGACCTGTCGCAGCCCGAGGGATACTGGCGGCGCTATCTTTATTTCAACGCCGGGTTCTTCTACGGCGCTTGCCCGCGCCGGTTTGGCGCGCGCTTTGCCGAATATGCCACCTCGATCCGGGATGATCTGCCAGTCGAACTGGTCGGCCAGTCGCTGGATCCCTGGCTGGATCAGATCGTGCTGCCTTTGGTGATCCATTCCTTTGGTGGTGGGCGCGATGCGTTGCCTTCGGGCTATCTTGATGGGCAGACCAGCTGCCATTATCGGCTGTTTCCGCTGCTCTATGCGCGCGAAACCGATCACGTCATTAAGGTCCTGCACGAGGCATCGGCCCCGAACTGGATCAAGAAGGTGCTGAAAACCTACGAGCCGATGAAGCGGATGATCTATCAGGGGCGGGGCGAAAA
The DNA here is from genome assembly GCF_001678945.1 of Phaeobacter gallaeciensis. Classification (NCBI taxonomy): domain Bacteria; kingdom Pseudomonadati; phylum Pseudomonadota; class Alphaproteobacteria; order Rhodobacterales; family Roseobacteraceae; genus Phaeobacter; species Phaeobacter gallaeciensis. Next base: position 3,485,840 of record NZ_CP015124.1, read on the forward strand.
GGTGCGTGCGCTGTTTGATCAGGCGAACCTGCCACGGCGTGAACAGGCGATCCGCAACCGCATCAAATCCGAAGGTCTGTGGATGCGCTGATGACCCAAGGTCGCGCGGGTCAACAGACGCGGGCGATCTGGTCGCGCAGCCAGACGTGCATCGCTGAATGATGGGTGCGCGATGTCCAGGTCAGGTCGATTTCGAACTGCCCGGGAAAGGGGCAGGGCGCGGCCTGAACCCTATCCTTGAAATGTTCGGCCAGCCGCGAGGGCAGCGTAGCGATCATATCGGTGCCTTCCAGCAACTCCGGCAGGGTGGCGGGGCTGGGAATCGACATCACCTGGTTGAGCGATTTCCCTGCCGCTGCGATTTCCATCAGAAATCGGGACCGCCAGGAATCACCATAGTTCACAACCACTTGCGGCACGGCCAGAAATTCAGCTTCGGAGCGCGGCATGCGGTCCGGCGGGGCATCGCGGGCCATCACCATGACCGCATGTTCGCTCAGCAACGTGCGGCGGAAATAATTGCTGCCCTCGATCCGTACCGGCCCGATCAGAAGATCGCTTTCGCCGCGGTCCAGATGTTGCTTGCCTTCCACGGTTGAGGTCAGGATCGAAATGCGCAGTCCCGGCGCGCTGCGGCGCAGGTTGCGCATCAGTTGCGGCAGGATGGTGGCGCGTTCGTAGTAGTTACAGGAGATGGTGATCTCGGCCTCTGCCTCTCCAGGGTCAAAGGCGCGCGGTTCGGCCAGTTGCAGCACCTCGTCCAGCATCCGGCTGGAGGTGGCGACGATTTCCTCGCAGCGCTCGGTCGAGACCATGCGCCCGCCCTGGCGCACGAACAGCGGATCGCCAAAGGCGCGGCGCAGTCGGTCGATGGTATAGCTAACGGTCGACTGGTTGATGTTTAGCGTCTCGGCCGCCCGGGAAAACGACCGGTAGCCATGCACCAGTCGCAGGGTGCGCAAAGCAGCGAAATCAATGCTGAGTGGATCGGGATTGGATTTCATTTTCGCAGTCTAACCCGTTTGTACACCTCTTGTATTGAAAAATTGCATGTTCAAAATCAACAAAATCGGATTGCCTCATTTTGGCCGGAGCTTTTAGGCTCGTTCGGATCACGTCGCACTCGGGGAGGAGAAGATGACGGTTTCGATGCTGCAACAGGCACCGCAGGAGGAGACGATTACGATCCGGGACCTGACCCTGGATCCTTATCCGATTTACCAGCGCCTGCGCCGGGAAGCGCCCGTAGTGCGGGTGAAATCGCTGGGGCGCACCATGCTGACCCGCGCCGAGGACACCAAATACGTCAAAGACAACCCAGGCATCTTCAGCTCCAACGATCCCAAGACGCCGATGCAGCGGGCCTTCAGGGCGCATACGCTGATGCGCAAGGATGGCGCCGAACACGCGCGGGAGCGCGAGGCGATGGCGCCGACCTTTACCGGGCGCAATATCAAGGGTTGCTGGGAGGGTATCTATACCAAGATTGCCGAGGATTTCGTCGCGGGGCTGCCACGCGGCGAAACTGTGGACCTGTTCCCAGCGCTGGCGGGCCCCTTTGCGGCGCGCTGCCTGAAACACCTGTTGGGTATCCCCGAAGCCAGCGACGATGACATGCAGCGCTGGAGCCAGATCCTGATCGACGGGGCCGGCAACTTCGGCTTCACCGATGAGCTGTTTGCCCAGTGCGATGCGGCGAACGATGAAATGGATGCGCTGTTCCGTGCTGCGATCCCGCGCCACAAGGCCGATCCCAACCCCAGCGCCCTGTCTGTGATGGTGAATGCCGAGGATCCGATCCCCGAAAGCCAGATCTTTTCCAATATCAAGATCGCCATCGGCGGCGGCATCAATGAACCGCGCGATGCGCTGCTGACCATCCTCTACGGCCTTTTCACCAATCCTGAACAACTGGCCGAGGCAAAGGACAAGGCGCTATGGGGCCAGGCCTTTGAGGAGGGGGTGCGCTGGGTTGCGCCGATTCAGGCCAGCTCGCGTCTTGTGCTGGAGGACACCGAGATCCGCGGACACCTGATCCCCAAGGGCGATACGGTGATGACCATTCAGGCCTCGGCCTGCCGCGACGAAGAGATTTTTGAGGATGGCGAAAGCTTCAACATCTTCCGCGAGCGCAAGCCGCATCAGGCCTTTGGCAACGGACCGCATTTCTGTCAGGGCACACATATTGCCCGGCGCATGTTGGCCAATATCATGCTGCCGATGCTGTTCGACCGCTTCCCCAACATGACCCTGTCGGACAGCGAGCCAGTCAATTTCTACGGCTTCGGCTTCCGCGGCCCCCGGAACCTGCCGGTCACGCTGAACTGACAGCCACACACGTATAACAAAGGGGCGGTGATCTAATGCCGCCCCGGTCTTCATCATCATCTGGGAGGAAACATGATGAAACATACCCTGCTGGGCGCCGCGTTTTTTGCCGCGGCCACCGCATTGTCACCACTGATGGCACAGGCGCAGGAGGTGACGCTGCGGCTGCACCAGTTCCTGCCGCCCCCCGCCACCGTACCAAAGATGATCCTGAAACCCTGGGGCGCGCAGGTGGAGGAAGCCTCTGGCGGGCGGATCAAGATTGAGCATTTCGATGCCATGTCGCTGGGCGGAACCCCGCCGGGTCTGATGGATCAGGCGGCTGATGGGGTCGCTGATATGGTGATGACCGTGGTGGGTTATACGCCCGGCCGCTTCCCCAAGACCGAAGTGTTCGAGCTGCCCTTCATGATGACCGATCCAGTGGCCACCTCGAAGGCCTTCATGGAGTTGGTTGAAACCGACCTGCAGGAAGGCGAGTACAAGGACGTCAAGGTGCTGGGCGCCTGGGTGCATGGCCCCGGCGTGATCCACACCGAAAGCGGTGTGAGCAAGCTGGAAGACATGGAAGGGCAGACCCTGCGCGGTCCGACCCGGATCATCACCGATATGCTGAAGGAACTGGGCGCCACCCCAGTTGGCCTGCCGCTCCCCGCCATTCCCGAGGCGCTCTCCAAGGGCGTGATCAGCGGCACCGTGATCCCTTGGGAGGTCACTCCGGCGGTCAAGCTGACCGATCTAGTGGAACACCACACCGAGTTCAGTGGCAAGGAGGCGCTTTATACCGCGACCATCGTGCTGGTGATGAACCGCGACAAGTACAACGCCCTGCCGGATGATCTGAAGGCTATTCTCGACGCGGAATCGGGCCAGAAACTTTCGGCCTTTGCTGCCAAGGTCATGCTGGAGCGCGATGCGCCGGGCCGCGAAATCGCCGAGGACAAGGGCAATGAGATCGTCGTTCTGGACGAGGCCGAAGTGGCCCGCTGGAAAGAAAAGGCGCAGCCTGTGATCGCCCGCTGGATTGATGAGGTCGGCAGCAAGGGCATCGACGGAGAAGCCCTGATTGAACAGGCCAAGGCGTTGATTGCCAAACACGGCGGATAACACCCCAATCCCAGAACCGATGGGGTACGAAAGGGCGTGGGTCGCTGACCTGCGCCCTTTCTTTGTGCCGGGGATCCTGCGCGGGCGGCTCTGCGTTGCAAGTTGCGGGCTTTGCGGCGATAGATCGTGCAGAGGCAGCACGCAGGGGCGGACATGGGGTCTTTCAGATGGATGGGGCTGGGGGCGGTGATCCTGGCAGTGATGCTCTGGGGTACCACCGGGACAGTGCAGGCCCTGTTGCCTGCGGGCCGTGATCCGCTTGCTGTGGGGGCGCTGCGCCTGCTGTTCGGCGCCGGTGCCCTGTGCATACTGGCACTGATGCAACCCAAGAACCGACTGGCCCTGCGGCATCTGCCGCTGCCGGGTGTCCTGTTCGCCGGTGTGGCGATCGGCAGCTACAACCTGCTGTTCTTCTACGCGGTCGCGCTGGCCGGGGTCGGGATCGGTACCGCGGTCGCCATCGGCAGTGCGCCGATCTGGGCCACGCTGTGGGAGCGGTTTGCGCAGGGGCGCAGGCCCGGTCCTCTGCGGCTCATGGGGCAGGGGATGTCGGTTCTGGGCGTTGGTCTTCTGGGCTATGCGGGCGCAGGCGAGGGCGGCGCACTGTCGGGGGTTATCCTGGCGCTGCTCTCGGGTGGCTGCTATGCGGCCTATTCGCTGGCCACTAGTCGCATGGGCGGCACGCTGCCTTCGACCGTAATCGCGGCTTCGACCTTTACCGTTGCGGCGCTGGTAACTGCGCCGGTTCTGTTCATGGTGCCGCTCGATTGGCTGGCGGGGCCCTCCGCCTGGACCGGGTTGGTATTCCTTGGCGTTGGGGCCACGGCGCTGTCCTATGCGCTTTATACCTGGGGGTTGACCCGGGTCACCGCATCCACCGCCGTTACTCTGGCGCTGGCCGAGCCGGTCACCGCATGGTTCCTCGCCACCATAGTGGTGGGAGAGGCGGTAACGCCGGGCGGTCTGACCGGCGTGGTGATGATCCTTACGGGCCTGCTGGTGGTGACCCTGTTTCGCGACCGGGCGCCGGGGCGGTAGGGCGCCATGAGGCAGGACCTGCAACAGCTGTTGCTGCGGCCCCTTCGCCGGGGACTGTGCCTTTGTGCGGATATGAACAGGGCGGGGAGGCTGGCTGATATTCTGCCGCGCTGACGCTGGCAGGCACCGGATCAGAGATCGCCTCTCCCTTGAATTCCGGCGCGTCGAAATCGAACCGGCGCAGCAGCCGGAACAATGCCCTGCGCCGCAGCGCAGCCTCTTCTTTTTCGAGCAATTGATGCATGTTGATCAGACCCCACGTCCACAGATCGGAAAACCCTGGCATGCGCGTTGCAAACAGAGAGTTTCCGGCGATCCGGAAAAATAGCGAGAGTTTTCGGAGTATTAAGCTGAGTGAACCGCGTCTTTGCTCGTGAAAGACGCGGTTACAGGGTGGCTTTGACCTGGATCAGGCCGCCGCCAGCAGCGGGCGGGCCTGGGCAAAGGACAACAGCCGGCGGCTGTCTTCGTCCCAGAGGTGCAGCCGCGCATTGGCCAGGCTTTCGCGGATGGTCATGCGGTTGCTTTCGGCCAGTTCCTGATGGTCGCGCAGCACTTCGGTCAGCCGGTAGAACGGGATACGGCTGTAAAGGTGATGCACGTGGTGGATGCCGATATTGGCGCTGAACCACTGTAGCACGGCGGGCAGCTGGTAGTAGGAACTGCCGTGCAGGGCGGAGTCATGCAGCTGCCAGTCTTCGTTGCTGTCCCAGTTGGTATGTTCGAACTGGTGCTGCACGTAGAACAGCCAGACGCCGATGGTGGCCGCCAGCAGGGTGGTCGGCAGGAAGATCAGCAGCAACGGTTGCCAGCCGCCGAAATACCAGATCGTCAGCAGCGCCGCCGCAATGGCCAGATTGGTGAGCATGGCGCTGACCCAGTATTTCGCACTGTCCATCAGTCCCAACGGCACCCGGTTTTGCAGCAGGAACAGATAGCTGGGGCCAAGGCCAAAAAGCACAAGTGGATTGCGATAAAGCCGGTAGACAAGGCGCTGAAACGGACCAAGCGCGCGGTATTCGGCAACGGTCAGCGTGTGGACGTCGCCCATGCCGCGTTTGTCGAGGTTGCCGGTGGCGCTGTGGTGCACCGAATGGGTGCGGCGCCAGACATCATAGGGCGTCAGTGTGACAACCCCCATGACGCGCCCGATCCAGTCGCTGAAGGTCCGGTTGGGGAAGAAGGCGCCATGGCCGCAGTCGTGCTGAATGGCGAAGAGCCGCAGCAGGAAGGCGGCGTTGAAAAGAGAAATGCCGAAGGCCAGCCAGTAGCTGACCGACAGGCTCCACCAGGCCAGCGCCCAGAGAATCACGAAGGGAATGACGGTTGCACCCAGTTCAAAGGCGCTGCGCAGCTGGTTGGGATCCCGGTAGCCGGCAAGGGTTTTCACCCAGTCGCGTGCAGGAGTTGCACCCCGAGGGGTGCTGTGTAGGTCGGTCGTGTCGGTCATGCGCCTGCTGTATTATTGCTTCTTGATTGTCCCGATACCCTAGCAGATGGGTATGGCAAGCGAAATTTGAAACTCCTTTGCTGGAACAGGAACTGCGGTCATGGTCTGTGCGGGCGCTCTTGCGGCGTGAAAACCGGCAAAGAACACATTCAACTAGCTGATTTTGAGGGATAAAGCAGGTCGTGCTTCTCTGCTGGGCCGGGGATTGGCAGAGACAATGCGCCGCAAGGGCACAAAGTCACAAAAATATGAGCCGCCCCGGGGCGGAGCGGCTCATGGTTGGGCGTCTTGGCCGGTTGGGCGGCAGTCTTGCTTAGCCGTAAACCAGGCGCGGAAGCCATGTGATGATCTCGGGGAAGACCATGCAGAGGATCAGGCCGAGGATCTGCAGGCCAAGGAAAGGCAGCGCCGATTTGAAAATATCCGTCATCGGGATTTCTGCCGGAGCCACGCCGCGCAGGTAGAACAGCGCATAGCCAAAGGGCGGCGACAGGAAGCTCATCTGCATGTTGACGAGGTAGAGCACCCCGAACCACAGCACCAGATCCGCCTCAGAGGTGAGGCCAAAGGGTTCAGGCCCCATCGCCTTGATGATCGGCACAAAGATCGGCACGCAGAGCAGCAGGATACCCACCCAGTCAAGGAACATGCCAAGGACCACCAGGACGATCATCATGATGATCAGGATACCCCAGGGACCAAAGCCGGTTGCCTCCAGCGCCGATTGCACGAACTGCTGGCCGCCTTCGAGGACGTAGAGACCGACAAAGATGGTGGCGCCGAACATGATCCAGATCACCATGGCGCTGGCCTTGAGTGTGCCGATCGAGGCTTCGCGCACGGTCTGCCAGTCCAGCTTGCGGTGGATGGCGGCGACTATGAAGGCACCGAAGGTGCCGATGCCGGCCGCCTCAACCGGGGTAGCAACACCGGTAAAGATCACCCCCAGAACGATGACGATCAGAGCGATCGGCGCCGACATATTGCCCATCAGGCGCATCTTCTCTGCAAAGCTGACGCGTTCTTCCACCGGGATCGGCGGGCCAAGCTTGGGATTGATCGTAGAGCGCAGGATAACATAGAGCACATAGGTGCCCGACAGCATCAGCCCCGGAAACACCGCGCCGATGAACAGTTCGCCCACCGATTGCTCGGCCACCACGGCATAGATGATCGCCAGGATCGACGGTGGGATCAGGATGCCGAGCGTGCCGCCCGCCATGATCGACCCCATCGCGATCTTCGGATCATAGCCGCGTTTCAGCATCGCGGGCAGCGCGATGATGCCCATGGTCACCACCGCAGCGCCGATGACGCCCACCATGGCCGCCAGAACGGTTGAGGCGATGATAGTCGCGGCGGCAAGGCCGCCTTTGACGCCGCCCAGCACCTTGTAGATCACATCGAACATGTCGTTGATGATCCCGGCCCGTTCCAGCATAGAGGCCATGAAGATAAAGAGTGGGATCGCCGAGAGCTGATAATTGGTCATCAGCGGGAAGATCCGGCTGGGCACGATATTCAGTGCCCTCTCATCGCCAAGCACATAGAGAAACACGCAGGCCAGACCGCCGGTGACAAAGGCCAGCGGCAGCCCCGCCAGCAAAAGCGCCAGCAGCGAGCCGAACATGATGAGTGTCAGCCACTCAATTCCGATTTCCAGACCCATGTCTTAGGCCCCCTTCACGATTGCGCGCACGTCCTGCGCAAGCTTGGAAATGCCCTGCAGAACCAAAAGCAGGCCGCCGATCACCATGACCCATTTCATCGGCCACAGCGGGATTTCCCATTCATTGAAGCTGATTTCGCCCCAGCGGATATTCGGATCGGTCCATTGCGCCAGGCTCATGCTGCCCAGCATTTCACCAAATCCGATATTGCCGCGCGCCCATTCCGAGATGACCCCGTTGCCGGTCGCCACCGCGTTTGCGTCCAGCGCGAACTTGTAGCCGGTGAAGAGCAGGGTGAAGGCGAAGATGAAGAAGAAGATCGAGGTAAACAGATCCGCCCAGGCCCGTTTCGGACGGCTGAGTGGCGCATAGAAGATGTCGACGCGTACATGCGCCTCGGTCAGCATCGCATAAGAGCCGGCAATCAGGTACTGCATGCCGAACATCAGATACATCGCCTCGTGTGCCCAGTTGGTGGGCGAGCCGAAGACATAGCGGCTGATCACTTCGAAGTAATAGACGAAGACCGCGATTACCGCCCAATAGCTGACGAATTCACCCGCCATCAGGGATGTCCGGTCGATCCAGCCGGTCCGGCCCGTCGACACATGGCTGGAATCCTCGACCCGCTCAGATTCTTCCAGCGCCCGCAGGGCCCTTTCCGCTTCGCTTTCGGGTTCCTTCTCGGGCAGGTTCTGATTGGCGCGGCGCACCAGACCCGGCATCAGCACTGCATCGACCAGCATCGCCGCCAGCAGCACATAAAGCGCATAGGCGCCCACCTTGTTCCAGAAGGCCAGATTGTCGCCTGCCACTTCCAGCGCGGGGGTGGCGGTTTTCAGATCCTCGGTTGCCTGCGCGATCCTTTCGCGCCCGTCACTCAGCCGCTGTTCGGCGCGGGCGATGTTCTTTTCGGCGCGGCGTTTGGCAAAGGTGCCTTCTTCGGCCTCGGCCAGATCCGCGCGCATCTTGGGCAGGTCCGCCTCGGCGGCTTCGATCCGGCCAGTTTCGCGCTCCAGCGTCCGTTCCGCCTGACGCACCACGTTGGAGGCATCCGACAGCACGCTGCGGGCTTCCTGGCCGTTGGAGTTTGAGATCAGGATCAGAATGAAGACCGGGATGAAGGCCAGGCCCATCAGGCTGCGCAGATAGAACCGGTGCAGCCCCAGCATGCCGCCGGTCACGAGAATGAAATAGCCAAGCGCGTTGGTATATTTGCTGGGGCCGGTCCGTGGCCGCCTGGCCAGAACCATGGCCACCAGCGGAAAGACGATCAGTCCCACCCAATAGGCCCAATGGGGCAAGGTGACATCGAGGCTGGGCATGGGGTCCCCCGTTATTTTTGATTGTTTGAGGTCAGAGCAACGGACCCGCACGCGATGTGCGGGTCCGCATTGGTCAGCGACGCCTGGGGTCTGATTACAGATCCAGCGACATGCCTTCGGTCAGGGCCGGGTCCACATATCCAAGCGAGCCGGACTGCATGTAGTCGAGGATGGTCTTGAAAATGCGGGCGCTGGATTTGTCGCGGTTGGCGTATTTGTACCAGACCGGGACGGCGACCTCGGTCATCAGCTCCACATCGTCCTGGCTGAGGCGGGTAACCTCGGTTCCGTCGGCCTCGAACTTTTTCCAGGCTTCCTGGTCGGCGGCCTGGATCGCGGCGTGGTGCATGTCGGAATAGACGTGGGTCTCCATTTCGACGAACTGTTGCATCTGCGGCGACAGCGCGTTCCAGCTCTCCATGCCCACGGTCAGATCCATGATGTCCACCGGCTGGTAGAGCGACATGAAGCCCGGAGGACCCATGACGATATAGTCGGTGACCTGGCTGAAGCCGAGCGAGTAGTTCACTGCGGGGCCCACATAGTCGGCCACGTCGATGGTGCCCTTTTCCAGCGCCGGGAAGATCTCCGAGCCTGGCAGAACCGTGGTTTCGGCGCCGATCTCGGTAAAGATCTCGGCGACCATGCCGCCGGGCAGGCGCATCTTGCGGCCGCGGAAATCGTCGATCGAGCGGATCGGCACCTTGGAGTGGATGATATTCGGGCCGTGGTGGATCGGGCCGACGAAATGCATGCCCTGCGCCTTGTAGAGCTCGCGCGCCATATCAAGGCCGCCAAGCCCATAGTAGAACACGTCATATTCATGCGGGTTGCGCAGCCCCAGCGGGAAGGACGACAGGAACACCGCCGCCGGGATGATGCCCTGGGCATAGATGGTAAAGGGGTTCACCGCGTCGAGAACCCCATTCTTTACCGCGTCATAGAGCTGAAAGTCCCCGACGACGTCATTGGCGCCAAAGGGTTGAAAGGCCAGCTCACCGCCGGTCTTTTCGACGATGCTACCGCACCAGTCCTTGAAGATCTGCAGACCTGCACCGCCCGGCCAGGATGTCTGCACCTTCCAGGTTTTTGTGTGACTCGCCGCCGTTGCGATATGGGGTGCGGCCAGTCCCGCTGCACCCAGACCGGCAAGACCTGTCAGCGCGCCGCGGCGCGTTACGATTTTTGACATGATTTTTTTCCTCCCTAAACCTGTCTTGCGACAGTTCCGAACCCGCTTCCTCCTGCAGGTTCTTGAATATGTTAGGCGGGGAAGTACAAATTTTCAAAATCATATATGTTGTTTTTCGCAAGGGGATGGATAACGCTCGGGTAAGGATTTGATTCAACTGCGGGAATACCGTTCCTTCCGGTACGCGACCGCGGACTGTATTTTTTGTCGGTGTTTCCCTTGGGTCACTTTGCACAGGTTTTATCGGCATGGGAGCGCGTGTTCAGCCATATTGTCCTTGCTCCCAGGGGGCGGCTGTGCTGTTGCGGCGGCCAGATGGCGTACCGCCAAAAGGAGAGCGGACGTCCGTTGGGTAGGGTGAAGGTGCAACGGGGATGTTTATATTTCTACCGTTAAGAGCTATTGAACCACTTAAGGCCATAAGGGGAATTGCCGGTTGTTTTGCGGCACCCATTGCAATTTTAAGAGGCTTTTGATGGTCGTGAGTTCCAATACACGTGCAGATTTGCGCCGTGTGGCCAGGGGAGTGTCTAATCGCTCTTACCTGTCGGTGCTTGTGACCATTGTGGTACTAGTGGGCGCCTCGATATTTGCCGAGCAGCAGAACTCCACCATCTACAGCCAGCGTCTGCGCGCGGATGTGCAAAGCGAGGTCGGGTTGATCCGATCCCGGCTTGAGGGCGCGCTCAATGCCGATATTCAGTTGGTGCAGGGCCTGGTTGCAGTGATGTCGACCGAGCCGGACATGACACAGCAGCGGTTTTCCGATCTGAGCGCGCAGATGATCGGGCGGGACGGGCAGATTACCCATCTTGCCGCGGCTCCGGATCTGGTGATCTCCCTCATTCACCCGCTGAAGGGCAACGAGGCGGCGCTGGGCCTTGATTACAACCAGCACAAGGCGCAGCGCGCGGCCGCTGAGCAGGCGCGCGATACTGGCAAAATCGTTCTGGCCGGACCGGTCAAATTGGTACAGGGCGGCGAGGCCTTCGTGGCGCGCTTCCCTATTTTCACCTCGCAGAACGGTCCCTTGCGCTTCTGGGGTATTTTGTCAGCAGTTATCAGTGCCGATGGGTTATACGAGACCGTTGGTCTAACCGACCCGGATCTTGGCCTCGATATCGCGATCCTTGGAAAAGACGGCAAGGGCGCGGCTGGCGGTCAGTTCTTTGGCTCCGAAGAGGTGATGGAAAACAACCCGGTGCGCACCGATGTGTCGCTGGCCGAAGGCAATTGGGTGCTGGCCGCCACGCCGAAGGGCGGTTGGGAGGTGATGCCGGACAACCTCTGGACCTTGCGGTTGCTGCTGCTCGCAGGCGGGCTGCTGGTCCTTGTGCCCACCGCGCTTGCCACCCGCATGGCCGATGCCCGCAGCCACGCGATCGAGAAACTCAAACGCCGCGAACGGGATCTGGAAACCCTTTCCCGGCGTCTGGAGATTGCCGTTGAGACCTCCAAGATCGGCATCTGGGAGCTGGACGCGGAGACCGGTGAACTGATCTGGGATCGGCGCATGTCCGACCTTTATGGGATCGAGGCGCTGAACGGGAAAATCAATTTCTCCGAGTGGAAGAAGTGCCTGCATCCGGACGATTGCCAGCAAGCCGTGGAAACCTTCTGGCGCGCTACGCACGATGGCAAGAATTACCTCTCGGAATACCGCATCTTGCTAGAGAACGGCGAGCAAAAGCATATCCGGGCGCTGGGCTGCGCCTTCTCCGATGCCTCTGGGCGACTGCGCATGATCGGGGTCGACTGGGATGTCTCTGGCGATGTGCACCTGCGCGAAGAGCTGATCCGTGCCAACCGGGCTCTGACCCAGCGCAACAGCGAGCTCCACGAGGCCAAGCTCAACGCCGAACAGGCGGACCGGGCGAAATCGGAATTCCTCGCCAATATGAGCCATGAAATCCGCACACCGATGAATGGCATCCTTGGCATGGCGGATCTTCTGGCCGAGGCGGAACTGCCAGATGAAGAGCAGCTTTATGTGGAAACCATCCGCGATTCCTCCAATGCTCTGCTGAAAATCATCAACGACATTCTTGATCTCTCGCGCCTTGAAGCCGGCAAGCTGGACATAACCCCGACGGATTTCGATCTGCGCAGCTGTATCGTGCAGGCAGTGAACCTTCTGCGGCCCAAAGCCAACGGCAAGGGGCTGACGGTTGAGGTTGAGATCGACGAAACCCTGCCGCAGCGCATGCGCGGTGACGATGGTCGCTTGCGCCAGATCCTGGTCAATCTTGTGGGCAACGCGGTCAAGTTCACGGCACAGGGCGGGGTTGTCGTGCGTGTCACCAGTGATCCGGAGTCGCCCTACCGGCTCGTGGTTGAGGTCGAGGATACCGGGATCGGCATTTCCGAAAGCCAAGCCGAGCATATCTTTGACCGTTTTGCGCAGGCGGACGCGGCCACCACCCGTGCCTTTGGGGGCACCGGCCTTGGTCTGACCATCTCCAGCATCCTGGCCGAGCGGATGGGCGGCACCATTTCGCTGCAGCCGAAACAAGCCGCCGGGCAGGGCTCCTGTTTCCGGCTCGAAGTCCAACTGGAGTCGGAACAAACCCCAGCGGCTCAGCAGAAAACGGAAACCGCTCCTGCGGTGGCAACCGAGGTTCTGACCGGCGCCCGGATCGTGCTGGCTGAGGACAACCGGACCAACCGGCTGCTGATCCAGAAATATTTCGCCGGGCTTCCTGTTGAGTGCGTCGAGGCCGAGAATGGCCGCAAAGCAGTTGATCTCTGCCGGGAGCAAATGCCGGATTTCGTGCTGATGGACATGTCCATGCCGGAACTGGACGGGGTCGAGGCGACAAGGGAAATCCGCGCTCTGGACGGCCCGCAACCGGTGATCGTAGCGCTGACTGCCAATGCCTTTGACAGCCACCGCACAGAATGTCTGGAGGCGGGAATGGATCATTTCCTGCAGAAACCGATCCGCAAGGCTGTCCTTCTCCAGACGCTGGCTACTTTGCAGATGGCCCGCATGCCGGAGGCCGAAGAAGTGCGGGTCGGATAGCGCCGGATCGGGCCGCCGCTTCCCATGCTCTTAATCGATTTGCTGCTGAACCAGCCATTCGGTCAACGCCGTCTTGGCCCGTGCGCAGGCTTCCTCCAGCGCGTGCCCCTGCGCCAGCTGGCAGGAGATGGCCGTAGCCAGCGCGCAGCCGGTGCCCCGGTGCCCGTGGGGCAGGCGCGGGGCGTGATATGCATTGTGCCGCCCAGGCTGAAACAGATGGTCGGTGCTGATTGCTCCCTTCGCGTGGCCACCCTTGATTAGAACTGCGTTTGGCCCCGAATTATGGGCGACCTGCACTGAGGATCCGGCTGGATCTGTTTTTCCATTCCAGCCCATCAGGATCTTCGCTTGTAGTTGCAGATCAGGCAGCGCCGCGCTCACGGGCTGCCCGGACAGGGATGCGCTTTCCTGCAGGTTTGGGGTCAGCAGCGTCACACGTCGGAGCAACGGCGCTAGGCTGATCAGGTCGCCGAGCGTCCCTCCGGAAGACGTGTTCAGTACCGGGTCCAGAACCACCGGCATCTCTGGCGGTAGCAACTCGGCGACCGCGCGGGCAGCTTCGGGTGTGCCCAGCATGCCGATCTTGATCGCCTGAACAGGAGCCTCACGCAGCGCAGCGGTGATTTGCGCTGCGATATCTTCGGGCGGTACGGGCCAGAGCGACGTGAGTGCGGTGCTGGTCTGGGCGGTGACGGCTGTGACCACCGGCGCCACGCTGCAGCCCAGCCGCTGCGCCATTGCCGTGTCCCGGGTGAGGCCCGCGCCGCCACTGGAATCCGTGCCTGCAATCACCAGAATGCGCGGAGTGCCCGGCTCGATCACGTGGCACCCGCTGCCAGCAGCGCTAGATTTTTGTAGCCGCGCTGTTGCAGGCAGCGGGCGGCGCTCCAGGCCCGCAACCCGCTGTGACAGCACAGGACGATCCGGCAGTCGTCTGGCAGGTCGGCACTCAGAATATTCTGTGGCAGCAGGCGCAGGGCCTGCGGTGTCACCGGCGCTGATGCCTCGGACGGATCGCGCAGCTCGACCACTTGATCTTCTGGCTGGATGTTGGCTGCGGCGATGAAGGGCAGGGCGATTTCCGGCTCTTCCGCTTCGTCAAAGCGGAAGCCGCCGGGGGTCAGCGTCGCCATGTCTAGCGTGATCAACTGCCCCAGTGGTGAGGGCGCATGTCCCAAGAGCGCCTTCAACGTCATCTGCGCCTGAAGTGCGCCAATGCTGCCCACCACCGGCCCCATGATCCCGGCGCTGGCGCAGGTGGCGCCGCTGGCCGGGGGATCGGGAAAGACCGCCCGCAGGGATGGCGCGTCGCCGCAAAAACCACCGACATAGCCGGATTGTCCCAGCGCCGAGGCGGAAATCAGCGGCGTACTCTGCGCCTTGCAGCAATCGGACAGGATATAGGAGGCGGCGACACTGTCGGCGGCATCTACCACCAGATCGGCCTGTGCCACGGCGGCGGGCGCGTTGAGCGGGTCGAGTGCGTGCGGATCTGCATGCAGCCGCAGATCAGGATGCGCCCGTAGTAGGTGGTGGCGGGCTGCCTCTACCTTTGGCGTACCGAGATCCCGCATATCGAACAGCGGTTGGCGGTGCAGGTTGCTTTCCTCCACCACATCGGGGTCCATCAGGGTGATTTCGCCCACACCAGCCCCGGCTAGATAGCTCAGCACCGGGCAGCCAAGCCCCCCGGCGCCCACCACCAGCACATGCGCCGCCGAAAGCCGCGCCTGTCCCTCGGCGCCGACCTCGGGCAGGGCGATCTGGCGGGCATATCTTGCGGGCTGGCTCATAATGCGCAGGCCCTGATCCATTCCCGGGTGCGGGCTTCGGGGTCGGGGGCCTGTTGGATATCGGTGACCACGGCGGCGCTGTCGGCCCCCGCAGCAAAGACACCCGGCAGACGCTCGGGCGTCAGCCCTCCGATGGCCACCAGCGGAGTATTACCGGCAAGGCACTTCCAGCGGGTCACCCGCT
This sequence comes from Phaeobacter gallaeciensis, assembly GCF_001678945.1. NCBI lineage: Bacteria > Pseudomonadati > Pseudomonadota > Alphaproteobacteria > Rhodobacterales > Roseobacteraceae > Phaeobacter > Phaeobacter gallaeciensis. The sequence goes on from NZ_CP015124.1 coordinate 3,500,949, forward strand.
CCAATCCCTGCGGATCCCATTTCATCTGTTTCAGCAGGGTCGGATAGACCGGCCCCAGCGCCACATAGGCCGGATCATGCGACAGGGCGCGATCCAGCTCTGCCTCGTCATGGGTTGAAAGCCCATAGTGCACGCCCGCGCGGCGCAGGGCGGCAAAATCGGCCGACTCCATGTCCTCTTGTCCGAGGTGCACAAAGGAGCAGTTGAGATCCAGCGCCGCCTGCCAGTAATCGTTGACCACCAGCTGCGCGCCATGCACGGCGCAGATGTCGCGGGCGCGGGCGATCTGGCGGCGCACTTCTGCATCCGGCTGGTCCTTTATGCGTAGCTGCACCAGTTTCACCCCGTGGGGCACCAGTAGCTCTAGTCGGCCGACGTGGCCGACAATCAGGTAAAAACGTTCCATCACATCAACTCTGCAAGACCAAGGACCGGCGTCGAAGGCACCGCCATGTCACGCGGCTCCATTGGCTGCGCTTCGAACCCAGCCCGCCCGGCCCGAATGGCCAGATCCATTGCGCGGGCCATAGCCACAGGGTCGCCCGCCTTGGCAACCGCGGTGTTCAAGAGGACCGCATCCATTCCCAGCTCCATAGCTTCCGCCGCATCCGATGGCCGCCCGATCCCGGCATCGACGATCAGCGGCACCTCCGGGAAATGCGCCCTCATGGCACGCAGCCCGTCTGGATTGCGCAGCCCCTGACCAGAACCGATCGGCGCCCCCCAGGGCATCAGCACTTCGCAGCCCGCCTCCACCAGCCGTTCGGCGACCACCAGATCCTCGGTGGTGTAGGGGAAGACCTGAAAACCATCCTCGGACAGGATCCGCGCGGTCTCGACCAGGGCAAAGACATCTGGTTGCAGCGTATCTCCATGGCCGATCACCTCCAGCTTGATCCAGGGGGTGTCGAAGATTTCCCGCGCCATCTGCGCAGTGGTCACGGCGTCCTGCACGGTGTGGCAGCCCGCGGTGTTGGGCAGGATACGCGCGCCGGTCTGGCGCAGCATGTCCCAGAACCCTGCGCCCGATCCCGCTGCGGTTTCACGGCGTAGGGAGACGGTCAGCACCTCGCTGCCGCTGGCCTGCACTGCGTCGGTCAGGACCTGCGGCGAGGGGTATTGCGCGGTGCCCAGCAAGAGCCGCGAGGAAAGGTCGACATCATATAGGCGCATCGCTTAGCCCCCCTGCATCGGGGCGAGGACTTCCAGCCGGTCGCCTGCCGTCAGCTTGGTGTCATCGCGTTTCGCGCGCGAGATAAATTGCCCGTTGAGCGCGGTGGCAATCGCCGGACTGGTAAAGCCCAGCTCATCCAGCGCGGCAGCGAGGGTGGTGGCGCGGATGTCACGCGGATCTGCGTTCACGATGATCTGCATCACTAGTCTCCGGAATCAGAATGTCTGCGGCGCGCGCGGCCATGGCGGGCGCCAGAAGAAAGCCGTGTCGGTACAGGCCGTTGAGGTACAGTGTGCCGTCCTGCCAGATCAGATCCGGCAGGTTGTCGGCAAAGGCCGGGCGCAGTCCTGCGCCGACCTCCACCACCGCTGCCTCGGCCAGGCCGGGGTGCAGCGTGTAGGCGGCATTCATCAGCTCGCTGAGGGCGCGCAGGGTGGGAGCGCCGCTGGCGCTGCTTTCGACCATGGTGGCACCCAGCATGAAGTGATGATCGGCGCGCGGCACCAGATAGATGGGGCTGCGCGGGTGCAGCAGGCGCAGGGTGCGGCTGATCTTGACCCCCGGCGCGTGCAGGATTGCCATCTCGCCGCGCACCGGGCGCAGGCCCGGCAGGGGCGCAGCCATCCCGGTGCAATCCAGCGTGACCCGCGACGGCGCCGGTGTGCCGCAGTGCAGGGTCACGCCCATCTCTTGCACCCGGGCTGCCAGATCCCGGATCGCGCGGCGCGGGTCCAGATGGCCCTCTTCCGTGAAATGCAGCCCGGCGCGGAACCGGCCTGCCAGCTCCGGCTCCAACGCGGCGATCTGCCTCTCATCGACCGCCACATGGGCGCGGGTGCGCCGGGCAAAACGGGTCAGCTCGGCCCGGTCGCGGGCGGGGGCCAGCACCAGCGTGCCGCGCCGGACCACCGGGGTGATCTGGGCCCACCAGTCGAGAGCGCGGCTGCCGAGGGTGATCACTTCCTCCTCGGCGCTTTCGCCCTCGCACCAGGGCGCCAACATGCCGCCGGCATAGCGGGAGGCGCTTTTGTCACCGATGTGGGCGCTGCGTTCATAAAGCGTCACCTCGGCCCCGCGCCGGGCCAGCTCATGCGCGGCGGCGAGCCCGGCAAGGCCCGCGCCTGCGATGGTGATCATGCCCCCGCGTCCTCCGCATCCACGGTGTCTTGCACCGGCACGTATAGGTCGCCGCCTTCGCGGAATTTGGCGGCCATCGCCTCCATGCCTTCCTTCTGCGCCTCGGCACGGATGTCGTGGCTGATCCGCATGGAGCAGAACTTCGGCCCGCACATGGAGCAGAAATGCGCCACCTTATGCGCCTGTTTCGGCAGGGTCGCATCGTGGAAATCGCGCGCGGTTTCCGGGTCGAGCGAGAGGTTGAACTGATCCTCCCAGCGGAATTCGAACCGGGCGCGGGACAGCGCATCATCGCGCCGCTGGGCGCCGGGAAGGCCCTTTGCCAGATCGGCGGCATGGGCGGCGATCTTGTAGGTGATCACTCCCGTCTTCACGTCATCGCGGTCCGGCAGGCCCAGGTGTTCCTTGGGCGTCACATAGCAGAGCATGGCGCAGCCGAACCAGCCGATCATCGCGGCGCCAATGCCAGAGGTGATGTGGTCATAGCCCGGTGCGATATCTGTGGTGAGCGGGCCGAGCGTATAAAACGGTGCCTCGTGGCAGCACTCCAGCTGCTTGTCCATGTTCTCCTTGATCTTGTGCATGGCCACATGGCCCGGCCCCTCGATCATCACCTGGCAATCCTTGGCCCAGGCGATTTTGGTCAGCTCGCCCAGGGTTTCCAGCTCGGCAAATTGCGCCTCGTCATTGGCATCGGCAATCGATCCGGGGCGCAGCCCGTCGCCCAGGGAGAAGGAGACGTCATACCGGCGGCAGATGTCGCAGATCTCCTCAAAATGCTCATAAAGGAAGCTTTCTTTGTGATGATGCAGGCACCATTTCGCCATGATCGAGCCGCCGCGCGACACGATCCCGGTCACGCGGTTGACGGTCATCGGCACCATGTGCAGACGCACGCCTGCGTGGATGGTGAAGTAATCGACGCCCTGTTCGGCCTGTTCGATCAGCGTGTCACGGAACACCTCCCAGGTCAGGTCCTCGGCAATGCCGTTCACCTTTTCCAGCGCCTGATAGATCGGCACGGTGCCGATGGGCACGGGGGAGTTGCGGATGATCCATTCGCGGGTGTTGTGGATGTTGCGCCCGGTCGACAGATCCATCACCGTATCGGCGCCCCAGCGGATCGCCCAGACCAGCTTGTCCACTTCCTCCTCCATCGAGGAGGTCACCGCCGAGGTGCCCATATTGGCGTTGATCTTCACCTTGAAATTGCGGCCGATGATCATCGGCTCCAGCTCCGGGTGGTTGATGTTGGCGGGGATGATCGCACGACCTTCGGCGACCTCCTGACGGACGAACTCGGGCGTTACGTAATCGGGAATATTGGCGCCGAAATCGTTGCCATCGCGATGACAGGGCGAGGTCTCGCGCAACTGGTTCTCGCGGATGGCGATATATTCCATCTCGGGCGTGATGATCCCGGCGCGGGCATAGGCCAGCTGCGTCACCGCCCTGTCGCCCGTGGCGCGCAGCGGGGCCGGGCGCTGGGGGAATTCCGGTGTCAGCCGGTCGCCTTCGACAAATCCGTTGTCCTCGGGCTTTACATCGCGGCCCTGGTATTCCTCCACATCGGCGCGCGTCAGGATCCAGTCCCGGCGCAGGGCGGGCAGGCCTTGGCGGATGTCGGTGGTGTGATCGGGATCGGTATAGGGGCCGGAGCTGTCGTAGACCGGCAGCGGCGCCTCGCCCGCGGTGGGGTGGGTTGCGATTTCGCGCATTGGCACGCGGATCTCAGGGTGGATGTCGCCGGAGACGTAGATCTTGCGCGATGCGGGCAGCGGGCCGGTGGTAACGCTGGGCGCGATCGTGGAATTCTGATGGGTCATGCGGTGCTCCTCGAAGCCAAAACTCGGAAAAGACACCAGATGAGGTTTGGACGGGGAAACGCGGAACGGTCGTACCTACCGTTCGGTTCGGGCAGCGCGGAATTGGACCTGTACGGGGCCGCAACGACGCGCATCCTAGCTTCCTACGCCAGTGTCAACTGGGTCAGGTTCTAAGGGTCGCGTCACCGGCCGGAAGTGTTCCCGTCCTGTCAGCCTCTCAGTCCCCGTGGCGGGACTCCCCTGCGTGCTTTCACACCTAGGGGAGGCGCCCCCGCGCCGTCAAGAGGGTTTCTTCAGTCGCGTCTTTCGTTAGGTGGGGTTTGTTAAGTCACTGAAATGTAAGGAAACAAAACCGTTTTGAAAATCAATGGTCCGGGGCTTGTATTTGCTGGCCTAAGTTATCTATAAAAAAATCAAGAGAGGCGGTAGCCTTGAATAATTAATCTATAAATAGAAACGGGAGGTCCCAGATGCTGGATGCTGCGCCGATCAGAACCGACTGGACACGTGCCGAAGCTGAGAAAATCTATAATCAGCCCTTCATGGATTTGTTGTTTCAGGCGCAGTCCGTGCATCGCCAGGCGTTCGACCCCAATCAGGTACAGAAATCCAAGCTTCTGAGCATCAAGACCGGCGGCTGCCCCGAGGATTGCGCCTATTGCAGCCAATCCGCGCGCAATGGTGCAAAACTCTCTGCCAGCAAGCTGATCGAGGTGGAGCGGGTGATCGCCGAGGCGAAAAAGGCCCGGGACGCAGGCGCCACACGCTATTGCATGGGGGCGGCCTGGCGCAGCCCGAAAGAGCGCGACATGGCGGCGCTGGAGGCGATGATCCATGGGGTCCGGGAGCTGGGGATGGAGACCTGCATGACCTTGGGCATGCTGGAGGAGGATCAGGTGTTCCGCCTGCGCGATGCGGGGCTGGATTACTACAACCACAATATCGACACCTCGGAGCGTTACTATTCCGAGATCATCACCACCCGCACATTCGCCGACCGGATCGAGACCCTGAATCGGGTGCGCGAGGCGGGGATCAAGGTCTGCGCGGGCGGCATCGTCGGCATGGGCGAAGAGCAGATGGACCGGATCGACATGCTGCTGGCTCTGGCAACGCTGGATGAACACCCGGATTCGGTGCCGGTGAACATGCTGATCCCGATTGCCGACACGCCACTGGCAGACGTCCGGAAACTCGACCCCATCGAATTCGTGCGCACCATCGCGCTGGCGCGGATCCTGATGCCGAACAGCCATGTGCGCCTGTCGGCAGGCCGCACCGACATGAGCGATGAGCTGCAGGCGATGTGTTTCTTTGCTGGGGCCAATTCGATCTTTGTCGGGGAAACGTTGCTAACAGCGGACAACCCCGAGGAAGACAAGGATCAGCAGTTGTTCGACCGGCTGGGCCTGGTGGCCATGGCTGCCCATTGCGAAGGGCGGATTGGCGAGGCGGGCGAATGAATATCGCGGCAGCCGACCCCACCGCCGATCCCGCCGCGGCTCTGTTTCCGCGTCAACAGGCGCTGCTCACATCTCTTGCGGATCAGGACCGCTATCGCCGCCTGATCCCGCGGGCGGGGCATGATTTTTCATCGAACGATTATCTGGGGCTTGCGGCCAGCGATGAAATGCGCGCCGCCGCGATGGCGGCGTTGCAGCGGGGTGTGCCCGTTGGTGCCGGCGGTTCCCGCCTGCTGCGCGGCAATGACAGCGAGCATCATCAGCTTGAGGAAGAGGCCGCGGCCTTTTTCGGCAGTGAGGCGGCGTTGTTCATGGGCGGCGGTTTCAACGCCAATGTGGCGATCTTCGCGACCCTGCCACAGCGCGGCGATCTGGTGCTATATGACGATCTGATTCACGCCAGCGTCCGAGAAGGGATGCGGCTGGGCCGGGCCGAAACGCAAAACTTTGCCCATAACGATGTGGCTGATGCGGCGCGGGTGATCTCTGACTGGCGCGCGGCGGGCGGCATCGGGCAGGTCTGGATCGCGGTCGAGGCGGTCTATTCCATGGATGGCGATCTGGCGCCACTGACCGAGCTGATGGCGCTGGCCGACGCGTCTGGCGGAGTTCTGGTGGTGGACGAGGCTCATGCCACCGGCCTGTTCGGACCGCAGGGCCGCGGGCTGGCGCATGACATCGCGCATCGGCCCAACGTCATCAGCCTGCACACCTGCGGCAAGGCGCTGGGCGCCTCGGGCGCGCTGATCTGCGCGCCGAAGGTGCTGATCGACATGCTGATCAACAAGGGGCGGATTTTCATCTTTGCCACCGCGCCATCGCCGCTGAATGCGGCGCTGGTGCGGGCATCGCTGGCCTTGCTGCAGCAGGATGCGTCGCGCATCGACCGTGCCTGGGAGGTGATTGATCATGCCCATGCCGAGGCTGCGCGCCTGTGCGGTCTGACCGGCTTTGCCTGTCAGATCCTACCAGTGATCACAGGCGGGGACGCACGCACGATGCAGCTGGCCTCGGATCTGCAGGCGCTTGGTTATGACATTCGCGGCATTCGCCCGCCCACGGTGCCTGCGGGCACCTCGCGGCTGCGGGTCTCCATCACGCTCAACACCTCAAAATCGGTGGTGACGGAAATGTTCACCGATCTGGCACAGGTGCTGGAGCGGCGCCCATGAGCCGCACATTGGTTGTCACGGGGACCGACACCGGGATCGGCAAATCGGTGATATCGGCGGCGCTGGTGCAGGCGCTTGGCGCCAGTTACTGGAAGCCAGTCCAGTCCGGCCTTGAGGAGGAAACCGACAGCGCGTTCGTGGCGCGCATGACCGGGCGCCAGGTTCTGCCCGAAGCATACCGGCTGCAGCTGCCTGCTTCGCCGCATCTGTCGGCCGAGGCTGAGGGGGTGGAAATCACGCTGGCGGAGTTGGCCTTGCCCGAAGGCGCGGGGACCCTGGTCGTCGAGGGTGCCGGCGGCGTCATGGTGCCGCTGAACCGGCGTGAGCTGTTTCTCGATCTCTTTGCCCATTGGCGTGCGCCTGTGGTGCTTTGCGCGGCGACACGGCTCGGCACGATCAACCATTCGCTGCTCTCGCTGATGGCGCTCAAGGATCTGGGATGCCCTGTCGTCGGCGTGCTGTTCAGTGGCGATCCCGAACCCGAGGTGGAGGACACCATCTGCCAGTTCGGGCAGGTGCCGCATCTGGGACGGCTGCCGCATCTGGATCCGCTGACCCCGGTGACGCTGGCCGAGGCCTGCGCCGCGCATGTCGACCTTGCCACCATCCGCATGGCGCTGACCTGAAGGAAGGACATCCCGATGACCCCGCCGCTGACCCCGCTGGAGTTTGACCAGAGACACCTCTGGCACCCCTATACCAATGTGACCAAACCCGGCCGGACCTTTCTGGTAAAGGAAGCGGAAGGCGTCCATATCACGCTGGAGGACGGCACCCGTCTGATCGACGCCATGTCCTCGTGGTGGTGCATGATGCACGGGCACCGGCATCCGGTGATCACGGCGGCCATGAAGGCACAGATCGACACCCTGCCACATGTGATGTTCGGCGGGTTAACCCATGAGCCGTCGGTGGAGCTGGGACGGCGGCTGCTGGAGATCACGCCGGACAGCCTGCAGCGGATCTTCTACTGCGACAGCGGCTCGGTCTCGGTCGAGGTGGCGATGAAGATGGCGGTGCAATACCAGCACGCCATGGGGCAACCGGGGCGCAGCGAATTTGCGACCGTGCGCTCGGGCTATCACGGGGACACCTGGAAGGCGATGAGCGTCTGCGATCCCGACACCGGCATGCATCACCTTTTTCAGGGCGCGCTCAGCGTTCAGCATTTCGTCTCCCGCCCGCCGGTGGCGATGGGGCAGGAGTGGTGCGAGGACCCCGAGCAAAACGGCCTTGGCGAATTGCGCCGAGTGCTGGAGGCCGGGCAGGACCGCATCGCCGGGTTTATCCTGGAGCCGGTGGTGCAGGGCACGGGGGGCATGTATTTCTACCACCCCGAGTACCTCAATCAGGCGCGGGCGCTCTGCGATGAATTCGGCGTCCTGTTGATCTTTGATGAGATCGCCACTGGCTTTGCCCGCACCGGACAGATGTTCGCCACCGATTTCTGTTCGGTTGAGCCGGATATCCTGTGCCTCGGCAAGGGGCTGACAGGTGGGCATATTTCCTTTGCGGTGACGTTGACCAATGACCGGGTGGCGGAAGGCATCGGTGGCGGCAATCCCGGTATCTTCATGCATGGACCGACCTATATGGCCAATCCACTGGCCTGCGCTGCTGCCTGCGCTGCGATCGATGTGCTGACCGGGCAGGATTGGCGGGGGCGCATTGCAGATATCGCGGCGCAGATGCAGGCAGAGCTGGCCCCGGCGCGCGACCTGCCAGGGGTGCGGGATGTGCGGGTTCTGGGGGCGATCGGCGTGATCGAGATGGATCATCCGGTGTCCGCCGATGAAGCCCATGCGCTGGCGCCGGATACCGGCGTATTCCTGCGTCCCTTTGGACATAACATCTATACGATGCCGCCCTTTATCAGCACGCCAGAACAGCTGAGCGCGGTGACTGCAGCGATGCTGCGGCTTGCGCGGGTGCTGTAACCACCTGAAACTAGAAAGGGGCGACCGATCATCTGTGCCGCCCCTGATTCTTTCTGAGGCGTGCATCGCCAGGCGGAGGTACGGGGTATCCGGTCTCAAAATTGAATTTCCATCCAAAAATTTAAATGGAAAATCAAGAAAATGCGTCGGCAACGCCGTGAATGCTCGACAAATGGTCGTATTAAAGGCAAAACCTTGTCCTGTAGCCGGTCACACTGGATCATCAATACGCTGAGATGAACGGCTTGGACCGGCGGTGGCGAAACGGCAGGTGGCGGCCGATGGGCCGCGCAGTCCGCGACACCAGACGACCACAATCACATAAGGGCGCGGGACTTCGGGTCCGCCTGATGCGCCCACAGAACGGGGATGACATCCATGAAATCAACTTCTTTTGCACTGGCGCTGGGCGCTTCTGCCATGCTTTCCGGTGCCGCGGCAGCGGCCGATCTGGGTGCAGTGGACACGCCGATCAAACTGGCGGTCAACGAATGGACCGGCCAGCACGTCACCACCCATATCGCTGGTGAGATGCTGAAGGCTGCGGGCTACAAGGTCGAATATGTCTCGGCCGGCATGATGAACCAGTTCCAGGCGATTGCCGATGGTGACATCCACGCGACGCTGGAAATCTGGTCCTCCAACGTATCGGACGAATACGCCAAGAAGGTCGCCGAAGGCACCGTCGAGGAACTGGGTGATCTGGAACTCGACGCCAAGGAAGGCATTGCGTACCCCGCCCACGTGGCTGAGCTGTGCCCGGGTCTGCCCGCATGGGAGGCGCTGAAGGCCTGCGCGCCGCAGTTCGCCACCGCCGAAACCCTGCCGCAGGGCCGTCTGGTGGATTATCCGGCCGACTGGGGCACCCCCGGCGCCGACCGCATGGCCGGTCTTGACCTGCCCTTCAAGGCGGTTCCCGCAGGTTCCGAGGCCGCGCTGATCGTCGAGCTGCGCGCCGCGACCGAGCGCAAGACGCCGCTGCTGATCACCTTCTGGCAGCCGCATTGGGCGATGTCCGCCTATGACGTGAAATTCGTCGACCTGCCCGAGGGCGAAGAGGCCTGCTTTACCGATCCGGCATGGGGCCCGAACCCCAACGCGGTCAACGATTGCGATTTTGCCCCCTCGCGCATCTTCAAGGCGGGTTGGTCCGGTCTGGCCGAAACCTGGCCCGCAGCGCATGAGATCCTGTCGTCCTACACGCTGGCCGTTGAAGACCAGCAGCCGATGATGGGCGCCATCGACGTTGATGGTGGCAGCGTCGAGGAAGTGGTTGCCGACTGGATGGCGGCCAATGAGGACAAGTGGCGCCCGGTCGTGGACGCCGCGCTGAAGTGAGCCAAAGCGCCGTGAGTGACACGTCGACACCGGCCATCACCTGCCAGAATGTCTGGCAGGTGTTCGGCGCCCATGCGGACAGTGCTCTGAAACAGGCGCTGTCCGAAACTCAATCTGCCGAAGAGGCTGCCGCGGCGCTGCGCGCCAAGGGGCTGACGCCTGCGGTGCAGGACGCCACATTTGAAGTGAAAGAGGGCGAGTTGTTCGTCATCATGGGGCTCAGCGGGTCGGGAAAATCGACGCTGATCCGCTGTATCTCGCAGCTCTTGCCGGGCACCGGCGGCGATATTCTGATCGACGGCGAAAACATCCGCACCGCCAGCCCGAAACGGCTGATCGAGTTGCGCCGAAACAAGCTGGGCATGGTGTTCCAGCACTTCGGCTTGTTCCCGCATATGAGCGTGGCCGAAAATGTCGCCTATCCGCTGAGGGTGCAGGGGATGCGCAAGAAGGGCCGGCTGGCCAAGGCGCAGCAGGTGATCGAACTGGTCGGCCTTGGCGGGCGCGAAAAGAATTTCCCGCGTGAACTGTCCGGCGGGCAGCGCCAGCGGGTCGGCATCGCGCGATCCCTCGTGGCGGATTGTTCCGTCTGGTTCCTGGATGAGCCGTTTTCGGCGCTGGACCCGCTGATCCGACGTCAGTTGCAGGATGAATTCCTCGACATTCAGGCCAAGCTGAAAACCACCATCGTCTTTATCACCCATGACATCAATGAGGCGCTGAAGCTGGCCGACCGCATCGCCATCATGCGCGATGGCAAGATCGTGCAGATCGGCACGCCTTCGGACATCGTGCTGAACCCGGTGGATGACTATGTGCGTGAATTCTCCAAGGATGTCGCCAAGGGGCAGCACGCTCATGTGGCCTCGGTCATGCAAACTGGCGGGGATCTGTCCCATGGCCCCGACGATCCGGGTTTGCGCCGCGACATGACGCTGGATGCGGCGCTGGCGCGCTGCATGGAGCTGTATGAACCCGTGCCGGTGCGTGACGAAAATGGCGCGCTGCTGGGCGTGGTGAATCCGGCAGATCTGGCGGCGGCCCTGCAGGTGGATCCGGCGGCATGATGACGCTCAGCAAAGGCAGCCGCGCCGCGCTGGTCGCGCTGGTGGTGGGTATTCTGTGTCTGGCGCTGGAAGGCGTCGCGCCCTGGCTTGTCTCTTTTCCCAAAGGCTGGGTGCTGCCCGCGACCGATTGGGTCGGCAGCGTAATGGAGAGCTTCCTTGCCCTGATCAAACCGGCGGCGCGGATGTTCTCTGCGCTGATGGCCTATCCGATGGAGGGTGCAGGCTGGATCTTGAGCGAAACGCCCTGGCCCTTGCTGATCGCGGCCACGGTGGCGCTGGGCTGGCGCCTTGGCGGGCTGGCAATGGCGCTGATGGCGGCCGTGGGGCTCGGCGCGGTGCTGGCCTCGGGCTACTGGCCCGAAAGCATGAACACGCTGGCGCTGGTCTCGGTCTCGGTGCCGCTGGCGCTGCTGGTTGGCGGTGCCATTGGCGTGCTGGCCAATGAATACCCTCGGGTGCGGGCGCCGGTTCAGGCGCTCCTGGACGTGATGCAGACGGTGCCGACCTTTGCCTATCTGACGCCCCTCTTGGTGCTTTTCGGCTTTGGTCCGGTGGTGGGGCTGATCGCCTCGGCCATCTATGCGGCGCCGCCGATGGCCCGCAACGTGATGCTGGGGCTGGAGCGGATCGAACCGGAAATCAAGGAAGCCGCCGTGATGGCTGGTGGCACCCGCATGCAGCAGCTGTTTCAGGTGGAAATCCCCGCCGCTGCCACCCAGATCATGGTGGGCGTCAACCAATGCCTGATGGCGGCCCTGTCGATGGTGATCATCGCTGCCGTCATCGGGGGCTTTGATGATATCGGCTGGGAAGTGCTGCTAACCATGCGCAAGGCACAGTTCGGTGCCAGCCTGCTGGCCGGTTTTGTGATCGTGATCTTTGCCATCCTGATCGACCGGATGAGCGGCACGCTCGCCGATGAAAGGCGCCGCAGCTATGACGGGCGTGTGTCGCTGGCGATCCTCGTGCTCGGCGCAATCGTCAGTCTGGCCTTTTACGGCCAGCTGCAGCATCCGGGCGACTATGCGCTGTTCGACAGTACGGCGGATCGTGTCGACGCGGGCCTGTCGGCCTTTACCAGCGCCAATGCCGAGCTGCTGACCAGCGTCAAGAACGGCGTGATGTTCTATGTGCTGCTGCCGCTGAGGATCGGGCTAGACCAGGCGGTGCTGCCTTTCACCTGGGGCTTTGTCTGGACCACGGGGATGAGCCTTGCGCTCTTTGCTGCAGGCGCCGTTGCAGGATTGTTCTGTGCCTATCGCGGCAAGCTGACGCTGGGTGTGGTGATCCTGATCGCCACGGGCATGCTGGAAACGGGAATTTCGCAGCTTCCCTGGCCCTTTGTGCTGGTCGGGGTAGGGGCTTTGTCCTTTGTTGCAGGCGGCGTGCGTCTGGCGGCGCTGTCTGTGGTTCTGTTGATAACGATCCTGTTGTCTGGCCTGTGGGAACGGGCGCTTCTGTCGCTTTACCTCTCAGGTGCCTCGGTCTTTGCCTGCGCGGTTCTTGGCGGTGCCATCGGCCTTGCTTCGGCAGCCTCGCCCATGGTCTGGCGCGTGGTGCGCCCGATCTGCGATATGCTGCAGACGATCCCGCTGTTTGTCTTCCTGATCCCGGTGCTGATGGTGTTCCAGATTGGCGAGTTCTCGGCCTTCCTCGCCATCATGGCCTATGCCATCGTGCCGATGATCCGCTATACTCGTCATGGTCTGACCGAGACACCCGCCGAGATGATCGAGGCCGCGACCGCTTCGGGCGCGACCCGCTGGCAGATGATGCGCGATGTGCGGGCGCCCTACGCGGCGCCGACCATCCTTCTGGGGCTCAATCAGACCATCCTTTATGCCTTTGCCATGCTGGTGATCGCAGCGCTGATCGGCACCACCGGTCTGGGTCAGTCGATCTACCTCGCGCTGGGGCAGGCGGATGTGGGGCTGGGCATTTCTGCCGGGGCGGCGATGGCGATTCTGGCGCTGATCGCGGATCGCATCGTGCAAGGCTTTGCCGAGGAGCGCCGCCACGCGCTGGGTCTCTAAGCCACCTCTTCTGCCGCGCTGCCCTTCTGGTGGCGCGGCAAATGCCCCTCTGGTCCGCTCCCTGAAACCGCGCTAGGATCTGTTTCGCTGAACAGAACCACAACCAAGTGAGGTCTCCCGATGAGCCTGGCCTATGTCATGACCACTGAACGCGGCGCCACCGACCGGCTGCTGACCGCGCTGGCCGAGCGTTTGCAGACGCGCGGGCTGCGTCTGGCGGGAATCGTCCAGACCAATACCGAATGCTATGATGACAAGCTCTGCGACATGGATGTGCGGGTGCTGCCGGGGGATGAGGTGATCCGCATTTCCCAGTCTCTGGGGCCAGAGGCCCGCGGCTGCCGCTTGAACCCCGGTGCGCTGGAGCAGGCGGTAGGGCAGGTCACCGAGAGCCTTGCTCAGACACCCGCACCGCAGGTGCTGCTGGTCAACAAGTTCGGCAAGCACGAGGCCGATGGCCGCGGCATGCGCCCCGTCATTGGCGAGGCGCTTGCCATGGGTATCCCGGTCGTTTCTGGCGTCAACCGGATGAACGTGGAGGCTTTCAAGGATTTCTCCGGCGGTCTGGCAGAGGCGGCTGACGCCGATCTTGATGCGCTGGAGGCCTGGGTGATGCAGGCGGTCAAAACCCCGGCAGAGTGACGCCTCAGGGCGCGGTCCCCACTGCCGAATATCAGTGGTTTTTGAAGATTGACCCGGTCCTGTGCCGGGTCTTTTTGCATCCTGCCGGGGGCGGGGCCTTTAGGGGAATCTGACCCGAAACCGATGCCCGTTATGGGGGGCAGGGTAAGGGGAATATGAGGCTGGAAACGGGGCAAAACCGGCTGCCAGAGCTGAAGCGATGGGCAGTGCTGTATTGGGAGACCTAGACCCGATACGGGCGGATGCCACCATCGTTCCCGATGAAAATATCAATCATTTCAAGGAGGAAGATGGTGGGCGACCCTGGAATCGAACCAGGCGTGCGTCTCCGCGAGGGAGTTACAGTCCCCTGCCACACCTTGCGGCCTGTCGCCCACTGTCAGGTGAGTGTTGCACCTAACGTGGAGGCGTGATTACTAGCGGCACCAACGGGCGTCAACAGGAAAATACCAAGTTTTCTGCGCTGGCCTGAAATTCCTTTTGTCGGAGAGAGCAATGTCGAAGAAACCCACCAAGAAACCCCAGTGGGTCATCGAAAAGGAACAGGCCAAGAAGGCAGGCGCGAGCGAAACCGTCTGGCTGTTTGGCCTGCACGCGGTGCGCGATGCGCTGATGAACCCGCGCCGGGAGAAACTGCGGCTGATCGTGACGCTGAATGCCCAGAACAAGCTGGAAGAGGCCATCGCGGCTGCCGGGATCGAACCCGAGGTGGTCGATCCGCGCAAGTTCAACGCGCCGCTGGATCCCAATTCGGTGCACCAGGGCGCGGCGCTGGAGGTGAAACCGCTCAACTGGGGCAGTCTTGCGGAAAACTGCATCGGCGCCGAAGTGCCGCGGGTTCTGCTGCTGGACCGGGTGACTGACCCGCATAACGTTGGCGCGATTCTACGTTCGGCCGAGGTGCTGGGCGCCAGCGCCGTGATCGGCACCCGCCATCACTCGGCGCCCGAAACCGGCGCTCTGGCGAAAACCGCCAGCGGCGCGCTGGAACGTCAGCCCTATCTGCGGATGCGCAACCTCTCGGATACCATCACCGAGCTGCAGAATATGGGCTTTCTGGTGCTGGGCCTCGATGGCGAGGCAGAGCAGACCATCGAACAGGCGCTGGAAGGGCGCAAGGATCGCCCGGTGGCGCTGGTGCTCGGCGCCGAGGGGCCGGGGCTGCGGCAAAAGACCAAGGAAACCGTGGATCAGCTGGTGAAAATCGACTTTGCCGGGGGATTCGGATCGCTCAACGTCTCAAATGCTGCGGCAATCGCCCTATATGCTTCCAGAGAAAGATCCTAAGCAGACAGGAGGCAGGCATCGCACATTCCAGCATTTCCGGAGGTAAGATCCTCAGTTGTTGTTACTGCGGCGTTCAATCGGCCTTTGTGCCGGGTGGGCGTGGCATGTCCACGCTGATATGCGGAACCTGCGGGGCGCCGCTTTCGGCGCAAAAGGCCCGGCCACTGGCGCCGGGCAAGGGCGCCAAAACCCCGGCGACGGCTGGGCCCGCGTCGCGGTCCAAGATTTCGCACCAGCCTGCGCCGGTGAAACCCGCCTATAAGCCGAAGAAGAGCAAGCCGCGCAAGAAACGCAAAAGCATGTTTCAAAAAGTGTTGTCTGAGGCCTTTGACGTGATCGAGGATATTTTCGACTGAGTCAGGCTGGTGGGGGGGGTACCCGACGCCTTTCCGAATGAGATCAGACCGGCCCTGTGGCCGCAGACACACGGCGTTCACTTATTCGTAACACGCCTGTTCAGCCTGATACGCATGGGGCAGAATTGGGTCATCTCAAATTGATCCTGTGGAGTCGTCTCTTGTTTCTGCGCCTGTTCGTTCTGGTTGCTGCCGTCCTGTTGTCCGTCCCGCCCCGGGGCGCGCTGGCGGATTCGCCCCTGTTTGCGGCGCGCGAAGGGGTGGCGCTTGGCGGTTATGACACGGTGGCCTTTTTCGACGTCGGAGAGGCCGTGGCGGGGCAGGCACGCTATTCCGTTGTGTGGAAAGGTGTCATCTGGCGTTTCGCGTCTCAAAGCAATCAGATCCGGTTTGAAATGAACCCGCGTGCCTATGCACCGATGTTCGGTGGCTATTGCGCCTCTGCCATGGCGCGGGGCGTGTTGAAGGCCGGGGACCCGCAACTGTGGGTGATCGTGGACGGGCGGCTGTTCCTTTTGAACAATGAGGGGGCGCTGACGCGGTGGCGGGCACAGGCGGCGCAGCTGATCGCCGAAGCCGACGCCCATTGGCCCGCTGCCTTGCACCCCGAGTAAAGGGATCTGCGGCGACATTTGGTGACGTAAGCCCTTCAAAGCCCCTGCAAAACCCTTCCAAACATCGGGCCCCTTTAAAAGCCTGTCCCGAAGCCCCACATATAATTCAGGGCTGCGGAACGGAACATCCGTAGACCTTTTTCACTGTCCCTCGTTCCATACCTCGCGCCCGGGATCCCTTCCGGGCGCTTTTTTCTTCTTGGGGATGCGGATGTGCTCATCGGCCGGTTCGTTATTGCCGTCGGTTTTACGTCGCCCAATGCCGCGAATTTGGCTTTTCCACGCGGCGGCAGCACAGTAGGGTCTGGCCATGACCAGCTATAGCGACGACCTTTTGCGCAAGATTTTGAAACGGACCCGGACCATCGCGGTGGTGGGGGTGTCGATGAATTCTGTGCGCCCCAGCTACTATGTGGCACGCTACCTTGGCCTCAAGGGCTACCGGGTGATTCCGGTCAATCCCGGCCACGCGGGCAAGCGGCTGTTCGGCGCCACCGTGCGCGCCAGCCTGTCAGAGATCGATGAACCGGTGCATATGGTCGATATCTTCCGCCGCTCTGAAGCGGTGCCACCCATTGTGGATGAGGCGCTCGAGCTGTTCCCGGATCTTCAGACCATCTGGATGCAGATCGGCGTCGAGAACGCCGAGGCCGCCGCCAAGGCCGAGGCGCGCGGCGTTGACGTGATTCAGAACCGCTGCCCCAAGATCGAATACCAGCGCCTGTTCGGCGAACTCCGCATGGGCGGGTTTGCCACTGGTATCATTTCGTCGAAACTGTAGCGCGCTGGGGGGCTCCCGCCCGTCGCGCATCACATCAAAGATGTGAAGGCTCCCGTTAGGCCGGGCGCCGCGCTGACGCGCGGCGGCAAAGGATCCGCAGAGAGGCGCTTCGGGGGCAGGTCTGCCCTGAAGCGCCATGGCGAGTGTTATCCGATCTGTTCCGCCTCAAGGGTGAACCGCGCCTTGCGCGGCCGCTGGCGCGGCCCTTGACCCGGATCAGAGCGGGGGGTCTGGAGGAGCAGGGGTTAGCCTTTTGGGCGGGCGGCCTTTTCTGCGATGCCGCTGAGGCCCTGACGTTCGGCCAGAACGGCAAGAACCTCGTCCAGCGCCACATCGCGGGCGGCAAGCATCACCAGGAAATGATAAAGCACATCGGCGCCTTCACTGGCGAGTTTCGCCTTGTCGTCCTTCACCGCTTCGATGATCGCCTCGATGGCTTCCTCGCCGAATTTCTCGGCGCATTTCTCGGGCCCCTTGGACAGGAGTTTTGCGGTCCAGGAGCTGCTAGGGTCCGCGCCCTTGCGGGATTGAATGGTGGTTTCGAGGTCGTGCAGCAGGGTCATGGCGGTGGGCCTTTCTCAGCCGAGGCGCATCGGGATACCGGCGGCGGCCATGTGTTCCTTGGCCTGCTGGATGGTGTATTCGCCGAAGTGGAAGATCGAGGCGGCCAGCACCGCAGAGGCACCGCCTTGGGTGACGCCCTCGACCAGGTGATCCAGCGTGCCGACCCCGCCCGAGGCGATCACCGGCACATCCACCGCATCCGAGATCGCGCGGGTGAGGGGCAGGTTGAAGCCGGATTTGGTGCCGTCGCGATCCATCGAGGTCAACAGGATCTCGCCCGCGCCCTTGGCCACAACGGTCTTTGCGAATTCCACGGCATCAATACCGGTTTCGCGGCGTCCGCCGTGGGTGAAGATTTCCCATTTGCCCGGCGCGACGGTCTTTGCGTCGATCGCCACCACGATACACTGGCTGCCGAATTGCGCGGCGGCCTCGGCCACCACATCGGGGTTGGCAACGGCGGCGGAGTTGAAGGAGACCTTGTCGGCCCCGGCCAGCAGAAGCGCGCGCACGTCTTCCTTGGTGCGCACCCCGCCGCCCACGGTGAGCGGTACGAAGCACTGCTCGGCGGTGCGGCGCACCATGTCGAACATGGTGCCGCGGTTTTCATGGGTGGCGTGGATGTCGAGGAAACAGATCTCGTCAGCGCCCGCCGCATCATAGGCCTTGGCCGCCTCCACGGGATCGCCCGCATCGCGCAGGCCGACGAAGTTCACGCCCTTGACCACGCGGCCATCAGCGACATCGAGACAGGGGATGATGCGGGTTTTCAGCATCTTCAGCTCTTTCTTTTCCGGAGTGCGCCGATCAATGCCAGAATGGCCCAGGAAAGACCAGCGCCCATGACAAAGGGGGCAAAGACAAGTGGCCCCCAGGCCGCGAACAGTCCCAGCGCATAAGCCGTGTCGCTGATATCGCGGCCAAGGAGGAGGCAGGGCGCGGCAAAGCCTTCGTTGATGGAGCAACCAAGGACCGTGCTGAGGAACAAGACCGCGCCGAAGGCCAGTGCCCAGAGCAGGATGGGGCCAAGGGTCAGCAGCGCAAGGATGCGATGCGCATTGCGTTCGATGGCTGGTCCCTGTCCCGGCTCCTGCGCCATGGGATCAGCCTTTCAGGATGGCCAGCGCCTCAGCGAGGTCGATGGCGCCGTCATAAAGCGCGCGGCCCGAGATGGCGCCATTGAGCGGTGCACCGCAGGATTTCAGCGCTCGAAGGTCCTCAAGCGAGGAGACCCCGCCGGAGGCGATCACCGGGATCGAGACCGCATTGGCCAGATCGGCAGTGGCCTGCACGTTGGGGCCCTTCATCGCGCCATCGCGCATGATGTCGGTGTAGATGATGGCGGCAACGCCTGCGTCCTCGAAGGATCGTGCAAGATCGGTGACCATCACGTCGGTTTCCTCGGCCCAGCCTTTGGTTGCGACCTTGCCGTTGCGGGCATCGATGCCGACGGCGACCTTGCCGGGGAATTCGCGCGCTGCGTCGCGCACCAGAACGGGGTTTTCCACCGCTACAGTGCCAAGGATCACCCGGGCCAGCCCCTTGTCGATCCAGTTTTCGATGGTTTTCATGTCGCGGATGCCGCCGCCCAGCTGTGCGGGCACCTTGCATTGCTTGAGGATTTCCTCGACCGGGGCGGCGTTCACCGGCTCACCTGCAAAGGCACCGTTCAGATCGACGAGGTGCAGCCATTCGCAGCCCTTTTCGACGAACTCCAGCGCCTGGGCGGCGGGGTTGTCGTTGAACACGGTGGTCTTGTCCATGTCGCCATGCAGAAGGCGCACGGCCTGGCCGTCCTTGAGGTCGATGGCGGGATAAAGGATCATGTCGCTGGCCTTTGTCATCAATGGGCGCCGCCGGGCTGGCGGCAGGGTTTTGCCGGTTCTATGGCACGGTCGGCGCCGGGATTGCAACGCGACCCAAAGTCAAGCTTGCCTGAAAACCACATGCCGCGCCAAGGTGGGGCAAACAGGGAGGTTTTGAGATGAAGACAGTCACATTGGGTCTGGCGCTGGCGATGTCGCTGGCCACCGGCGCGCTGGCCGATCAGGTTGCTGGCAAATGGAAGACCGAGGAGGGCGATGAAGGCGGTTATTTGCACGTGGATATTGCGCCCTGCGGCGCCAGCATTTGCGGCACCATCGCCACCGCCTATGACGCAAATGGCGGCGTGTCGGCGGATTATGAGCATCTGGGCAAGAAGCTGATCTGGGATATGAAGGCCGATGGTGGCGGCAGCTATTCCGGGGGTAAGATCTGGGCGCCCGATGCGGACAAGACCTACAAGTCCAAGATGTCGCTGGACGGCAACCGCCTGACCGTCAAGGGGTGCGTCGCAGGCGGGCTGATCTGCCGGGGACAGACCTGGAAACGGGTCAACTGAGAAACGGGTGAAGTGATCTCCCGCCGCATGGACGCGCCGGGACGTGGATCATAGCAGCCCAAGCTGAACCGGGATCGGCACAAAACCACGGCGGACCTGCCGGTCCCGCACCGTTTCGAACAGATGCATCGCCTCGGCGTGCTGGTTGAAATAGGCACGCCGTTCCTGACCTCCGGGGGCGGCGATCGGACCTAGGGCCTGCTCGACGCACCAGTCGCCAAACAGGGTCTGGCTCAGCCGCAGCACGCAATAGCGGTGGCGGCCGTCGATATGGTCGAATTTTTCCAGTCTGATCTGCAAAGGGGCGGGGCCTGAACGGGTTTCACACCGGTTCCATATGCCGCGAAGCGGGCGCACTGTCCATCGCCGTGCCGTCACAATTGCCGTATGTTTGATTGCTGTGTGGCATCGGCTGGGGCCAGCCCCCGTAATGGGGAGCTGGCGGAGAGGTAGGGGTGATCAGAAGAGGAAATCATCCGCCGTGAGGTCATCCAGGCTGACGCCGTTCAGGATGATGACGTTCTGCCCATCATCGCCCATGTCGTAGATCACGCGGCTGCCCGTGTCGGTCGCGGCATCGACAAAGGCGTCGAGGCTGGTCGCCTCATCCGTGAGAGCAGAGAGGTCCAGCACGTCCTCACCAATGGTGAAGTCCCGGACCACGTCGCGGCCAAAGTTGCCTTTGAAGATAAAGGTATCCTCGCCGCTGCCACCGGTCAGCTTGTCGCGGCCGCCGCCGCCGTTCAGCACGTCGTTATGCGCACCGCCTTTCAGCTTGTCCGCGTGGGCGCCGCCCAGCAGAGTATCCTCGCCTTTGCCGCCTTTCAGAACGTCACGGCCAAGACCGCCTTTCAGCTTGTCGTCCTGCGCACCGCCGAGCAGCGTGTCACGGCCCTTGGCGCCGATCAGAACGTCCTCGCCGCGATTGCCCTGCAGACGGTCATTGCCAAGGCCGCCTTTCAGACGGTCATCATTGCCGAAGCCGCTGAAGCTGTCATCACCAGCGGAGCCGAAGAAGCGGATGTCCTGCGCTTTCAGCTGATCGATCAGCGGTTCGAAATCCGCGTCCAGCATGCCGTAGATCAGCGCCGCCGAGGCATCGGCGCCGTCGACAGCGGGGGAAAACTCGATGGAATAATCCAGCTGATCCAGCGCGATGTCCTGTGTGCCGTTCTCCGCGTCGGTTGCGGTGGCGCCATAGCCCAGTTCAATTCCGCTGACCGTCCCGCTGAGCGTGTGGGTGCTCATGCTGTAAACAATGTCGTCGCGCAGGATATAGGCCTGTGCATCCGGGGTTGCGGTGTCAGTGATCTGTGCCTCGGCGCCGGCGTAATCGCCGCCCAGGCCGTTGGAGAAGACACCGCGCCCGGCGGATTCGAAATTGGCGCTGAAGTCTTCGATATAGGCGGTGAAGTCGGTAACCTGGCGGTTGCCGGTTGTGATGGTGATCGTCATGGCATCTCCTGTGCCGACCTTCCGCTGATCGCATGACAAGCGTCAGATGGGGCCGGGCGTGACCGTGTTCGCGTTGCAAAATTCAAATGATTTGCTGGGTCGGGGATGCGGCAGAGCTGCTGCATGGTGACTGGGCATTGGGCCACAGAGTCCGGTACCTGGCAGGGCTGTGCTACTCAGCCTGATAAAAATTGTCAAGAAAGGGCGGGTGGAAAACGCGGCGGGGCGTGAGGGGGGGCGCCTGGCGCAAACGCCGGTGCCGGACTGCGGGAGGGCAGCCCGGCGGGAACAACGCGCCAGATTGGAAGCTTCACCCGCGGCGCGTTGATCTCTGGGACCGGTCCGACTGCTCCGTCAGACCGGTCTATCAGGTAGGCCTATCAGGCAGGCCGATCAGACGGCGCCGGTGTATTCGCCGCGCGCCGGATAGTCGTTGGCGATGGCGAAATCGAGGGCTGATACCAGTTCCGAGAAATGCGGACGCACGAAGGGCATGGTCTGAACCGAGCCGTAGTAGAGGGTCTGCTCGGGGGTCACCATGAACAGGCCCGGCTCGGAGAACAGCGCGGGCTCTTCCAGACCGATCGAGGTGGTGCCACGCGAGGTCGAGATGTAGAGGCCCCATTCCTTTGCCACGTCCAGCGGCAGATCATAGGCAAAGCGCAGGGATTTGGCTTCGATCTTGTCGGCCATCGCCTGGGTGCGCTCTTCGCCGTCGGCGCTGATGGCGATGGTGGCAACGCCGCGCTCAGCGAAATCGGCGGTCTTCTTTTCCAGCTCTTTCAGGTAGTTGGCGCAGATCGGGCAGTGCAGGCCCCGGTAAAAACAGATGACGGTGCCGCGTTCGCTGTCTGCCTTGGACAGATCAAAGGTGCCGCCGCCCAGCAGCGGCAGGGACAGGTTCGGGGTTTTCTGGCGGGGGATCAGCATAGCAGGTCTCCGAGTATGAATGTTGCTGCCGCATAAGCGGCCGTGAGTGATGGTGGTGGCCTTGTGCAACGGATCATTGCTTGAAAAATCCGAAAAATCTGACAAAAACACCGGAACTCTGCACGGGAGAGAGATAATGGACAGATTGTCGAGCCTGATGGCCCGGTTTCGCATGACGGTCGAGGTGGCAACGCCGGAGGCGGCAAACCTGCGTGTCTATACCGATCCGGACGGGGCTTTGGCGCGGCTGGTGTTCTTTGCCGGTGGGGCGGTGCCGCAGGCAGAAGACGGACCCAGCCTTGCGCTGCGGGTGGACTGGGCCGGGGAGCATAATCCGCTGGTGGCTGCATTGCCGGTGCGGGTCGAAGTGGCTTTGGCTGACGCGACAGGGCTGTGCGCGGTGCTCGATCTGATGCAGCAGGAGCTGGCCGTGCACCGCTGCGGCGCCGAGAGTATTCTGGCCAGCCTGGGGCAGGCGGCCATGGTGCGGCTGTTGCGGCACCTAATCGAGGTGGGCACGGCGGAGCCGGGCCTGTTGGCGGGGCTTTCTGATGCGCGGCTGGCCCGCGCCATCGTGGCGATGCATGACCATCCGGGCCGGGTCTGGACCACGCAAGATCTAGCGACCGAGGCGGGCCTGTCCCTGTCACGGTTTTCCGAGTTGTTTTCCCAGCAGGTCGGCGAAAGCCCGATGCATTATCTGCGGCGCTGGCGGCTGACACTGGCGCGGCAGGACATGCTGCGCGGTGATCGGGTCGAGGCGGTGGCCCGCCGCTATGCCTATGATTCCCCCGAAGGCTTCACCCGCGCCTTTCGCAAGGCTTATGGCTGCGCTCCGGTGTCTTTACGCAAAAGCGCAGCCTAAGCCGCAGCGGGAGCAGGGGCGGCGTCAGGGCGCCCAGGTCAGGAAATTGCCGATCATGCGCAGGCCGACGTGTTGGCTTTTCTCCGGGTGGAACTGCATGCCCAGCATGGTGCCCTTGCCGATGACGGCGGTAACATCGCCGCCATAGTCCACATGCGCCAGCCGCTCGGCCGGGTCCGCGACGCGGAAATGGTAGGAATGCACGAAGTAGCAGTGATCGCCCGATGAAATACCTGCAAACACCGGGTGGTCGTGGTCGATCACCAGATCGTTCCAGCCCATATGTGGCACCTTCAGGGCGGGATCCTCGGGGGTGATCTTCACCACATCGCCGCCCACCCAGTCCAGACCGGGGGTGTCTTCGTATTCGTGGCCGGTGGTGGCCATCAGCTGCATGCCGACGCAGATTCCAAGGAAAGGACGTCCCTTGTCCTCGACCGCGTGGACCATGGCATCATAGATGCCCTTGTGACCGCGCAGCTCGGCGGCGCAGGCGGGAAAGGCACCATCGCCGGGCAGCACCAGACGGTCTGCCCGGGCCACCACATCGGCGTCGGATGTGACCACAACCTCACCCGCGTCCATTTCGCGCGCCATGCGCTGAAAGGCTTTTTCGGCAGAGTGGAGATTGCCGCTTTCGTAATCGATGATCGCCGTCAGCATGGGGCCTGGTCCTTCCTGTCTTGCGTCTTTGAAGTGGCCGGAAACCGTCCCGGGGTCAAGAGGGCGCTACAGGCTCCAGCCGGTCCAGAAGGGCGATCACCTGCGTCAAAGGGCCGTCGTCGATGGGGGGGGGCGGGTTGCCGAACTCCCCGGCGAGGTAGAGCAGGGTAAACCCGTGGATCAGCGACCAGATCTGGGTTTCCACCACCAGTCGGTCTTGACCGGGCGCCACAAAGGGCGCGGCCACCGCGCGCAAGGTCAGATAGGCGTCGGCCTCTTCCTTGCCACCGCCATGGACCAGACCCGCAAGTCCCTGATCGCCAAAGATCACCGCGAGGATGCCGGGATGATCCAGCCCGAATTGCAGATAGCCCTGGCACAGCGAGTGGACCCGCCCGTGGGGATCCTGCGCGCCGCTGTCGCAGGCGCTTTGCAGGTAGGAGGAAAACAGACGGAAGCCTTCCTCGGCGATGGCTTGTTTCAACCCCGCCAGCCCGTCGAAATGATGCGCGGGCGCCGCGTGCGACACCCCGGCGCGTGCAGCGCATTTGCGCAAAGACAGCGCGCTGAGGCCGCCTTCCTCCAGGAGATCGATGCCTGCCTTGATCAGAGCGGCCTTCAGGTCGCCGTGGTGATGGCGGCTTTTCACGTCTTCTTTTGTCATGCGGCAGGTATCGCCCTTCATCTTGACGGCGTCAAGTTTGCCTGCCAGATGTTAACTTGACAGTGTAAAGTTTGAGTCGCCCAAGGGCGCAAGGAGGGATGAGATGTCGAGTGAAACCCGGGCGATGGGCTATCCCAGATGGGTTATCATGACGGTGTGGGTGTCTGCGGTGCTGATCGCGGTGGGATCTTACCGGTTCCTGATTGCCGATATCGCGCTGGTGATGCCCGCGATGCTGCATCACGCGTTGGAGCGGCCGTTGATGCTCTACCTGCACATCGGCCTTGCGCCGATCTCGCTGGCACTGCTGCCGGTGCAGTTCTCCACGAGGATCCGTCAGCGGCGCCGTGGGCTGCACCGCTGGCTGGGGCGTCTATACGGCGTCGCGATCCTGCTGGCCGGGATCAGCGGTATCTGGCTGGCCTATACAACCGAGGAGGGGCCGGTGGCCGCGGCGGGCCTGGGGGTGTTGTCGCTGCTCTGGCTGTGGGTGACCGGCACGGCGATCTGGCACGTCTGGAACCGCCGGATCGCGCAGCACCGGGTCTGGATGATCCGATCTGCCGCACTGACGCTGGCGGCGGTAACGCTGCGGATCTATCTGCCGATCGGGGTGGCTACCGTGGGGTTTGAGGCCAGCTATCCGATCATCTGCTGGCTGGCCTGGGTGCCCAATCTGCTGCTCGCGGAATGGATCCTGCGCCGGGGCCGTGGCGCGCCGCTGGGCGCCACGGTCTGATTGCGGTCTGAAAAGACGTCAGAGCGCGCCCTTGGTCGACGGGATGGCGTCTGCCTTGCGCGGGTCGGTTTCGACCGCATCGCGCAGGGCGCGGGCCACGGCCTTGAACGCCGCTTCGGCGATGTGATGGCTGTTGAACCCGTGGAGCTGGTCGATATGCAGGGTGATGCCTCCATGGGTGCTGAGCGCCTGAAAGAATTCGCGCACCAGTTCCGTATCGAAGGTGCCGATCTTGGGCGTCGGCAGGGTGACGTTCCAGATCAGGAAGGGGCGCGCCGACAGGTCCAGCGCGCAGCGCACCTGGGCATCGTCCATCGGCAGGTGGCATTCGCCATAGCGGCGGATGCCTTTCTTGTCGCCAAGCGCGGCGACCAGCGCCTGACCCAGCGCAATGCCCGTATCCTCGACCGTGTGGTGATCGTCGATGTGGTAATCACCCTTGGCGCGAATGGTCATGTCGATCAGCGAGTGCCGCGCCAGCTGGTCCAGCATGTGATCGAAAAAGCCGACACCGGTCTGGTTGTCATATGCCCCGGTACCATCGAGGTTGATCTCCACCGAAATCTCGGTCTCGGCGGTGGAGCGGGTGATCTGAGCGCTGCGCATCTGCGGGCCATCCTTCGTCAAACTGCCCCTTGGGCCATATGGCGCCCATGGGCTGGTGCTGCGCTTATAGGGTGCAGGGGCTGTCTCACTCAAGAGCGCGTAAATCGAAACTCGGGCCCTGTTGCAGCTGCATCTGTGGGATTGCGCCTGCCTGCGCGGCGTGCCAGCTTAGCGGCCAAATCGTTACTCAAGAAAACCCAATGAAGGGGCGCCCATGTCGACCTGCGTTTTCATCCAGATCCGCTGCAAACCCGGCACCACCTACAAGGTGGCCGAAGATATCGCCCTGCGCGAAATTCATTCCGAGCTCTACTCCACCAGCGGCGAATACGACCTGCTGATGAAGCTTTACATCCCCAAGGACGCGGATGTCGGGAAATACATCAACGACCACCTGCTGGTGATCCCGAATATCGAACGCTCGCTAACCACGATGACCTACAAGGTTTTCTGAGCCGTCCGCATTGCTGCTGCAAAACGCCTGATCCCCTGCCGGAGATCAGGCGTTTTTCGTTCCTGCGCCGATGCACCTGAAGAAGACCTAAATCAGAACAGGAAATCCGACCCGTCCAGATCGGAAATATTGGTATCCGCCAGGGTAATGCTGCCCGCGCGATAGGAAATCACGGCATCGTTGCCATTCTGGGTCAGCGTCAGATCAGAAAAATCATCAACGCTGCGGTGTTTGATGGCGATGAGGTCAGTCCCATCGCGCCAGTCCTCGATCGTATCATCGCCGATGTTGCGCCCCTTGAACTTGAAGGTGTCGGCGCCGCGGCCCCCCGCCAGCATGTCATCGCCCTGATCCCCCTGCAGAAGGTCACGGCCGCCGCCGCCCTTGAGGGTATCATTGCCACGCCCGCCCCAAAGCTTGTCACCGCCGCCCCGGCCCAGCATTTCATCATTGCCATTGTAGCCTTTGACCTTGTCTCCGCGGGACCCCAGATCGAAGAAGTCATCTCCGGAAAAGACCTGTTTGAACAATTTCACATTGTCCCGGTTGCGGTCTGTTTCAGACACGCGGAAGAAATCTTCTGCATCAATGTTGAGATTGGTGACCGTTGTGGTGAAATTGGTGCCGGTTTCGGTGACGCCCTCGATCAATCCGGAATACGGTGTCAGGATACTGTGGCCGTCGCGGGTGATGCTTTGGAATTGCAGGCCAGTCCCGTTGTAGACATCGGGAGAGGTGTCGGGGATCGGATCAAAGCCGGGAATGCCAAGATCGGTATTTCGCATCAGGGTAAACCCAGTGGATGATGCGTCCGTAACTTCGGCCTTCAGGTTGAAATGAAAACTGAACCAGCCGATGCCGCTCTGGGTCATCACGTAGCGTTCCGTGCCTTCATAGATCAACTCAACCATATGCATGTCTCCTGCAATTACTGATACCAAACCGGTTTCAGTTACAGGTCAAAGCGCTGGCGGGAGTAAGGGGAAAATACAGCAGAAGAGACGCAGATCGGCAGGACCGAGATCGCGCCCCGGTCTTTGGGCGGTCCGGGGCGCGAGGGTGGGCTTAGCCGTCGATCAGCCCTTCGGCCTTCAGCGCTTCATAGGTGCTGTCCACGGCGGATTTGGCGCGTTTCAGCATATCGTCCACTTCCGCCTTTGTGATGATCAGCGGCGGGCAGAAGGCGAGCGCGTTACCCGCGACTGCGCGCAGGATCAGGCCTTCGTCCTGGCAGGCCTTGACCGCGAGGGCGCCGCCCTTGCCGCCGGGCACGGTTGCGCCCGTGGTCTTGTTCGACACCAGTTCCAGCGCCGCGATCAGCCCCTTGCCGCGGACCTCGCCCACCAGCGGGTGATCAGTGAAGATTTCGCGAAGTTGCGCCTGCATGTAATCGCCGACCTCGGCCGCATGATCAAACAGGTTGTCACGCTCATAGATTTCCAGCGTTTTGAGGGCGGCGGCGCAGGCGGCAGGGTGACCGGAATAGGTGTAGCCGTGGCCAAAGACGCCGACCTCATTCGAGGGCGCAACCATTTCCTTGTACATCCAGCCGGGGATCACGGAGGCGGAGATCGGGAAATAGGCCGAGGAGAGCTGTTTGGCGAAGGTCATCAGGTCGGGTTTGATGCCCATGGTGGTGCAGCCGAAATCGGCGCCGGTGCGGCCAAAGCCGGTGATGACTTCATCCGCCCAGACCAGGATGCCATATTTGCGCAGAACCGCCTGCAGTTTCTCGTAATAGCCTTCGGGCGGGACGATCACGCCAGAGGCGCCGGTGATCGGCTCCATGATCATGGCGGCGATGGTGTCGGGATCCTCGGCAATGATCTGCTGCTCCAGATTGTCGATGATACGGTCGACAAATTGCGCTTCGGTCTCGTTCCCCTTGCGGCCCGTGTAGTAATGCGGTGCGTCCGAGCGCAGGATGTGCAGAGCCTCAACGGGCGCGTCGAAATGCGCCAGGTTTGCGGGCAGGGAGGTCAGCGATCCGGCGGCGACGGTCACACCATGGTAGCCACGCTCGCGGGTGATGATCTTGCGTTTTTCTGGTTTGCCGATGGCATTGAAGTAGTAACGCAGCATCTTGTAATGGGTGTCATTGGCATCCGAGCCGGAGTTGCCGAAGAAGAAATAGGCATCCTCGATTGGCACCATGGTCTTCAGTTTTTCCGCCAGTTCCTGGATCGGCGCGTGGGTCTTGCCTCCGAAGGTGTGGGAAAAGGACAGTTTGGTCAGCTGCTCGGTGATCGCCTCGATCAGCTCGGTGTTGCCATAGCCCAGCGAGGTGCACCACAGACCTGCCAGACCTTCGATATATTCCTTGCCGTCGGTGTCGTAGACATAGATCCCCTGGGCGTGGTCAATGCACATCTGCTCGGTCGCGGTCAGGTTGGTGGTGGGATAGATGACAGGTGCCATGACTGAACTCCTTTGAAGAAAAACGCGCGGGGCGGGCTGGAACGGCGGACTGCACGGGGCAGGGATGCGGCAAGCATTGGCGCGTTTTGTAGGTGGCGTCAAAAGGAATTTGATCAAAAGGTGGCAGCGGGGGGTTGGCCTATGAGATAGGAGGAGGGAGGAAGGGGCCAAAAATGCAAAAACCGCCCCGAAGGGCGGTTTTTGTATCCAAATGGAGCGGGCGAGGCGATTCGAACGCCCGACCCTAACCTTGGCAAGGTTATGCTCTACCCCTGAGCTACGCCCGCGCTGCCATTCGGTGAGCGGTGTTTAGGAAATCATGCGGGGGGCTGCAAGGGAAAAATGCCGCCTCTGCGGGGATTTCTATGACTGGTCGAATGCGGGAAAGCGGAAAACAAAAAGCCACCCCGGAGGGCGGCTGTTTTGATCCGAATGGAGCGGGCGAGGCGATTCGAACGCCCGACCCTAACCTTGGCAAGGTTATGCTCTACCCCTGAGCTACGCCCGCGCTACCATTCGATGAGCGGGTATTTAGGAGCTTCACGGAGACTGTGCAAGAGGAAAATTATGCCCGCCGGTACAGAAAAGCAGAGCCGCCCGATGGGTGGGGGAGGTTGGCATTCACGCCCTGGGCAGATCGAACCCGGCCTGCAGCGCCATGCGCCGATGCTGCTCTGTTTCAGGCTGGCAAGAGACAAAGGCGCTGGCGGGGCAGGCGGGCAGATCCAGCGCGCGGATCAGCTGGCCATCGTATTGTCCCGACAACAGCAGGATCCCCTCGCGCTCCAGAATATCGCGGGTGCCGCGTCCCTTGTCCGAGCGGATGCGGCGCATGAAGTCCTTTTGCTGGGCCACCGCCTCGACCACGTCGCGGTCGACCGGGCGGCCCTGAACAAGCCGGAACAGCCGCGCCATGCGTTCGTTGCCGGTGGCGCCGGAGAAAATCCGGGTGACGGTCTCCTCGGGCAGGCTGCGCCAGAAATTCGCTGGGTAGGGATGATCCCTCAGCAGCCACAGGATATGGCCGAACCCCATGGCCGAGACAGAGCGTTTGGCGTCCTTGTTCTGCCCGGCAGTAAGGTAGTCGGGCCGCGCCAGGATCAGGCCAAGGTAGCAGCGCGCGCGAGCCTCGTCCGCGGCGACCAGCAGGCAGACCTGATCCAGCGCTTCGGTCGGGATCATCCAATTGCTGCCCATGGTGTTCTTGATATCCATGTCGCGGCCCAGAACCTCGGTATCCAGGCGGCCCCGGGGCAGCCGCAAGAGGGCGCGCAGCTCGATCTCGACGCGGGTGCCGATATAGGTCTTTTCGGTCTTTTCCAGTTCCTCATAGGCGCGGCGCCCGGTTTTCGGCGTCATGATCACATCGTCGATGCAGGTGCGCAGCATGGCTGGAAACCGGCTCGCCAGTTCCATCGCGCCACCTGCGCGGGCGGTGATCTCGCCTGCGATCTCGGTCAGGAGGTCATAATCCGGGTGTCCGGGCAGAATCAGGCTGTCGGGAAGGGTCTGTTTCATCCTGGGCTCCGCCCGGCCGCCGGGCCCAGCTCTTGGCTCAGATTGGGCAAGGCGGTTTTAGGCCCGCACGGCATGAAGGTTCGGCTTGGCAATCGCGGCGCGCAACTGGCGAGCCACCGCTTCGGCCACTGGCGGCGGGAAGGCATTGCCGACCTGACGGTAGGCGTTGGTCTTGGCGCCGGTGAAATGCCAGGCGTCGGGAAAGCCCTGGATACGCGCCACCATCCGAACGGTCAGGCGGGGCATATCGTTGTGAAAGGGATCGGGCGCCTCATTGGCGATGGTGCGCCCCTCGACACCAAGAGCGGCCCAGGCGCGGCGCGCACGGGTGGGACCCAGATCCGGCCCGCCGTGTTTCTTGGAGCCGCCAACGATGGTTGGGGCGATTTCATCTGCCTTGGCGGCCCAGTCTTCGGCGCCGCGCCAGCCACGTTCCTGCATCAGGTCAAGCAGGGTGGCGCCCACCGTGGGCGGGTTGTGCGGAAGCGGGTCGGGCCAGTTGAACTGCCCGGCAAATTCCTTGCGCAGGGCCACGATGGCCACGCGCGGGCGCAGCTGCGGCACGCCAAAGTCCGAGGCGTTCAGTAACCGCCAATCAGTTTCATAGCCCAGTTTCGACAGCTGGCCTTTGAGCTTTTCGCGGTAGTCATGAAACACTGCGTCCAGAAACCCGCGGACGTTTTCGATCATCACCGCGCGGGGGCGGGTGGCATCGACGATATCGATGGCATCGTCAAAGAGGTTGCGCTCGTCCTGCTCGCCCAGCTGTTTGCCAGCGACGGAAAACGGCGGGCAGGGCAGGCCGCCGGCCAGCAGGTCGATGCCCTTGTAATCACTGGCTTCTTCCTTGAACCGGCGCACGTCCTCTTCCAGCACGTTCCATGTGGGGCGGTTGTGGCGCAGGGTGGCGCAGCAGTGTTTGTCGATCTCGACCAGCGCGGTGTGATCAAAGCCCGCACGCTCCAGCCCAAGGGCCTGGCCGCCTGCACCTGCGCATAGTTCAACCGATGTCAGCATCCTGCCTGTCAGCCCCGTTTGTCGTTCTTGCTCTGTTCCTTGCGCAGAAGTGGTACTCGCAAAGGCGATTCCGCGCAAGTCTCTCGCGGCGTCTTCCCCTGCGGCGACAGGAGCTGGCAAGGCCCAAAAACACCAGGATCCGAAAACACGAAAGGCCGCCAGAGCGGCGGCCTTTTAGTGGTCCAAATGGAGCGGGCGAGGCGATTCGAACGCCCGACCCTAACCTTGGCAAGGTTATGCTCTACCCCTGAGCTACGCCCGCGCTGCCATTCGGTGAGGGGTGAAATATTCATTCCGCCGCGGGGCTGCAAGTGGAAAATCGCGCCGCTCCGGAAAAAACTCTCATTTTCTGCGACGGAACCTGCGGGCTGCTGCGTTTCATACAGACGAAAAGAAACAGAGGGGAACTGTCTAAGATGAAACCTGCCGATTATGCCCGTATTGGCGCGCTGATCGCGACCATAGCGCTGGCCAAGGCGCTGTCGCCCGCGGGGGGACAGAGCCCGGAAACCGCATCTGAGGTCGACCCGGGCGCGATCCGGCCCGCGCCCGTCTACGTCAAGACGATCAGCGCCCCAGAGGTCACGGCCCCGGTGCAGTGGCACGACGTTTAGAGGCAGCTACTCCTCACCTTAGAAAAGCGTGTGCGCGATCAGACCCAGCCCTGCGACGAGCAGCATCAGAAGGTTCAGCACGATCCCGGCCTGACGCAGGATCAGGATCTGCGGGCGCGCGGTAAAACCGACCGCGTGCATCAGCCGCCCGCCCAGCAACATCACCCCCAGCGCATGCGTGGCCAGTGCCGGTGCGCCCTGTGCTTCGCTCAGCGCCAGAAGAACCAGGCCAAGTGCGGTATATTCCACGAAATTCCCCTGTGCGCGGATGGCCATCAGTAATGCGCGATTGCCGCCATCTCCGACGGAAATTTTGTGTTTCAGCCGCTGGCGACTGACGCCAAGCGACAGGTAGACAAACAAGAGCGCCGCCCCGCCGGCATAAAGTGATGTAATCGGAAGCATCGGCGTATCCTCCCCATAGGAATTGCAGTGTGATAAGTGGGTTCGTTTTTGGAACTTAACACTGAACAATCCTGCGGGGCTTTTGAAGCCGATTCAGAGCGGGTTCACGCGAGGGAATGCGCGCCCCGGAAGCGCGGGCGGGATGCCGAGGGCAGGGGGAGTGGTCCCCACGGCCCTTGGGGCGTATCCGT
The DNA here is from genome assembly GCF_001678945.1 of Phaeobacter gallaeciensis. Taxonomy (NCBI): domain Bacteria; kingdom Pseudomonadati; phylum Pseudomonadota; class Alphaproteobacteria; order Rhodobacterales; family Roseobacteraceae; genus Phaeobacter; species Phaeobacter gallaeciensis. Next base: position 3,533,262 of record NZ_CP015124.1, read on the forward strand.
TGAGGTGATTATTTGACCGGGATCTTGTGCTTTTTCAGCGCCTTGGCCAGTTCGTTGTCGACCAGTTTCATCAACGCCTTGTCCTTGGCGGCGGCCTTGGCAGCCATATCGGTCATCTGTGCCTCGCTTTCCTTGCCGGTGGCGCGGGACAGAATCACGCCATAGCCGACCTTCAGGCTTTCATCGCTGACCTTGTTCATCACCTCGGCCCAGAGCTTGGCCTTGAGCGTATTTGGGATGTTGTTGGTCTTGGCCAGTTTCGCCAGCCGGTCCGGCAGGATCGTGCCTTGCAGAAGGTCCTTGTTCTTATAGGCCCATTTTTTCTGGAAGCTGCCGAGGTTCTTCACCATCCCGCCAAGAAGTGCCGAATAAAGAAGTGAGGTTACGATGGCCTGGAATTCCTTTTCGGTCGGGGGCTTGCCGGTCTTCATGATCCGGCCGACTTCCTTCACGGCTTCACCCAAAACCGTTTTGATCACCTCTTGTCCGGAGCCGGCGATGTAATTGGCGATGAATTTCTCAAGCTGTTTGGTGGACAGGAACGCGACCTTGGACGCCAGCTTGGGCGCGACCCATTTGGCGGCATCATCGCAGAACCCTAGCGGCACCTTGCTGCCGATCCCGCCGGTCAGCCCGCCAACCGTGCCATCGATCACCATGGCCTGGATAGAGCCCCAGACGGTCACCTTCTGACCGCTGGCATGTTTGCCAAGCTCCTGACTGGCGCTTTGCAGAAGGCCGACACCGGCACCAGAGGTGACCGCCGCGCCCCCAGCCGTCATGCCCGCACCTGTCACCAGAACCGGGGCTGCCAGCGCCCCGACGACGGCAAAGCAGGCAGCCGAGGAGACCGACAGAACGGTGGCCGTGGTCCGGGCAGAGCCGGTGAATTCCTTCAGAAACCGCAAAAGGTCCGCGTTGAAGGCGCCAATCGCCTTTTCTGCCTCGGGCAGCGCCTCATCGATCAGCTTGAGGTCCTTTGTCATGATCGCCCGCTCCAGCTTGCCACTGGCACGGATGGAGCGGCCACAGAGCTTGTTATCGGGCATCTTGACCGATCCGGCCTCGATGATGATGACCTGCGCGACGGCGTTCAGCACGCCATCTTTCAGCTGAGCCACGTCAAGATAGTGCTGATAGGTCTCCAGCGCGGTTTCATGGTTGCGCAGGACCGATTTCATATAGGGCGTCAGCCGTTTGAGGACGTCCAGCTTGACCTTCTCGTATTCCTTGGGCGTACAGCGGATTTTCTTGCCGCGGAAGGTAACCTCCATCATCGGTTGTTTGGCGGCCTTTTCCTCTTCGGCCTTCATCTTCTTGTAGGCTGGCAGCAGCGCCTTGAAGGTGCGCCCGCCTGGATCGACGACCTTGTCGGGATTCTTGAAGCCGCTTTTCTTCTGAAAGGTGCCGATGGCCTTCAGCAGGCCGGTGTCCATCTTCTTGGAGGCGCCAAGGGGGCCGATCTTATTGGCCTCCAGCATCCTGCGCACCAACAGCACGTCGTCTGGTTTGTTCTTGACCTCATCCCCGGAACTGGAGCGTGGGGACTGACCGACAGGAGCTGTCAATTTCGCTGAAGACATTGGAAACCTCGAAAACTGGATAAAAACTGGCAGCTATTTTGGGCTGGTCCCGCAAAGGATCAAGATTGACAGCAGCGAAATGAGGAGGCTTGCCGAATTTTCCCCGTTGTCGCGTATTCGCGGGGCAGTGGATCCGGCCTGCGTGCGGCACGAAAAAAGCCGCAGCCTTTTTGGGCTGCGGCTTGTAGTTTTGTGGTCTGGGCCTTGTGTCTTATTCCAGTTCGATGAGGAGGTCCTTTGCATCGATCTGGCCGCCGGGCTGGACGTGCACGGCCTTGACCACCGCGTCGCGTTCGGCGTGCAGGCCGGTTTCCATCTTCATCGCTTCGATGGTCAGCAGCATGTCGCCCTCATGCACCTGCTGGCCAACCTGTACCGCGACCGAGGCGACGACGCCGGGCATCGGCGCGCCGATGTGGTCGGGGTTGCCCGCTTCGGCCTTGGGACGGGCAGCGGTGGTGGATTTCACCAGACGGTTCGGCACCCGGATCACCCGCGGCTGGCCGTTGAGTTCGAAGAACACCTTCACCTCGCCGTTCTCATCGGTCTCGCCGATGGCCTGCAGGCGGATCTCCAGCGTCTTGCCGGGGTCGATCTCGGCCGAGATTTCCTCGCCCGGTTCCATCCCGTAAAAGAACGCCCGTGTCGGCAGGCTGCGCACCGGGCCGTACTGGCGATGGCGGCCCATGTAATCGAGGAACACCTTGGGATACATCAGGTAGCCATTCAGATCCTCATCATCGACTGCCTTGCCTTCCAGCTGCTGGGACAGCTCGGCGCGGGTGGCTTCCAGATCGACCGGCTCCAGATGTTTGCCGGGGCGCTCGAGGTTGGGCTTTTCGCCTTTCAGCACCTTGTCCACGATACCCGCCGGAAAGCCGCCCGGCGGCTGGCCGAGGTTGCCGCGCAGCATGTCGACAACGGAATCGGGGAAGGAGAGGTCGGTCTGCGGATCCTCCACCTCTTCGCGGCTGAGGCCCTGGCTCACCATCATCAGCGCCATGTCACCGACCACCTTGGAGGAGGGTGTCACCTTGACGATATCGCCGAACATCTGGTTCACATCCGCATAGGTCTGGGCGACCTCGTGCCAGCGCTCTTCCAGTCCCAAGGAGCGCGCCTGCGCCTTGAGGTTGGTGAACTGGCCACCCGGCATCTCGTGCAGGTAAACTTCCGAGGCCGGAGCCTGAAGGCCAGACTCAAAGGCCGCGTATTGCGCCCGCACCTGTTCCCAGTAATCGCTGATCTCGCGGATCTTGGCGATATCCAGCCCGGTGTCGCGGTCGGTGTTGCGCAGACCTTCGACGATCGACCCCAGACAGGGCTGCGAGGTGCCGCCACTGAACGCATCCATCGCTGCATCCACTGCATCGACGCCCGCATCGGCGGCGGCCAGAATGGTCGCCCCGGCGATGCCGGAGGTGTCATGGGTGTGGAAGTGGACCGGCAGGCCGACCTCTTCCTTCAACGCCTTCACCAGCTGACGCGCGGCGGCGGGTTTCAGGAGCCCCGCCATATCCTTGAGGCCCAGAATATGGGCGCCTGCGGCTTCCAGATCCTTGGCCATGCCGACGTAGTATTTGAGGTCATACTTGGCCCGGTCCGGGTCCATGATATCGCCGGTATAGCAGATGGTGCCTTCGCAGATCTTGCCGCTCTCCACCACCGCATCCATCGCGACGCGCATGTTCTCCACCCAGTTGAGGCTGTCAAAGACCCGGAAGACATCGACGCCGGTGATCGCGGCCTGTTTCACAAAGGCCTGCACCACGTTGTCGGGGTAGTTGGTATAGCCCACCCCGTTGGAGGCGCGCAGCAGCATCTGGGTCATCACGTTGGGCATCGCCTCGCGCAGATCCCGCAGCCGCTGCCAGGGGCATTCCTGCAAGAAGCGATAAGCCACATCAAAGGTCGCACCGCCCCAGCATTCCACCGAGAACAGCTGGCTGAGGCTTTGCGCATAGGCGGGTGCCACGCGGATCATGTCGATGGAGCGCATGCGGGTGGCGAGCAAGCTCTGGTGGCCGTCGCGCATGGTGGTATCGGTCAAGAGCAGCTGCCGCTGCGCCTTCATCCAGTCGGCCACCGCCTGGGCGCCCTTCTGCTCCAGAAGGTTGCGGGTGCCATAGGGCAGGGCGCCGGTCTCGACCTTCGGCGGGCGCGGATCCTTCAGACCCGCTTTCGGCTCGGCGCGGCCCTCGGTCTCCGGGTGACCGTTCACCGAGATGTCGGCGATATAGGTCAGCACCTTGGTGCCGCGGTCCTGGCGCTTGGCGAAGTTGAACAGCTCCGGCGTCTCGTCGATGAACTTGGTGGTGTATTCATTGCTGAGGAAGGTCGGGTGCTTCAGCAGGTTCTCGACAAAGGCAATGTTGGTGGAGACACCGCGAACGCGGAATTCGCGCAAGGCGCGGTCCATGCGAGCAATCGCCTTTTCCGGGGTGGGTGCCCAGGCGGTGACCTTGGTCAAGAGGCTGTCGTAATAGCGGGTGATCACCCCGCCCGCATAAGCGGTGCCGCCATCAAGGCGAATGCCCATGCCGGTGGCCGACCGATATGCGGTGATGCGGCCATAGTCAGGGATGAAGTTGTTGAGCGGATCCTCGGTGGTGACCCGGGTCTGCAACGCATGACCATTGAGGCGGATCTCGGACTGATCGGCCTTGCCGGTGGCCTCGGCAATGCTCTTGCCCTCGGCGATCAGGATCTGCGCCTGCACGATATCGATGCCGGTGACTTCCTCGGTGACGGTGTGCTCCACCTGCACCCGCGGGTTCACCTCGATGAAGTAGAACTTGCCGGTTTCCATATCCATCAGGAATTCGACGGTGCCGGCGCATTCATAGTTCACATGCGCACAGATTCTGCGGCCCAGATCACAGATCTCGGCCCGCTGGTCTTCGCTCAGGTAAGGCGCCGGGGCGCGCTCCACGACTTTCTGGTTGCGGCGCTGGACTGAGCAATCCCGCTCGAACAGGTGATAGATCTCACCGTGCTTGTCGCCAAGGATCTGCACCTCGACGTGGCGGGCGCGGGTGATCATCTTTTCGAGATAGCCCTCGCCATTGCCAAAGGCGGCCTCGGCCTCGCGGCGGCCTTCCAGAACTTTCTCTTCCAGCTCAGCCTCGGAGAGGATCGGCCGCATGCCGCGACCGCCACCGCCCCAGGAAGCCTTGAGCATCAAGGGATAGCCGACCTCACCCGCTTCCTTGCGGATGGCGTCCATGTCATCGCCCAGCACCTCGGTCGCGGGAATGACCGGCACGCCAGCCTCGATCGCGACGCGCCGCGCCGAGGCCTTGTCGCCAAGGGCGCGCATCGTCTCGGCCTTGGGGCCGATGAAGGTGATGCCGTTGCGGGCGCAGGCATCGACGAAATCGGGGTTTTCGGACAACAGACCATAGCCCGGATGGATCGCATCTGCGCCGCTTTCCTTGGCAACGCGGATGATCTCGTCAATCGACAGATAGGCCGCCACAGGCCCCAAGCCTTCGCCGATCCGGTAGGCTTCATCCGCCTTGAACCGGTGCAGGCCCAGCTTGTCCTCCTCGGCGTAGACCGCAACGGTCTTCTTGCCCATTTCATTCGCAGCCCGCATCACGCGGATCGCTATCTCGCCGCGGTTGGCGATCAGAATTTTCTTGAAGTCGGTCATATCTTCCCCCGAGGTCGTTCAGTCTGGCGATGTGTTAGGCGCATCTTGGCGTGCAGTATACCCGTAGTACTGGGTAGTGCGGGGCATGATTGCGCTCTCATTTTGTGCTTTTCCGCCGCGCGGAGCGAAAGCGGGCTCACGGGGCGGTGTGGTTGAGCGGTCTGGCCGCTGGCAAAGAGGCAAGATCGGGCGTGCCGAGTTGGCCCATGTTCGCCTCTAGATCCTTTTTCAGGATGTCGATCAGATGGTCGGGACCGGTCGGCCCCAGCGCGGCCAGCGCGAAGTGAAAGGCGCGGCCCAGCATGACGAAATCGGCGCCAAGCGCCAGTGCCCGGAGGATGTCGAGGCCACCTTCGATGCCGCTGTCAAAGATCAGCGGCAGGTCCGTGGCGGCGCGCAGCTCGGGTAGCACTTCGATGGCGGCGGGGCTTCCGTCGAACTGGCGCCCGGCGTGGTTCGACACCCAGAGCCCATCGACGCCGATCGTCTCCAGCGGCTGCGCGTCCTCGGCGCGCATCACGCCCTTGATCACAAAAGGACCATCCCAGTGATCGCGCAGCCAGCGCGCATAGTCCCAATCGGGCGAGGTGCGCAGCAGATACCCGATATGGGCGGTGGAGGAACGGCTCTCACCGGTGGCCTCAGCGGTGTATTTGTCGAGCGTGCGCATATGCGGCATGCCGCCCTCGTGTCGGTGCTGACGGGCCATGCCCATGGCCCAGGCCGGGCGCATCGCCACCTGCGCCAGCAGGCGCGGCGTGAGGCGCGGCGGCTGGGTGAGGCCGGATCGCGTTTGCCGTTCCCGCCGTGAGGCGACAGGGACATCCACGGTCAGCACCAGCACCTTGAAGCCCGCGTCCCGGGCCCGTGCCAGCATGTCCTTGCGGATGCCTTCGTCCTTGGGGGGGTAAAGCTGGAACCAGGCCTGCTCGCCCAGATGCGGCGCCAGATCTTCGGGGCATTGGCTTGCAACGGTCGACAGGCTGTAGGGAAGGCCGCTGCGGGCGCCGCAGCGGGCCAGGTGGCCTTCGGCATCGGGCCAGATCAGTCCCGACATGCCCACCGGCGCAATGCCAAAGGGCAGCGGTAGCGTCGCGCCAAACAGCTGCGTCGACAGGTCGATCTCAAGCGGGCCGTGCAGGATGGAGGGCAGGAAGCCGACCCGGTCCAGCGCGGTGCGGTTGCGCCTTTGGGTGGCTTCGGTGCCGGTGGCGCTGTCCAGATACTCCCAAACAAAGCGGGGCAGGCGCTTGCGTGCTGCTGCGCGCAGGTCAGACAGGCCGGGGTAATGCAGGTGCAGATCCTGGTGCATGTTCATGCGGCGCATAATTGCTGCTTTGCAGCGAAAGTCTAGCGAAAATGTTACAGAATTCTAACAGGGGCCCAGGCGGGCGCAGACAGCGGCGCCACTGGGGAGCGGTTCGCGGTAAAAAAGAGGCGTGAACATAGTGTGAACGTCCCCTTTCCCGCGCAGATGAATCACGCTAGGATCACGCCCATGAGCAGTTTCGATGAAATGGACGCCTTTGAGGGCGCTTCCCTCTCCGCCCGCGCCATGGCTGCGCGCCCCAAACCCTATCTGGATGGGCTGAACCCAGCCCAGCGGGACGCCGTGGAATGCCTGGACGGGCCGGTTCTGATGCTGGCGGGCGCCGGCACCGGCAAGACTAAGGCGCTGACCACCCGGATCGTGCATCTGCTGACCTTGGGACAGGCGCGCCCGAACGAGATCCTCGCCGTGACCTTTACCAACAAGGCCGCGCGCGAGATGAAAGAGCGGGTCGGCCGGATGCTGGGCCAGCCTGCCGAGGGCATGCCCTGGCTCGGCACCTTTCACTCGATCTGCGTCAAGCTGCTGCGCCGCCATGCAGAACTGGCCGGGTTGAAATCGAATTTCACCATTCTGGACACCGACGATCAGATCCGCCTCCTGAAGCAACTGATCCAAGCCGCCGGGATCGATGACAAACGCTGGCCGGCGCGGATGCTGGCCGGGATCATCGACGACTGGAAAAACCGCGCCCTGACACCGGAGAGCGTGCCAGTGGCCGCTGCCAGCGCCTATAACCATCGCGGCACCGAGTTCTATGCCCAGTATCAGGCCCGCCTGAAAGAATTGAATGCCGTCGATTTTGGCGATCTGCTGCTGCATATGGTGACGATCTTCCAAAACCATCCGGATGTGCTGTCTCAGTATCAACGCTGGTTCCGCTACATCATGGTCGACGAATATCAGGATACCAACGTCGCGCAGTATATGTGGCTGCGGCTGCTGGCGGCCGGGCACAAGAATATCTGCTGTGTCGGCGATGACGATCAGTCGATCTATGGCTGGCGCGGAGCCGAGGTGGGCAATATCTTGCGGTTCGAAAAAGACTTTCCCGGTGCCAAGGTGGTGCGGCTAGAGCAGAACTATCGCTCGACCGAACATATCCTTGCGGCGGCCTCCGGCGTGATCCGGGGCAATGCAGGGCGTCTGGGCAAAGAGCTGTGGACCGAGGCAACTGGCGGCGAAAAGGTGCGCCTGATCGGCCATTGGGATGGTGAGGAAGAAGCGCGCTGGATCGGGGAAGAGATCGAAGCCATGCAGCGCGGCACCCGTGGGCAGGATCCGGTGGATCTGAACCAGATGGCGATTCTGGTGCGCGCCAGCCACCAGATGCGCGCCTTTGAGGACCGTTTCCTGACCATCGGCTTGCCCTACCGTGTGATTGGCGGGCCGCGATTCTACGAGCGGCTCGAGATTCGCGACGCCATGGCGTACTTTCGGCTGGTGGTCTCGCCGGAGGACGATCTGGCCTTTGAGCGCATCGTCAACACGCCCAAGCGGGGCCTTGGCGACAAGGCGCAGCAGAAGATCCAGATCGCGGCGCGCGAGAATGGCGTTTCGCTGCTCGAAGGGGCACGGCTGGCCGTCGACAGCGGTGAGATCAAGGGCAAGGGCGGCGCGGCGCTGCGTCAGCTGACCGAGGATCTGCGCCGCTGGGGTCGGATGGCAGGCGATTCCGACATCAGCCATATGGAGCTGGCCGAGATTATCCTCGATGAAAGCGGCTATACCGCCATGTGGCAGATGGATAAGAACCCGGATAGCCCGGGCCGTCTGGAGAACCTCAAGGAACTGGTGAAGGCGCTGGAGAATTTCGAGAACCTGCAAGGCTTCCTCGAACACGTCAGCCTGGTGATGGACAACGATAAACAGGACGCCGAGCAGAAGGTCAGCATCATGACCCTGCACGCGGCCAAGGGTTTGGAGTTTCCGGCCGTCTTCCTGCCGGGCTGGGAGGATGGATTATTCCCTTCGCAGCGGTCGATGGATGAAAGCGGTCTCAAAGGGCTCGAGGAAGAGCGGCGCCTTGCCTATGTGGGCATCACCCGGGCGGAGAAGATCTGCACGATTTCCTTTGCGGGTAACCGCCGGGTCTTTGGACAGTGGCAGTCACAGTTGCCCTCGCGGTTCATTGATGAACTGCCCGAAGAACACGTGGAGGTGCTTACGCCGCCGGGGCTATACGGCGGCGGCTATGGCGCAGCGGCGGGCGGTACGCCAGTGCAGTCCCGAATCGACGAACGGATGGCGCAGGCGGATGGCTATAATTCGCCGGGCTGGAAGCGCATGCAGGCGCGGGCCGGGGAGCGCGGGTTGTCGCAGCCAAGGGAAAGCCGCAATCAGGTGATCGACCTGACGGCGACCTCCAGCTTTACGATTGGCGAGCGGGTGTTCCATCAGAAATTCGGCTATGGCGCGATCACCGGCATCGAAGGTGACAAGCTGGAAGTGGATTTTGAAAAGGCCGGGGTGAAAAAGGTGATCGCGAAATTCGTCACCGCCCATGACGATGTGCCGTTTTGAGCTGTGCCGGAGCCAGTCTGCTTTCTGGCTGCCCTGAGCATATTAATCTGAAAATGGAATGATGCGGTCGGATCGCGTTGCGATCCGATCCGGGCGCGGGGGCGCTGGCAGCGATGCTGCCAGCGCCCCCGCGCCATTGCCCCGTTGCAACGGCTGCGGCGCGAAAAGGGCGGGCGCGCAGCGGCTGGCGATGGTGTCGGGTGATTTCTGGGGGGCGTTAAATGCAAAAACGGCGGTGCCAGGGAGGAGGAAGGCACCGCCGTTCTTTTCAACATTCGGCCAAATGGGAGGAGAGACCGAATGTATCAGCGTCCGGGTCTGATCCCGGTATGAGGTGCGGCGACACCAGGGAGGAGGAGAGGTGCCGCCGCTCTGAACAACATCTGGCCAAATGGGAGGAGGGCCGGATGCATCAGGTCCCGGGTTTGATCCCGGTATGAGGTGCGGCAGCACCAGGGAGGAGGAGAGGCGCCGCCGCTCTGAACAACATCCGGTCAAATGGGAGGAGAGACCGAATGTATCAGCGTCCGGGTTTGAACCCGGTATGAGGTGCGGCGACACCAGGGAGGAGGAGAGGTGTCGCCGCTCTGAACAACATCTGGTCAGAAGGGAGGAGAAGACCGGATGTATCAGATCCCGGGTTTGATCCCGGTATGGGGTGCGGTGACATCAGGGAGGAGGAAGATGTCACCGCGGAACACAGGCCCTTTAGGGAGGAGGAGAAAAGAGCCTGATCTCGGTTATGCGTTTTCGTATGCGGCCTGGTAGGCCAGACGTTTGATCATCGAGCGGTTCAGCCCCAGATCCGCCAGTTCGCGGTTCGACAGGGCGGAGAGCTCATTCAGGGTTTCGCGATACAGACGGTAACGCGCGATTTTCAGTTTCATCTCGTCGATCAGGCCCAGGCCGTTTGCGGCCAGCGAGCCCTTGTGGGCGGTGATGTGATTTACTGCAGCCATTGGGCAGATCCTCAGTTCCGTAAATTTCCGTGTGCCGTTAAAGGCGTTTCTTGAACACCAATTTAGGGAAATGCTGCAACTGCACAATCCCAAGAGTCAGCATTTCTGCCATGCAGCATTTGCATGGGTCATCTGGGGGAAGTGCGGAAAATTGGTGTGGTTTTGTGCGGGGTTGGAAAAATTGCCTATTCTTGCGGCGGTTTATGTCTGGGATGCGTAAAGCTGCCGTTACGGCAATCGCGCTTGGGCTGGCGCGGACGCTCCTATATAGGGTGGGCGCCCAAAGAGGGGCGGGAAAGACAGGAGAGCGCCATGCCGGTGACCCACGATCAGATTCGCGCCGCGCTGGAGCGGCTGGCCTTGCCGGATGGGGGCACCCTGGTGTCCCGGGATATGTTGCGGGCGCTCAGTGTCGACGGTGACACCGTCCGCTTCGTGATCGAAGCGCCCAGCCCGGCGATTGCCCAGCAGATGGAACCCCTGCGCCGCGCCGCCGAAGCGGCGGTCCTCGCTCTTGATGGCGTGTCCAGCGTGACGGCGGCGCTGACCGCGCATACTCCGGTGGCATCCGCACCCGGTGGCGGGCAGGGGGCGCCCTCGCTCAAGGTCGGCGGCCACCCGAAACCGCAACAAGGGCCCATAAAGCCCGCTGGGGTGGCGCGCATTCTTGCCATCGCTTCGGGCAAGGGAGGCGTCGGTAAATCTACAGTCAGTGCCAATCTCGCGGTGGCCCTTGCGCGGCAGGGGCGGCGGGTTGGTCTGCTGGATGCAGATATATATGGTCCCAGCCAGCCGCGCATGATGGGGGTAACGGGCAGGCCTGCCAGCCCGGACGGCAAGACCATCGAGCCGCTGCACGCCCATGGCGTCACGGTGATGTCGATTGGCTTCATGGTGGATGAGGCAAAAGCCGTGGTCTGGCGCGGTCCGATGCTGATGGGCGCGTTGCAGCAGATGCTGGGGCAGGTCAATTGGGGAGAGCTGGACGTGCTGATCGTAGATCTGCCGCCCGGCACCGGTGATGTGCAACTGACGCTGTGCACCAAGGCAGAGCTGACCGGCGCCATCGTTGTCAGCACCCCGCAGGACGTGGCGCTGATCGACGCACGCAAGGCGCTGGACATGTTCAGCCAGCTGAAAACACCGGTTCTGGGACTGATCGAGAATATGTCCTTCTTCACCTGTCCCGACTGCGGCGGCGATCATCACATCTTTGGTCATGGCGGGGTGGCGGCCGAGGCTGAAAAGCTGGGCTTGCCGCTTCTGGGGGCGCTGCCCATCGATCTTGAGACCCGCCTGGCGGGGGATGGTGGCACGCCTGTTGCCGCGGGCGAGGGGGCCATGGCCGAGGCCTATGGCCGGATTGCCTCTGGTCTGGTGCAGGGCGGTATGGCCTGACCCAGTTTTCCGGTCAGTCTACATCTATCTGAATGCATAATAGGTGCCGGGCTGCGCAGGCGGTCCGGTGTCTTCATTTTGTCGTGCAGGCCTGCCTCTGCCGTGATGTCCCGCCCCGGATGGGTCGCTGTTGCGGTCCCTGTTGCCTCTGCGAGGCGTCACCGCTCTGTGCTGGTGGGATGCGATCCCTTTGTCTGGGCGCGGGGCGGGCGGGGCCTGCCGGGGTGCGGCTTGATCTGGTGCGATCAGGCTGCGGTTTTGTGCCTCTGTCCCATGTCATCCCATTAGGACATCCCAATTTTTCGCCCCGACCCTCGTGTAGTCGCGGTCGATGGGAAACCATGGGCTGCACTGCAGAGGTCGGGTCGTGGGAAATCATGGGCTCGCTGCGGTGGTTGCGGGTCCCGCCGCGAATCACATTTGCCCAATTCCATGGGGCCAAGGGGTGTTTTGCCTCTCCCTGCCCGGGTTGTTGCAGAAAAGGGTGGGGGTGTACCGTGAACATAGGTGTGCCCCGCGAGGCTCTTGAAACTTTTTCTGGGAAACTATGGGTCATTTTGGGGCGTTGTTGTGGCCACTATATGTAGTTACTTATCATTAACCTTGCCCAAATTAGGCGGAATTTGGCCGAATTGTTAATCAAGGGTTAACGGAAATTGAGGCATCTGGCCCATGCTTGCCCACGTTGCCGTGAAGAAATTAGTTGCCGTACCCTGAATTCCCATAGTATCCCTTTCTACATCGACGGAGAGCAAGGATGGGGCGCCAAACGACCCCGTAAAAATCAAAAAAAGCAGGTTTCATACAGGCCTTCGCTTTCATCGAACAAAGAGATCCGGCGCGCGGGCGAGCAGACATCCCCCCAGATGGCGTGCGCAGTCGGACACCCCCGCACAGCGGGACAGGCGGCGGGTTGATCAGTGGCAGCAGATCAGCCCGCCCCTTTTACTTTCGGGGGGCAGATATCTCGCGAGGGACGCGAAAAAGGGACGGTAAATTGGGCCGCAGGTTCAGAGGCGAAAGCCACCATAAGGTGGACAGCAAGGGGCGGGTGTCGATACCCGCCACCTTTCGCCGTGTTCTTGAGGCCAGTGATCCCAACTGGCAGCCCGGGGACAGCCCCGAACTGGTAATCGTCTACGGCGATGAACGCCGCAAATTCCTGGAATGCTACACCATCGAGGCGATCGACGAGGTCGATGCCAAGATCGCAGCCCTGCCGCGCGGCTCGCGCGAGCGCAAGATCCTGGAACGCATGTTCAACGGCCAGTCCCTGCCGACAACGGTGGACGAGACCGGGCGTCTGGTGCTTCCGGCCAAGCTGCGCAACAAGATCGGGCTGGAGGGTGAGGCCTTCTTTATCGCGGCGGGCGATACCTTCCAGATCTGGAAGCCGCAGACCTATGAAGAGGTCGAAATGGCCGAAGCTGAAAAGCTGATGGAAGATCTGCCCGAAGATTTCGACCCACTGGAATTCCTTGATGGCGCCGGAGGGGTCTGAGGCATGACGACCGAGCACACATCCGCATCTGGTCCTCATATCCCCGTCTTGCTGCGCCCGCTGTTAAAGGCAGTGGCGCCGGTGACCGGGCGTTGGCTTGATGGCACATTTGGGGCCGGGGGCTATACCCGCGCTTTGCTGGAGGCGGGCGCCGATCAGGTGATCGCGGTGGATCGCGACCCGCTGGCCTTTGAAATGGCCAAGTCTTGGGCGGGGGGGTATGGCGACCGGCTGGTGCAGCAGCAGGGCGTGTTTTCCCGTATGGATGAATACGCGCAGGATCTGGATGGCGTGGTGCTGGACCTTGGTGTTTCTTCGATGCAGCTCGATCTCGCCGAACGCGGCTTTTCCTTCATGAAGGACGGCCCACTGGATATGCGCATGTCGCAGGAAGGCCCCTCGGCCGCCGATCTGGTTGCCGAGCTGAGCGAAGCCGAGTTGGCCGACATCCTGTTCTACTATGGCGAAGAACGCGCCAGTCGCCGGATCGCCCGCGCCATCGTCAAGGCGCGCGAAGTTGAGCCGATCACCACAACGTTGCAACTGGCGAGCTTGGTGGAATCCTGCCTGCCGCGCGCCAAACCCGGACAATCCCACCCGGCGACGCGCAGCTTTCAGGCGCTGCGCATTGCGGTGAACGCTGAATATGACGAGCTGTTCGAAGGTCTTCTGGCCGCCGAACGGGCGCTGAAACCCGGAGGCCTTCTGGCAGTGGTCACCTTCCATTCGGTCGAGGACCGCATGGTCAAAAGGTTTTTCCAGCACCGTGCTGGCAAGACAGGGCGTGCGAACCGTTATGCCCCCGAAATCGAAGAGCTGCCCGCGCAGTTCGAAATTGTCACCCGCAAGGCGGTCGGCCCGGATGATCAGGAATTGGCGGAAAACCCGCGCTCTCGCTCGGCCCGCCTGCGTGTGGGGCGGCGAACCGATGCGGCACCTGCACCGATCTCGGCCCGCGATCTGGGCATGCCACAGCTAAAGGAGGCGCGGAAATGAAGACGCTTTTATACGCTGTCACCGCTCTGGCGGTCTTTGGTCTGGCCTTCTGGGCCTATCGCGAAAACTACGCCACGCAGCAGGTCCTGAAGGAAACCCGCAATCTGCAACGCGAGATCGGCGCCGCACAGGTGCGGCTGGGCGTTCTGCGCGCGGAATGGGCCTATCTCAACCGCCCCGACCGTCTGATCGGTCTTGCTGAGCTGAACTTTGACCGGCTGGGCCTTCTGCCGCTGCGCCCCGATCAGTTCGGTCGCGTGGACGAGGTGTCGTACCCGCTTGAGCAGGACTTTAGCATTGCAAACGGTGTCGATGTTTCCGGGTTGAACCGGGATCGCGGTACAGGAGAGCAGCCATGATCCGCACGCCGCTGCGCCCTCTGGCCCGTATTCTGAACGCCCGCGCTACCGGGCAGAACCCGGATGTGATCGAAGAAGAAAACATCCGCCTGCGGCATGAAGAAATGCAGGCGAAATCGCGCCAGCGTGCCGAGGGGCGGCTTCTGGTGCTTGGGGTGTTTTTCCTATGTGCCTATACTGCAGTGATCGGCCGGATGGGGGTCCTGGCCACCTCTGAGCCGAGCGAGCCGGTAGCCAGCGCCGCAGGCAGCGCCATCGCTGCGCAGCGCGCCGATATCGTCGACCGGCAGGGCCGTATTCTGGCGACCAATTTCGAGACGCACTCTCTTTACGCGCAGCCGCCGCAGATGATCGACCCTGAGGGCGCCGCTACGCGCCTGGCCGAAATTTTCCCGGATCTGGACCGCGAAGATCTAGTTGAAGATTTCACTGGCAAACGCAAGTTCCTGTGGATCAAGAAGAAAATCAGTCCCGAACAGAAGCAGGCGGTGCATGATATCGGCGATCCCGGCCTCTTGTTCGGCCCGCGCGAGATGCGGCTTTACCCCAATGGCAGCGTCGCAGCCCATGTTCTGGGCGGCGCCGGTTTCGGCAAGGAAGGCGTTTCGGCAGCCGAGGTGATCGGTGTGGCCGGGGTAGAAAAGCAGTTCGACGATTACCTGCGTGACCCCGGTAATGGCGATAAGCCGCTGCAACTCTCGCTGGATCTGACCATCCAGGCTGCCGCCGAGCGGGTGCTGGATGGCGGCATGAAGCTGATGAACGCCAAGGGGGCCACCTCGATCCTGATGGATGTGCACACGGGTGAGGTGATTTCGGTGGTGTCGCTGCCGGATTTCGATCCCAACGAACGTCCGCGTCCACCCACCTCGGGGTTCGACCCGTCGGTAAGCCCGCTGTTCAACCGTGCGGTGCAGGGCGTTTATGAACTTGGCTCGACCTTCAAGATTTTCGCAGCAGCGCAGGCGATGGATCTAGGGTTGGTGACACCGGAGACCGTGATCGACACCCGTGGGCCGCTGCGCTGGGGCAAATTCGCGATCCGGGATTTCCACAACTACGGCAACGAGTTGTCGGTGACCGAGATCATCGAGAAATCCTCGAATATCGGCACCGCACGGCTGGCGCAGCAGATTGGCGCCGAGCGGCAGAGAAGCTTCCTCGGTGAGCTGGGCATGCTGGAGCCAACACCATTCGAGATCGTCGAGGCCAGCGGCGGCACGCCATTGACCCCGAAGAACTGGTCCGAGCTTTCTGCGATGACCATTTCCTATGGTCACGGAATTTCGACCACGCCGATGCATCTGGCGGCGGGTTATGCCGCCATTGCCAATGGCGGCTATCACGTCAGCCCGACGGTTCTGAAACAGCGGGGCGCTCAGCACGGTGAGCGTGTGCTTTCTGAAGAAGCAGCGAAGGCGGCCCGCACCATGCTACGCCGCGTGGTGACCGAAGGCACCGCCAGCTTTGCCCGGGTGCCCGGCTACCAGGTGGGCGGCAAGACCGGGACCGCGGACAAGCCACGCCCGCGCGGCGGCTATTACGAGGACAAGGTGATCGCCACCTTCGCCTCGATCTTTCCGGCGCAGGATCCCAAATACGTGCTGGTCGTGACGTTGGATGAACCCTCGGTCTTCGCCTATGACGAGGAGCGCCGCACGGCAGGCTGGACCGCTGTGCCGGTGGCCGCCGAGATGATCAAGCGGGTCGCGCCTCTGCTGGGGCTGAGACCGCAAGTTGAACCCACCGAGGTGGCTGATATAACCCTCACCTCTAACTGACTCAGGTGAGGGCGCCTCATGAGCCGCAATACCCCGCAAGACAGACCGGACCCACGTCCCCTCAGCCAACTGGGGCTGACCGCCCGCGGCGGCGCGGACCCGATGATTTCCGATCTGGTGGTCGACAGTCGCCGGGTGGGCGATGGCGCGCTTTTTGCGGCTCTGCCCGGCAGTCAGGTGCATGGCGCCAATTTCATTCCCGCTGCCCTGCAGCAGGGCGCAGCGGCAATCCTGACCGATGCCGCCGGGGCCGAGATTGCAGCCCGCCCCCTGTCAGAAAGCCACGCGGCGCTGATCGTCGTCGAGGATCCCCGGCAGGTGCTGGCCTATACCGCCGCCCTGTGGTTCGGCGCCCAGCCGCAGACCATGGTTGCGGTGACCGGCACCAATGGCAAAACGTCGGTTGCGACCTTCGTGCGGCAGATCTGGATGGCGCTGGGCCATGAGGCCGTGAATCTTGGCACCACTGGGGTCGAAGGCGCTTGGAGCTACCCTCTGGCCCACACCACGCCCGAGCCTATCACTCTGCACCGCGCCCTTGCGGCAGCGGCAAAGGCCGGTGTCACCCATGCCGCGATGGAGGCGTCTTCGCACGGGCTGGATCAGCGGCGCCTTGACGGGGTGCAGCTGGCGGCAGCGGGTTTTACCAATTTCACCCAGGATCATCTGGATTATCACCACACCTTCGAAGAGTATTTCGCAGCCAAAGCGGGTCTCTTTCGCCGGGTGCTGCCGGACGAGGGCGTCGCGGTGATCAATATGGACGATGCCCGGGGCGCCGAAATGCGCGCCATCGCGGCGGGACGCGGACAAGAGGTGATTACCGTGGGGCGCGGCCTTGGCGATCTTTCGCTGGTGGGGCAGCGCTATGACGGCACCGGGCAGGACATAAGGTTCTCGTGGCACGACAGACCTTTCATGGCCCGGTTGAACCTCATTGGCGGCTTTCAGGCGGAAAACGTGCTGATGGCCTGTGGGCTGGTGATCGCCAGCGGCGAAGAGCCCGAACGCGTTTTTGAAACGCTGCACGAGCTGACGACGGTGCGCGGACGGATGCAGTTGGCGGCGACCCGTGAGAACGGCGCCTCTGTCTTTGTGGATTATGCCCATACGCCCGATGCAGTCGCTACCGCGATCAAGGCGCTGCGCCCGCATGTTTTGGGCCGTCTCGTTGCCATCGTCGGCGCCGGCGGTGACCGGGACGCGGGTAAGCGCCCTCTGATGGGGCAGGCGGCGCATGACAATGCTGATGTGGTTATCGTCACCGACGACAACCCGCGCAGCGAAGATCCCGCAGCGATCCGGGCTGCCGTCAAAGGCGGCGCACCAGAGGCGATTGAAGTGGGCGACCGCGCCGAGGCGATCCTGCGCGGCGTTGCAATGCTGGAGCCGGGTGATGCGCTGCTCATCTGCGGCAAGGGGCACGAAACCGGACAGGTTGTCGGCAGTGATGTGCTGCCCTTTGATGATGTGGAACAGGCGAGCATGGCGGTGGCCGTACTTGATGGGAAAACCGTATGAGCGCCCCGCTGTGGACCGCAGCCGAGGCCGCCGCTGCAACCGGCGGTGAGGCACGCGGCGATTGGCAGATCAATGGCGTCTCAATCGATACGCGCACCCTGCAGCCGGGTGATCTCTTCGTGGCGCTGAAGGCCGCGCGGGATGGCCATGATTTTGTTGCGCAGGCCTTGAAGGCAGGCGCAGGCGCGGCGCTGGTTTCACGCATTCCCGAAGGCCTGCCCGAGGACGCGCCGCTGCTGCTGGTCGAGGATGTGCAAAAGGGGCTGGAGGCGCTGGGCCGCGCCGGACGCGAACGCACCAATGCGCGCGTGGTGGCAGTGACCGGCTCGGTCGGGAAAACCTCGACCAAGGAAATGCTGGCGCGGATCCTGTCGGATCAAGGTCGTACCCATGCCGCCGTCGCCAGCTATAACAACCACTGGGGCGTGCCGCTGACTCTGGCGCGGATGCCACAGGATACGGATTTTGCGGTCATCGAGATCGGCATGAACCATCCGGGTGAAATCGAGCCCCTGGCCCGGCAGGCCCGCCCGCATGTGGCGATGATCACCACGGTGGCCGCCGTGCATCTGGAGGCCTTTGATGATGTCGCCGGAATCGCTCGTGAAAAGGCGGCCATTCTGGATGGGCTGGAGCCGGGCGGTATCGCCGTGCTCAACGCCGATATCGACGAGGCCCCGGTCCTGCGGCAACGGGCGGAACAGCTGGGCGTTTCGGCGCAATGGTTTGGCGCAAGGGCACCCGATGCGCGGCTGCTCGCAACGCAGGTGACAGGTGAGGAAACCGTGGCCAGGGCCGAGATCCTAGGTGCTGAGGCCGAGTTGCATATCCAGTCACTGGGCGCGCATTTTGCCATGAATGCGCTAGGGGCGCTGCTTTGCGTCAATGCGCTGGGCGTTGATCTGGCAGAGGCCATTCGCAGTCTGGCACTGTGGTCGCCGGTGACCGGGCGCGGCGCGCGCGAAATGGTGGAGCTGTCACAGGGGCAGGTTCTGCTGCTGGATGACAGTTACAATGCCAATCCAACCTCGGTGAAGGCGGCGCTGGACGTGCTGGCGGCCACCCCGGTGGCAGAGGGCGGGCGTAGGATTGCCTATCTTGGCGATATGAAAGAGCTGGGACCGGAGGAGGTCGCACTGCATGCGGATCTTGCCCGCCATCCTGCCATCGCACAAGTTGACCAGATCCATTGCATCGGGCCGCTG
The DNA here is from genome assembly GCF_001678945.1 of Phaeobacter gallaeciensis. NCBI lineage: Bacteria > Pseudomonadati > Pseudomonadota > Alphaproteobacteria > Rhodobacterales > Roseobacteraceae > Phaeobacter > Phaeobacter gallaeciensis. The sequence continues at coordinate 3,552,073 of NZ_CP015124.1, forward strand.
ATGCAGCATCTGGCAGAGGCCTTGCCGGATGGAAAACGTGGCGGCTGGCACGCAGACAGCGCGGCAGCAAAGGCCGATCTTCCGGGGCAGATTGGGGCTGGCGACGTGGTTCTGGTCAAAGGCTCGCTCAGCATGAAGCTCGCCTCCATCGTTGACGGCATCCGCGATTTGGGTCATGGCAGCCGGAACTCTGATGCAAATTCTACCAAGTGAGGACTGGCTGATATGCTTTATTGGCTGACGGCGCTGTCGGATGGCGGTGATTTTTTCAACCTCTTCCGCTACATCACCTTCCGGGCCGGAGGGGCCTTCATGACGGCGCTGGTCTTTGGCTTCCTGTTCGGCAGGCCGCTGATCGATGTGCTGCGCAAGCGGCAGGGCAAGGGGCAGCCGATCCGCGACGACGGACCCGAAGGGCATTTCTCCAAGGCCGGGACCCCGACCATGGGCGGTTTGCTGATCGTCGGCGCCTTGCTGACCTCGACGTTGCTCTGGGCGCGCTGGGACAATCCCTTTGTCTGGCTGGTGCTGTTCGTGACGCTGGCCTTTGCGCTGATTGGCTTTGCCGATGATTATGCCAAGGTGTCGAAACAGAACACCGCTGGTGTGCCGGGCAAGCTGCGGCTGGGGCTTGGCATTCTGATCGCAGTGGTCGCGGCGGTCTGGGCCTCGGCCTATCACGGGGCAGAGCTGCAGAACCAGCTGGCGATGCCGGTGTTCAAGGATACGCTGATCAATCTGGGCCTGTTCTACATTCCCTTTACCGTCTGCGTTATCGTCGGCTCGGCCAATGCGGTGAATCTGACCGATGGTCTGGATGGTCTGGCGATTGTGCCGGCGATGATCGCCGGTCTGACGCTGGGGGTGATCGCCTATGTCGTGGGGAGGGCCGACTTTTCCCAGTATCTGGACGTTCACTACGTCAAGGACACCGGCGAGATCTTTATCTTCACCATGGCACTGTTCGGCGCCGGGCTTGGCTTTCTTTGGTACAATGCGCCGCCCGCAGCGGTGTTCATGGGGGATACCGGTTCATTGGCCTTGGGCGGCGCGCTGGGCGCTATCGCGGTGGCCACCAAGCATGAACTGGTGCTGGCCATCGTTGGCGGGCTTTTTGTGGTCGAGGCGCTGAGCGTGATCATTCAGGTGCTCTATTTCAAGCGCACCGGCCGCCGGGTGTTCCTGATGGCCCCGATTCACCACCACTATGAGAAAAAGGGCTGGGCGGAGCCGACCATCGTGATCCGGTTCTGGATCATCTCGCTGATCCTGGCGATGATTGGTCTGGCAACGCTGAAAGTGCGCTGAGCGGCAGCGATCCGAAGACAGGAAAAGGGGGCTGCGGCCTCCTTTTTTATGCGGGTGTCCTTGCGCTAGGCACGGGGGGCTCTCCCGCCCCCTTCGGCGGCCAGGCCCGCCTGCCAGGGTTGGGCGTGGCGCGCGCAAAATGCGCGCGCGGGGGTGGTTTGCGGCGGCTTGCAAAGGCCGTGATGGCGGTGCACTCTGCGCCGAAATTTGATCAAAGGATGAGGGTGGGCATGATCCCGGTCAGAGGGTTTGAAGGGGCGCGGGTCGCCGTTCTTGGATTGGGGCGCTCCGGCCTTGCTACGGCGCGGGCCCTCAGGGCTGGCGGCGCCGAGGCGATCTGCTGGGATGACAACCCGGAGGCGCGGGAACGGGCCGAGGCAGAGGGGTTCTCCTGCGCCGATCTGAGCCGGGCTGGTGCCTTTGACGGGATCGCCAGCCTGATCGTGTCCCCGGGTATTCCGCATCTCTACCCAAAGCCCAACCCGGTTGTGCGCGCGGCCCTGATGGCCGGGGTGCCAGTGGACAATGATATCGGGCTGTTCTTCCGCTCAGTCGCGACGGGAGAATGGGACAAGTTCGATCAGCCGCCCAAGGTGGTGGCCATCACTGGATCGAACGGCAAATCCACCACCGTGGCGCTGCTGCAGCATATTCTTGAGCAGGCGGGGCGCGACAGCCAGATGGCGGGCAATATCGGCCGCGGGGTTCTGGATATCGACCCGCCGGGCAATGGCGGCGTGATCGTGCTGGAACTGTCCAGCTATCAGACCGAACTGGCGCGGGCGCTGACCCCGGATGTGGCGGTCTTCACCAACCTCAGCCCGGATCATCTGGACCGGCATGGCGGTATGGGCGGCTATTTCGCGGCCAAGCGGCGCCTGTTCGCAGAAGGCGGCCCCGATCGTGCCATTGTCGGTGTCGATGAGGATGAAGGGCTGTTTCTGGCCGGACAACTGTCCGAGGCCGCCAGTGATGACCGGGTGATCCGCATCTCGGCAGCGCAGAAGCTGACAGGGCCGGGTTGGCAGGTGTTTGCCCGCAAAGGGTTCCTCAGCGAATATCGCAAGGGGCGGCAGGTGGCCTCGATCGATCTGCGCCCGATGCAGGGCTTGCCGGGGGCGCATAACCATCAGAATGCCTGCGCCGCCTATGCCGCAGCGCGGGCGCTAGGGCTGGCGCCGCGGATGATCGAAGGCGGGTTGGAGAGCTATCCGGGTTTGCCGCACCGCAGCCAGACCATCGCTGAGGCGGGCGGGGTGCGCTACGTCAACGACAGCAAGGCCACCAATGTGGACAGCGCAGTGAAGGCGCTGAGCGCCTTTGGCAATATCCGCTGGATCTGCGGCGGACTGGAAAAGGATGGCGGGCTGGAGGCCCTGAAAGGTCACACAGGTTCGGTGCGCCGGGCCTATGTGATCGGCCGCGAGGCGGCGACCTTTGCCATGCAGTTGGATGTGGACGCTGTGGTCTGCACCACCATGGGTGAGGCAGTGGCGCAGGCGATGGCAGAGGCCGAGCCGGGCGATACGGTTTTGCTCGCCCCGTCAGCGGCCAGTTTCGATCAATATGACAACTTCGAGCAGCGCGGTGAGGATTTCATCGCTGAGGTCACGCGCAGATTGGAAAACGGTTAAGGGCTTCGGGCTCACCCAAGCGGAAATCCGTTTCGGTTCCACCCTCGTCCTGCTTCTGCCCTGCCAAACCCGCCTTTGCGGCGCAAGCAAAATGGCCGTCTCCCCGCCGCTGGCTGGGCCCCTCGGCAATTTGACTGGCGCCCCTGCGACGGGTTTGACTGCCGGGCCGCAGGCGAGGGCGGCTCCGAAGCGGATTTCCGGGCGCTCGATCAATGGTGGCGATCAGCGGGTGGCGGCGATGGCCGTGCCTGCGGCATGGCCCGAGGCCCAGGCCCATTGGAAGTTGTAGCCGCCAAGCCAGCCGGTCACATCCACCGCCTCGCCAATCGCGTAGAGACCGGGGCGGGATTTGGCCTGCATGTTTTTTGAGGAGAGCGCATCGGTGTCGATGCCGCCCAGGGTTACCTCGGCGGTGCGGTAGCCTTCGGTGCCGCCGGGTGTCAGCTGCCATTGGCTGAGCTGATCGCAGAGGGCTTGCAAGGCGGCGTCGGATTGATCGGCGAGGCGGGCCGTCAGGTCGCAGCCGGGGGCGAGGGCCTCTTTCAGGTAATCCACCAGCCGGGCGGGCAGATAGCGGGCCAGTTCGGTGGCAATCGCTCGCTTGCCTGCGATCTGCCGCTGGCTGCGTAGCGCCGCGAAGATATCGCTTTCGGGGGCGAGGTTGACTGTGATCTCCTCTCCTTCGTGCCAGTAGGAGGAGAGCTGCAGTACCGCGGGGCCGGAAAGACCGCGGTGGGTGAAGAGCAGCGCCTCGTCGAAACTGGCGCGTGCGTTGGAAAGGCGCGCGGGCAGGGAGACACCGGCCAGGGCGGAAAAGCGTCCCTCGGGGAAGGTGAAGGGGACAAGACCGGGACGGGTGTCGGTTACCGGCAGGGCGAACTGGCGGGCGATGTCATAGGCCAGACCGGTGGCGCCCATCTTGGGGATGGATTTGCCGCCCGTCGCCAGCACCAGATTGCGGCAGGTGACGCGGTGGTCCTTGCCGTCTTTGGTCAGGGTCAGAGCAAAACCGTCATCGGTCTGCTCAACGGCACCGACGCTGGTCTGCAGCCACAAGTCAGCTCCGGCCTGTGCCATCTCGGTCGTCAGCATTGAGACGATCTGTTTCGCTGAGCCGTCGCAAAAGAGCTGCCCGAGGGTTTTCTCGTGCCAGGCGATACCGTGGCGGTCGACCAGCGAGATGAAATCCCATTGCGTGTAACGCGCCATCGCGGATTTGCAGAAATGCGGATTGCCGGAGAGGTAGTTGGACGGTTCTGCGTAAAGGTTGGTGAAGTTGCAGCGCCCACCGCCGGAGATACGGATTTTTTCGCCGGGCGCCTTGGCGTGATCCACCACCAGCGTGCTACCGCCACTGTGGGCTGCGCACATCATACCGGCGGCGCCGGCGCCAAGAATCACGGTGTTTACCTGCATGAGGGCATCGACCACGGAATGATGCCTCGCGCAAGGGCGGGGGGAGGGCGCAAAATCCTGCCGCGCCAGGATCAAGACTCTGGTCTGATCACGCGTTTCGCGTTACTGTTGTGCTACAGACCCCGAAAAACGGGGCGTATCACGAGGCAAAGAGCGGCGGTGTTTCCATGACTGAGATGGTCTATGGTGCGGTTCCTGTACAATCAGGTGAACCTATTCTTCCCAAGTGGTGGCGGACTTTGGACAAATGGACCATGTCCTGCGTCCTGATGCTGTTCGTGCTGGGCCTGCTTCTGGGGCTTGCCGCCTCGGTGCCGCTGGCCGAGCGCAACGGGTTTGGCAATTTCCACTACGTGCAACGACAAGCGGTGTTTGGCGGAGCGGCTTTGGTGGCCATGGTGCTGACCTCGATGATGTCTCCGACGCTGGTGCGGCGGCTAGCAATCGTCGGCTTTGCTCTCGCATTTGTGGCGCTGGCGCTGCTGCCCATTTTCGGTACCGATTTCGGCAAAGGCGCGGTGCGCTGGTATTCGCTGGGCTTTGCGTCGCTACAGCCCTCGGAATTCCTGAAGCCCGGGTTCGTGGTGGTTGCGGCCTGGATGATCGCTTCGAGCCAGCAGATCAACGGACCGCCGGGCACGCTGATTTCCTTTGGCCTGTGCATGAGCGTGGTGCTGATGCTGGTGATGCAGCCCGATTTCGGTCAGGCCTCGCTGACGTTGTTCGGATGGGGTGTGATGTATTTTGTGGCAGGGGCGCCGATGCTGCTTTTGGTTGGCATGGCAGCGGTTGTGGTCATGGGCGGTGTGCTGGCCTATTCCAGCTCTGAACACTTTGCCCGCCGCATTGACGGCTTTCTGAACCCGGATATCGATCCCACCACCCAGCTGGGCTATGCCACCAACGCCATCCGCGAAGGCGGGCTGTTTGGGGTTGGTGTCGGTGAGGGGCAGGTGAAATGGTCGCTGCCTGATGCCCATACCGATTTCATCGTCGCGGTTGCTGCCGAGGAATACGGGCTGGTTCTGGTCACGGTGCTGATCGGGCTTTACGCCACGGTGGTTGTGCGCTCGCTGTTCCGTCTGATGCGCGAGCGCGATACTTTCGTGCGGCTCGCGGGGACAGGCTTGGTCTGCATGTTCGGGGTGCAGGCCATGATCAACATGGGGGTTGCGGTGCGGCTGTTGCCGGCCAAGGGCATGACCCTGCCGTTTGTCAGCTATGGTGGCTCTTCGCTGATCGCGACGGGCATTGCCATGGGAATGCTGCTGGCCTTTACCCGTTCGCGCCCGCAGGGTGAGATTGCAGATTATCTGCGTGGCCGCGGTCGCGGCTGACGCATTAGGTACGAAACGACGCGGGTTTATGACACAGAAACTGCTATTGATGGCGGCAGGCGGCACCGGGGGGCACATGTTCCCGGCGCAGGCCCTGGCCGAAGAGATGCTACGCAAGGGCTGGCGGGTGAAACTGTCGACCGATGCGCGCGGCGCCCGCTATACCGGCGGCTTTCCTCATACGGTGGAAATCACCGAGGTGTCCTCGGCCACCTTTGCCCGCGGCGGACTATTGGCCAAGGCGCTGGTAGGACCGAAGATCGCCGGGGGCATTGCCAGCATGGCCCTGCAGATGCGGCGTGACCGCCCCGACGCGGTGGTGGGCTTTGGCGGCTATCCGTCGATCCCGGCGCTGGGCGCGGCGACGCTGCTGGGGCTGCCCCGGATGATCCATGAACAGAACGGCATTCTGGGCCGGGTCAATCAGCTTTTTGCCAAACGCGTGGCACAGGTGGCCTGCGGCGTATGGCCGACCGAATTGCCTGAGGGCGCCACGGGCGTGCACGTGGGCAACCCGGTGCGCCGCGCCGTGCTGGAGCGCGCGGGCGCGGCCTATATTCCACCGGGCGATTATCCGATGTCGGTGCTGGTGATGGGCGGCAGCCAAGGCGCGCGCATCCTGTCCGATGTGGTGCCCGGCGCGATTGCAGCCCTGCCCGAAGGGATCCGTCGCCATCTGCGCGTGGCCCATCAGGCGCGCGATGAGGATGGCGAACGCGTCAGCGCCTTCTACGCCGAACATGGCATTGCTGCCGATGTTCAGCCTTTCTTTCACGATGTGCCCGCACGGATGAGCGAGGCGCAGCTTGTGATCTCGCGCTCCGGGGCCTCGTCGGTTGCCGATATCTCGGTCATTGGCCGCCCGTCGATCCTGATCCCATTCGCCGCCGCGGCGGGAGACCACCAGAGCGCTAATGCGCGTGGGCTGGTTGATGCGGGCGGGGCGGTGCTGATCCCCGAAAGCGCCCTTGACGTTCAGTCATTGTCAGAGCAGATCTCTGCCGTTCTGAGCGCCCCCGACGCGGCCGCCCAGATGGCCCAAGCAGCATTAAGTGTCGGCGTTCCCGATGCCACCAATCGTCTGGTGGCGCTGGTCGAACAGCTGGCGGAGGAAGGATAGACCATGACGCCCGCAACCAAATTGCCCGGAGATGTTGGCCCGATCCATTTTGTCGGCATCGGCGGCATCGGCATGTCCGGCATCGCCGAGGTGCTGCTCAACCTTGGCTATGTGGTGCAGGGGTCTGACCTCAAGTCGTCAAAGATCACCCAGCGGCTGGAGAGCCTTGGTGCGCTGGTTTTTGAAGGTCAGCGGGCTGAGAATCTGGAAGACGCCGAAGTCGTCGTGATTTCCTCGGCGATCAAGCCGGGCAACCCGGAACTGGACGAGGCGCGCCGCCGGGGGCTGCCCATCGTGCGCCGGGCCGAGATGCTGGCCGAGCTCATGCGGTTGAAATCCAACATCGCCATTGCCGGCACCCATGGCAAAACCACCACGACCACGATGATGGCCGAGCTGATGGTGGCCGGGAATTTCGATCCCACCGTGGTTAATGGCGGCATCATTCACGCCTATGGATCGAACGCCCGCATGGGGCAGGGCGAATGGATGGTGGTCGAGGCGGACGAAAGCGACGGCACCTTCAACCGTCTGCCAGCCACCATTGCGGTGGTGACCAATATCGACCCGGAACACATGGAGCACTGGGGCGACTTTGATACCCTGCGCGACGGGTTTTACAACTTCGTCTCGAACATTCCTTTTTATGGTGTCGCGGTCTGCTGTACCGACCACCCCGAGGTGCAGGCGCTGGTGGGGCGCATCACCGACCGCCGCGTCGTCACCTATGGTTTTAATGCACAGGCGGATGTTCGTGCCGTGAACCTGACCTACAAGGCGGGCGTTGCCCATTTCGACATCCTATTGCAGGCGGAAGGTCAGAAGATCGAAGGCTGCACTCTGCCGATGCCGGGGGATCACAATGTCTCCAACGCCCTGTCGGCAGTGGCCGTGGCGCGCCATCTGGGCATGAAAGGCGAGGAAATCCGCGCTGCGCTGGCTGCATTCGGCGGGGTCAACCGCCGTTTCACCAAGGTGGGCGAAGTGAACGGTGTTACCGTGATCGACGATTATGGCCACCACCCGGTGGAAATCGCCGCCGTGCTGAAGGCCGCGCGTCAGGCCGTTGGCGCTGATAGCAATGCTCGTGTCATCGCCGTGCATCAACCGCACCGCTATTCACGCCTGTCTTCCCTGTTTGATGATTTCTGCGCCTGCTTCAACGATGCCGATGTGGTCGCCATCGCCGAGGTCTTTGCCGCCGGTGAGGACCCGATTGAGGGCGCCAGCCGCGACGATCTGGTGGCGGGGCTGATCCGTCATGGCCATCGCCACGCCCGCGCGCTGCTGAACGAGGACGATCTGGAGCGTTTGGTGCGTGAACAGGCGCGCCCCGGTGACATGGTCGTCTGCCTCGGCGCAGGTACTATCAGCGCCTGGGCCAACGGGCTGCCTGAGCGGCTAAGCAAAAGCCAATAGCCCCCGCGAAAGGACACTGCCATGGCTGAGCCGCTGAAACGCCGTATTGGCCTTGGTCTTCTGACCGCCTACGGCGTCGGCGTCATGGTCGGGGCCGGGATCTATGTGCTGGTCGGAGCGGTTGTCGCCGACGCCGGGATCTGGGCGCCGCTATCCTTTGTTTTGGCAGGGCTGATCGCCGCGCCCACTGCGCTCAGCTATGCGGAGTTTTCCTCACGCCTGCCCGAAGCTGCCGGAGAGGCTGCCTTTGTCGGGCAGGGCTTCGGATCGCAGTCCCTTGCCTTGCTGGTGGGGCTGGCCGTGGTTGTGGCCGGAACTGTCTCTGCCGGCGCGGTGCTACGCGGCGGCGCCGGGTATCTGACGGCGGCAACCGGCGTGAATGGAACCCTTGCGATCATCGCCATGGGGTTGGCGCTGGTGGCGGTGGCCGTGATTGGCGTTCTGGAAAGCCTGTCGTTGGCGGCGGTTTTTACCGCGATTGAGCTGACCGGGCTGGCGCTGGTGATCTGGGCCGGGGGTACGGGCGATGTGTCGCCGGATTGGGCCCTGCCGCAGGACCTGCCGGGCATTACCGTCTGGGCGGGCCTTGGCCTTGGTGCGGTTCTGGCCTTCTTTGCCTTCATCGGGTTTGAAGACATCGTCAACATGGCCGAGGAGGTCTCGGAACCGACCCGCACCATGCCGAAGGCGATCCTTTTGTCGCTGACCATCACATCGATCATCTATGCGCTGGTCTGCTGGGCTGCGGTTCGTACTGTCCCAGTGGCCGACCTTTCGCAATCCAGCAGCCCGCTGGCACTGGTCTGGCAGACAGCGCGCGGATCGAACCCCGATTTCCTGTCCTATATCGCGGTCTTTGCTGCGCTAAATGGGATCCTGGCGCAGATCGTCATGGCCTCGCGGGTGCTGTTCGGATTGGGTAAACGCAGTCCGGCGCTGGCCCTGTTCCATCACGCCCACCCCCGGTTCGGAACGCCGGTGCTGGCCACGCTGGTATTGGGTGCGGCGGTGATCCTGACGGCCCTGTTCTTCTCGGTGGATCGGCTGGCCGAGGTCACGTCCTCGGTGTTGCTCTCGGTCTTTGTGTTGGTGAACCTCGCGCTGATCTTGCAGAAACGCCACGCGCCTGGCGCGCCCTTTCAGGTGCCGATGACGGTGCCGATTGTGGGGCTTGTTCTGTCCACCATCGCCCTGATTACAGCCGTGGGAGGTATGTTGTGAGCCTGTCCCTGATCCTTGCCGCGCTTTGGGCGCTGACGGCCAATGTCCTTGCCATGATACCCAGCCGCGACAATCACTGGCGCCGCGCCTATGCACTGATCGCCGTCGGCATCCCGATCCTTGGCTATGTCACCTATGAAAACGGTCCATGGTGGGGGCTGGCGGTGCTGGCCGCAGGGATGAGTGTGTTGCGCTATCCGGTGGTCTATCTGGGCCGCTGGCTGCGCCGGGTGGTCCTGCGCGGCTGATGGCGGGTTCTACGCGGGGTATGCGTGAGCTCGGCGGTCCTTTCTTCCCATTCGGGTTTGCCTTAAACCCTGCAGGAAACCGAACGAGTGGCACATCATGACCGAAATCACTAAATCCCTTCCTGCCGTGCGTGGACGCCTGACCGAGGGGCGCAGCCTGTCGGAGCTGACCTGGCTGCGTGTGGGCGGGCCTGCGGATGTGTTGTTTCAGCCTGCTGATCGTGATGATCTTCAGGACTTCCTGCGGGCCCTGCCAGCGGATGTCGAGGTCTTTCCCATGGGCGTCGGCTCGAACCTGATCGTGCGGGATGGGGGTATCCGCGCGGTGGTGATCCGGCTGGGGCGTGGCTTCAACCAGATTGAAATCGACGGCGACGCCGTGACCGCAGGCGCGGCGGCGCTGGATGCCCATGTGGCGCGCAAGGCGGCTGATGCGGGGCTGGATCTGACCTTCCTGCGCACCATCCCCGGTTCCATCGGCGGTGCGGTGCGGATGAACGCGGGCTGCTATGGCTCTTATACCGCCGATGTGTTCCACACCGCCACCGTGGTGACGCGGGCAGGGGAGCTGCAGATACTTGGTCCGGAAGACCTGAATTTTGCCTATCGCCAGACCACTTTCCCCGAAGGCGGGGTTCTGGTCTCGGCGACCTTCAAGGCACCAAAAGGCGCGCCCGAGGCGCTTCATGCCCGGATGGAAGAGCAACTGAAGAAGCGCGATGAGACACAGCCGGTCAAGGATCGTTCGGCTGGCTCCACCTTTCGCAATCCGGCGGGGTTTTCCTCGACCGGGCAGGCGGGGGATGTGCACGATCTAAAAGCCTGGAAAGTGATCGAGGATGCCGGTCTACGCGGTGCCCGCCTTGGCGGTGCGCAGATGAGCGAGAAACACCCGAATTTCCTGATCAATACCGGGGATGCCACCGCCGCCGATCTGGAGGCGTTGGGAGAAGAGGTGCGTCGCAAGGTGCTGGAGAATTCCGGCATTACCCTGCAGTGGGAAATCATGCGGATCGGCGAAAACCTGCCGGACTAAAGTGGCGCCAGCCCTGTCAGTGTCACCCGTAATCCACGCCGCGCTGGGCGAGTGTGGGTAATTCGCAATCATTCGCCCCGGCATGATTGTTTTGGCTGGAACGGCGTGTGAAATTCGGGCAAGAAAGAGACATCCATTAAGGTTGGTAAAGAGGACGTTAAGGTCCCGGTAACTCTTTGGGCAGTATGATGACCTATGGGACGTGATTTGCCGCGCCCCACGGCATGATTGCCTTCTGATGCAAGCAAAAGGATCTCTGTCGCCGATGCGGTGATGATCCCAGAATAATGAACGCGGCCGAATAACGGACGCGAGAAACAGGGGCGTTAAGCCCGATGAATTGAGGCACTTGTGGTGAGTGAGTCGAGCAGGACACTCCCGACAGTGGCGGTATTGATGGGCGGCCCCTCGGCTGAGCGTGAGGTGTCCCTGTCCTCCGGGCGTGAATGCGCCGCCGCGCTAAGGGGCGAAGGCTATCAGGTGATCGAACTGGACGCGGGTCCGGATCTGTGTGCGCAGCTTGAGGCTGCGGCACCTGACGTCGTGTTCAATGCGCTGCACGGTCGCTGGGGCGAAGACGGCTGCGTGCAGGGCCTTCTGGAATGGATGCGTATTCCCTATACCCACTCTGGTGTGCTGGCCTCGGCGCTAGCGATGGACAAACAGCGCAGCAAATCCCTGTTCCGCAGCGTTGGCCTGCCGGTGGTCGCCAGCGAAATCTTTGCCCGCTCCGAGGTCGAGGCGTCCCATGTGATGGCGCCTCCCTATGTGGTCAAACCCAATAATGAAGGCTCCAGCGTTGGAATCTACCTGGTGCATGAGGCCGCCAATGCGCCGCCGAAACTCTCGGACGACATGCCCGATCAGGTGATGGTTGAAACCTATGCCCCGGGGCGCGAGCTGACCGCGACCGTGATGGGCGACAAGGCACTGACAGTGACCGACATTCTGACCGATGGCTGGTACGATTATGATGCGAAATATCAGCCGGGCGGATCGCGCCATGTGCTGCCTGCGGATCTGCCGCAGGAGATTTTCGATCTGTGCCTAGAATACGCCAAACGCGCCCATGATGCACTGGGCTGCCGGGGCGTGAGCCGCACCGATTTCCGCTGGGACGAAAGCCGCGGCGCTGAGGGGCTGATAATCCTGGAAACCAACACTCAGCCCGGCATGACGCCGACTTCGCTGGCGCCCGAGCAAGCCGAACATTTCGGCATCACCTTTGGGCAGCTTTGCGCATGGATGGTGGAGGACGCCTCATGCGGTCGCTGATCCGGCGCAAGAGCAAGGAGCACAGCGGAGCGTCCGATCCGGCGCCTTCGCGCCTGAAATACCGGTTGCAGCGCTGGATGCTGACGCCAGGGATCCGGTTCGGTCTGCGTGTCGGGGTGCCGATCTGCCTGCTGGCTGCGGCGGGAACCGCGTTTCTGGCGGATGAAGGGCGGCGCGACGCCTTGCAGGGCACGATCAATTCGATCCGCGCCTCGATCGAGGAGCGTCCTGAATTCATGGTCAACGTCATGGCCATCGACGGGGCAGGGACCAGCGTCTCCGAAGACATCCGCGAGGTGGTGCCGCTCGATTTTCCGATCAGCTCCTTCGATCTGGATCTGGGCCAGATCCGCGATGTGATCGAAGGACTTGATCCGGTCCGCACCGCCAGCGTGCGGATCCGCCCGGGCGGCATTCTTCAGGTCAATGTGGAAGAACGTAAACCGGCGCTGATCTGGCGTAGCCGCGACGGGCTGGCGCTGCTGGATGAAACCGGCGCCCATGTGGCCGAGTTGGGACAGCGGAGGCTGCATCCTGATCTGCCGCTCATTGCCGGGCGTGGGGCCAATCGCGAGGCCGAGGAGGCGATGCGGCTTCTGGCGGCAGCCAGCCCGCTTGGCGACCGGCTGCGGGGGTTGGTACGGGTTGGCGAACGGCGTTGGGACGTGGTTCTGGATCGCGGTCAGCGGATCCTGCTGCCCGAGGACAACCCGGTGCAGGCGCTGGAGCGGGTGATCGTCGTCAGCGAGGTCAAGGATCTGCTGGAACGTGATGTCGCCGCCGTGGATATGCGGATCGCGGCGCGGCCGACGGTCCGGATGACAGAAAATGCAGTGGAAAACTGGTGGCGGATCAGGGAAATGAACGGGGGTGGGCTGTAAGATGACGGATCTTTATCAATCGCAGCGTGCCATGCGGCAGATGCGGCGGCAGGCATTGCAGCGCGGTGTCGTGGCCATTCTGGATGTAGGCAGCTCCAAGATTGCCTGTCTTGTCCTGCGATTTGATGGCTCTGCCCAACCTAATGAAGACAGCGCCATTGGATCGCTTGCCGGTCAATCCGGCTTCCGGGTTATCGGCGCCGCGACCACCCGCTCGCGCGGGGTGCAGTTCGGCGAAATCTCCGCCATGCAGGAAACCGAACGGGCCATCCGCACCGCCGTTCAGGCCGCGCAGAAGATGGCAGGTGTGCGTGTCGACCACGTGATCGCCTGCTTCGCCGGGGCCAACCCGCGATCTTACGGGCTGGATGCAAAGGTCGAACTTCAGGCGCAGGAAGTGTCGGAGAACGAGATCGCCCGCGTCCTGGCTGCCTGCGAGGTGCCGGATTACGGCGCCGGGCGTGAAGTGGTCCATGCTCAGCCGGTGAATTTCGCGCTGGATAACCGCTCGGGCCTGTCGGATCCGCGCGGTCAGATGGGGCAGACCCTGTCGGTGGACATGCATATGCTGACGGTGGATTCTGCCACCGTGCAGAACCTGATGCGCTGCATTCAGCGCTGCGACCTTGAACTGGCGGGCATTGCCTCGTCGGCCTATGCCTCGGGCTATGCGGCCCTGGTTGAGGATGAGCAGGAACTCGGCGCGGCCTGTATCGACATGGGCGGCGGGTCGACCTCGATCTCGGTCTTCATGAAGAAACATATGATCTATGCCGATGCGGTGCGCATGGGCGGCGATCACATCACCAGCGACATTTCCATGGGGCTGGGTGTTCCGATGGCGAATGCTGAGCGGATCAAGACCTTTTGCGGCGGCGTTCATGCCACCGGCGCCGATGATCGCGACATGATCGATATCGGCGGGGATACCGGTGACTGGGAGCACGACCGGCGCACCGTCAGCCGGGCCGAACTGATCGGTATTATGCGTCCCCGGGTCGAGGAGATCCTGGAAGAGGTGCGGGTCCGTCTGGATGCGGCCGGGTTTGAATATCTGCCCAGCCAGCAGATCGTGCTGACCGGTGGCTCCAGCCAGATCATGGGGCTTGATGCCCTGGCCAGTCGTATCCTTGGCCAGCAGGTGCGCCTTGGACGTCCACTTCGCGTGCACGGTCTGCCGCAATCGGCGACCGGGCCGGGCTTTGCCTCGGCTGTGGGGCTCAGCCTCTTTGCTGCGCATCCGCAGGACGAATGGTGGGATTTCGAAATGCCGGTGGACCGCTATCCGGCCCGCTCTCTGCGCCGCGCGGTGAAGTGGTTCAAAGACAATTGGTAAGGCCTGCGCCCACCCCGGTTGAATTTTGGTGACCTGCACCGCACGCGAGGCGATATTGAGCCTGAAAAAAGTCGCCTTTGTGGGCCTTGCCCCCCGTGACAGCGCCGCCCGAAACCGTTAGTTTCGGGTTAACGGACGCATTAAGCGACGAGTCTGAAGGCCGGGCAGTGGCCAGACCGCGATAACTCAGAATAGGAATTCGGTGCCTATGGGCGTCGGGGTTTTCTGGTGTTTGTGGGGGAGCTGCTAATTAACCGCTAGATCTGTCGTCTTAGGCGAAATACCGCAGATTTCCATGGATCAGGGGCCATATTTTGTAGCCGCCGACGCTTTTTGGGATGACGCGACTCCGAGGCTGCGGTACAATTTCCGCAGAAAAGTCAGGAAAAGGCCCTTGCGGGAGGGCTATCAACACAGGCGGAAAGAGCATGACATTGAACCTTTCGTTGCCCGGACAGGAAGAGCTGAAGCCAAAGATCACCGTATTCGGTGTCGGTGGCGCGGGTGGAAACGCGGTCAACAATATGATCGAGAAGGCGCTGGAAGGGGTCGATTTCGTCGTCGCCAATACGGATGCGCAGGCCTTGCAGCAAAGCGCCTCGAAAAGCCGGATCCAGCTGGGTATCAAAGTCACCGAAGGTCTGGGCGCAGGTGCCCGTCCGCAGGTCGGCTCGGCCGCGGCTGAAGAAAGCATCGAACAGATCGTCGATCATCTGGCCGGGGCGCATATGTGCTTCATCACTGCCGGGATGGGGGGTGGCACCGGTACCGGCGCCGCGCCGATCATTGCGCAGGCCGCCCGTGAGCTGGGTGTTCTGACCGTGGGTGTCGTGACCAAACCGTTCCAGTTCGAAGGCGCCAAGCGTATGCGCCAGGCCGAGGACGGCGTTGAGGCGCTGCAGAAGGTCGTCGACACGCTTATCATCATCCCGAACCAGAACCTGTTCCGCCTGGCCAATGAGAAAACCACCTTCACCGAGGCCTTCTCGATGGCGGACGATGTCTTGTACCAGGGCGTCAAAGGCGTGACCGACCTGATGGTCCGTCCGGGCCTTATCAACCTCGACTTTGCTGACGTTCGTGCCGTGATGGACGAAATGGGCAAGGCGATGATGGGCACAGGCGAGGGCGAAGGCGAAGATCGCGCCATTCAGGCCGCAGAAAAGGCCATCGCCAACCCGCTGCTGGACGAAATCAGCCTACGCGGTGCGCGCGGCGTTCTGATCAACATCACCGGCGCTCACGACCTGACCCTGTTCGAACTGGACGAGGCTGCCAATCGGATCCGCGAAGAGGTGGACCCGGATGCGAATATCATCGTCGGTTCGACCCTGGACACCGAAATGGAAGGCAAGATGCGCGTGTCCGTCGTGGCCACCGGTATCGATGCTTCCGACGTGAACACCGACATGCCGGTTGCACGCCGTCCGATGTCGGCGCCGTTGAAGAAAACCGTCAGCGTTGAAGAAACCCGTGCCGCGCCGCTGGAACTGGACGAGCCGGTTGAACAGCCTGCCGTCGCAGCCACGGAAGCCTCGCACGAGGAGCCGACCCTGTTCGAAGGTCTGGACGCCACCGCAGCGCAGGCCGAAGCAGCTCCGGCTGAGACCGAAGCCTATGACGACGACGGCCTGCCGCCGCCTGCCTATCAGCCGCAGGTTCCGGAATTCCAGCCGCAGGCCGATGCCGCCGAAGGCGGGGCCGACAGTTTTGTCGCGCCCAAAGCTCCGGCGCCGGGCACGCCGTCGCCCGAGGCTATCGTGCGTCTGCAGGCCGCCGCGCAACGGGCTCAGCCGCAGCAAGCGGCACCACAGCCCGCGCCGCAACCGCAACAGCGCCCGGCCGCCGCGGCTCCGCAACAGCAGCAGGCGCCCGCACCGCAGCAGGAACAGCGTCGCTTTGGCCTGAATTCGCTTATCCACCGGATGACCGGCAGCGCTGCCGAAGGCGGTGAGGCGAAGCCTCAGCCGGTGCGTCAGCAGCCGCAGGCCCCGCAGCACGCGCCGCAGCAATCCGCCGCGCCGCAACCGCAGCAGCAGGCTGATCCGGATCAGGAACGGATCGAAATTCCGGCCTTCCTACGCCGTCAGGCCAACTGATTTTTCAGAATATCTCGTGAAGAGGGTCGCCATCCGGCGGCCCTTTTTCCTTTTTTTCCAGAAGGTTGCGCGCATCTAGGCAGTGTTTTGCCTATTCGTTACAGGGATGTTTCAATCCGTTACAAAGATTGAGTTGAGCCCGCGCGCCCGTTTCCTTACCTATCATCGGCAACACGGCCCCAGATGGCCGGACCCAGAACAAAGAGGCACAAGGTGCAGAATACCCTGAAAGCATCGGTGACATTTGAAGGCGCAGGCCTGCATTCCGGCCAGCCCGCGCGGATGGTTCTGAAACCGGCTGCGGCGGATCATGGCATCCGTTTCAAACGGACCGATATCGCTTTGGGCAATTCTGTCATCCCGGCCCGCTGGGACTATGTGGAGCGCACTGCCCTGTGCACCCGTCTGGTCAACGCCGCCGGTGTGTCGGTATCTACCGTTGAGCACGTGATGGCCGCACTGGCTGGTTGTGGTGTGCACAACGCCCTGATTGAAATCGATGGACCCGAAGTGCCGATCCTTGATGGCTCCTCGGCGCTGTTTGTGCGCGGGATCATGCAGAAAGGCGTGCGTCGCCTGTCTGCTCCGGTGCAGGTTCTGCAGGTTCTGAAAGAGGTCAGCGTCGAAAAAGATGGCGCAAAGGCGACCATTCTGCCCTGCGACCGGCTGATGATCGAATTCCACATCGATTTCGCCGAACAGGCGATTGGACGCCAGAGCAAGACGCTGGACCTGCGCAATGGGGCCTTTGCCCGCGAGCTGTGCGATAGCCGTACATTCTGCCGCCGCGCTGATGTCGAGGCGATGCAGGCCAATGGCCTGGCTCTTGGCGGTGTGCCGGGCGAGAACGCTGTTGTTTTCGATGGTGAAGAGGTCGAAAGCGGCGAAGGTCTGCGCCATTCGGATGAGCCGGTCCGTCACAAGATGCTGGACGCGCTGGGTGACCTGGCGCTGGCCGGTGCGCCGCTGATGGGGCGCTATATCGGCGAGCGTGCAGGTCATGCCCTGACCAACACCCTGCTGCGGGCGCTGTTCGCAACCCCCGGCGCGGTGCGTCTGGTAGAGTGTGATGCGGCCATGGTGGCCCGCCTGCCGGGGCAGGGGCTGGTTTGGGGGGAAATCCCCGCAGCCATCCGCAAGGTCGCCTGATCCCTGCAGGGATCAGCGCAATCATCAGGACACCGATGGAAGACGGACAGGGGCACTTAGGTGCCCTTTTTCATTTGTCCCTGTGGTCAGGCACCCACCGCTGGGGCGCCGCAGGCTTGACCCGGGCCGACAATCTCTGCCAAGTGAGGGCGAAGTGGGTTAAAGGCGTTTTGCACGCCAATTGAATGTGCTAGACCGGGCATAACCGGGGTGGACACCCGCGAGTCAAATGCGGTGAGGTAAGGCAAAGATGATCGGCATCAGGGCAGGAGCCAAATGGATCGGTGCGGTTGTTCTGATGGCTGCATTGTCGGGCTGCGGCGGCGACGGTGGCGCGGCAGAAAAGGCAGGCGCGCTGGACGGCTATACCCCCAAACAGATCTTTGAACGCGGCGAGTTCGAACTGGAACGCCGCCGGTCCAAGGACGCGGCCTTTTACTTCTCCGAGATCGAGCGCCTCTATCCCTATTCTGAATGGGCGAAACAAGCGCTGATCATGCAGGCCTTTTCCTATCACCGTGCCAAGGATTACGAAAACAGCCGCGCCGCCGCGCAGCGGTTCATCGATTTCTACCCGACCGACGAAGACGCCGCCTATGCGCAATACCTGCTGGCGCTCAGTTTCTATGACCAGATCGACGAAGTTGGTCGCGATCAGGGGCTGACCTTTCAGGCGCTGCAGGCGCTGCGCACCGTGATCGAGGTTTACCCTGACAGCGAATATGCCAACTCGGCAATCCTGAAGTTCGATCTTGCTTTCGACCATCTGGCGGGGAAGGAAATGGAAATCGGGCGCTACTACCTGCGCCACAAACACTACACGTCGGCGATCAACCGCTTCCGTGTGGTGGTGGAGGATTTCCAGACCACCAGTCACACCCCCGAGGCGCTGCACCGTCTGGTCGAGGCCTATCTGTCGCTGGGTCTGGTCGATGAGGCGCAGACCGCCGGCGCGATCCTGGGGCACAACTATCAATCGACAGAGTGGTACCAGGACAGCTATAAACTGCTGACGTCGCAGGGTCTGAAGATGCGTGACCGGGGGAACAACTGGCTGAGCCAGATCTATCGGCAGTCGATCAAGGGCCAGTGGCTGTAACAGCGTTTGCAACGGAGCAAAGTAATGCTGCGCGCGCTTGATATCCGCGATATTCTGATCATCGACCATCTGGAGCTGAACTTTCAGCCCGGTCTCAACGTGCTGACCGGCGAAACCGGCGCCGGTAAATCGATCCTTCTCGACTCCCTTGGCTTTGTACTGGGCTGGCGCGGGCGCGCCGAACTGGTGCGTCAGGGCGCCTCGCAGGGCGAGGTGGTGGCGGAATTCGAACTGTCCGAGGGCCATCCGGCCCACGCGGTTCTGGAAGAGGCAGGCCTGCCTGCCGGGCGCGAACTGATCCTGCGCCGCGTCAATACTGCCGAGGGCCGCAAGACGGCTTGGGTGAATGACCGGCGCTGTTCGGGCGAGGTGCTGCGCGCGTTGTCGGAAACTCTGGTGGAACTGCATGGCCAGCACGATGATCGAGGCCTTCTGAACCCCAAGGGCCACCGCAGCCTGCTGGATGCCTTTGCCGCGGTGCCGGACCTGCTGTTGCAGACCCGTGCGGCCTGGACGACGGCCGCCAAGGCCCGCAAGACGGTGGAGGCCACCCGCGCTGCACTGGATGCGGTGCGCGCCGAAGAGGAATTCCTGCGTCACGCAGTTGAGGAACTGGACAAGCTGAACCCGGAGCCAGGCGAGGACGAGACGCTGGATGCGCGCCGCCGCCAGATGCAGGGGGCAGAGCGGGTCCGAGGCGATATCGCCCGTGCTTATGCGCTGCTGAGCGAGGGGGCCGATCCGTCGCTGGGCGAGGCGCAGCGCTGGCTGGAAGGTGTTGAGGGCGCCGAGGAGATCGGGCTGACAGAGCCGCTGGCGGCGCTCAGCCGGGCGATGATTGAACTGGGCGATGCGCAAGATGGCGTCGAACGGGTTCTCTCGGCGCTCGATTTCAATCCCGGCGATCTGGAAGATTGCGAAGAGCGACTGTTTGCGATCCGTGCCTTGGCGCGCAAGCATGACGTTCTGCCTGATGATCTGGCCGCCTATGCCGATACCCTGCGCGAAAAACTGGCGGCACTGGATGCAGGCGATAAGGATCTGGCCGATCAGGAGGCCGCACTGCGCGACGCCGAGGCGGCTTATGCAGCGGCTGCGGAGACGCTGAGTGCCGCGCGCCGTGACAGCGCGCTGGCGCTGGACACAGCGGTGATGGCTGAACTGGCGCCCCTCAAGATGGAGCGCGCGGTTTTTGAAACCCGGATCACCGCAGGCGCCCCGGGCCCGGAGGGCCACGACGATGTTGCCTTTACCGTGGCGACCAATCCCGGCGCCCCGGCGGGTCCGCTCAATAAGATCGCCTCGGGCGGGGAACTGAGCCGCTTCCTGCTGGCCCTGAAGGTCTGCTTGCGCGGTGAGGATCGCGACAAGACGCTGATCTTTGACGAAATCGACCGCGGGGTCGGTGGTGCCACTGCTGATGCGGTGGGGCGGCGCCTTAAATCCCTTGCCTCGGGCGGGCAGGTGCTGGTCGTCACCCATTCGCCGCAGGTCGCCGCCCAGGGCGCGCATCACTGGCGGGTGCAGAAACGCGTCACCGATGGCATGACCCTGTCGGAGGTGGTGCCGCTGAGCGAGACGGAACGGGTGGATGAAATCGCCCGGATGGTGTCTGGCGATACCATCACCAAAGAAGCGCGCGCCGCCGCCGGAGCCTTGCTGACCGGCTGACGCACGGGTCACGGTCCTGTGTGCTCAGTGTTGGTGGTTTGGCAACTTTTCTCTGCTTTGAGGGGGGGCAGGAAACTGAAGGCGAACAATGAAGCATAATTCCCGGACCGGGGCAAAGGTGCTGGCGATGCAGGGTCTTGCATGGCTGCGCGATGTCTGGCGTATTCTTTTGCATCGCGGGCCAAGCCAGTTTCAATTCTGGATGATAGCCCTGCTGTTCGGTATCTTTGCCGGTTTTGCGGCCTTGCTGTTCCGAAAGGGGATTACCGCCTTTCAGGCTTGGATCTATGGCGCCGAGGATATTCATTTTCTGCACAGTTTCGCGCAGGATCTGCCGTGGTACATGCTGCTGGTGATCCCCACCGTGGGTGGGCTGGTCGTCGGAATCATCCTGCACAATTTCACCCCCGATGGGCGGGTGCGTTCGGTTGCCGATGTGATCGAAGGGGCGGCAATGCGCAATGGTCGCGTCGAAATCCGCGCCGGGCTTGGGTCGGCCATGGCGTCCTTCCTGACGCTGTCGACCGGCGGATCGGCCGGCCGTGAAGGGCCAGTGGTGCACCTTGCAGGCGTCATTTCCAGCTGGGTCAGCGACCGGATCAAGGCCGATGGCATCACCGGGCGCGATCTTTTGGGCTGTGCGGTGGCAGCGGCGGTTTCTGCCAGCTTTAACGCGCCTATCGCCGGTGCGCTGTTCGCGCTTGAGGTGGTGTTGCGGCATTTTGCTGTGCATGCCTTTGCGCCCATCGCCATCGCCTCGGTCGCGGGCACGGTGATCAACCGGTTGGAATATGGCGATGTCACGGAATTCACGCTGACCACGCCGGGCGCCTTGCAGTTCTATGTGGAGCTACCTGCCTTTTTGATGCTCGGGCTGATTTGTGGACTGGTGGCCGTGGTGCTCATGCGCTCGATTTTTTGGGCAGATCGAGTGGGAACCGATATCCAGACAGCTCTATCGATCCCGCGCTGGCTGCGCCCGGCGGTCTCTGGCTTTCTTCTGGGGGCGATTGCGATCTGGTTTCCGCATATCATCGGGGTTGGCTATGAGACGACGGTGCTGGCGCTTACCGGTGGGTTGGTGTTGTCGCAGGCCATCCTGTTCACCGTGGTGAAAACAGCTGCCGTGGCCATCACCATGGGTGGACGCATGGGGGGCGGGGTGTTTTCACCGTCGCTGATGATCGGGGCGATGACCGGCCTGTCCTTTGGGCTGATCGCGACCTCGGTCCTGCCGGAAGTGTCAGGGACGCATACGCTTTATGCCTTTGCGGGCATGGGGGCGGTCGCGGCAGCCGTTCTAGGGGCGCCGATCTCGACCACGCTGATCGTGTTCGAGCTGACCGGAGACTGGCAGATCGGCCTTGCGGTCATGGTGTCGGTCTCCCTGTCGACGGCGCTGGCCTCGCGGCTGGTGGACCGGTCGTTCTTCCTGACCCAGCTGGAGCGGCGCAATCTGCATTGCGCGGCCGGGCCGCAGGCCTATCTGCTGGCGCTGCTGCAGGTGGGGGGATTGATGCGGCCGCTGGGGGATCCGCGCTGCGCCACGCCAGAGGACTGCGCGCCGCTGGTTGATCAGGGACTGATGCTGCGCCCCGATCAGTCGCTGGAGGCGGTGCTGCCTGTGTTCGACCGGGCGGATGTGCCGTTCTTGCCGGTGGTTGCTCCGGATGACGTGCCCGCGCCGAGCGATGCTGAGCAGCAGGGCCGCCTTCTTGGGGTGCTCTACCACGTGGATGCGCTGAAGGCCTATAACCGCGCCCTAGTGGCAACGGCTGCAGAGGAACACAGCTAAGACCCGGGGGCGGTTCTGATGTGCCTCAGTTGGCGGGCTGTTTCAGGGTTTCGGTGAGAATCTCACGCAGCCATGCCAATCTGGATGATCCATCGAACCGGCGATGCCAGACCAGATCAAATTCTGCATCCGGAACGCTCAGCGGTAGCGGAGAACTGCTGAACCCCCGGAACGCAGAATTTATTAGCATGGCCGGCAGGGTGGCAACCGTGTCGGTGCCACGGATCACTTCGGCCAGCAGCCAGACATTCGGCACGCTGACGGCAATGTCGCGTGACAGGTTGAGGGCCTCCAGCGCGCTCTGCACGGTGCTTTTGTAGGGGCCGCCGAAATCCAGCGTGGCATGGCTGGCGCCAGAGTAGTCGTAGACGTCCTTTATCGGTCCGCGCACCTCAGGATCGTAAAAGACCCGGAAGCCCTCGGAGAAAAGATGCGCATGGCACAGGGTCGCGGGATAGACTTCGGGGCGGGGGGCAATGGCAAAATCGGCAATCCCACGCTCCAGAAGGTTTTCGGCATTCGCGCTGGGGCCTAGCTCGCGGAACACCATGCGTTTTCTGGGAACTTCCTGCCAGATGCGCGTGCACGTTCGGTTGACCTCGGGGACAAGAACGCCACCGTTTGTGGCGATCACAAAAGGATCGGGGTCATTGGCGGGGACGTATTCCCCATGGTCCACCAGCGCATCCATCTGGGCCAACAGGCGTCGGACCTTGGGCACCAGGCGTTCCGCGCGTGGGCTGGGAACGATCCCGCGCCCGGCCTGCACGAACAACTTGTCGCCTATGATGCAGCGCAGTTTTTCCAGGTTGTGACTGACGGTGGATTGGCTGATGTTCAGTCGCTCAGCGGCCTTGCTGACGGACATTTCATCGTAAACTGTTAAAAAGACCCGAAGCAGGCGACCACTCAACTGAGATGTATCTACGTCACGCATTTATTAATTTTTTCTTTCGCTGGATTGGATGAACCGCTTTTTTAAGTAAAGTTAACGGCAACGGGCGTAAATGGGGTGCGGAAGGGAAAATATGCGTACTTATAAATTCGACCCGAAAGAGGTCGAAGTACAAAACAAAACGAGCGAGCAGGACAAAGAACAGGCGGCCCTCGAAGCGTTGGTCAACTACGCAATCGAATGCGCCAGAGACGCAAATGTCTTTGGGTCGGGGGAAGCTCTGGAACAGGCAAAACGGCATTTGGTCCGTTCTGTACTGTTGTAGGGGTGATCTGCTTTCAGGCTGTTGGGCCACTTTGAAATCCTGATATCGGGGCGGTCCTGATGGGCCGCTTTGACCGGCCGTGGGCGCCGGAATAGGTGCCGACCGTGATCTAGCTTCGAGCCCCTCATTGGCAAGGGCACGGAAGTATAGGCGGTCCAAAATTTTGTATAATTGTTAATGATACGCGCAGGTCGCGCGGTACCGCTGTCGGTCAGTTTAAATTTAATGATTGCAATCGGTTCTTAGTGGCTTTGAAAACGGCACAGCGCCGGTAAAACGCTGTGCCGCCTAGAAGCTGTGCCGTAAAAGGCGGCCCTGCTGACCCGGCAGATTCAAATCTGTTCGATCTTCACCGAGTCACTGGGATAAAACGCCAAATAGCCTTTTATTTCGCCCACGTCACTGATTGGGTCCTCATAGCTCCAGACAGCGTCTTCGGTCACCGAGGATTTGTTTACGATGGAAAAATAGGTGGCATCGCCCTTGTGCGGGCAATGCGTCGTCTTGCTGCTCGGATCGAGAAAGGCCATGGCGATGTCTTCGCGTGGGAAATAGATGACCGGCGCATGACCCTCTTCGCTCAGCTCTAGTGCGCGGCTGGTTTCGCCCAGAACGGCCCCGCCCGAGCGCACCACCCAGGTGCCATCTGCCTTGCGAATTCGGATCTTGCTCATGTTATTTTCCCCATCTCGTCATTGGTATGCATGTCTTGCCCCGGCAATGTAACAGCCGGGTATCAGATCGCCGCAGTCGCCACGTCCAGCCAGGCCTGTGCGGCAGGGCTGATCATTGGGCGGATTTTCTGGGCGACCTGCGCATGATAAGCATTCAGCCAGTCGCGTTCTTCCCTTGATAGCATATCTGCGTCAATCAGCCGCCGGTCGATCGGGACAAAGGTCAGGGTGCGCCAGTCCAGCATGTCCCGCTCTGCGTCGCCGCCGGGCAGGGCAGGGGCCTTTTGCGCGACGATCAGGTTCTCGATCCGGATGCCAAAGGCACCTTCGCGGTAATACCCCGGTTCATTGGACAGGATCATACCTGGCTGCAGCGGCACCGCAGAGGCGCGGCTGAGGCGCTGCGGGCCTTCGTGCACGCTGAGGTAGGCGCCGACGCCATGGCCCAGACCATGATTGAAATCCTGCCCGGCCAACCACAGCGGCATCCGCCCGATGGCCTCGATGTCGCGCCCGGCCAGTCCCTGTGGCCAGCGCAGGCGCGAGATTGCGATCATGCCCTGCAGCACGCGGGTAAAGGCGGCGCGCTCCTCGGCTCCCGGGGCGCCAATAGCAATGGTGCGGGTGATGTCAGTGGTGCCATCCAGATACTGCCCGCCGCTGTCCAGAACCAGCAGATCGCCGTCCTGCAGTACCGTGTCAGTCTCGACCGTGACGCGGTAGTGGATCACGGCGCCATTGGCGCCGGTGCCCGAAATGGTGTCAAAACTGATATCGCGCAGCCTGTCGTCCCGGCGGCGCAGCGTTTCCAGCTGTTTGACCACGTCGATTTCGGTGATGCTGCCCGGGGCCTGGTCGTCGAGCCAAGCCAACAGCTCCACCACAGCGGCGCCATCGCGCAGGTGGGCGGCGGCGCTGCCTTCGATCTCTGCCGCGTTCTTGCAGGCCTTGGGTAGGGCGCAGGGGTCGCCTGTCGGCTGAAGACGGTCGCCCAGAGTCTCGGCAACGATCTGCGGCAGGCTGTCCCGGTCCACCGCCACAGCGCCATTGAGCGCGCCCACGGCATTCAGGAAACCGGCAGGTGGATGTACGGTTACGCCTGCGCCCAGATGATCCGCCAGCCCCTCCAGTTTCGACGGGTCCATGAACAGGTCCACACGCGCATCACTGTGCAGGATGGCAAAGCCATGGGCGACCGGATTGCGTGGAATGTCCGACCCGCGGATGTTCAGCAGCCACATGATGCTGTCGGGTAGGGTGATCAGGGCGGCCTCTTGTCCGGCCTCGCGCAGGCCCTTGGCCAGCCGTCCGCATTTGTCGGCGGCGCTTTCCCCAGCGTAGGCCTCGGGGTGGGCGATGACGCGCTCTGCGGGCGGTGCGGGCTGGTCCTCCCAGATCCGGTCCACCAGGTTTTCGCAATCCACAAGCATGATGCCGCTGCCGTCCAGCTTCCTGCGCAGGTCGGCGATCTGACCGGTGGCATGCAGCCAGGGATCAAACCCGACCCGCCCGCCGTCCGGCAGTTGGTCCTTCAGCCAGTCGTGCAGCTGGACCTCGGGCCAGGGCACCGGGGTATAGACATCGGCAACCTGCTGTTTCACCTGCGTGCGGTAGCGCCCGTCGATGAAAACGCCCGCGACATGGGACAAGGCCGCGCAGAACCCCGCAGAGCCGGTAAAGCCGGTCAACCAGGCAAGCCGGTCGTCCCGCGGGGCGACGTATTCACCCTGATGCGCATCGGCGCGGGGCACGAGGAATCCATCCAGCGCCTCTCGATCCAGCTCTGCGCGCAGCGCCTGCAGCCGGGGTGGCCCCTGATCCGGGCGGGCGGTGACGTCGAATGACTGAAACATGGGGAGCCTCCTGCGTTGGCGGGTGTCAACCGCGCCAGAGAACAGCGAAGCGGGGCCGGGTGCAACCCGGGAAATTCAGGCCGCGCCGACAGGTGGGTTCTGAAAGGTGGTGTCGGGGAAGGGCTGGCGCAGGCCGAATTCCAGCAGTTCCAGATGGTCCTGTCCGTAATAGGGATCCCCATCCAGCACATAGGTCGGTGATCCGAACAGATGCATCCGCAGGGCTGCATCTGTATTTGCCTGTAGAACCGCCTGCACATCGGGCGCCATCGCACCTTCAAGCAGCGGTTCGGGGTTAAGCCCGGCGTTTCGTGCAGCCTGTGACAGCTGCTCGGGGTTCATCAGGTCGATGTCATCGCGCCAATGCGCCTCAAGCAACCCATGGGCAAGGGCATCGACGTCCTGCCCCAGACGTTCGGCCATGATCACCATGCCGCTGGAAAGGGTCAGGGCGTTGTCATGGTAGGTCGGGCGGTAGGTAATGATCGGAACGCTGCGATAGGCGGCCCAGCGTTCGATCTCGCGTCCGAAGAAGTAATCGACATGCGCCTGGTTGCGCCCGGCAAAGGGACGCCCGCCTGCCTGCTCCACCACCGGCGACAACAGAAAGGGACGATGGATCAGTTGGCAGTCATGGGCCGCGCAGATTTCTGCCAGCCGTCTGGAGCCAAGATAGGCATAGGCGGAATGGGTGGAGTAGAAATATTCGATCTTGCGCTGCGCCATGCCGGGGGCTCTCTTAACTGGCCTTCTTGATGCCCATGACACGGGCGCGGGCGCGCGGGTCGCTGTCAAACAGCGCCGCCAGCTGTTCGGTCATGGCACCGGCGAGTTGTTCGACATCCGTGATGGTCACCGCGCGGTCATAGTAGCGGGTGACGTCATGGCCGATGCCGATGGCCAGAAGCTCCACCTGCTTTTTCTTCTCCACCATGGCGATCACATCGCGCAGGTGTTTTTCCAGGAAGTTCGCCGGGTTCACCGAGAGGGTAGAATCATCTACCGGCGCGCCGTCGGAAATCACCATCAGGATCTTGCGCGCCTCGGGACGGCCGACCATCCGGCGGTGCGCCCATTCCAGTGCCTCACCGTCGATGTTCTCTTTCAACAGGCCCTCTTTCATCATCAGGCCAAGGTTCGGGTGCGCGCGGCGCCATGGTACATCGGCACCCTTGTAGATGATGTGGCGCAGATCGTTCAGACGACCAGGCTGCTGCGGGCGGCCTTCGTTCAGCCAGGCCTCGCGCGCCATGCCGCCCTTCCAGGCGCGGGTGGTAAAGCCGAGGATCTCGACCTTCACGTTGCAGCGCTCCAGTGTGCGCGCCAGCACGTCGGCGCAGATCGCCGCGATCGAGATCGGGCGCCCCCGCATCGAGCCGGAGTTGTCGAGAAGCAGCGTCACCACGGTGTCGCGGAACTCGGTATCCTTTTCGCGTTTGAACGACAGCGGGGTGGTCGGGTTGGCGACAACGCGCGCGAGACGTCCTGCGTCCAGAATGCCTTCCTCCAGGTCGAACTCCCAGGAGCGGTTCTGCTGCGCCTGAAGACGGCGCTGCAGCTTGTTGGCAAGGCGGGAAACGGCGCCCTTCAGCGGTTCCAGCTGCTGATCGAGATAGGCGCGCAGGCGCTCCAGCTCGGCTGGTTCGGCCAGATCTTCTGCGGCGATTTCCTCGTCGTGGGTGTCCAGGAACACCTTGTAGTCGGGATCCGCTTCTGAGGCAGGCGGCGGCGGGGGCGGGTCCAGCGGCGCCTCGCCATCGGGCATTTCGGTTTCTTCCGACAGCTCGTCCTCAGCCATCTCGTCCATCGAGACCTGGGCCTGGCTTTCGTCTTGCTGCTGCTCCTGCGCCTGTTCTGCATCCGCATCGGCCTGTTCGTCGTCGGAATCATCTTCGCCGGAGCTGTCGGGATCCTGCTGCTCTTCGGCGTCCTCTTCGGCCTGGTCTTCCTGATCCTCATCCGGCTGATCGGGGTCATCGCCCAGCTGGTCGCCATAGCCGAGATCGGTGATAATCTGGCGGGCAAAGCGGGCGAATTCCGCCTGATCGGCAATCTTCTCTTCGAGGTCGCCGAGCGTTTCACCGGCTTCGGCCTCGATATAACCGCGCCACAGCTCGGCCACGTTGGCGGCACCTTCGGGCAGCGGGCGGCCCGTGGCCATCTGCCGGACCAGATAGCCCGCAGCAGCAGCCAGCGGCGCCTCGGTCGAGGATTTCATCTGATCATAGCCGCGCCGGATCGCCTCGTTGCGGATCTTGACGTCGATGTTCGATGCGGTGCCCGGCATGTGGCGTGCGCCCATCGCCTCGCAGCGGGCGGTTTCCATCGCCTCGTACAGATCACGGGCCATCTCGCCTTGCGGTGCGTATTTCGCGTGGACGGCATCGTCGTGGAACTTGTGGCGCAAAGCGAGCGCATCCGCAGTGCCGCGGGCCAACAGCACTTCCTCGCGCGTCATCCGGCGGGAGACCTGCGGCAGGCGCATGGAATCGCCCGAAAGCCCGGCCGGGTCGACCGTGTAGCTGACCGACAGTTCGGAATCGTCGGCCATCACCTTGGTCGCTTCGGCCAGCGCCTTTTTGAACGGATCTGCCGGGTTGTCGGTCGGTTTGCTCATATTTTCGCTCTCACTTCATCGAGGTCGGCTTCATCGGCCGCCAGCCGCGCCAGCAGGTACACATGCACATCCAGCGCATCTACCACCCTATAGCCCGGATCCTGCCCGTCAAACGCCAGGTTGAGATCGGTGCCCGCCAGCACGATGGCATCGGCGCCCAGACCATCGACCATCCGCTGTCCTGCATCGAGGAACAGCGCCCGCTTTTGCGGCGTGCAGACTCCGGCGACGGCCATGTCCTGATAGCTTTGGCCCAGATCCTCGATCTCATCCTCCAGCGCCACGGCGCGGGTTTTCTTCAATTGCCCATAAAGGCCCGTCTTCATCACCACGCGGGTGCCCAGCAGACCGACGGTGTTCAGCCCCTGTGCCGCAAAATAATCGTCCAGCGGCGTGACGGCCGAGACCAGCGGCAGGGAAGACAGCGCCACCGTTTCGTCGAAACAGAAATGCCCACCCAAAGAGGTGATGGCAACGCAATCGGCCCCGGCGCCGCGCAGACGGTCGATCAGCCCGGCGTAGATTTCGGCCTGAGCCGCGCGGTTGTCCGACAGGTTGTTGCGGATCAGCTCCTGCACATCGGCATGGACGATGGTCAGCTCCAGCGGCAGGCCCCGTGCGGTCATCGCCGCCGTCAGCCGCTGGTAATAGACCACCGTGGCTGCAACGCCGATTCCACCGATCAGGCCGATATGCATGGGAGTGTCCTTACCGGGTTCAGGCGACGTTTGCCGCGCTTTCGGGCAGTTCCTCGTCAAAGCAACGCTGATAGAACTCGGCCACGGTCTGACGTTCCAGCTCGTCGCATTTGTTCAGGAACGACAGGCGGAAGGCATAGCCCACATCGCGGAAGATCTCGGCGTTCTGCGACCAGTTGATCACGGTCCGCGGCGACATCACGGTGGACAGGTCGCCGTTCATGAAGGCGGTCCGGGTCAGATCCGCAACGGTGACCATCTGGCTGACGATCTTGCGGCCCTTCTCGGTGTTGTAATGCGGTGCCTTGGACAGGACGATGGCGGTTTCGGCATCGTGGCTGAGGTAGTTCAGCGTGGAGACCAGCGACCAGCGGTCCATCTGGGCCTGGTTGATCTGCTGAGTACCGTGGTAAAGGCCCGTGGTATCGCCCAGACCGACGGTGTTCGCGGTGGCAAACAGGCGGAAGAAGGGGTTCGGGGTGATGATCTCGTTCTGGTCGAGCAGGGTCAGCTTGCCGTCATGCTCCAGAACCCGCTGGATCACGAACATCACGTCGGCACGGCCCGCATCGTATTCGTCGAATACGATGGCAACCGGATTGCGCAGCGCCCAGGGCAAGATGCCTTCGTGGAATTCGGTTACCTGCTTGCCGTCGCGCAGTTTGATCGCATCCTTACCGATCAGGTCGATCCGGGAGATGTGGCTGTCGAGATTGACGCGCACCGAGGGCCAGTTGAGGCGGGAAGCGACCTGTTCGATGTGGGTCGATTTACCCGTGCCGTGATAGCCTTGGATCATCACGCGGCGGTTGTGGCTAAAGCCCGCAAGGATGGCCAGCGTAGTGTCGGGGTCGAACTTGTAGGTCGGATCCAGCGCCGGCACCCGGTCAGAGCCTTCGGCAAAGCCCTTGACGGTCATGTCGGTGTCAATCCCGAACACATCACGGACCGAAATGGTCTCGGTCGGTTTCGCATTCATATCCAGCATGCCGTCGCTCATAGCAGTCGATCCTTATCTCTGTGCCCCGGCGGTCTGGGGGCGTAATTCGGGGGATTGGTGCCCGATCTGGCGGAGAAGGGCAAGCGAAAGGTATGTGAGCGGTACAATTGCGCGACGTCTCACCGCGGTGGATGCGTGTTTGGCGGGCTGTGGCAGAGGATATGAGCGTATACGGGGAGCGCTGAAAGGGGCTTAGAGCGAAGAATGTACGACGGCCAGATCCTGCACGAAAAAGGGCCCCGGTGGGGCCCTGATCACAAAATGCGCAGATCGGTTATTTGAAGCTGCGGCTCTCTTTCAGCTGGTCCCAGGCCCAGACAACCTCTTGCAGCTGTTCTTCCTGACTGCGGTCGCCGCCGTTCATATCCGGGTGCAGAACCTTGATCAGTTTCTTGTAGGCCTTGCGGATCTCAGCCTTGGACCAGTCGTCGCGGGCTTCCAGGATCTCAAGTGCGCGGCGCTCGGTGGCGGGCAGGCGGCGGCCGGATTTCGCGTTCTTGCCGGGGTTGCGGGTGGCATTGGCCCCCAGCACCTGATGCGGGTCCTCAATGCCCAGGCGCGCCCAGGCGCGGGCCTCGGGATCGCCCATCGGGCGGGTCTGACGTTCCCAGACCTTGTCTTTGGAGGCCTGTGCGTTCAATTCAGCCTCGGTCGTGCCCTGGAAGAAGTTCCATTTCTGGTTGTATTCCCGGATATGCTCCTGACAGAACCAGACGTATTCATCCAGCACATCGGGGGCTTTGGGGGCGCGGAACTTGCCGGCTTCCTCGCAGCCGTCCTTGGCGCAGGTTCGCACCGATGTTTCTGAGGCTCCGGATACGGCACGTCGCCCGCGTGGGTTTTTCTTTTTCGCGGAGCGGACGGACATATCGAAACCAAAGGGATCTGATTTGCTCATGGGGCGCACCTTCTAGACGGATCTGCTCGACTCGGAGCAAGCAGTTTAGTCTAAGGGGCAGAAGATAGAAGGGGGGAGGGGAAATTTTTATGAGAGTGAGCGGAAAATGAGCGTGAAGAGCGAAATGGAAATGCGCCTGCAAGAGGCGTTTCAGCCCAGCCATCTGGAGGTCGTCGACGACAGCGACAGCCATATCGGACATGCCGGTCATGACGGCGCGGGTGAAAGTCACTTTAATGTGAAAATCCGCGCTGCGGCCTTCGCCGGGATGAACCGGGTTCAGCAGCACCGCGCGGTCCACAGGGCATTGGGCGATATCGTGCCGCGTATTCACGCGCTGGCGCTGGATATCGGCAGTTAAGCACGGCTTATTGCGCCCCAGGCGGGCGCGGTATCCTCAGCGGGTTCCGGAGTTGTCTTCGGGATCGCCTGTCGGTTTTTCAGGCAGATCGCGCGTCGCTGACAGGCTGGCCCGGGTTTTGAGCGCGGTCGTCACGCCCGAAACCGGGCTGAGTTCTTCGACACCATCGTCGCCCTGCATCTGCGCTGCGCCGGGACCGGGGACTGGGGTTGCGCCTGTGGGGGCTTCGGGATCACCAGCCGTGGCCGTCAGCGGCGGGGCGGCCGCGGCTGTGTCCTCTGCCGGGGCCTGCTGCATGGGGGCAGGGGCCAGCGCACGGCGGAAGATCAGCACATTGCGCCAGTTGGTTGTCGATCCGGTCAGCCCGGAACGTTCGTCCGAGGGCAGCAGTTCTGCGCGCTGGTATTCCCAGCCTTCAGCGGCCATCTGGTTAAGGGTGATCTCGACCGAGTGGGCAAAGCGATCCTCGGGGGTTTTCACGCCCTTAGCCTTGGTGCCCTTATGCGGGGCGGGAACCACTTTGTATTCATAAGGCTGCATGCCGGACTCCTGACGACTAGCCCGAAGGTTTAGCGGATGCAGGCGAGGGGTCAAGCTGCGCCGCCGGAACGCGGCGCAGGCCGTGACATTCTCTCTACATCTGCGGCGGCGACAGGGCGCCGCGCGGTGGGGCCGGTTACTTCTTCGCAGCCAGCTGCGACAGAGTCAGGCAGACGTTCGTCGCCGCGGCCATATCCTGCACCGAAACCCATTCCAGCGGTCCGTGCACGCATTGCATGCCGCAGAAGATATTCGGCGTCGGCACGCCAAGCTCGGTCAGGCGCGATCCATCGGTGCCGCCGCGGATCGGGATGGAAATCGGCTTGATCCCATTCGCCTTGCAAGCCTCCAGCGCCAGATCCACCGGGGTCATGTCATCCTCCAGCCAGTAACGCATGTTGCGATACTGCGGGTAAATCTCGCAGGTGATCTCCGCGCGCGGCTCGCTTGCCTGCACGGCGTCGCAGACCTTGCGCAATAGATCGCCCTTGGCGGCCAGCCCGTCCCGCTCGAAATCGCGCAGGATCAGCTTGATCTCCATCTCGGAGGAACCACCGTTCATGTCGGTCACATGCAGGAAACCCTCGCGCTCATCGGTCGTTTCCGGCGTCATCGTGGCCTGGGGCAGGGTCTGGATGATCTTGGAGGCCAGATGCGCTGCGTTGACCATCTTCTCCTTGGCCCAGCCGGGGTGGATCGACACGCCCTTGATCGTCACCACGGCGCGGTCAGCCGAGAAGCTTTCATAAATGATCTCACCCACATCGCTGCCATCCAGCGTATAGGCGAAATCAACGCCCAGATCCTTGGGCAGTTGCGGATCGACGCCGCGGCCGATCTCTTCGTCCGGGGTAAAGGCGATGCGGATGGGGCCATGGGGGATGTCTGGATTGTCGATCAGGTGCTGCGCCAGCGTCATCACCACGGCAACGCCCGCCTTGTCATCGGCGCCGAGCAGGGTGGTGCCCGAGGCGGTGATCAGGTCATGCCCTTCCTTGCCCGCCAGATAGGGGTGGTCCTTGGGCGAGAGCACCAGATCGGGATTGTCGGGATATGTGATGTCGCCGCCATTATAACCCTTGATCACGCGTGGCTTGACCCC
This sequence comes from Phaeobacter gallaeciensis, assembly GCF_001678945.1. Classification (NCBI taxonomy): domain Bacteria; kingdom Pseudomonadati; phylum Pseudomonadota; class Alphaproteobacteria; order Rhodobacterales; family Roseobacteraceae; genus Phaeobacter; species Phaeobacter gallaeciensis. The sequence goes on from NZ_CP015124.1 coordinate 3,585,080, forward strand.
TGTGGCGTTGAACTGCGGCGCGGTGTCCACATGGGCGAGGAACCCCACGGTCGGCCCCTCTGCCGTGCCGGGCACGGTGGCGAGTACCGTGCCGTATTCGGTCAGCTCCACATCCTGCGCGCCGATCTCTTTCAACTCCTCGACCATCAGGTTCAGCATATCGAATTGGATCGCGGTGCTGGGGGAGGAGGGCGAGGTCTCATCGCTTTGACTGTCGATGGCGGCATAGCGCACCAAGCGGTCCTGAAGGGCCTGATCGAATTGGGTTTTCATGGGGTGCTCCGTTGAGAGGTGTTCGTTGGGCGGCAGGCTGGGCCAGAGCGCAGCAAGGGTCAAGGGCAGGCTTGTTACCTAAGGGGAGTGCGGGTGGCGCGAGTTGGGAGCGGCGGGAGACCTGGGGCGCGCCAATGTGATAGCCTGCAGTCCGCCATTGCAGGGAAATTGCAGGACCGCGTCAGAGTCCTGAACAGCCGCGGACCTAGGCCACTTGCTTGGCCAAAGGGGAAAGCAGTTGGAAAAAAAGCCTGTTGATGTCCGGCTATCAAACAAGAAGGGCAGTGCCCGACCGGGGGGCGGGCGGGGGCTGCCCGGTCTGGCGACCGGGCGTAAGGGTACAACGAAAAAGGCGCCCCGGATGGAGCGCCTTTCATAGTCGATGTACTTTGGCTTAGCCCAGTTTCTTGGCGACCAGCTCGTTCACCGCCTTGGGGTTGGCCTTGCCGCCGGTGGCCTTCATCACCTGACCAACGAACCAGCCCGCCAGTTTCGGGTTCACTTTGGCCTTTTCCACCTGCGCGGGGTTGGCGGCGATGATCTCGTCCAGGGCGGTCTCAATCGCACCTGTGTCGGTCACCTGCTTCATGCCGCGCTCTTCGACGATCTTCGCAGGGTCGCCACCTTCGGTGTAGACGATCTCGAACAGGTCCTTGGCGATCTTGCCGGAAATCGCATCCGAGGAAATCAGGTCAATGATTCCGCCCAGTTGCGCCGGGGAGACCGGGCTGTCGGTGATGTCGTGGTCTTCTTTTTTCAGGCGGCCGAACAGCTCGTTGATCACCCAGTTGGCGGCCAGCTTGCCGTTACGGCCCTTGGCGACCTCGTCGAAATAGGCGGCCGATTCCACGTCTGCGGTCAGAACCGAGGCGTCATAATCGGTGAGGCCGAAGTCCGCGATGAAACGCGCTTTCTTCTCGTCCGGGAGCTCGGGCAGGTTGGCGGCGATACCGTCTACCCAGTCCTGTTCGATCTCCAGCGGTAGCAGGTCGGGATCGGGGAAGTAGCGGTAATCATGCGCTTCTTCCTTGGAACGCATGGAGCGCGTCTCTCCCTTGTCCGGATCGTAAAGACGGGTTTCCTGCTCGACCTCTCCGCCAGCTTCGACGATGGCGATCTGACGGCGGGCTTCCACCTCGATTGCTTGCTGGATGAAGCGCATGGAGTTCATGTTCTTGATCTCGCAGCGGGTGCCGAGATGCGAGAAATCCTGGGTTTCCTGGTATTTCTCATAGGCGCCCGGCAGGCAGATCGACACGTTGACGTCGGCGCGCAGGTTGCCGTTCTGCATGTTGCCATCGCAGGTGCCGAGGTAACGCATGATCTGGCGCAGCTTGGTGATATAGGCGGCGGCTTCCTCGGGGCCACGGATGTCGGGGCGCGAGACGATCTCCATCAGGCAGACGCCGGTGCGGTTGAGGTCGACAAAAGACATGTTGGGGTCCATGTCGTGGATCGATTTACCCGCGTCCTGCTCCATGTGGATACGTTCGATGCGCACCATGCGCGCGGTGCCATCGCCCAGTTCCACCAGAACTTCGCCTTCGCCGACGATGGGGTGGTAGAGCTGCGAAATCTGATAGCCCTGCGGCAGGTCGGGGTAGAAGTAGTTCTTGCGGTCAAAGGCGGACCATAGGTTGATATCCGCCTTGAGGCCCAGCCCGGTGCGCACCGCCTGTTCGACGCAATATTCGTTGATCACCGGCAGCATGCCGGGCATCGCCGCATCCACGAAGGACACGTTGGAGTTCGGCTCGGCGCCGAATTGGGTCGAGGCACCGGAGAATAGCTTGGCATTGGAGCTGACCTGGGCATGCACCTCCATGCCGATGACCAGTTCCCAGTCATGCTTGGCGCCCGAGATCACCTTGGGCTTGGGGAGTTCATATGTCAGGTCGAGCATGGGTGCCGGCTCCTAATATCTGGTTTGCCCAGCGTTCTAGGGCTGCCGGGCGCGAGGAGCAAGAGGCAATGGCGGCAGCGCCCCTGTGGCCTGCAGTTTAGTTTAAAGTGTCGATTTATTGCGGCGACCCGGATCGGCCTAAGTCGCGCCGTCTGCATCAGGCTTCGGCTCTCCTGACTGTACAAGAAAACTGGGGTCTTTCGACGTCTGGGCGATGTCTCTGTCCAGAATAGCGGCTCAACGCAAGCGGGAGTGCTAACCCAGGTGGTCTCGATATAGTTGTTGATATGTATGCAAGTGCATCTTATGCGGGTTTTTGCCGACACATGGCAAAAACCATATACTTCAGAGGATACAAGCCGATATGGCGAATATTAAAACTGGAACAGACGCAGACGATATCCTTTTCGGAACCGCTTACGATGATGTGATCGATGGCGGTCTTGGCAACGACACCCTCTACGCGGGAAGTGGCTCTGACAGGCTGACTGGCGGTGCTGGTGCTAACCATTTTGCCTTCCGCTCCGGCGATGGGATGGACACCATCACCGATTTTGTCGACGGACAGGATACGCTGGAAATTCGCGGTGCGGCCTGGTCTGACGTCGCGATTGCCTCGGTCGAGGGCGGTACCCTTGTGACCTATGGCGAAGGTGACAGTGTCTTCCTGCAAAACGTCGATGCCGCCAATATCGACCAATCGGACTTTACCCTGGTGGACGCCGATAGCGCTGACGTGATCGAATACAACACGCTTTACGGGCCTCTGAACACCGTCGTGATCGGCGGTGCCGGGATCGACACGCTGAGGTTCGCTGGCCCCTACAGTGCCTCCATCGGTGCGAATGCGCAGCTGATCGACATCGAGCAGATCCAGCTGGGCGATGCAGAGACCCCAGGCCATTTGCGGCTTGAGTCCGGAGGCTCCTACAATTTCAGCGCAATTACATTCCTCGACAGCACCGGCGATATCTTTGTCGATGGCACGTTGGCGACCAAGGTCACCGGCAGTGCCCAGAACGACAGTATCATCAGCAGCTACGGTGACGACACGTTGGATGGCGGCCTTGGCGATGACTACATCTGGGGTGATGCTGGCGATGATCGCATCTTTGGACGCGATGGCGATGATCACCTGGTTGGCAGCTCTGGCGACGACCTTCTCTCCGGCAGCAATGGCAGTGACACTCTGGATGGTGGCGAGGGCCGCGATTCCCTGTACGGGGGCGGCGGCGATGATCTCATCCTGCACGAGACGGCGGACGGGCGCCTGGATGGCGTCGTGAGCGGTGGCTCCGGGATCGACACGCTGAAATTCACCGGCAGCGACAACAACCGCATCAGCGCGGAGGCAGAGCTGCGCGGTATCGAGCAGATCCAGCTGGGGGTTGCCGGGCAAGACGAAGGCCTGCGCCTGGAGGCCGGCGGCAGCTATGATTTCAGCGAGATGACATTCCTCTACAGCAACCGCTTCATCACCATCGACGGTATCGAGGCGAGCAACCTTATCGGCAGCGCCCAGGACGATATCATCTCCAGCAACTATGGCGCTGACACGCTGGATGGCGGACTTGGCAATGACTACATTTGGGCCGATGGCGGCAACGATGTTGTTTATGGCCGATCGGGGAGTGACGAACTTCTGGGCAACTTTGGCGAGGATGCGCTGTTTGGTGGCGCGGGTCATGACAGCCTTGACGGGGGTGTTGGACACGACACGCTGGATGGCGGGGCTGGCGATGACAATCTGCTTGGCGGGGATGGTAACGACGTTCTCACTGGTGGTGATGGCTTTGACTACCTGATTGGCGGTGACGGCGACGATGTGATCAGCGGCGGTGCCGACTTTGACTATTTGGCTGGCGGTACCGGAAATGACATCCTGAGCGGCGGCGTCGGGTTCGATGTCTTCGCCTTTGAGCAAGGCGGCAACGCCGACGTCATCACTGATTTCGAAGTGGGTGTCGACTTGCTGGAAATGCAGGTTGTGACCCAGGGGGACATCACCATCACCTCGGTGGTCGATGGCACGCTGGTTGGCTATGGCGCGGGCGATACGGTGCTGCTTGAAAATGTCAGTGCCTCTGAGCTCAGCTGGGATGACTTCATCTACTTCTGAGCGCCCTGACGGCTGAAAAATGGCGGATGCGCGCAGGTGCATTCGTCACCCCCTTGGCGGCTCCTGTCGCCAAGGCTAAGAAGGGTCTCCCCGCGCCATGACCGCGCCAAGGAAGAGGACCCCGCCCGTGGATACATCGCCCGAGATCAGCGCCCGCATCGCCCAGACCATCGCAACCGAAATTGGCGCTGCCGCCAAACAGGTCAGCGCCGCCGTGCAGTTGTTGGATGAGGGTGCGACGGTGCCCTTTGTCGCCCGCTACCGCAAAGAGGTGACTGGTGGGCTGGACGATACCCAGCTGCGGACCCTGGACGAGCGCCTGTCCTACCTGCGCGAACTCGAAGCGCGCCGGGGAACCATCCTCGAGTCGATCCGCAGTCAGGACAAGCTGACCGACGATCTGGCTGCCAAGATTGCCAAGGCCGAGACCAAGGCGCAGCTTGAAGATATCTATCTGCCCTACAAGCCCAAGCGTCGTACCAAGGCGATGATCGCGCGGGAAAACGGGCTGGAACCATTGGCCGAGGCGATCCTTGCCGACCGCAACCTTGAGCCCGAGGCGTTGGCCGAAAGCTATATCACCGAGGCGGTGGCGACGGTGAAGGATGCCCTGAACGGTGCGCGCGATATCCTGACCGAGCGCCTGACGGAAAACGCCGACCTTCTGGGTCGGCTCCGCGAGTTCTTGCAGCGCGACGCCTTGCTGACCGCACGGGTGGTCGAAGGCAAGGAGCAGGAAGGCGCCAAATTCTCTGATTACTTCGATCATCGCGAATGCTGGGCCGATGTACCCTCGCACCGGGCGCTGGCGATGCTGCGCGGCTCGAACGAAGGCGTGCTGACGCTGGATATCGGCCCCGACCCGGAAGAGGGCGTGGCAAAGGCCGAGGCCATGGTGGCCGCGGTTCTGGGGGCTGGCGGCGATGGGCCCGGCGACAAATGGCTGCGCAAGGTCGCAGGCTGGACCTGGAGGGTGAAACTGTCGCTGTCGATGATGCTGGAACTGATGGGCGATCTGCGCGCCCGGGCGCAGGAGGATGCGATCCAGGTCTTTGCCCGCAACCTCAAGGATCTCCTTTTTGCAGCGCCAGCCGGTGCGCGACCGACCCTCGGGCTGGACCCGGGCATTCGCACCGGCGTCAAGGCGGCAGTGGTTGATGCGACCGGGAAGTTGGTGGCCACAGAGACGCTGTATCCGTTTCAGCCCAAGAACGATCTGCGCGGGGCGCAGGTATCGATCCTGAAGCTGATCGCGGAGCACGGCGTCGAGCTGATCGCCATCGGCAATGGTACCGCCTCTCGCGAGACCGAGCGGATGGTGGCCGAGGTGCTGAAGAATCTGCCGGCCAAGATCAAGGCGCCGACCAAGGTGGTGGTCTCCGAAGCGGGCGCCTCAGTCTACTCGGCTTCTGAACTGGCGGCGCGGGAATTTCCCGATCTCGATGTTTCCTTGCGCGGCGCGGTTTCCATTGCCCGCCGTCTGCAGGACCCGTTGGCCGAATTGGTGAAGATCGAGCCCAAGAGCATCGGCGTTGGCCAGTACCAGCACGATGTCGATCAGCACAAACTGTCGAAATCACTGGAGGCGGTGATCGAGGATGTGGTGAACGCCGTCGGCGTCGACCTCAACATGGCTTCGGCGCCGCTTCTGGCGCATGTCTCGGGGCTTGGCCCCGGGCTGGCCGAGGCGATCGTGGCGCATCGGGATGCCGCCGGGGCGTTCCAGTCCCGCAAGGAGCTGTTGAAAGTTTCGCGGCTTGGTCCCAAGGCGTTTGAGCAATGCGCGGGCTTCCTGCGTATCCGCGACGGCAAGGAGCCGCTGGATGCGTCCTCTGTGCACCCGGAGGCCTATGGCGTGGCGCGCAAGATCGTGGCGGCCTGCGGGCGGGATATCCGCCAGATCATGGGGGATAACACGGCTCTTCGCGGCATCCGCGCCGAAGACTTCGTCGACGACAGCTTCGGCCTGCCCACGGTCCGCGACATCCTGAGCGAGCTGGAAAAACCCGGCCGCGATCCGCGTCCCAGCTTTGTCACCGCTTCCTTTACCGACGGGGTCGAAGAGATCACCGATCTGAAACCGGGCATGGTGCTGGAAGGCACGGTGACCAATGTAGCAGCCTTTGGCGCCTTCGTGGATATCGGCGTGCATCAGGACGGCCTGGTGCATGTCAGCCAGCTGGCTGACCGGTTCGTGAAGGACCCGCATGAGGTGGTGAAAGCCGGGCAGGTGGTGAAGGTCACCGTGACCGAGGTGGACGTGCCGCGTAAACGGATCGCCCTGACGATGAAAAAGGACGGCGGCGCGTCGGCCCGGGAAAACCGCAAGGAACGCAGCGCCGGTCCGGGGCAGGGGCCGGGCAACCGTCGCGGTGGCAAACCGCCTGCGCGGGGGAAGATGACGGCAGGCCCCAAGGGGAAACCGGCGCAGGAGAAAGGTGGCGCCACCGGCGCGCTGGGCGCAGCACTGATGGATGCCTTCAAGAAAACCTGAACGCCGGGTGAAGCCGCAACGCAAAAGGCCGGGCATGTCCCGGCCTTTTCTGTGTCTGTTGACAGTGCTGCGTTGCCCGAGGGCGCGCGCCTAGCCGGTGGTCACATGCAGCCCGTCCGGTGTGATGGCGATCTTCTGGCCATGGGCGATCTCATCCCGGAAAATCTGCGCGATAAAGCTCATAGCCTGTGCCTGCCCGCGGGCCGAGAAGCGGCGCAGCGAGGTAACTCGGGCGCTGTTGTCAAACCCGTTCGCCGCATGGGCCCAGATCAGCGGATGCACCTCGCGCAGGTGGTCGCGGATCAGCCAGCTGGCGGCGCTTGCGATTTCCTGCCGGGGCGTCTGCGGCGTCGTGCCATCCATCTGCGCGCCGCCCAGTGCCACCGCGCAATAGGCGCTGAGAAGGTTCGCCATATCCTGCGAGGGATGGGCGGCCAGGATGTCCTTCAGCCCGTCGATGAAAAACTGCGGATCGACCAGGGCCCCGGCTGCCGAGTCGGTAGCAAGGGCGTCGAAATAGACCCAAGTGTAGCCACCGGAGCCCCAGATATCCTGCGTGCGCGAAGCGGTGCGGCGGGCCTCCAGCTCCAGCGCCGGATAGGAACCGGAGCAGCGTGGCAGCATCTGAAGCCCAAGGGCGCGCATGGGGCGGTGGTTCTGCGGTGCCAGATCGATCAGCCGGGCATAGGCATCGGCCACATGCAGCGTTTCGGCGCGGCGGGCGGCAAAGAGCGCGCAGTCCGCCGCTGCAAGGAAGGCGCTGCCGGGCAGACCGGGCGCGATGCCCGATAGCAGCGTGGCAGCGCGTTCAAAATGGGCGGCGCAGCGCCGCAGGTGTACCTTGGAGACGGTTTCCTCAAGCCCCGGACCTCGCCAAACCCAGCCGATATCGATATGGGCCAGCGCGATCAGCGCGGTCAGATAGGGGTCTTTGCGGTGATCCTTGCGGATGGCCTCTAGTGCCATCACCCCGTCGATAAGCTGCCGTTGATCGCGGGGCTGCCCATCGTTCAGGGCATGCTCCACCGCGTTGACCACATCGGCGCGTGCGCCATAGGCCAGAAGCTCGGCCTCGGGCATGCCGCCGGGAGTGGTGAATCGTGCCTGATCGGCCTCTGCGATCCGGTCCGAGAGCTCCTGCCAGCGCTCTTGCCGGGCAAGGAACTGCCCCTCCTTCTGCAAGGCACAGCAGGCGGTATCCTCGTCGCTCTCAGTGCAGATCGAGATCGACAGGCTATCCTCCGGACGCGCATAGTGAGCCGCTGGCTCAGCGCGCACTGAGGCCGGTGCCGCAACGGCGGTCGAGGCGTCGCGTCGTTTCAGCCGGTCAGGCAGGGAAACGGGGAGGCGGGACAGGATATCCGAAAGTTGAAAGGGGGGTCTTGGCATTCTCGTTTCCGGCGAATTGGTACTGCTTCGTCCCCCGCAAACTGATGGCGCATTGCGGCGCAAAAATGGCAGCTCTGGGGAACTGGAGGTGCCGATCCGGAAAAACGGGAGAGGTCCTTTCGAAAAGGTATAATGAACAGGGTAAACCTGTAAAATAATACTAAAAAAGTGAGAAATGATGCCGCTCATGGGCGATGCCGCGCTGATCCAGCGCGTGGGTCAGTTCGGCCACAGGCGGCACGACGGGCTGCGGCAGTCGCAGCTTGTTGCCCGTTGTCAGGATCAGAGTTGCGCGGATCGAAAGATCCAGCCGGGTATCAAGCCGCAGCTGCGCGATGCGTGACAGCGGCAGGTCCGTACGCTCGCCGCCTGTGAACCAGACGATCTGCTCCGCCGTCACATCAAGGCCGGAGCCCGGGTTCTTTACCAGATCGAACAGGCCGGGAATGACCGGCAGGAACAACAGCGCAATCAGCCATGGCGTTGCCTGCGCATAGAAATACAGCCCGGCCAGCGCCGCAAGCCAGGCCGCGAGCGCCAGAACCAGTGCGGGAGACCGCCCCTGCCGACGGAAGTGATAGTCTTCCACAGGGGCGGTTTTCGGCATGGGAGGAGTGTTCTCCTTAGGCATCCAGGATCCGGGTCACCATTTCGGTGGTGTCACGGCTCAGCCCCTCGGTGCCCGCGATCCGCTCCAGCTCCGTCCGGATCAGCGCCTGACGGTCTGCGTCGTAGCGTTTCCAGGTCTGGAAGGCGGCGCACATGCGGGCGGTGGTCTGCGGGTTCAGCTTATCAAGGGCGATCAGGTTCTCGGCCAGCAACCGATAACCCGCGCCCGAGGCATGGTGGAACCCGGCGTGATGGCCTGCCAGTGCCCCCATCACCGCGCGGAACCGGTTGGGGTTCTTCAGGGTGAACAATTCATGCTGGGTGAGATCGCGCGCAACGGACGCAGCGGTTTCCGGCGCTGCAGAGGCGATCTGCAAGGCAAACCATTTGTCCATCACCAGCCGGTCGCCTTTCCATTGCTCAAAGAAGGCCTGCGATTGCGCATCACCTTTTTCAGCCTTCAGCAGGCAGGTGAGGGCTGCGTATTGCTGGGTCATGTTGTCGGCGTCTTCATACTGGCGCGCCGCTTGCTGACCGCCGTCAAGCCGGGTCAGAAGCGACAGGATGCGCCCGTTGAGATCACGCTTGCCGCTGCTTATCGCATCCGGGGAATAGGCGCCTGAAACGGTGGTGTCCGCATAAAGCCTGGGCAGGCTGTCGGCGAGCTGCTGTGCCAACGTCTGAGCAAAGGTTTCCGCCGCATCAAAGATCTTTTGCGGATCCGGCACATGGCCGCGCTCAAACAGGGTCTGGGCGATGTCGGACTGGCTGGGTGGCGACAGTACCAGCGCGCGAAATGCCGGATCCTGGCTGTCGTCGCGCAGCAGTTTCTGTAGCGCATCCAGGTAATCGGCATCCGGCGCGGCGCCTTCGAGCACCATGGCAACCCGCGCTTCGCGGGCAAGCGCATTGCCGGCCTCCCAGCGGTTGAAGGGATCGGTGTCATGGGCCAGCAAAAAGGCGCGTTCGGCGTTGGATGTCTCGCGTTCCAGGATCACCGGCGCAGAGAATTCGCGCAGGATCGAAGGAACCGGCTTTGCGGCCAACCCGTCGAAGGTAAAGCTTTGCTTTGCCTCGGTCATTTCCAGCACCCGTGTGGCGCAGACTTCATCGCCGTTCGGACCGAGCAGGCCGACCGCGATGGGGATCACACGGGGATCCTTGTCCGGCTGACCTGGGGTGGGGGGCGTGCTTTGCTCAAAGGTCAGCGTGTAGGTGCCATCGGCATAGTCTTCCGACACTTTCAGATGCGGCGTGCCTGCCTGGCTGTACCAGCGTTTGAATTGCGACAGATCGCGTCCGGTGGCGTCCTCAAAAACTTTCAGCCAGTCTTCGATGGTGCAGGCCTGCCCGTCGTGGCGGTCGAAATACAGCGTCACCGCCTTGGCGTAATCTTCATCGCCCACCAGACGTTTCAGCATGCCGATCACCTCGGCGCCTTTTTCGTAGATGGTGGCGGTGTAGAAGTTGTTGATTTCCTGGAACTGTTCGGGGCGCACCGGGTGGGCGAGAGGACCGCCGTCCTCGGGGAACTGGCGGGCGCGCAGGTCGATCACGTCCGAAATCCGCTTGACCGGAGCGGAGCGCATATCGGCGGTGAACTGGGCGTCGCGGAAGACGGTCAGACCTTCTTTCAGGCAGAGCTGGAACCAGTCGCGGCAGGTGATGCGGTTGCCGGTCCAGTTGTGGAAATACTCATGCGCGATGATCGCCTCGATGCGTTCGAAATTGGCATCGGTCGAGGTCTCGGGCGAGGCCAGCACACAGGAGGAGTTGAAGATATTGAGGCCCTTGTTCTCCATCGCACCCATGTTGAAGTCATCCACGGCCACGATGTTGAAGATATCTAGGTCATATTCGCGGCCATAGGCATCCTCGTCCCATTTCATGGACTTCTTCAGCGCCTCCATGCCAAAGGCGCATTTGCCCTCGTCCCCCGGGCGCACCCAGATGTTGAGTTCGACCTCCTTGCCGGACATGGTGGTGAAACTGTCGGGATGGTTGACCAGATCGCCGGCCACCAGAGCAAAGAGATAGGCAGGTTTGGGCCAGGGGTCGTGCCATTCGGCCCAGCCCGCACCGCTGGCGGTCGGGTTGCCGTTGGAAAGTTTTACCGGCTCATCCCCTTCGATGCGGACCTTGAAGGTGGACATCACATCCGGGCGGTCGGGGTAATAGGTAATCTTGCGAAATCCCTCGGCCTCGCACTGGGTGCAATACATGCCGTTCGACATATAAAGCCCTTCGAGCGCGGTGTTCCCCTGTGGGTCGATCTCGACCTCCGCCTCCCAGACAAAGGGCTGGTCTGGCACATTGCAGGTCAGACCGCCCTCGGTAAGTGTGGGGGTCACGGGGGCGCCATCCACTGCTGCGCTGATCAGGCTCAGCTGTTCGCCGTGCAGGAAGAATTCGGGGTTTGCCGCGCCGGGCTTCGGGGCAAAGTGGATCCGGCTCTGAACCCGTGTTGCCCCGGGCGCCAGCCTGAAGGTCAGCTCGACGCTCTGCACCTCGAACCCGAAGGGCGTGTAGTCCTTCAGATAGAATGTCTCGGGCGCGGTTTCGGGTGCGGCATCTTTCATGGCGGGCTCCTGTGGATCTGTGGCGCGGCGCGTTTCCTGCCCGGATTGTTTTGAACCGGCAGGCAGGGGCGCGCGTATCTTGAGCATAGTGGTATGCAATGCAGCCCGGAGCAGCAAGCGCAGAGCGCGCAAATCGCGCCCGGCCCTTGGCGCGGGGCAGCAGACAAGGAGGCGCCGCCCGGCAATGACGACAATCCTGTGGTTCAAGCGCGACCTGCGCATCGAGGATCATCCGGCGCTGGCACATGCGGTCACCTTGGGCGGGCCGGTCCTGTGCCTATATGTTGTCGAACCGGAATTGTGGCGGCAGCAGGATGCCTCTGCCCGACAGTATGATTTCCTGCGACAAAGCCTGCCCGGCCTGCGTGAGGCGCTGCGCCGCCGGGGCGCGGATCTGGTTCTTCGTGTCGGAGATGCAGTTGAGGTGCTGGAAGGGCTGGCGGGGCAGTACGCTGTCGACCATCTGGTCAGCCATGAGGAAACCGGAAACGGTTGGACCTATTCGCGTGATAAGCGTGTCGCGGGGTGGGCGCGGGCGCGCGGCATCCGCTGGACCGAGTTGCGGCAATGCGGAGTGGTGCGCGGTCTGACGGCGCGGGAAGGCTGGCAGCGGGCGCGGAACGGTTTCATGGGGCAGGCACCGGTCATTGCGCCCGATCACGTCGAGGGGATACGCTGCGACAGCGATCCGATGCCTGCGGCCGCAGACCTTGGGCTGATGCCTGACGGGATTGTCGATGCGCAGCCGGGCGGACGCCGGGCGGGGTTGCGCTGCCTTGACAGTTTTTTGGACCATCGCGGCCAGCACTATCGCCGCGCCATGTCATCGCCTCTGGAGGGGGCGACGGCCTGTTCCCGCCTGTCGCCGCATTTCGCCTTTGGCACGCTCTCCGTGCGCGAGGTGGTGCAGGCCACGAAAGCCCGGCAAGAGGTGGGGCGCAAGGCCGGTTGGTCCGGGTCGTTGAAATCCTTTCAGGCGCGTCTGGCCTGGCGCGATCACTTCATGCAGAAGCTGGAGGACCAGCCTGATATCGAACACCGCTGCCTGCATCCGGCGTTTGAAGGGCTCAGGCCCATGGAGCCGGATGCCGCTCGATTGGCGGCCTGGCAGAGGGGCGAAACCGGGCTGCCCTTTGTTGATGCCTGCATGCGCAGCCTGACCGCCACCGGATGGCTCAATTTCCGTATGCGGGCGATGGTGATGTCGGTAGCCTCTTACCATCTGTGGCTCGATTGGCGGGCAACCGGCCGACATCTGGCGCGCATGTTCACCGATTACGAGCCGGGCATCCATTGGAGCCAGGTGCAGATGCAATCGGGGACCACTGGGATGAACACCCTGCGGATCTACAACCCGGTGAAACAGGGGCTGGATCAGGACCCCACAGGCGCCTTTACCCGGGCATGGTTGCCGGAACTGGCCGAGGTGCCGGACCGGTTCCTGCAGGAGCCGTGGAAGTGGCAGGGTGCTGGGCGGCTGCTGGGGCAGGCATATCCGGCGCCTATCGTCGATGTGCAGATGGCGGCACGGGCGGCGCGCGAGGCGGTCTGGGCTGTGCGGCAGCAGGACGGATTTCGCCCCGTCGCCCGCCGTATCGTGAAGAAACACGCCAGCCGCAAATCCCCGCGCGCCCGGGGCAGGCAGGTAAAGCAGCCTGCGAAGGGCGCTGATCAGCTGAGTTTTGATTTCTGATGGCACGTATGAGGAAGAAAGAAGATCTGCCGACGAAGACCTGCCCGGTTTGCGCGCGCCCCTTTGCCTGGCGGCGCAAATGGGCGCGGGACTGGGAGCAGGTCATCTACTGCTCGGCCCGCTGCCGCAGCATGGCAAAGTGCGCATCTGCAAAGAAGATTTGAAACAGCTGCGCCTAAATTGGTAAAAAAGGTTTACCACCCTTGTTGCCGATAGGAAACTTTTCCTGTATCGGGGAAACTGACCAACGTTTACCTGCGAGGAGAGAGCCGATGGCAGACATGAAAGACATTCACGGGATGCAGGTCGCATCCGAGCTGGCTGACTTTATCGAAGCCAAGGCTTTGCCGGGCACTGGCGTCAGCGCCGATGCTTTCTGGGCGGGGCTGTCCGGCCTTGTGAATGGCATGGGCGATGAAAACCGCGCGCTGCTGGCCAAACGCGAAGACATCCAGGGCCGCATCGACGCCTGGCACGTGGAGCGTCGCGGCCAACCGCATGACGCCGAGGCCTATACCGCCTTCCTGCGCGAGCTGGGCTACCTGGTGCCCGAAGGCGATGATTTCGAAATCGAGACCGAGAACGTCGACCCCGAGATCGCCCATACCCCGGGCCCGCAGTTGGTGGTGCCGATCACCAATGCGCGCTTTGCGCTCAATGCGGCGAACGCCCGCTGGGGTTCGCTTTACGATGCGCTTTACGGCACCGATGCCATGGGCGATCTGCCTGCGGCGGGCGGTTATGATGCGGCGCGCGGCGACCGGGTGATTGCCTGGGGGCGGGCGTTTCTGGATGAAACCTTCCCGCTGGCCGCTGGCTCCTGGTCCGATATCGACGCCCTGTCGGTCGCGGATGGTGCGCTGGTTCCGGCGCTGAAGGATGCGGCGCAATTCGCGGGCCACGCCGGCGAGGCTTCGGCCCCGTCGCGGATTTTCCTGAAAAACAACGGGTTGCACGCGATTATCGAGATCGACGCCACCGGCAATATCGGCAAGGGCGATAGCGCAGGTATCAACGACATCACCCTGGAATCGGCGCTTTCCACCATTATGGACTGTGAAGATTCCGTCGCCTGCGTCGATGCAGCGGACAAGGTTCAGGCTTATTCCAACTGGCTGGGCCTGATGAAGCGCGATCTGGCCGAAGAGGTCAGCAAGGGAGGTAAATCCTTCACCCGCGTACTCAACGATGACATCTCCTACACCACGCCCGCGGGCGAGGCGGCTGTGCTGAAAGGCCGTTCGCTGCTGCTGATCCGCAACGTGGGCCACCTGATGACCAACCCGGCGGTTCTGGACAGCGCAGGCCGCGAAGCGGGCGAGGGCTTTCTGGACGCCATGATCACCGTGCTGATCGCCATGCATGACCTGAAGTCCGAAGGCGGTAACTCGCTGCACGGCTCGGTCTACGTGGTCAAGCCGAAGATGCACGGGCCGGAAGAGGTCGCCTTTGCGGTGAAGATCTTCGACCATGTCGAGGACGCGCTGGGCCTGCCGCGCAACACCGTCAAGATCGGCATCATGGACGAGGAACGCCGCACCTCTGTGAACCTGAAGGAATGCATCCGCGCCGCCAAATCCCGCGTCGCCTTTATCAATACAGGCTTCCTTGACCGGACCGGCGACGAGATCCACACCTCGATGGAAGCAGGCGCCATGCTGCGCAAGGGTGAGATGAAATCGACCCCTTGGATCGCGTCCTATGAGGATCGCAACGTCGATATCGGTCTGGCCTGTGGTCTGAAGGGCCGCGCGCAGATCGGCAAAGGCATGTGGGCTATGCCCGACCGCATGGGTGAAATGCTGGAGGCCAAGATTGGCCATCCGCAATCAGGCGCCACCTGTGCCTGGGTCCCGTCTCCCACTGCTGCGACCCTGCACGCCACGCACTATCACAAGGTTGATGTGCTGGCGCGTCAGGACGAACTAAAGGCAGGCGGTGCCCGTGGCAGCCTCGCGGACCTGCTGACCATCCCGGTGATGGAAAGGCAGAACCTGTCGGATGATGAGATCGCCAAGGAAATCGAGAACAACGCTCAGGGCATCCTTGGCTATGTGGTGCGCTGGGTCGATCAGGGCGTCGGCTGCTCCAAGGTGCCGGACATCAACAACGTTGGCCTGATGGAAGACCGCGCGACCTGCCGGATTTCCTCGCAGGCGCTGGCCAACTGGCTGCACCACGGCATCGTGGACGAGGCGCAGGTGATGGCAGCGATGCAGAAAATGGCTGCTGTGGTGGATGGGCAGAACAAGGGTGATCCGGCCTATCGTCCGATGGCGCCTGGATTTGACGGCATCGCCTTCCAGGCGGCCTGCGATCTGGTCTTCAAGGGCCGCATCCAGCCCTCTGGCTATACCGAGCCGGTGCTGCACGCACGTCGGCTTGAACTGAAGGCGGCTGGCTGACCCACACGGATTGATCGGACCGGGGCCTGTCCCCGGTCCTTTTCTTTGAAACTCACTCATCAGAAGGAAACCGCAGATGACGATTTCACTCAGACGCGCACGTACCATCATCCGCAAGGCGCTGGAAAAGGGCCGCGAGCTGAACCTCAAACCGCTGTCGGTGGTGGTGCTGGATGCGGGCGGGCACGTCCAAGCCTTTGAACGCGAAGACGGTGCCGCACCGGGTCGCTTTGCCATCGCCCACGGCAAGGCCTATGGCGCCGTCATGCTGGGCATGTCTGGTTCGGCGCAGATGGCCCGGGCTGAACAGCAGGCCTATTTCATGGCGGCGGTGAACGGTGTTTACGGCGGTCAGGTCGTGCCTGTTCCCGGCGGCGTTCTGCTGCGCGACAAGAAGGGCGCCGTGCTGGGCGCCGTGGGCGTCACCGGCGATACCTCGGACAACGATGCCGCAGCGGCGCTGGCTGGGATCGAGGCCGTGGGGCTGGTCGGCGAGGCCTGATCTCCCGCCTTTGTGCAATGGCGAACAATGAACCGGCCTGTCCCCGTTCCGGGGTGCGGGCCGTTTCGTTTTGACGCGGCGTTACCGCAGGATTGCGTTAAAAATCACCGCTTTGCCCCCTGTGCGTACCTGAACAAGCGCCTGCGCCACCCTGACGAGTTGAATGCCTGGCGCTGCGCCGCTAGGGTCACCAAAAGGCAACAACTCGCGAGTGGATCATGGCGCGGCCCAAAGTTGGCATTATCGGCAATTCCTATCTGATGAACGATCAGTATCCCACCCACGCCGGTGGAACTATGAACTCCGAAGCGGTGGCCGACGTGTCCGGCTGCATGCCGCTGCTGATCCCCTCGGATCCGCGTTTCCTTTCGGTGGAAGAACTGCTTGAGACCTTTGACGGTTTCCTGCTGACTGGTGGGCGTCCGAACGTGCATCCCAACGAATACGGCGAGGAAGAGACCGAAGCCCACGGCGCCTTTGACCGCGCCCGCGATGCCATCGTCCTACCGCTGGTGCGCGCCTGCGTCGAGCGGGGCCAACCCTTCCTCGGCATCTGCCGCGGCTTTCAGGAGGTGAACGTCGCCATGGGTGGTACGCTATACCCCGAGATCCGCGATCTGCCGGGCCGGATGAACCACCGCATGCCCCCCGATGGCACCCTGGAAGAGAAATTCGCCCTGCGCCATTCGGTAAAGCTGACCAGCGGCGGCGTGTTCCACCGCCTGTTCGGCGCCGAAGAGGTGATGACCAACACCCTGCACGGGCAGGGCATCAAACAGCCGGGCACCCGCATCGTGATCGACGGCTACGCCCCTGATGGCACGCCCGAGGCCATCTATGTCGAGGATGCGCCCGGATTTACCCTCGCGGTGCAATGGCACCCGG
This sequence comes from Phaeobacter gallaeciensis, assembly GCF_001678945.1. Classification (NCBI taxonomy): domain Bacteria; kingdom Pseudomonadati; phylum Pseudomonadota; class Alphaproteobacteria; order Rhodobacterales; family Roseobacteraceae; genus Phaeobacter; species Phaeobacter gallaeciensis. The sequence goes on from NZ_CP015124.1 coordinate 3,601,931, forward strand.
AATGGGACGCAGCGAACGACCCAGTGTCGCGCCCTCTGTTCCAGGCCTTTGGCGAAGCGGCAAGCGACTGGGCAGGCGGCGCCCGCCCGAAGCCGTTGCAGAAGTCGGCCTGATCGGGAGCTCGTCTCAGTCGAACGTGGGGGAGAGGGTGAACGAAATATCCCCTCCCAATCGCGTTGGTCCGCTTTGAGCCCAAAGAAGAATTGCTTTCCGGGGCATCTCGACTCCGCCATCGATTGAACTTGTCAACTCATGGTAGACCATGACGCAATGAGAACGGCGGCACCCCAAATCAATGCCACTGTCCCGAATACCATTGCCAACACACGATAAGCGACCATCGACACAAAGTGAAACCTTGGCGATTTGTTCGACAGATACCTGTATATAGGGTTGATTTTCAAAGATTTTTTGTCACACTGAAGCCAAACAGTCTTTATTGACGTCAAGCATAATATTGACCCCACGAGAAACAAAATAGATCCAAAAGCTAATGTGAAGAACTGGTCCAAGCCGCTCAAATCCTGTCGGTGAAGATTTGCGCAAAGGGTAAGGAGATCACGTAGTCAGTGCAACCATGTTGGTCGGTTAGGTGCAGATTGCCGACCATCAAGGCTAGCACGCAGAAAAAGCCCGCCGGATCAGCGGCGGGCTCTTCTTGTTCATAGTCTCGCCACGCCGGTTCAAACCAGCAAGTCGAACTCGTGCATCAACGGCAGGCTGCGGGCGCGTTTGCCGGTGAGGTCGAATAGCGCATTCGCCAGCGCCGGGGCTGCCGGGGGCGTGCCCGGTTCACCTGCGCCGCCCATGTGGGTCTGGTTTTGCAGAACCGCCACCTCGACCGCAGGCATGGTATGCATGCGCATGGCTTCGTAGTCGGGGAAGTTCTGCTGCTCCACCGCGCCGCCGTCAAAGGTGATCTCGCCAAAACAGGCCGCTGACAGACCGTAGGCGAGGCCGCTGAACATCTGCGCCTCGACGTTGCTCGGGTCGATGGCGCGGCCGATGTCGGCGGCGATCCAGGCCTTGTTGAGACGGATCTGGCCGTCTTCATCGACCACCTCGATCACCTCTGCCACGGGGGTGCCGAAACTATAGGCCAGCGCCACGCCGCGTCCGACGCCTTCCGGCGTCTCTCCTGTCCAGCCGGACATCTCGCCCACCTTTTCCAGGACTTTGGCCGCTGGTTCCCATTCTGCGCGGGCCAACTCCAGACGGAACTCCAGCGGATCGCGGCCTGCGGCATGGGCCATCTCATCCAGAATGGTGTCCGAAAAGAAGCCGTTGAACGACGCCGCAACCGAGCGCCAGAACCCGACCGGGATCATTGGTTTCACCAGATAGCCTTCGACGCGGAAATTCGGGATCGCCAGCGGTTGGTTGAAGGCGGCATCGACGTGGCCCTTGTCCGGTCCACCCATCGGCAGGCCAAGCATGCGGCCTGCGCCCTCCACCGTGGTGGACTGGGCAGCGATCTTGCCGTGTACCATCACCGCCTTGCCGTCCTTCACCGCCGCGCGATAGCGCGCCACGGCGCCGGGGCGGTAGAAGTCATGGGTCATGTCTTCTTCGCGGCTCCAGGTCAGCTGGACGGGCGTGCCGCGCATCTGCATCGCGATCTCTACCGCGCGGTTGGTGTAATCCACCTCGATCCGACGTCCGAAACCACCACCCAGATAGGTGGTGTGGACCTGCACGGCTTCTTTCGGCAGGCCAGCAAGGTCGGCTGCGGATTTCTGCACCACTGTCGGACCCTGATTGGGGGCCCAGATTTGCAAGGCGTCACCGGTATAAAGCGCGGTGGCATTCATCGGCTCCATGGTAGCATGGGCCAGATAGGGCAGGCGGTATTCGGCCTCGATGATCTGCGCCCCCTCGGGGAGGCCGTTGACATCGCCATCGTCGCGCAGGACGGAGTTTGAGCTGTCCTCGAATGCGCGGTCGATTTCGGCAAAGATCGCATCAGTGGTTTCAGGGTAGGGGGCGGGCTCCCATGTCACGTCGATCGCATCCACGGCCTGTTGCGCCAGCCAGGTGTTACTCGCCACCACGGCAACTGCATCGCCCAGATCCAGAACCTTTTCCACGCCCGGCATGCCTTCGGCGGCGCTGGCATCAAAGGCACTCTTGCCGGTGCCAAAATGCGGACTTTGCCGGATGGCGGCGAACTTCATGCCGTCAAGCCGCACATCGACGCCAAAGCCCGCGGTGCCGGTGACCTTGGGAACCATATCAAGGCGCGGCATGTCCTTGCCGACGTATTTCCACTGCGCCGCCGGGCGCAGCTCGGCATCCTGCGGGTCAACCCCGGCGGCCTCGACCGCCAGTTCGGTATATGGGATGCGGCTGCCGTCCGGGGCGATCACATGGCCGTCCTCGGTATCCAGCAGCGCACGCGAGGTGCCAAGGCGCTGGGCCGCAGCCTCTTTCAGGGTTTCGCGTGCGGTGGCGCCGGCCATCCGCATGCGGTCGAACCCGTCTTTCATGGATGAGGATCCGCCGGTGACCTGCAGGTCGAGGAATTTCGACATATGGCCGACGATCTGCCCCAGCGAGTGCTGGAAGTTGCTGGCGTCATAACCGCGCCCGGGCAGGGCCTCGGCCATCATGGCGCTGTTGTAATAAGCCTTAGCGGCGGGGCCGTGGATGACCTGTACCGCTTCGGGGCGCACATCCAGTTCCTCGGCGATCAGCGCTGCCCAGGAGGTGCGCACCCCCTGACCCATTTCGGCGCGGGGGGCGACCAGGGTCACGCCGGACTGATCCACCATCACAAACGGGTTGAGGGCGGCCTGCCCTTCTTTCGGCGACAGGGGATTGGGCGCGGGCTGATGGTATTTATAGGTGCCAAAGGCCACGCCACCCAGGATGGCGGCAGAGCCGATCAGGAAACTGCGGCGGGCGATTTTCTTGAAGCTGGCCATGGATCACGCCTCCTGCATCAACTTGGCGGCGGTATGGATGGCAGCGCGGATGCGGGGATAGGTGCCGCAGCGGCACAGGTTCCCCTGCATGGCGTCGTCGATATCGCTGTCGCTAGGCGCTGGGTTCTCGGCCAGCAGGCTTGCAGCCTGCATGATCTGCCCGGACTGGCAATAGCCACATTGTGCCACCTGATGATCGACCCAGGCTTGCTGGATTGCAGCCATGGCTTCGGGTGTGCCGACGCCTTCGATGGTGGTGACCTCACCCCAGACATCGCCAAGCGCCACCTGGCAGGAGCGCGTCGCCACCCCGTCGATATGCACGGTGCAGGCACCGCAGGCCGCAATGCCGCAGCCGAACTTGGTGCCCGTAAGGCCGATTTCATCACGCAGGACCCAGAGCAGGGGTACATCCTGCGGCAGATCCACCTCGTGGTCGCTTCCGTTGATCCTGAGCGTGGTTGGCATTGGGCTGACCCCTGTTTGTGGATGTTGTGACAAAATGCGTTAATTGTGTCAGCGTGTCAATTGACAAAATCAGGCAATAGTGTCAGTAGCCTTGGGTATGAACCGTCTTACCGCTGATCCCATGTTGTCCGACCCAAAGGCCCAGACCATACTCGAGTCTGCCTGGCAGGCTTTTTCGGCCTATGGGTTCCGCAAAACCTCGATGGACGACATAGCGCGTGGGGCAGGGATGTCCCGTCCGGCGGTCTATCTTCACTTTCGCAACAAGGAAGCGATCTTCACGGCTCTGGTCGAAGCCTATTACCGGCAGGCGCGCGAAGACATCCGCGCGGCGCTAGAGGGAGAGGGCACTCAGGCCGACCGCGTTGCGTATGCCTTTGCCGCCCATGGCGGGGCAACGATGGAGGCGATGATGTCTTCGGCGCATGGGCTGGAACTGTTCGAGGCAGGTATGAGCGTCGCGCCAGAGGCCATCGAGGCGGGCGAGGTGGCGCTGGCTGGGGCCTATGCCGAATGGCTGCAGAAAAGAGATCTGCCCGAAGCCGTCGGAACGGCCGCAGAGGTGGCGCAGGTGTTTTGCGCCGCGCTCAAAGGGATCAAGCATACGGCGCCCGATTACCCAACTTATCGCATGCGTGTTTCGCAGCTTGCCGCGCTGATGGTACGGGCGCTCGAAGGCCTTTAATAACAGATGAGCAATCGCGGGGTGTGCTGCAGAAGGAGCAGGAGGCTCCCGCGGCTGACGCAGACCCTGCCTCTGGCAGAGCCCGCTTACAGTCTTGGGCCCGGCGCCGCGCCTATGGCGCGGCGCCGGGCCCAACTGGTCGAGGGTTTCGCATGAAATCCGAGACCGGGCGGGAGAGCTCCCTGACCTGCGGTGGGGACCGGGCTTACAGCTCGGTGCGCAGGTGCCAGAGTTCGGGGAACAGCTCCACTTCCAGCATGCGTTTCAGATAGCTGACCCCGCCGGTGCCGCCGGTACCGCGTTTGAAGCCGATCACTCGTTCCACGGTGGTCACATGGTTGAACCGCCAGCGGCGGAAGTAATCCTCGAAATCGACTAGTTTTTCGGCCAGCTCATACAGCTCCCAATGGGTCTCGGGGGCCTGATAGATAGTGGTCCAAGCCTGCATAACCGCGTCGCTGGCTTGGTAGGGCAAGGAGACATCCCGGCTCAGCACCTGGGCAGGCAGCGGCAGGCTGTTCGACAGAAGCCGCAGGGCCACATCGTAAAGCGAGGGCTGCGACAGTTCATTCTCCAAGAGGGCTGTCACATCCGCATCATGGGCGTGGGGGCGCAGCATGGCTTTGTTCCGGTTGCCCAGCATGAACTCAATCAACCGGTACTGATAGGATTGAAAGCCCGAACTCTGCCCCAGTGAATCCCGGAAATGAGTGTAGTCCGAGGGCGTCATCGTGCGCAGCACATCCCAGGCCGAATTCAGCTGCTCAAAGATCCGGGCCACTCGGGCCAGCATCTTGAACGCCTGCCGGGAATCACCGGCCAGCAGGCAATCGCGGGCGGCGTGCAACTCGTGCACCGCAAGGCGCATCCACAATTCGCTGGTCTGATGCTGGATGATGAACAGCATCTCGTCATGGGCGTCGCTCAGCGGCTTTTGCGCTGTCAGGATCGCGTCCAGCGACAGGTAGTCGCCATAGGACATGCGCCCGTCAAAGGACATTTCGGCGCCGTCCTCGGCCGGGTCAAAGGGAGAGTTAAGAGGGCATTTGCTCATTGGATCTTTCCTGTTCCTTGGTCTTTTATACATCAGGGAAAGGAAAGCGTCCTCCGGTTTAACCGGCAGCACTGAGCCAGGCGCCGCCAGAGCGCCACCCAGCCCGCAGGTCTGCACAAAGGAAGGATATGCGTCGCCCCACTCACGATCAGGTCACGGCGGCGCGTTGTTTGTAGGCGTCATTGTCCCACAGATCGTTGGTCATCACGTCTTTCACGATCGCCACGGCGGCGCGCACGTCATCGGCGTCGATATATAGCGGGGTAAAGCCAAAGCGCATGATGTCCGGGGCACGGAAATCACCGATCACGCCGCGTTCGATCAGAGCCTGCATCGCGGCATAGCCTTCGCGGAAGCGGAAGGAGACCTGGCTGCCACGCTGGTCGCCATCGCGCGGCGAGGCAAGCTCCAGCTCGGGACAGGCGGCTTCGACCTCGGCGATGAACAGATCACAGAGCTCGATGGATTTTGCCCGCAGATCCTGCATGTCGACCTGGTCCCAGATGTCCATCGCTGCTTCCAGCGAGGTCAGCTGGATCACCGGTGGCGTGCCGACCCGCATGCGTTCGATGCCGCGGCCTGGCCGGTAATCAAGTTCAAAGGCAAAGGGTGCCTCGTGTCCCAGCCAGCCAGAGAGCGCCGGGCGGGCAACCTCGGCGTGGCGCGGCGCCACATAGATGAAGGCAGGGCCGCCGGGGCCGCTGTTGAGGTATTTGTAGGTGCAGCCGACCGCGAAATCAGCCTTGCAGCCTGCCAGATCCACCGGAAGGGCACCTGCGGAATGCGCCAGATCCCAGACGGTCAGGGCGCCTGCCTCATGGGCCTTGGCGGTGAGGGTCTTCATGTCGTGCTTGCGTCCGGTGCGGTAATCCACCTCGGTCAGCATCAGCACAGCGACATCATCGGTGATGTTCTCGGCCACCACCTCGGGGTCGACGACGCGCAGTTCATACTCGGCGCCAAGCGATTTGAGCAGCCCCTGCACGATGTAGAGGTCAGACGGGAAGTTGCCGTTGTCCGACAGAACCACCTTGCGGCTCGGGTTCATTTCCAGCGCCGAGGCGACGGCCTGATAGACCTTGATCGACAGGGTATCCCCCATGATCACGTGATCTTCTTCGGCGCCGATCAGCCGGGCGATGCGGTTGCCGACAGCGGTGGATTTCTGCATCCATCCGGCCTTGTTCCAGCCGGTGATCAGCATCTTGCCCCATTCCTCGGTCATCATGTTGGCGACGCGGTCCTTGGCGGCGCTGGGCAGGGGGCCGAGTGAGTTGCCATCGAGGTAGATCACCCCTTCGGGCAGGTCGAACATGGCCTTGGTGGCGGCAAAATCGGTCATCGGAACCTCGTCTGGCGGGCTGAAAAGAAGGGCCTGAACTGTTTCAAGCTTGAAGGTTTCGGATTTTGTATCCGATATTCAAAAACCTGTCCAGTGCGTGTGGTATTTCTGTAGGACACGCAAAAACGCCGCCGGAAATCCGGCGGCGCAATCTGGTGCGAGGCTATTGCTGCGATCAGGTCTGGCCGCCGGAGATTTCGATGGTCTGCCCGTTGATGGATTGTGATCCGGGCCCGCAGAGCCACATGGCCGCAGCCGAGACTTCTTCCGGCTCGATCAGACGCTGGTGGCGGTTGGCGTGGGTCATGATCTTCAGCGCTTCATCTTCGCTGACACCGGCTCGGGCCGAGATCGAGGTGATGTTTCGCTCCACGATGGGGGTATCTACGTAGCCCGGGCAGATCGCGTTGAAGGTGAAGGGGGTGCCGAGGTAATCCTCGCTCAGCGCGCGGGTGAGGCCGATCATGCCGTGTTTGCTGGCGGAATAGCAGGCACCGCCCTTGAGCCCGCGCAGACCCGCGATCGAGGAAACGGTGATGACCCGGCCCCAATCGGTTTCGCGCATGGATTTCAGACACTCGCGGATGGTCAGGAAGGCACCGTCCAGATTGGTCGCCATCATGTTGCGCCAGAAATCGAGCGTGGTCTTGTGTAGCGCTTTGCCCTCGGCAACGCCGGCATTTGCGACGCAGATCTGGATCGGGCCCCGCGCATCGACGGCGGCCTGGATCTTGGTCACGATGTCGTCTTCGTCGCGCACATCCATCGCCATGGGGTGCAGCCCCTTGGTGGCGACCTCCTCCAGCACCTCCTGTCGCCGTCCGGTGATGGTGACTTCGGCGCCTTGCGCGGCCAGGGCGCGGGCGATGGCCAGGCCGATCCCGGTGCCGCCGCCCGTGACCAGCGCATGTTTTCCTGCCAGCGATGTCGTGTCTTGTGATGTCATGTCGTTCGGTCCTCCCGTGTTTGTGCCCAGCCTAACGGCCTGCCGGGGCAGGGCAAGAAAGCCGTCCCGTCACAATTCCGTGTCGGCACTCTTGGGCAAAGGTTTTCCACCGGGACCATTTACAATCATATTCATAAGTGTGAATTGTTGCGCAGCTGTTTTGGGAGGACACCATGAAACCGATTTTTACCGCCGCATTGATTGCGACATTTAGCGCGGGCGCCGCATGGGCCAGCGAAGACATTGCCGATCAGTACCCGCAATCCGAGCTATATTCCAAACCGGTCGAGGTGATCCCGCATGTGTTTTCCGCCATCGGAGCCACCGCGCCGCCGACCTACGAGAACTCAGGACACAACAACAATTTGTCATTTATCGTGACCGACGAGGGCGTCGTGGTCATCAACGGCGGCGCTTCGGTGCGTCTGGCGGCGGCGCTGCACGATGAGATCAAGGCGGTGACCGATCAGCCGGTGGTTCTTGTGATCAATGAAAACGGCCAGGGCCATGCGATGCTTGGTAATTCCTACTGGGTCGATCAGGGCGTCGATATTCTGGCGCATGTGGATGCGATCGAAGCCTTCACCGAAGAAGCCGATTTCATCCTGCAGGGCATGGAGGGCTACAACCGCGACAAGGCCGAAGGCACCCGGGTCGTGACGCCAAACCTAAGTTTTGAAGACAATTACGACCTGACTCTTGGCGGGGTAGAGATCAAGGTCATGCACATGGGGCCCGCGCATGACCCGGGGGATACGCAGGTCTGGCTGCCGCAATGGAACATGCTGATTGCCGGTGACATGGCCTTTCACGAACGCATGCTGCCGATCTTTGAAGGGACCTGTACCTCCTGCTGGCTGGAAACCTGGGAGACCAAGATGGAGCCGCTGAACCCGACCTATGTGATCCCGGGGCACGGCCATCCGACCAACCTCGCGCAGGTGCGCCGCTACACCTACGACTACCTCACGGATCTGCGAGCGAAGATCGGCGCCCATATCGACGAGGGTGGTGATCTGGCTGGCGCTTACTATGTGGACCAGGAACGCTGGAAGGGGCTCGATACCTTCGAGGAACTCGCCACCAAGAACGCCGGGCGGGTCTTCGAGGAAATGGAGTGGGAATGACCCCGCACCCGGTCAGCATGCAAAAGTATACGTAGGAAAGCCCGTAGAATTGTGCAGGATCATGCCGCATCCCGGAACAGATTCGCCGTTTCCGGGCCATTTTGGACATTTTGTCCTTTTCTTTGCGCACAACGGCGCCGCGGGCTGGACCTGTCGGCCGGATAAGAGGACTTTGCGCCCGATGAACTTGTACTCTGCCCCGGATATCGCGATGGTGTGCGCCTGATGCGCTGGATTGATATGCCCCCCGTCTGGTTGTTTGCCTGCCTTATCCTGGCGTGGCTACAGGCCAGCTATCTGACCTATGGGCTGACCTTTGGCGGGGCGTGGGCGGATTTCCTTGGTGGAATATTGGTCGGGGGGGGCATCCTTCTGATGCTGCTTGCGGTGGTCGAGATGCGGCGCCAGCACACCACCATCATTCCCCACCAGACACCAAGCCGCTTGGTGCAATCGGGGATCTTCAGCCGCAGCCGCAATCCCATTTATCTGGGCGACATCCTGGTTCTGGCCGGGCTTATCCTTCGGTTTGACGCGGTGCTGTCCTTGCCGCTGGTGCCGATATTCGTCTGGATTCTGGAACGGCGATTCATCGAACCCGAAGAAAACAGAATGCGGCGGACATTCCGTCAGGACTGGGCGCGCTACGAAGGAAAGGTACGCCGCTGGGTCTAAAGTTCATGCGGCGTCGCGGCAAAATGATGCGGCGACGCGGCGAAACGCTTGCGCAAAAATGTTGCGCAGGATAATCAAAATATTTGCGATCCGTACCCGGTGCTTTGCTGGCACGGGCAAGACGAGGGGGACCGACAAGGTGAGAATAGGTACACCAAAGGAAGTAATGAAAGGCGAGGCGCGCGTCGCGATGACGCCGGACTCTGCCAAGCAGCTGCAAAAGCTCGGCTATGACTGCGCCATCGAAACCGGTGCCGGTCAACTGGCTGGTTTCAGCGATGCCGCCTATGAAGAGGCTGGAGTCGAAATCGTGAAAACCGCAGCCGCGCTGTGGAAGACATCGGATATCGTCGCCAAGGTGCGCATTCCGACTGACACCGAATTGAAGCGGATGACAGCGGGTAAGACGCTGATCTCCTTCTTCAACCCCGGTGGCAACGAGGAAGGCCTGGAACTGGCGCGCTCCAAGGGCGCCAATGTCATCGCCATGGAAATGGTGCCGCGCATCAGCCGCGCGCAGAAGATGGACGCGCTGTCCTCGATGGCGAATATCGCCGGCTACCGTGCCGTGATCGAGGCGGGCAACAACTTTGGCCGCTTCTTCACCGGTCAGATCACTGCTGCGGGCAAGGTGCCCCCGGCCAAGGTTCTGGTCGTTGGCGCAGGTGTGGCCGGTCTGGCAGCCATCGGCGCCTCCACCAGCCTGGGCGCTGTGACCTATGCGTTTGACGTGCGCCCGGAAGTGGCAGAGCAGGTCGAATCGATGGGCGCTGAGTTCGTCTACCTCGATTTCGAAGAGGAACAGCAGGACGGCGCGGCGACCGGCGGCTATGCGGCTGTCTCCAGCCCCGAGTTCCGCGAAGCACAGCTCGCAAAGTTCCGCGAACTGGCCCCCGAAGTGGACATCGTGATCACCACCGCGCTGATCCCCAACCGCGAAGCGCCCAAGCTCTGGCTTGAGGACATGGTTGCGGCGATGAAGCCGGGTTCGGTCATCGTCGACCTTGCAGCCGAAAAGGGCGGTAACGTCGAAGGCACCGTGATGGATGAGAAAGTTGTCACCGACAACGGCGTCACCATTATCGGCTACACTGACTTCCCGAGCCGTATGGCCGCGCAGTCCTCGACGCTTTATGCCACCAACATCCGTCACATGATGACCGACCTGACCCCTGAAAAGGACGGTCAGATCGTGCATGACATGGAAGACGACGTGATCCGTGGCGCAACGGTGACTTTCGACAAGGAAATCACCTTCCCGCCGCCGCCGCCAAAGGTTCAGGCCATCGCGGCGCAGAAGAAACCCGAAGCGCCGAAAGAACTGACCGCGGAAGAAAAGCGCGCGCAGGAAATCGCCGCCTTCAAACAGCAGACCAAGCAACAGGTCACCCTCTTGGTGATCGGTGCGGCGCTACTCTTGGGCGTGGGTCTCGTGGCTCCGGCCAGCTTCATGCAGCACTTTATCGTCTTCGTTCTGGCGGTCTTTGTCGGCTTCCAGGTGATCTGGGGCGTGGCGCACAGCCTGCACACACCTCTGATGGCGGTGACCAACGCGATCTCCTCGATCATCATCCTGGGCGCGCTGATGCAGATCGGCTCTGGCTCGTTCCTGGTGATCCTGCTGGCAGCGCTCTCGGTCTTCATGGCCGGTATCAATATTTTCGGCGGCTTCCTTGTGACACGGCGCATGCTCGCCATGTTCCAGAAGTCTTAAGAGCGAGGGAAAACAGATGGAATACGGATTTACCACGGCGGCCTATGTGGTCGCGGCTGTTCTCTTCATCCTCTCGCTGGGTGGTCTGTCGGGACAGGAAAGCGCAAAACGTGCGGTCTGGTACGGGATCGCGGGCATGGCGCTGGCGGTTTTCGCCACGCTGATCGGCCCCGGTTCGGGCCTGTGGCTGCTGTCGCTGGTGCTGATCGCAGGTGGCGGCATCATCGGCTATTTCCTGGCCAACCGGGTGCAGATGACCCAAATGCCGGAACTGGTTGCGGCGATGCACTCGCTGGTCGGTCTGGCGGCGGTTTTCGTGGGCTTTATCGCCCATGTAGAACTGGGGCGCGTTATGGCCATGGACGACAGCGCCAAAGCCTCGCTTGATGGCTTTGCCAAGCTGCTGGCCAAGAAGGACGGCGTCGAGATTGCTATCCTGCGGGTCGAGCTGTTCCTCGGTATCTTCATTGGTGCTGTGACCTTTACCGGCTCTGTCATTGCCTATGGCAAACTGGCGGGCAAGGTTGGCTCGGCAGCGACGAAACTGCCCGGCGGTCACATGCTGAATGCAGGCGCGGCGGCGATCTCTTTGCTGGCTCTGATCTGGTACTTCAACACCGGCGCGCTGTTGCCGCTGTTCCTGATGACCCTGATGGCGCTGTTCATCGGCTACCACCTGATCATGGGCATCGGCGGCGCCGACATGCCGGTGGTTGTTTCGATGCTGAACAGCTACTCGGGCTGGGCTGCGGCTGCGATCGGTTTCTCCCTTGGCAACGACCTGCTGATCGTTGTGGGTGCGCTGGTTGGCTCCTCGGGTGCGATCCTCTCTTACATCATGTGTAAGGCGATGAACCGCTCCTTCATCTCGGTGATCCTGGGCGGCTTTGGCGGCACTTCGGGTCCTGCGATGGAAGTCGAGGGCGAACAGGTTGCGATCGACGCCGACGGTGTTGCGCAGGCTCTGGAAGAGGCCGACAACATCATCATCATCCCGGGCTACGGCATGGCCGTTGCACAGGCACAGCAGTCGGTTTCCGAGCTGACCAAGCGTCTGCGCGCCAAGGGCAAGAACGTGCGCTTTGCGATTCACCCGGTTGCGGGTCGTCTGCCGGGCCACATGAACGTTCTCTTGGCCGAAGCGAAGGTGCCTTATGACATCGTTCTGGAAATGGACGAGATCAACGAGGACTTCCCGGAAACTGATGTGGCCATCGTTATTGGTTCCAATGACATCGTGAACCCTGCTGCGCAGGAAGACCCCAACAGCCCCATCGCCGGTATGCCGGTTCTAGAATGCTGGAAGGCGAAGCAGGTCTTCGTGTCCAAGCGCGGCCAGGGCACCGGCTACTCCGGCATCGAGAACCCGCTGTTCTACAAAGAGAACACCCGGATGTTCTACGGCGATGCGAAAAAATCGCTGGACGATCTGCTGACCAAGATCAGCTGATCAACTCCACAGGCCTGCGGGCTGTAACACTCGGGAAAGGCGTCTCTTGTGGGGCGCCTTTTCTGCATTCTGCGGCTAGCCTGTGCTGCATGCGGCCGCGTTGTATACTGTTGTATCCTGATAAGGTATTGAATTACATGCATTCTTTACAGGTCTTGTGGTTTTGGCTATGGTCGCCCTGTACCAGTGGAGACCGTGATGCCCCCGATCCAGGATCACCCGTTGCGCTATCAGCTTGCCAATGAGCTGCACGCGCGTCCTTTTCCGACCATGAAAAGCCCAAGCACCGTGATCTATCTGGCGGTGAAACAGCCCGAGGAAGCCGTGCACCGGGACCGCGGCTTGGATCTTGCGCATCTGATCGATCTGCTGGACCGCCACGGCGCGCCGCACCCGAAACCGGGCGCCACCCATCATGCGGCCCAGCTGGGGCGCCACACCCTGAAGTGGGAACAGCACACCGAATTCGTCAGCTACACGCTCTACAGTGACGGTGTCAGCGAACGGCCCTTTGACCCGGTTGATTTCGAGGTGCTGCCTGGCGATTGGCTGGAACAGGCGCCGGGGCAGCGGATCACCTCACTGATGCTCCGTGTCCTGCCACGTCCTGACACGGCGGAGATCAAATCAAAGCTGCAGGACTGGCTGGTGCCCGAAAGCATGGCGGTGTCGCAGGTGCTGGATGACAATGCGGTGGTGGCCGGGGATTTCCGGATCGATCCGGCGGGGCACATGCGGTTTGCTGCCTTCGTGAACCGCGAAACCGGCAGCCGCAGGATTGGCCGCATCGTGCAGCGCCTGTGCGAGATCGAGACCTATCGCGCCATGTCGATGCTGGGCTTTTCCCGTGCCCGGGGACTGTCGCCCACCATCGGCGGGCTTGACACCCATCTGAGTGAAATTATGGCGGAAATGACCGGCAGCAGCGTTCCGGCAGAACAGACCCTGTCGCACCTTCTGACGGTCTCGGCCGAGCTGGAGGCGATGGCCGCCCGGGCGGCCTTCCGCTTTGGCGCCACCGGCGCTTATGAGGCGCTGGTGAACCAGCGGATCAGGCTGTTGCGGGAGGAACGTCTGGAAGGCTTCCAGACCTTCGCGGAATTCATGCTGCGCCGCTATGAGCCGGCCATGCGTACGGTGAAGTCCACCGAAAAGCGGCTGGTGACGCTGGCTGATCGGGCACGCAGGGCGGGGGAGCTTTTGCGCACCCGGGTGGATGTGGAGCGCAGCGCGCAGAATCAGGCCTTGCTGGAAAGCATGGACCGCCGCGCCGATATGGCGCTGCGGCTTCAGCATACGGTCGAGGGGCTGTCTGTGGTGGCAATCAGCTACTATGCGGTGTCGCTGGCGTCCTATGCGCTTTATCCCCTTGCCGGGCCGCTGGGGCTCAGCAAGGGGATGATGACCGCGCTGATCACTCTGCCGGTTGTGGGGCTGGTGTGGCTCGCCGTCCGGCGGATCCGGAAGGGTCTGCACTGAGCAGCGCTTGGGTGAGGCTGCCGCCCAGCAGGATCGACAAGATCGCCAGCAGGGCAGCCACGCCAAGGGTGGGAACCCCGGCCAGACCGGCGCCAACGGTGCAGCCACCGGCCAGCACGCCGCCGATGCCCATTAGTACGGCACCTGCCAGATAGCGTCCTGTCTGGGCGGGGCTTTCAAAGCTCTGCCACTTGAACTGTCCGGTCAGCAGGGCCGCAACAAGTGCGCCGACCAGAACGCCACCCACCAGACCGGTGCCAAAGCTGCCGGAGACGGCGCTGGAGGCGACGACGTAGAACAGGGTGTCAGCAGACGGCGCGGTGAAGGACAGGCTTTCCATCGCGATGGGATCGAATTCGTCAAACAGCACAAAGCCAGTGCCGACCCAGGCCAGCGGGACCAGCAGGCCAATCACAGCCGCGCCAACCAGCACAGGGATACGGTTGCCAGAGCGCAGGGCAATGGCAAGTGCGGCGAGCGCAATCAGCAGGCCCCAGACGAGCGCGCCGCCGGGCAGGGCCGCCAGCGTGGCGTAATCGCCAAGCGGAACAGTGACGGCGCCAAGGCTGGTGCGCAGTGGCGCCAGAACACCCTTCAGCGTGGCATGGGCGGTGATCGCAAAGACCGAGATGACCAGCAGGGCGCGCAGGTTGCCACTGCCGCTGAGAACCATTAGCCGGGACACGCAGCCCCGGGTCAGGATCATGCCGGCACCGAACATCAGACCTCCGGCGATGACGGCCAGCACCGGCAGATCTGCGGCGAGTAGGCGGTGATCGTCAAAGCTGATCCAGCCCTGCAGGACAGCGGCCTGGGTGCCGAGCACAGCAATGGCCAGCGCCATGGCCCAGACGCCAGCGGCTTCGCGGCGGTCACTGCCGTCGATGGTGCGACGCAGGCAGAACCGGGTCAATTGCGCCAGCGCGCCAAAGACAAGGCCCAGCCCCAACGCGAACAGGACAGAAGCCTGGCGTGCGGTGGTCTCTTCAAAACCGAACGTTTCGAACATGATACTCTCCATACCGGAAATCGGAACTTTTTCCCGAAATGGCGCGAAATATCCAAGCGAGCAAGGCCATTATCGCAGTTGTCGACGGGTATCTGCAGGACAAAGTTCCCGGTAGCGGAGGGCTGGCAGAAAATGAATCCAGATGGGGCGGGGTGCCCCAAAACAAACCGGCCGCCCTGTTGGGGCGGCCGGTGGTTATGTTCTTATTTGAATATGTGCGGGTGTGTCCCGTCTGACTTGCGGCTCAGCGGCCCCGGATACGCGGATCCAGCGCATCACGCAGGCCGTCACCCAGATAGTTGACGCTGAGAACGGTCAGCGAGATCGCCATACCGGGCCAGAACACGCGCTCAGGGTACTGCTGCAGATAGTCGGTGGCATCAAACAGCAGACGGCCCCAGGTTGGGAAGTCCGGCGGGAAGCCAAGACCAAGGAACGACAGCGAGCTTTCGGTGATGATCGCGGTGGCGATCCCCAGCGTCGCGGACACCATGATCGGCGACAGCACGTTCGGCAGGATGTGCCGGGTGATCAGCTTGCCATCCGAGGTGCCGATGGAGCGGGCCGCCAGAACGAATTCACGTTCCTTGATGGCCAGCACATCGCCGCGCACGATCCGTGCCGTGGGCATCCAGCTGGTCACGCCGATCGAGGTCACGATCAGGATGAAAATCCCCTGTTCGGGGCCGAAGGCCGCGTTCAGCGGTTCGCGGAACAGCAGCATCATCACCAGCAGCAGCGGCAGCAGGGGCAGCGCCAGGAACAGGTCCGTAAGGCGCATCAGCGGCCCGTCGAGCTTTTTGAAGAAGCCCGCGATAACGCCCACGAAGGAGCCCAGGAACAGCGCCAGCAGCATGGCCGTCAGACCTACCGAAACGGAGGTCGATCCACCGGCCATCATCCGGGCCAGCATATCGCGGCCCAATTGGTCGGTGCCGAAGGGATGCGCCCAGCTTGGACCCTGGTTCCGCGCGCGGATATCGATCCTGGTGGCTTCGATATCCCAGAACATGGGGCCTAGATACACGGCCAGAATGATGAACAGGAACAGCGCCCCGCCCATCAGGGCGCCACGGTGAGATTTGAACTGATCCCACACGTCCAGCCATTGGCTGCGCGGCGGGTTGCTCGGGACAGGATTGCTCAGCTCAGTCATAGCGGATCCTTGGGTCAAGAATGCCGTACAGTACGTCGGCGATCAGATTGAACATCACGATCAGCACCGCGAAGATGAAGGTCAGGGTTTGCACCATCGGCAGGTCGTTGGCCTGAATGGCGCCGATCAGTAGCTGACCGATTCCGTTCACCTTGAACACCTGCTCGGTGATGATAGCGCCGCCGAAGATCGCCGGGATCCCCAGTGCGATCACAGTGACAACCGGGATCATCGAGTTGCGCAGCACGTGCACCATGACCACGGTATATTCGCTCAGACCCTTGGCACGGGCGGTGCGCACGTAGTCCTGATTGAGGTTGTCCAGCATCGAGGCCCGCATGAAGCGGCTCAGCTGGGCGGTGATCTGCAGTGCCAGCACCATGACTGGCATGATCATCTGTTGCAGCTGTTTGACGAAGGCGTCCCAGCTGTCAACGACCAGGGTGGTGTCATAGATCGACGGGAACCATCCAAGCTGCACCGAGAAGATCACGATGACCAGCACGCCGGAGAAGAACGGCGGCACGGAGAAGCCGACCATGGACACGAAGGTGCCCATCTGGTCGAACCAGCTGTATTGGCGGTAGGCCGAGTAGATCCCGATGGGCAGGGCGATCAGGATTGCAACCACATAGGCGGTACCGACAACCCACAGGGTCTGCGGCATACGCTGGATCACGATGTCCATGACGGGCGAGCGGGTCTGCCAGGAGATCACGCGCAGATCGCCTTCGGAAAAATTGGAGCCGAAGTAGTGGTCAATCATGACCTGCGGCTCGATCCAGAAGAACTGCACAAGCCACTTCCAGAACCGGATATGGGCGGGTTGGCCAAGGCCAAGGGCCTCGCGCATCTTTTCTTTTACTTCGGGGGGGACGGTCAGCGGGACCTGCGCCATGGGATCGCCAGGGGCGAGCTCCAGCAGCAGGAAAATCACGAGGCTGATGAACAGCAGCGTCGGAACCGATAGGATCAGTCGCCTGATTGTAAAGGTCAGCATCAGGTGGGCGCCTTTGATGTTCGATTTCAGAATTAGGAAGCAGGGCCGGAGGCCTCGGGTCCATTATGCCCGCGCGCTAAAGCGGATCTGGGCGTAAATGGCAAGAGGCCCCGGTGGAACACCGGGGCCTCAGGAGAGGCTAGCCTGCCTTACTTGATGCGGTACCAGTCAGCCGCATCCCAGAGTTCGCTGTCCCAGACGTTCAGGACGTGGCCACCCAGGGTGTTGGATTGACCGGACAGACGACCACGGTGAACCAGCGGGATCATGCCACCTTTTTCGAAGATCATCGTGTTCAGCTGCTGACCGATTTCGGCGCGCTTGCCTGCATCGGCAGTCTTGGTCAGCTCAGCGTGCAGGGCGTCGAACTCTTCGTCACAGAAGCGGGAGATGTTCTCACCCTGCCACTGGGATGCCGGAGTCGGTGCCTTGTCGCACAGGCCGTTGCCGAAGTAGGACTGCGGGTCGGTGCCGTTGAAGGTGTTGGCGTACATTTCCACGTCCGCGTAGAACTTCTGGAAGGTGTCCGGGGAACCCGGGTCGCCACCGAAGAAGACGGATGCGTTGACGTTACGCAGTTCGGTTTCGATACCGATCTCGCTCCACCACTGTTTGATCAGGGCCTGGAAGTCCTGACGCACGGCGTTGGTCGAAGTCTGGTACAGAACCTTCATCGGCTTGCCATCCGGAGTTTCGCGAACGCCGTCACCGTTGGTGTCTTTGTAGCCTGCTTCGTCCAGCATCTTGTTGGCGCCAGCGATGTCCTGAACGTCACAGCCAGCAATATCTGCTGCGTAGACGGCAGGTGCGGGAACCCAGTTACAGGTCACTTTACCGGCTTTGCCGTAACCGATTTCAACCAGCAGCGGGCGGTCGATCGCCATGGACATGGCTTTGTAAACCGCAGGATCGCTCAGGAAGGGGTGCGGGCGTACAACCGAACGCTCGTCCGGGCCAAGCGCCGGATCAGGGTTGGTGTTGTTCAGCATGATGCGCTCAACCAGCGGGCCAAAGCCTGCCACAGCAACGCCTTTGCCGCCTGCTTCCATCTGGGCAATCACATCGGGTGCCAGCTGCAGGTTCCAGGCGTAATCGAATTCGCCGGTTTCCATCACGGCACGACCGGCCGCAGTTGCGTCGCCGCCACCTTTGAACAGTACCTTGGCGAAGGCCGGTTTGGCCGGGTCACGGTAGTTCGGGTTGGCCGACAGGGTGATCACGTCGTTCGGTTTGAACTCGTCGACCACGAAGGGACCGGTGCCGATCGGGCTGAAGTTGGCCTCGGTGCACTCGGGGGCTTTGGCGCCCAGGCATTCGGCGAACTGAGCGGCCTGGATGATCGGGCTTTCACCGCCAACGAAGGGGCCGTAAGGGAAGGGGGTCGGGCCTTCGAAAGTGACCTTGACGGTCAGATCGTCGGGGGTTTCGACCGAGGTCACGCCTTCGAATTTGGTGACCTGCGCGCAGCCGCCTTCGGGATGGGTACAGTAGTCGTAGGTGAACTTCACGTCTTTGGAGGTGAAGGGGGTACCATCAGACCAGGTGAGGCCCGCCTTGATCTTCCAGGTGATGGAAGTCAGGTCCTCGCTCACACCGCCATTGGCGACGGTCGGGATCTCTTCGGCCAGGAAGGGAACCATTGCACCGTTGGGGTCGTAGCGCGCCAGAGGTTCGATGACCAGCGAGGAGGCTTCAACGTCTTTGGTGCCGCCCGACAGGAACGGGTTCATGATCGAGGGCGCCTGCCAGTAGATGATGTTCACCTGACCGTCGGCGCCGCGCTCGGCAAACGCTGCCGGAGCAAGCGCTGCAGAAGCAATAGCCCCCATCAAAAGGGTCTTGAGTTTCATTTTCACACTCTCCTTGTCGAACACAGAAACGGTGTTCTTGTGTCTTTTTGCGGCCGGGCGATGCGTGGCCCAGCCTGTTGCCGCAAGATTGCGGATGGTTCGTCGTTCCGCCCCACGCGTTAAACGATTGAAATCTAATGCGCCAGCTTCGGCCATGGCCGGTCCTGCGCGCCAGATTGCCCGGGCAGACACTGGGAGGTATCGAAACAGAGTTTGCGGAAATTGCAAGCCTTCGGATCCAAAATTTCGCTTAACGCCGCCCATTGGTTTGACGAAGCTTCAATGATCAGCTTACATCTCGGCCTTGAAAGACTGCCAACGATGCAGCGGATAACGATTTACCGATAAGGGGACGACTGGGGTGCTGGACCAACCAATTGCACAAATTAAGGGCTTGCGGGTCGAATTTCAGACCAAGGACGGCCCGGTCGTCGGGGTTGAGGATGTCTCGTTTGACGTCAACCCGGGCGAAACCGTTTGTATCGTGGGCGAATCCGGTTCGGGGAAATCGGTTTCTTCCCTCTCCCTGATGCGTCTCGTCGAGTTCGGCGGCGGCGAAATCGCGGGTGGGGAACTGCTGTTCAATGGCCGTGGAGGTGAAACCACCGACCTGGCCAAGGCCGAACAGGAGATGATGAAGCAGATTCGCGGCAACGAGATCGGAATGATCTTCCAGGAGCCGATGACTGCGCTCAATCCGGTGTTCACTGTGGGGCGCCAACTGACCGAAGGTCTGCGCATCCACAAGAACATGACTAAAAAACAGGCAGAAGAGCGGGCGCTGGAACTTTTGCGTCAGGTGCGCATCCCCGAACCCGAACGGCGCCTGAAGCAATACCCGCATGAGCTGTCCGGGGGTATGCGTCAGCGTGTGGTGATCGCGATGGCGATGGCCTGTGAGCCGCGCCTTCTCATCGCGGATGAGCCGACCACCGCGCTTGATGTGACCATTCAGGCCGAAATTCTGGCCCTGATGGACCGGCTGAAACGGGAAACCGGCACTGCGGTGATGTTCATCACCCACGATATGGCGGTTGTGGCGCAAATGGCGGACCGCGTGGTGGTTATGTTCCGCGGCAACAAGGTCGAAGAAGGCACCGTCACCGAGATCTTTGAAAACCCGCAGCACGACTATACCCGCGCCCTGCTGGCCGCCGTGCCAAAACTGGGCGAAATGATCGGTAAGGACTACCCCGAACCGATGAAACTGATGGGCGTCGAGGACCAGAAGATCGAACCGATCAAGGGCACCGATGAGGTGCTTCTTGAGGTTAAGAACCTGACCACCCGTTTCCCGGTCAAAGGCGGGGTGCTGCGCCGTACCGTTGCCAATGTGCACGCGGTCGAGGACGTCTCGTTCAAGGTGTTCAAGGGCCAGACCCTGTCGCTGGTCGGCGAATCCGGTTGTGGTAAATCCAGCGCGGGACGCTCGATTCTCCGTCTGGTCGAACCCATGTCGGGGCAGGTAAATTTCGAGGGGCGCGATATTCTGGGGCTCAGCAATTCGCAGATGCACAAGGCGCGTCTCGACATGCAGATGATCTTCCAGGATCCCTTTGCCTCGCTCAATCCGCAGATGCAGCTCTTGGATCAAGTGGCTGAACCGATGCGCAACTACGGGCTCGCCTCGGGCTCGGAACTGCAGGATCGCGTTGCCTCGCTGTTCGACCGTGTGCACCTGCCGCGCAGCTTCATGCGCCGCTATCCGCATGAAATGTCCGGTGGTCAGCGGCAGCGGATCGCCATTGCCCGGGCGCTGGCGCTCAATCCCAAACTGATCGTCGCGGACGAGGCGGTCTCGGCGCTGGACGTGTCGGTGCAGGCGCAGGTTCTGAACCTGATGATGGAACTGCAGGCCGAATTGGGGCTGTCCTTCTTGTTCATCAGCCACGACATGGCCGTCGTCGAACGCGTCAGCCATCAGGTGGGCGTGATGTATCTGGGCCGGATCGTTGAAATCGGCCCGCGCGACCGCGTCTTTGCCAACCCGCTGCACGCCTATACCCAGGCGCTGATGAAGGCCGTGCCTATCGCCGATCCGCGCAAGCGTAAGAGCGAAAAGGATCTGAACTTCAAACCGATTCCCTCGCCCATTCACGGCACCGACTACAAGCCGGAGCCGTCAGAGTACCTTGAGCTAGAGCCGGGCCATTTCGTTCTGACCACCGACAGTGGGTATTGATCCTGTGGCTGATATTCTGACGCCGCTGGAGCTGATGGAGAAACTGGTTTCCTTTCCCACCGTCAGCCGGGACACGAATCTGCCGCTGGTCGAATGGGTCGAAGAGTACCTGAGCAGCCATGGCATCACGCCGCACCGCTGGGTCGATCCCGATCAGCCGCACAAGGCTGCGGTCTTTGCCCATGCCGGACCGAAGGTCGAAGGGGCGGTGGTCCTGTCCGGCCATACCGATGTGGTGCCGGTCGACGGCCAGCCCTGGGACAGCGATCCTTTCACTGTGGTGGAGCGTGACGGCAAATACTACGGGCGCGGCTGCTGCGATATGAAAGGCTTCGACGCGCTGGCGATCTGGGCTCTGGTCGAGGCGCACCGGCGCGGCGTAAATCGTCCGCTGCAACTGGCGCTTTCCTTTGACGAGGAAATCGGCTGCACCGGCGCCCCGCCGATGATCGAAGCGATGCAGCCCGTGCTGCCCAAGGGCGGCGCGGTCATCGTCGGCGAGCCGTCGATGATGAAGGCGGTGACCGGCCACAAAGGCGGCATTGGCTATGACACCCATCTGATCGGCTTTGAGGTGCACAGCTCGCTGATGCACACCGGGGTCAGCGCGGTGATGCAGGGGGCGCGGTTGATCGACTGGGCTAACCACCGTAATGCGGAAAATGCGGCTGCCGAGCCGGAGGAGATCCCGGCGATGTTCACGCCGCCCTATACCACCTGCCACGTCGGCATGATCGAAGGTGGCACGGCTCATAACATCACCGCCAAGGATTGCCGGTTCGTGATGGATTTCCGCGTGGTGCCCGGCGAAAACGCTGCCGATTGGGAAGAAGCTTATCTGGCCGAAGTGCGCCGCATCGAAGCCGAGATGCAGGCGGTGCATCCGGAGGCGCGAATCGAGATCGAAAAGAAGTTCAACGTTCCGGGGCTCGTCCCCGAACAGGAGGGCGCAGCGGAAACACTGGTGCGGATGATCACCGGGGACAATGGCACCCACGTTGTCAGCTATGGCACCGAAGCGGGGCAATTCCAGGAAGCGGGCTATTCCGCTGTCATCTGTGGCCCCGGCGATATTGCCCAGGCGCATCAGCCGAATGAATTCATCACCGTCGCCCAGTTCAACGCCGGTCACGATTTCATGCGGCAGTTGGTGGACCGGCTGGCGGCCTGATCCAAGGGCGCGGTGCTTGAGCGCCTGATGCATATTCTGAACACGGACGGGCTGTATCGCAGGGCGATGCAGCCCGTTTTCATTAGCCCACTCCCTAGGCCGCTATTTTGTGCAAATACAAATATTTTTTCGGGGGCGAACCAATGCAGCAGTGCAAATCTGCAAATTGGTTCGGGTTAAACCATTGATTTAATGGGGGTGAAATTTCGGAGGCCAAAATTGGTTCGCTTTGACGCGTTTTGCATGGCAGCTCGTCTGCTTGTGATACTTGCTAACGCAACTTAATTGACTGACAGTGCCCCGGAACCGCAGCCGTGCGGGCACAACGCAAGAGGAACAGGATGCCAGTCAAAAACCGTTTTGCCGATCTGCAGGATGAAATCACCAAATGGCGCCGTCACCTGCATGAGAATCCGGAACTGATGTACGAGGTTCACAAGACCGCCGGATTTGTGGAGGAACGGCTGAAGGAATTTGGTCTCACCGATATCACCACCGGCATCGGCCGCACTGGCGTCGTCGCGGTGATCGAAGGCAAGACCAACACCTCGGGACGGGTGATCGGGTTGCGCGCCGACATGGATGCGCTGCCCATCACCGAAGCCTCGGGTGTCGATTATGCCTCGAAAACGCCGGGCGTGATGCACGCCTGTGGCCACGATGGTCACACCTCGATCCTGCTGGGGGCAGCGAAATACCTGTCCGAGACGCGCAACTTTGATGGCAAGGTCGTGCTGATCTTCCAGCCTGCCGAAGAAGGCGGCGCTGGCGGCAAGGCGATGTGCGATGACGGGCTGATGGAGCGCTGGGGTATTCAGGAAGTCTATGGTCTCCACAATATGCCGGGCCTGCCTGTCGGGCAGTTTGCTATCCGCCCCGGGGCCCTGCTGGCGTCCTCGGATGAATTCGAAATCACCGTGACCGGCAAGGGCGGCCATGCGGCGGCGCCGCATGATGCCATCGACACGACTTTGGTGGCGTCGCAGATCGTGGTGTCGCTGCATTCCATCGTGTCGCGCAACGTGAACCCGGTGAAACGCGTGGTCCTGACCGTCGGCACCTTTGAAACCGACAGCACCGCGTCGAACGTGATAGCGCATACCGCCCGTCTGCAGGGCACCGTGCGCACCCTTGATACCGAGTACCGTCAGCAGGCCGAAGGCTGGGTGCGCCAGATCGCGGAAAACGTCGCTGCCGCCTATGGCGCCGAGGCAAAGGTCGAATGGTCGCCGGGCTATCCCGTCACCATCAACACCGAAGAGGAGACGGGTTACGCCGTCGAAGCTGCCCGTGTAGTCTCTGCGGATGTGGTCGACAACACCGACCCGATCATGCCGTCCGAGGATTTCGCCTATATGCTGGAAGAGCGCCCCGGCGCGTATATGTTCCTCGGCAATGGCGACACCGCCATGTGCCACCACCCGGCCTATGTGTTTGACGACAATGCCATCCCGCTGGGGTGCAGCTGGTTCGCCGAACTGGTCGAACGACGTATGCCCGCCGCCTGAGGAGATCGATAATGCCAGTCAAGAACCGCGCCGCAGAGTTTCAGAAAGAGGTCGCAGCCTGGCGCCGCGACATCCACGAAAACCCCGAGATCCTTTACGACACCCACCGCACCTCTGCCCTGGTGGCGGAAAAGCTGAAAGAATTTGGCTGTGATGAGGTCGTGACAGGGATCGGCCGTACCGGCGTCGTTGCGGTGATCCGGGGCAAGAGCGACAGCAAGGGGCGTGCCATCGGTCTGCGCGCCGATATGGACGCGCTGCCAATGCAGGAACAGACCGGCCTGCCGCATGCCTCCAAGATCCCCAACGCGATGCACGCCTGCGGCCATGACGGTCACACCGCAATGCTGCTGGGGGCAGCCAAATACCTCGCGGAGACCCGCAATTTTGACGGTACTGCTGTGATGATTTTCCAGCCTGCCGAAGAAGGCGGCAATGGCGGCGAGGCCATGGTCAAAGACGGGATGATGGAGCGTTTCAGCATCGACGAAGTCTATGCCATCCACAACAGTCCCGGCATTGAGGCAGGCACATTCGCCATTCGCCCCGGGCCGATCCTGGCCTCGGTCGACGAATTCACCCTGCATCTGAGCGGGCGGGGCGGCCACGGGGCCAAGCCGAACATGACCGTCGATACCACGGTGATGATGTGCCATATGATCACCGCGTTGCAGACCATCGTGTCGCGCAACATGGATCCGGTGGAGAAGGCGGTGATGTCGCTGACCAGCGCCGAGACCTCTTCCAAGGCGTTCAACGTGATCCCCGACAAGGCAGAGGTCCGCGGCACCATCCGCACCCACTCCGAAGACGTGCGCGCGATGATCCCAAAGCGGATCAAGGAAATCGCTGAAGGCGTGGCGGCGACCTTTGGCGGCTCGGTCGAACTGGAAATGCGCATCGGCGTGCCGGTCACCATCAACGACGATGCGGCCACGGAATACGCCCGCGCCGCGGCGCAGGCGGTTGGTATCTGCGATGATGTGCCGATCCTGATGGGCGGTGAGGACTTTTCCTTTATGCTGCAGGAGCGCCCCGGGGCGATGATCCGTCTGGGCAACGGCCCCAGCGCGGGCCTGCATCACCCCGAATACGATTTCAACGACGAGATCATCCCGGCCGGCATCAGCTGGTTCGCGGAAATCGTCGAAGGCAGAATGCCCGCGGCCTGATCCGGCCACGGACCCTCGCGGGAGCCTATGGCGCCTGCGACAGCAAACCCGGCGGCGCATTTGGCGCCGCACATGATAAAAACAAGGAGTGACACTATGCCGGTCAAGAACCGTTTTGCCGAGCTTCAGGAGGAAATCACCGCCTGGCGCCGTGATCTTCACGAGAACCCCGAAATCCTGTTCGAAACCCACCGCACTTCGGCGCTGGTGGCAGACAAGCTGAAGGAATTCGGCTGCGACGAGATTGTCACCGGCATCGGCCGCACCGGCGTTGTCGGCGTGATCAAGGGCAAGTCCGACACCTCGGGCAAGGTCATCGGGTTGCGCGCCGATATGGACGCGCTGCCGATCCACGAACAGACCGGGCTTGAGTATGCCTCCAAAACCGCCAATGCCATGCACGCCTGCGGCCATGACGGCCACACCGCGATGCTGCTGGGCGCTGCCAAATACCTGTCCGAGACCCGCAACTTTGATGGCACCGTTGTGGTGATCTTCCAGCCCGCCGAAGAAGGCGGCGGCGGCGGCAAAGAGATGTGCGACGACGGCATGATGGAGCGCTGGAACATCCAGGAAGTCTACGGCATGCACAACTGGCCGGGTAAACCGATCGGCAGCTTCTCGATCCGCCCCGGTGCCTTTTTTGCCGCGACCGACACCTTTGACATCACCTTTGAGGGACGCGGCGGCCATGCGGCGAAACCGCATGAGACCATCGACACCACCGTGATGACCGCTCAGGCGGTTCTGGCGCTGCAGACCATCGCATCGCGCAATGCCGATCCGGTGGATCGCGTGGTTGTCTCGGTGACCTCATTCGAAACCTCTTCCAAGGCATTCAACGTGATCCCGCAGCGGGTTCAGATCAAAGGCACCGTGCGCACCATGTCGAAAGAGATGCGCGATCTGGCCGAAAAGCGGATCAAGGAAATCTGCGCAGGCGTTGCAGCGACCTTTGGCGGCACGGCCGACGTCACCTACAACCGCGGTTATCCGGTCATGGTAAACCACGAAGAGCAGACCGAATTCGCAGCCAAGGTTGCTTCCGATATCTCCGGCAACTGCGATGAAGCGCCGCTGGTCATGGGCGGCGAAGACTTCGCTTATATGCTGGAAGAGCGTCCCGGCGCCTATATCCTGGTTGGCAACGGCGACAGCGCCGATGTGCACCACCCGGAATACAACTTCAACGACGAGGCCATTCCGGCTGGTTGCAGCTGGTGGGCCGGTATCGTCGAGCAGCGCATGCCCGCCGCCTGATAGAGGCTGAGTTTTTTGAAAGAAGAAGGCCCGGCAGATCGTCGGGCCTTTTTCATGTTCAGCCTTCGGACCAGAGCGCCTGATAGACCGCCTCGATCCCATCTGCTTCAGCGCGGGCGCTGAAACTGTGCAGGGCGATGTTGCGGGCATCCCGTGCCATCTGGGCATGGCGCGCCGGATCGCTCAGGATCGCGCGGGCAGCTTCGGCTGCGGCTTGCGCGGCCTCAAGCGGTACGATCAACCCGCTTTTGCTCTGGGCCGAAAAGGCGCGGTAGTACCCAGCCTCGGCCCCCACAAAGGGCACACCGCTGGCCATACCTTCCAGCGGAGCCATGCCGTAGCCTTCGTAGCGGGGCAGTTGCATCACCAGTGACAACGCCCGCATCAGCGGCGGCAGATCTGCGGCGGGGATTTCGCCGGGAAACAGGATACGATCACCTAGACCCGCAGCAGCGATGCGGGATTTCAAATCCTTTAGAAATCCCTGATGTTCGCGCGCCGCGCGGCCAATCACCAGCGCGACCGCGCCGGGCAGGGTGGGCAAGAGGTCGATCATCGCATCGACAAAAATATCGGTGCCCTTTTCTGGGCGGATACGGCCAATCGTAGCGATGCCGCGGGTTCCGCCATATCCCAGCGCCGCCCAGGCGGTGTCGCGGTTGTCTGCTGGCTGGAACAGATCGGTGTCTACCCCATGCGGCACCACCGCGCGCACGTGCGGTACGAATTCAGCAGCCTTGTCCGTGGTGGCCACGACCGCATCCATCCGGCTGATCAGCCAGCGCGGCAGGGCCGAATGCCGCCGCTGCGCCGCCGAGGTAAAGACGATGCGGATCGGAAGGCGCAGCACATCCCGCGCCCAGATCGCCGCGCGCATTTCCGTATTGCGCCGCACGTGCCAGATGGCGAAGGGTTTGCCGTCCGGGGCGTTTCTGCACAGGCGCCGCGCCTCGGCCGTGGTAATCGGGTCCGGGCAGCCGGGCAGGGGGCGGCCCACCAGCCGCAGATCATGGGTGTTTGCCTGCTGGCGGATCACATTGGCGGCCGTGGCCGAAACCCCGGTGAAATTACGGTTGAAATTGGTGACGAAGAGCTCAGGCATCGGGATGTGTCCCTTTGGCCCCAAGCCCCAGCCGGTCGATCAGAAGATCCGCCACGCCATCCAGCTCCTGCGCTTGTGATTTGGCAAAGCCGGAGGCAGCCGTGCAGGCGGTCTGCAGGGCTTTGGGGTCATCCAGCCAGTGCTGTACGGCATGCGCCAGTTGGGGTGCGTCCTGCACTTCGACCGCACCGCCAGCGGCGATCAGCGGCGGGAAGGTCTCGGTAAAATTGCTGGTGCCGGGACCGGTGATCACGGCGGCGCCTGCCTGTGCCACTTCAAACGGATTATGCCCGCCAATGGGCCGTAGCGAGCCGCCTAGAAACACCAGCGGAGACAGCGCGTAGAATGTGCCCAGCTCGCCCAGCGTGTCGGCCAGATAGACCTGCGTCTGCGGGGTGATCGCTTCTCCCTTGCTGCGCCGCGCGAAGGTCAACTCGGCGTCGCGGATGAGTTCGGCAACCTTGTCACTGCGTTCCGGATGGCGCGGGATCAGCACCAGGCACAAGTCGGGAAAACGGTACAGCAGGGTGCGATGCGCTGCAAGAATAGTCTCTTCCTCGCCGTCGTGGGTCGATGAGGCAATCCACACCGGCCGCGCACCGACGTCGGATCGCAGTGCCTCCACCACCGCCGCGTCAACCGGCAGGGCGGCAGCCCCGGCCTTGAGGTTGCCACCGGGCTGCACCCGCGCGGTATCGGCGCCAAGCGAAATAAGGTTCTGTGCCATGTGATCGTTCTGGCTTAGCAGCAGATCGAAACGCGACAGGATGAAACGGGCGGTAGCGGCGCGTTTCTGCCAGCTGCGGACCGAGCGGTCGGACAGGCGGGCATTGACCAGCGCCAGCCGGGTGCCGCGCTTATGAGCGGCGCTGAGGGTGACAGGCCAGAGTTCGCTTTCGACGAAGATCCCGGCATCGGGCCGCCAGTGATCGAGGAACCTGCGCACCGGTCCGGCCGCATCCAGTGGGGCAAACTGATGTATCGCGCCCTTTGGTAGCCGCGTTTCAGCCATCGCAGCCGAGGTGGCGGTACCCGAGGTCAGAAGGAAGCGTGCGTCGCTGCGTTTTTCCGCGAGCCGGTTGATCAGGGTGATCGCGGCCAGGCTCTCCCCAACCGAGGCGCCGTGAAACCAGATCAGCGGCGCATCGGAGGGCAGGGTGGGGCGTGGCTGGCTGGCATGGCCCAGACGCTCGCGCTGGCGCTGCGGGGACACACCCTGCGCCGCCAGTTTTGCGGCAACCTTGCGGTAGGCAAAGGGCGCAATCAGCGCGGTGACGGCCCGGTAGGCGTGAAACAGAGCCGTCGCCTTGCCGCCAGAACCTTGGCTGGTCATCTCAGCCGCCGGTGTGGCTCATGTGGCGGGACATCTGGCCGCCGGGCGTCTGCCGGGAGTAATCGAAATCATGGCCCTTGGGTTTGAGGTTGATCGCGGCGCGGATCGCCTCTTCGAGAGGGGCCTCGCTGTCCGGGTGGTCGCGCAGGGGCGCGCGCAGATCGGCCATGTCTTCCTGACCCAGGCACATGTAAAGCTCGCCGGTGCAGGTCAGGCGCACCCGGTTACAGCTTTCGCAGAAATTATGGCTGAGCGGGGTGATGAAACCGATCTTCTGACCGGTCTCTTCCAGCCGCACATAGCGGGCCGGGCCGCCGCTGCGTTCCGCCAGATCGGTCACGGTATAGTGATTTTCGTATTCGCGCCGCACGTCCTTGAGCGACCAGTATTGGTCCAGGCGGTCCTCATTGCCGATATCGCCCATCGGCATGACCTCGATCCAGGTGAGGTCAATATCACGCGAGGCGCACCAGCGGGTGATCTCGGGCAGCTCCGGTTCGTTAAAACCTTTCAGCGCCACGGCGTTGATCTTGACCCTGAGGCCCGCTTTTTGCGCCGCATCGATGCCACGCATGACCTGCGGCAGGCGGCCCCAGCGGGTGACTGCCGCGAATTTCTGCTCGTCCAGCGTATCGAGCGAGATATTGACCCGGCGTACCCCGGCATCAAACAGATCCTGGGCGTATTTCTCCAGCTGCGAGCCGTTGGTGGTCAGCGTCAGTTCCTTGAGGGCGCCGCTGTCCAGATGCCGGGTCATGCCGCGGAAGAAGGTCATGATATCGCGCCGCACCAGAGGCTCACCGCCGGTGATGCGTAGCTTTTCCACGCCCATGCCGACAAAGGTCGAACACAGCCGGTCCAGTTCCTCCAGCGTCAGCAGTTCTTTCTTGGGTAGAAAGGTCATGTTTTCCGACATGCAATAGACGCAACGGAAGTCACAACGGTCAGTAACCGAGACGCGCAGGTAGGTGATGGCGCGGGCGAAGGGATCGATCAGCGGAGCAGTCATGACTGCATAGGTAAAGCGGCGCCTTGCCTGCGACAAGAGGGGAGTGCATTTTCCTGCTGGTAAAGATCTGTGTGCGCCAATAGATTTACGGCCATGCGTATCACAGTCTCATGCTCCGCCGCCCTGCCATTGTCCCTGCTGCTGCTTGCCGGTTGCGGGAATTTGGACTTTCCCGACCTGCGTGGACAGGCCGCAAGCAGCACCCCGGCGCCGACCGCAGCGCCCGTGACTGGCGCGCCGCTGGATGCAACCGGTGGCGCCCTGACGGTGCCGGATGCTGTGGAGGAGGATATGGTGTCCGAGGCTGAGGCGCCTGCGGCGTCCTCAATCTTCACCGGCACCGAGCAGGTGGTCGCCTCGCTGGGGGATCCGGCGGTTCCGGGACTGTGGATGGAGACCTCTTTGGTCGGCACCGAGCAACAGGCGGTATTGCGCAGCGCCAGCGGTGCAGAGGTGCAGGTGACGCTGAAACCGGCGGCAAACGGGGGCAGCGCCCGGGTGTCCATCGCTGCAATGCGGGCGCTTGGTCTGCCTTTGACCGAGCTGGTTGAGCTACAGGTGCGCCCGGCCAACTGACGGGCCAACTGACCGGTGAACCAAACCCGTGGATTAGCCTGCCTTTGGCGCCTCGTTGCGAAGGTATTTCCCGGCTTCCTTGCGGGCAAAGGGTTTCATCGCATCGCCATGGGTCGCCAGAAAGATACGGGTGGCCTCTGCATCGTGTTTGCTAAGATCGCGCAGCCACCAAGCGATGGCTTTCTGAATGAACCAGTCGCGGTCTGGCACATAGCCTGCCGCCCATGTGATGATCCGCGCCCGCCGGGCCTGATCGGCGGGTTTGAGATTGTTCATTTTGGCCCAGGGCAGGGTGGCGACCAATGCGGCCCGGCGGGTCCACATATGTTCGGACTGCGTCCAGGTCTCAACATCGTCCAGCCGGGCGGGATCCGCCACCAGCCGTTTCTGCGCCGCCATGCAGGCATGGTCGGCGATGGCCCAGCTATCGAACTGCGGCACCCAGGAGCAGATCAACGCCCAGGCGGCGTCGTCGCCCTTGATCCGGGCCTGGGTTAGCAGTTTGGCGGCAGCGAGGCGCGCCTCGAAGATGTCCGTATTCCACAGGGCATCGGCAAGGGCGACGCGCTCTTCCACCGTGAGGCTCTGCCGCCAGCCCTTGGTCAACTCGTTGAGCGCCGGGTTCGGGATACCCAGAACCTCCCGGTTCTGCTTGTGATAGGCCGCCATCTGCTCGGCGCGGCCCGGTTCGATCAGGGCGCGCAGCTGCCCCAGCGCCTCGTCCAGCGCCATCGGATCATTCCACCGTCACGGATTTGGCGAGGTTGCGCGGCTGGTCCACATCGGTGCCCTTGGCCACGGCGGTGTGATAGGCCAGCATCTGCGCGGGCAGGGCGTAAAGGATCGGCGACAGGCTGTCGTGGACCTGCGGCATGCGGATTGCCTGCCAGACCTCGTCACCCGCCTCGGCAAGCCCTTCGGCATCCGAGACCAGCATCACCTTGCCCTTGCGCGCCATGACTTCCTGCATGTTGGAGACCGATTTGTCGAAAAGATCGTCCCGCGGGGCGAGAACCACGACCGGCATGTTGTTGTCGATGAGCGCGATGGGGCCGTGTTTCAATTCCCCCGAGGCATAAGCTTCGGCGTGGATGTAGCTGATTTCCTTCAGTTTCAGCGCGCCTTCGAGCGCCAGCGGGAACATCAGCCCCCGGCCCAGGAACAGCACATCCCGCGCTTCGCTGAGCTTCAGGGAGGCCTGACGGATCGCCTCGTTCTGCTCCAGTGCAGCAGACATGACGTTCGGAAGCCCGCGCAGAGCGGAGACATGCGCCTGCAGCTCCTCTTCGCCGATTTCGCCCCGGTCGGTTGCGGCCTTGAGGGCCAGCATCAACAGCACGCTCAGCTGGCAGGTAAAGGCTTTGGTCGAGGCGACCCCGATTTCGACGCCAGCATGGATCGGCAGGGCCAGATCGCTCTCGCGGGCGATGGAGCTTTCGGGGACATTGACCACCGACAAGATCTGATCGGCCTTGTCCTTGCAATAGCGCAGGGCGGCGAGGGTATCTGCGGTCTCGCCCGATTGGGAGACAAACAGTGCGGCAGTGCGACCGGGGATCGGTGGTTCGCGATAGCGGAACTCGGAGGCGATATCGACCTCGACCGGAATGCGGGCCAGTTTTTCGAACCAGTATTTCGCAGTGAGGCAGGCATAAAAGGCGGTGCCACAGGCGACCAGTGTCAGCCGGTCGATTTTTGTGAAATCGATCCCGTCTCCTGGCAGGTGCACCGCGTCTTCGCCGACTGGCAGGTAGTGGCGGATGGCTTCGGCAATGACCGTGGGCTGTTCGGCGATTTCCTTGGCCATGAAATGCTTATGCCCGGCCTTGTCGACCTGTGCTGCGTCTATCTGAATGGTGCGCATTTCGCGGTTCGCCAGATCCCCGTTTGCGTCGCGGATCTCCAGGCTGCTGCGGGTCAGGACGGCGCAGTCGCCTTCCTCAAGATAGGTGATCTTATCCGTAAGCGGCGCCAGGGCGATGGCATCACTGCCGACGAACATTTCGCCGGTGCCATGACCGATCGCCAGGGGCGAGCCCTTGCGGGCGGCCACCATCAAATCCTCTTCGCCGTCGAACAGGAAGGCGAGGGCAAAGGCGCCCTCCAGCCGTGACAGGGTTTTCTGTGCGGCCTCGGCGGCGGACAGCCCACCGCGCATGTAGCGCTCTGTCATCAGCGCGACGGTTTCGGTATCGGTTTCGGTCTGAAACTCGATCCCTTCCTTGGCCAGTTCCGCCCGCAGGTCGCGGTAGTTTTCGATGATGCCATTATGCACGACCGACACTGCGCCGGCACGATGCGGGTGCGCGTTGTTGACCGAAGGTTCGCCGTGGGTGGCCCAGCGGGTGTGGCCGATGCCGGATTTTCCCGCCAGCGGCTCATGCACCAGCAGGTCGCTGAGGTTGACCAGCTTGCCGACAGCGCGGCGGCGTTCCAGCTTGCCGTCGTTGACGGTGGCAATACCGGCACTGTCATAGCCGCGGTATTCCAGCCGCTTCAGCGCCTCCACCAGCAGGGGCGCGGCTTCATGATTGCCAAGAACTCCGACGATTCCGCACATTACGCGCCTCCTTTTGCCTTGCGGGCCTTCTTGGCACGCAGCATGTCCATCAGTTTTCGCGCGCGGCCGGGTTTGTTTTCCTGGGCGCTGCGCGAGATTGCCAGATCACCATCGTCGACATTTTTTGTCACCACGGTGCCGCTGGCGGTCATCGCCTCATCGCCGATGCGCACCGGTGCCACCAGAAGGGTGTTGGAGCCGATAAAGCTGCGGGCGCCGATTTCGGTCCGGTGCTTCATTACGCCATCATAGTTGCAGGTGATGGTGCCGGCCCCGATATTGGTGGCTTCGCCGACCGAGGCATCGCCCACGTAAGAAAGATGATTGACCTTGGCGCCAGCAGCGATTTCGGCGTTCTTGATCTCGACGAAGTTGCCGATATGGGTGTCTTCTGCCAGTTCGGCGCCGGGGCGCAGGCGGGCATAGGGGCCGACCTTGGCGCCGCGGCTGACGTGGCAGCCTTCGAGATGCGAAAAGGCGCGGATCAACGCGCCGCTTTCTACCGTGACGCCAGGGCCGAACACCACGTTGGGTTCGATGACCGCATCGCGGCCGACCACGGTGTCAAAGGCGAAATAGACGGTTTCCGGCGCCATCAGGGTGACGCCATTTTCCAGCGCCTCGGCGCGGGCGCGGCTCTGGAACAGCGCATCGGCCTGGGCCAGTTCCGCGCGGCTGTTAATGCCCAGCGTTTCGGCCTCGTCACAGGCTACGGCGGTGACGCGCAGGCCCTTGGCGCGGGCCAGTTCCACCAAATCGGTGAGATAGTATTCGCCCGCCGCATTGTCGTTGCCGATCTCGGCGATCAGTTCGAACATCAGCTGCGATGCGCAGGCCATCAGGCCGGAATTGCAGAAGGTGATTGCGCGTTCGGTCTCGCTCGCGTCCTTGAACTCGACGATCCGCTCCAGACTGTCGCCGTCCATCACAAGCCGCCCATAGCGGCCAGGGTCAGCAGCCTCAAAGCCCAGAACCACCAGATCGGCCTTGGCGCGCGCTTCGATCATGCGGGTGATGGTCTCGCCGCTGACAAAAGGCGTGTCGCCATAAAGAACCACCGCATCGCCATCAAACCCGGCCAGCGCCTCCCTTGCCTGATCCACTGCGTGACCTGTGCCCAGCTGTTCATCTTGCAGCACAACCTCGGCGCTCACGTCGATGTCGGCCACGGCGGCGCGCACTGCTTCGGCGCCATGACCGGCAACCACGACGATCCGCTCCGGCTCCAAAGCGCGCCCGGCGGACATGGCGTGTTCCAGCATGGGGGCCTGGGCGATGGGATGCAGGACCTTAGGCAGATCCGAATTCATCCGCGTGCCTTTGCCTGCGGCCAGGATGACGAGGGCTGTGCTCATGTTATGTTTCTCTTTGTCTTTTCAGCGCCCCCGTTTTATCCGCTAACAGTGGGTGCGCAAGCCATTGCGCCATCAAACTAGGTTGCGGCTTGCAACATCATGCGGCGGAAATGCGCCGAAAGGGGACGATATGCGGACAGTGATCTTTGATCTGGATGGTACTCTGGCGGACACGTCGGGGGATTTGCTGGCAGCGGCCAATGCCTGCTTCCGCCAGATGGGCCATGGCGATCTGCTGACCCGCCCGGGCGACGCGGCAATTGCCCTGCGCGGTGGCAAGCGGATGCTGACCGAGGGGCTGAAGCGGGTCAATGAGTACGATGACGCTACTGTCGAAACCTTTTATCCCGTGCTGCTGGAGGCGTACAAAGGCGCAATCGATCACCACACCGTTCTGTATCCCGGCGCGATGGATGCCGTCGAGGCGTTAAAACTGGCTGGCTATGGCGTTGGCATCTGCACCAACAAGCCTGAGGCGCTGGCCGAGCATCTGATGCGATCCCTTGGCGTGCGCGATGCCTTTGCCTCGCTTGTGGGCGCCGATACGCTGCCGGTGCGAAAACCCGATCCCGCGCCCTTGTTCGAAGCGGCCCGCCGCGCGGGCGGTGATCCCGCGCGCACCGTTCTGATTGGCGACAGCGATACCGACCGCAACACATCCGCCGCGGCGGGCGTGCCCTCGGTCCTCGTCACCTTCGGTCCTGCAGGCGATGACATGGCGGCGCTGAATCCCGAGGCGCTGCTGCACCGGTATGAAGATCTGCCCGGGGTGGTGGCGGAATTGCTGCCCTGATGATCTGATGTCCTTCCGCACGCGTCTGAAACCGGGCGCGACAGCGGCTTCCCCCTTGACCCCGCAGCTGGCCGCGCTCACAAACAGGCCATGAGCGAGATTTTCACTGGCAGTTTCACCCAGCAGGAACCCATTCCCGAAGAGGCGATTTCCGCCGCGATGGAGGTACTGCGCCATGGCCGTCTGCACCGCTACAATGTTGCGGGCGACGAGGCCGGAGAGACCGCGCTGCTGGAGCGCGAATTCGCCGATCAGATGGGGGCGAAATACTGTCTGGCGGTTGCTTCGGGCGGCTACGCACTGGCCACCGCGCTAAGAGCGGTTGGCGTGAAACATGGCGACCGGGTGCTGACCAATGCCTTTACCCTCGCGCCGGTGCCGGGCTCCATCGCAGCTGTCGGCGCCACGCCGGTCTATGTGGATGTGACCGAGGATCTGACCATCGATCTGGAGGATCTGACCGCCAAGGCTGATCAGGCGGATGTGCTGATGCTGAGCCATATGCGCGGGCATCTGTGTGACATGGACCGGCTGATGGAGATCTGCAACGACGCCGGGATCACCGTAATCGAGGATTGCGCCCACACCATGGGGGCGGCCTGGAATGGCACCCTTTCGGGACGGCATGGCACGGTGGGCTGCTATTCCTGCCAGACCTACAAGCACGTGAACTCGGGTGAGGGCGGATTGCTGATCACCGATGACGAGGAGGTCGCCGCGCGGGCTATCATCCTGTCCGGATCCTACATGCTCTATGGCCGTCATCTGGCCGCGCCGGGGCCAGAGGTGTTCGAACGGGTGAAATACGAAACCCCGAATATTTCTGGGCGGATGGACAATCTGCGGGCGGCGATCCTGCGGCCCCAGCTGCGCGATCTGGAGGTGCAGGTCGCCCGCTGGAATGAACGCTACAGGGAGGTCGAAACCGGGGTGCGCGGCACGCCCGGCCTGACCGTCGTGGAGCGCCCGGTAGCGGAAACCTATGTCGGCTCTTCTATCCAGTTTCTGTTGCTGGATTGGGCTGCGGACCGGGTGCAGGAAGTCCTGCGCCGCTGCGCCGCCCGCGGGGTTGAGCTGAAGTGGTTTGGTGAACCGCAGCCCGTGGCCTTTACCTCCCGCTATGACAGCTGGCGCTACGCCGAGACGCCGTCGCTGCCCAAAAGTGATCGCATTCTGGCGGGGATCGTCGATATGCGGGTTCCGCTGACCTTCAGCCTTGAGGACTGCGCCCAGATCGCCCGCATCATCCGCGCCGAGGTCGGTGCAGTGTTTCAGGGCGCCTGAACCACAGCAGAGGCTGTTTTCAGAACCAATCAACTCCGACTGGCCGGGCCCCGACAGGGTCCGGCCTTTTCGTGTCCCCACGTGACCTCTTGACCTGTGGTGGCTTGTCGGCAATAAATGAACACATGTTCAAATAATTCGCGATGACTCGGGAGGAGACGCGAGATGTTCAACGCAAGCATGACTTTTGATCTGGGCGAAGATGTAAACGCCCTGCGCGACATGGTGCACCGCTGGGCGCAAGAGCGCGTCAAGCCGATGGCGCAGGAGATCGATCAGAAGAACGAATTCCCCGCCGAGCTGTGGCAGGAGATGGGTGAGCTCGGTCTTCTGGGTATCACCGTCCCCGAGGAATTCGGCGGAGCCGGGATGTCCTATCTGGCCCATACCATCGCGGTCGAGGAAATTGCCCGCGCCAGCGCCTCGGTGTCCTTGTCTTATGGTGCGCACTCCAACCTTTGCGTCAACCAGATCAAGCTGAACGGCAATGCCGAGCAGAAGAAGAAATACCTGCCCCGGCTGATTTCGGGTGAACACGTCGGCGCCCTGGCGATGTCCGAAGCGGGCGCCGGCTCTGATGTTGTGTCGATGTCCCTGCGGGCGGAAAAGCGCAACGATCATTACCGCCTCAACGGTAACAAATACTGGATCACCAACGGCCCCGATGCCGACACGCTGGTGGTCTACGCCAAGACCGATCCCGAAGCAGGCTCCAAGGGCATCACCGCCTTCCTGATCGAGAAAGAGTTCAAGGGGTTCTCGACCTCAGTGCATTTCGACAAGCTGGGCATGCGTGGCTCCAACACCGGCGAGCTGATCTTTGAAGACTGCGAAGTGCCATTTGAGAACGTGCTGGGCGAAGAGGGCAGGGGCGTTCAGGTCTTGATGTCCGGCCTTGATTACGAACGCGTGGTTCTGGCGGGCATCGGCAGCGGTATCATCGCCGCCTGCATGGACGAGATGATGCCCTACATGAAAGAGCGCAAGCAGTTCGGCAAGCCGATCGGAAGCTTCCAGCTGATGCAGGGCAAGATCGCCGATATGTACACGGCGATGAATTCCTCGCGCGCCTATATCTACGAAGTGGCCAAGGCCTGCGACAATGGCACGGTGACGCGCCAAGACGCGGCGGCTTGCTGCCTTTATGCCTCTGAGCAGGCAATGGTGCAGGCGCACCAGGCGGTGCAGGCCTTTGGCGGTGCCGGTTATCTGTCTGACAATCCGGTGGGCCGGATCTTCCGCGATGCCAAGCTGATGGAAATCGGCGCAGGCACCTCGGAAATCCGCCGCATGCTGATCGGCCGCGAGCTGATGGCAACCATGTAAAAGCAGTAAGCCCGCGTGACCGAGGGAAGGCACGCGGGCTTGTCTGTGGTCCGGGCAGGCGGCAGCGCCCGCCCGGGAAACCGGATCAGAGGGTCAGAAGCGGTGGACGTAGGCAACACCCACAACAACCGGATCAATCTCGGCGGTACCGATCGCGGCACCGTTCAGGAAGGCGTCGGTCTCGATATCCATGTAGCGCACGTTCAGACGCAGCGCACCGTTGTCCGACACTTGCCAGTCCGCACCGGCGTTGAGCGCAAGACCCCAGCTGTCATCAAGGTTCAGCACGCCAAGCGGCGAGCTTTCTTCAAAGAAGGTGGTGTAGTTCACACCAATGCCGACGAAGGGCGTGATCTTGCTGTTGGTCGGGAAGTGGTAGTTCAGCGACAGGGTCGGCGGCAACTGCTTGGTCGAACCGGCATAGCCGACACCGGCGATGGTGACGTCATGCTCGAACGGGGTCGCGGCCAAGAGTTCGATGCCAAGGTTGTCGCGGATGAAATATTCAACTGTCAGAGACAGTTGCGTTTCATCGCTGACCGTTGCGGCACCCCCGGCCAACGTGCCGTTGTTCGATTTGGGGTTCACGTTGGCGATCCCCGCACCGAAGGTCCAGTCGCCTTGCGACTGGGCAAGGGCCGGGGCCGCAAAGGCGGCGCATGCAGCAGAGAGGGCGAGGGCGGAAACGATGCGTTTCATGGGGAAGATCCCTTTTCTTTCGAGTACGCCGGGATCATGCGCGATGGAGGCGAAAACGTCTCTGATCTGGATCAAGCAGGTTTGTGCCGAGCCTTTGAAATGCACCACAAAACGCGCATGCCTGCCATGCGATTTAGGAAGATCTGACTATGCAGGACTATTGTAGCATTCCGGGGCTGACGCCCGATGGTCGCTGGGATCTGCGAGAGCGGCTCAATATGGCGGCACAGGCCATGGATCACCCGGCAGATGCGCTGGCGCTGATCGATCTGACCGGCGCCGCGCGGCGCGACATTTCCCATGGGGAACTGGCGGCGATGGTCGATGGTCTGGCGCGCTATCTTCTGTCGCGGATCCAGCCGGGCGACCGGGTGGGTGTGCTGCTCAGCCAGTCGCCCTGGTGTGCTGCCGCGCATCTCGCGATCTGGAAGGTCGGCGCCATTTCGGTGCCCTTGTTCAAGCTGTTCCAGCACGATGCGCTGGCCTCGCGCGCCGGGGATGCGGGGGTGCGTTTCGTGCTGACCGATCCCGAGGGTGCGCTGCTGCTGGGTGATCTGGCCGAGGCGGTGATGGTGCGGGACGCAGGCATTGACGGCGCCCCGGTGCCCTTTGCCGCGACCGGCCCGGAAACCCCGGCTGTCCTTATATATACCTCCGGCACCACCGGCAGCCCCAAGGGCGCGCTGCACGCCCACCGGGTGTTGACCGGCCATCTACCGGGCGTCGCCATCAGCCATGATCACCTGGGCCAGCCGAGCGATTGCATCTGGACCCCTGCCGATTGGGCCTGGATCGGCGGGCTGTTCGATGTGCTGATGCCAGGGCTAGCGCTGGGCGTGCCGGTCGTCGCGGCGCGGCTCGACAAATTCACGCCTGAGGCCTGCGTCGATCTGATCACGCGCGGAGATGTACGCAACATCTTCTTCCCGCCAACCGCGCTGCGCATGCTGAAGGCCGCAGGGAAGGCGGTGCCGGGCCTGCGCTCGGTCGCTTCGGGTGGTGAGCCCTTGGGGGCCGAGATGCTGGCCTGGGCGCAGGAGGCTTTTGGCCTCACCATCAACGAATTCTACGGGCAGACAGAATGCAATATGGTCGCCTCCTCCTGCGGCGTGGATTACCCGCCGCGTCCGGGCTGCATCGGCAAGGCGGTGCCAGGACATGAGGTCGCTGTCATTGATGCTAATGGCAATCCCACCGATCAGGAGGGCGATGTGGCGGTGCGGCGCGGCTCTGCCTCGATGATGCTGGAATATTGGAACCGCCCCAAGGAGACGGCCGAGAAATTCCACGGCGACTGGCTGATCACAGGCGATCGCGGCATCTGGGAGGGCGACTATCTGCGGTTCGTGGGCCGTGAGGATGATGTGATCACCTCCTCCGGCTATCGCATCGGCCCGGCCGAGATCGAGGATTGCCTGCTGACCCATCCCAGCGTCGCCACCGTCGGCGTCGTTGGCAAGCCCGACCCGATGCGCACCGAGATCGTCAAGGCCTATGTGGTGCTGAAAGAGGGCGCTGCGGCCACCGAGAAAGAACTGCAGGACTACGTCAAGGGCCGTCTGGCCCATTATTCCTACCCCCGTGAAATCGCATTTCTGGACGCCTTGCCGATGACCGTGACCGGCAAAGTGATCCGCAAGGAACTGAAGGCCCGTGCGGCCGCTGAACAGGAGTCTTCCGTATGAAACTTCAATCCAAGGCAATGCCTTCCTCCGAAGGCTTCAAACAGAACCGCGCCGCGCATCTGGAGGCGCTGGCGCAGATCAACGAGGCGGCGGAGGCCGCGCGCATGGGCGGCGGTAAGAAATCCCGCGCCCGACATGAAAGCCGGGGCAAGATGCTGCCGCGCCGCCGGGTGGCGAACCTTCTGGATCCGGGCTCTCCGTTTCTGGAGGTCGGCGCGACGGCAGCCCATGGTATGTATGATGGCGCCGCTCCTGCCGCAGGCGTGATCGCGGGCATCGGCCGCGTCCACGGGCAAGAGGTCATGGTGGTCTGCAACGATGCCACCGTGAAGGGCGGCACCTACTACCCAATGACGGTGAAAAAGCACCTGCGCGCGCAGGAGATCGCCGAGGAAAACCGCCTGCCGTGCATCTATCTGGTGGACAGTGGCGGCGCCAACCTGCCCAACCAGGACGAGGTCTTCCCGGACCGCGATCACTTTGGCCGGATCTTCTACAATCAGGCGCGCATGTCCGCAAAAGGCATCCCGCAAATCGCCGTGGTCATGGGCTCCTGCACCGCAGGCGGCGCCTATGTACCGGCGATGTCGGATGTGACCATCATCGTCAAGGAACAGGGGACCATCTTCCTTGCTGGTCCTCCGCTGGTGAAGGCCGCAACGGGTGAGGTGGTTTCCGCCGAAGACCTGGGCGGCGGTGATGTGCACACGCGCCTCTCTGGTGTGGCCGATTATCTGGCCGAGGATGACACCCACGCGCTGGCGCTGGCGCGGCGCGCGGTGCAGTCGCTCAACATTACCAAGCCGCTGGGCGTCAACTGGGCCAGCCCGGAAGAGCCCGCCTATGACCCTGAAGAAATCCTTGGCGTGGTGCCCGGTGATCTGCGCACGCCTTATGACATCCGCGAGGTGATCGCGCGTCTGGTGGATGGGTCGCGCTTTGACGAGTTCAAGCCGCGCTTTGGCGAAACGCTGGTCACCGGCTTTGCCCATGTGAAGGGCTGCCCGGTGGGCATCATCGCCAACAACGGTGTGCTGTTCTCCGAAGCCGCGCAGAAGGGCGCGCATTTCGTGGAGCTGTGCTCCCAGCGTAAGATCCCGCTGGTCTTCCTGCAGAACATCACCGGCTTCATGGTGGGCCGCAAGTACGAGAACGAAGGCATCGCCCGCCATGGTGCCAAGATGGTGACAGCGGTGGCAACGACCAATGTACCGAAAGTCACCATGCTGGTGGGCGGCTCCTTTGGGGCTGGCAACTACGGCATGTCGGGCCGGGCCTATCAGCCACGCTTCCTGTGGACCTGGCCGAACAGCCGGATCTCGGTGATGGGCGGCGAGCAGGCGGCGGGCGTTCTCGCCACCGTGAAACGCGACGCCATCGAGCGCCAGGGCGGCAGCTGGAGCGCCGAGGAGGAGGCCGAGTTCAAGCGCCCCACCATCGAGATGTTCGAGGAGCAGAGCCACCCGCTTTATGCCTCGGCGCGGCTTTGGGACGATGGCATCATCGACCCGCGAAAATCCCGCGAGGTGCTGGCCCTGTCGCTGAGCGCCGCTTTGAATGCCCCGATTGAAGACACACGCTTTGGCGTGTTCCGGATGTGAGGTAAGGCAACGATGATCCCCCTCGAAGAGGCCCTCGCAGCATTTCCCGTTGCGCAAAGCTATCGCCCCGGCGATTCATCTGCCTTGAATGCCGAAATCATCGGCCTGATCCGCTCGGGCGCAAAGACCGTCAGCTGCGAGGCTTGGTCGGTCTTCGACGATGGCCTGGAAAGCTTTCCCGAGGTGGGGCGCGTGGATATCGTGTTGAACTGGGACGGAACGGCCGCCTGCGCCACCGAAACCGTGAAGGTGGACAAGGTCCGCTTTTGCGACGTAACGGCAGAGATGGTTCCGCCGCAGGGAGAATTCAAAGACTTGGAGCACTGGCGGGCGGGGTACGAAAGCTACCTGACCCGTACGGGTCGCTTTCACCAAAACGCACCGATGATGGTTGAGACCTTTCGTCTGGTCCGTGATTTCGGA
The DNA here is from genome assembly GCF_001678945.1 of Phaeobacter gallaeciensis. NCBI lineage: Bacteria > Pseudomonadati > Pseudomonadota > Alphaproteobacteria > Rhodobacterales > Roseobacteraceae > Phaeobacter > Phaeobacter gallaeciensis. The sequence goes on from NZ_CP015124.1 coordinate 3,643,849, forward strand.
GACCACAAAGATGTTTGACAAGATTCTGATCGCAAACCGGGGCGAGATCGCCTGCCGTGTCATGGAAACCGCCCGCGCCATGGGCGTGAAAACCGTGGCCATCTACTCAGACGCCGACCGGGCCGCGAAACATGTGGCCATGGCGGATGAGGCAGTTCACATCGGCACCGGCTCTGCGCCCGCCGACAGCTACCTTCTGGGGGATGAGATCATCGCCATCGCCAAGGCCACCGGCGCTCAGGCGATCCATCCGGGCTATGGCTTCCTGTCGGAAAACCCCGAGTTCGTGGACGCGGTAGAGGCGGCTGGCCTTGTGTTCATCGGCCCCTCGGCGGATGCGATCCGCAAGATGGGACTGAAAGACGCGGCCAAGGCACTGATGGAAGAGGCGGGCGTGCCCGTTGTGCCCGGCTATCACGGCAAGAACCAGGACCCCGAGCATCTGTCGGGCGCTGCCGATACCATCGGCTATCCCGTCCTGATCAAGGCGGTCGCCGGTGGCGGTGGCAAGGGTATGCGTCTGGTCGAGGATCCAAAGGATTTCGACGAGGCGTTGAAAAGCGCGCAGGGCGAAGCCACCACGGCCTTTGGCAACCCGGATGTCTTGATCGAGAAATACATCCAGCAACCCCGCCATATCGAAGTGCAGGTCTTTGGCGATGGCACCACAGCGGTGCACCTGTTCGAGCGGGACTGCTCGCTGCAGCGCCGTCACCAGAAGGTCATCGAAGAGGCACCTGCGCCCGGTATGACCGAGGAAATGCGCGAGGCCATGGGCCGCGCAGGTGTGCGCGCGGCCGAGGCGATTGGCTATAAAGGCGCCGGTACGGTGGAATTCATCGTCGATGGCTCCAACGGGCTGCGCCCCGACGGGTTCTGGTTCATGGAGATGAACACCCGCCTGCAGGTGGAACATCCGGTCACCGAACTGATCACCGGCGTCGATCTGGTGGAATGGCAGCTGCGCGTGGCTTCGGGTGAAAGCCTGCCGCAACAGCAGGACGAGCTGACCATCACCGGTCACGCCTTTGAAGCGCGGCTTTATGCCGAAGACGTGCCAAAGGGCTTCCTGCCTGCAACCGGTACGCTGACGCATCTGCAATTCCCCGCAAGCTGCCGCGCCGACAGTGGCGTGCGGGCAGGGGACACCATCAGCCCTTGGTATGATCCGATGATCTCCAAGGTGATCGTGCATGGCCCCACCCGCGCAGTGGCCCTGTCGCGCCTGTCGCAGGCTTTGGCGGAAACGCAAGTGGGCGGTACGGTAACCAACCTTGCCTTCCTTGGCGCATTGGCCGCACACGACGGCTTCTCTGCGGGTGATGTCGATACCGGCCTCATCGCGCGGGATCTGGATCAACTGGTGCAGGCACCCATGGTCAAGCCCGAGCACAAGGCCGCTGCCGGGATGCAGGCGCTGGGACTGACCAACACCGACTGGGACACCGGTTTTACCCTGTGGTCCGACATGCACCGTTCGGTCCATCTCAGCCATCAGGGCGAAGAGTTCGAAGCCATGGTCGAGGTGGACGGGCCGGATCGCCAGATCTGGGCCATCGGTGAGGATCAGGTCGTGGCAAACCGTATCGGAGGTGCCTGGGTTCTGGGCGGCGACCGTCTGCCGCCGATGGCGCAGGCCGGGAACACGATCACCGTTTTCGATGGCTACGGGATCCAGTTCGAGGTGATCGATCCGTTGGATCGGGCGTCGGCTGCCGGGGGTGACATGAACTTGATCGAGGCACCGATGCCGGGTCTGGTCAAGGCGGTCTTCGCCGAAGCGGGCCAGAAGGTGAAGGAAGGTGATCGCCTTGCCATTCTCGAAGCCATGAAGATGGAGCATTCGCTGCTGGCTGCCCGTGATGGTACCGTGGCAGAAGTTCTGGCCGCCGCTGGCGATCAGGTCGAGGCCGGAGCCGCGCTGGTGCGGCTGGAGGAGGCCGAAGACTGATCGGCACTCGTAAAGAAACTGCGTTGGCGGCAGGGGGCTGCCAATGCGACAGGATAACGTTGGCAGGATTGCCGGGGGAGGGCGCGCCATGACGCAAAGCGTTGAAATTTTCGAAATGGGCCCGCGTGACGGGCTTCAGAATGAAAAGCGGGCGATTCCGGTGGCGGAAAAGATTACCCTGGTGGATTGCCTGTCACGCGCGGGCTTCCGGCGAATAGAGGTGGCGAGCTTTGTCTCCCCCAAATGGGTGCCGCAGATGGCTGGTAGCGGTGAGGTTCTGGCGGGTATCAAACGCGCGCCCGGGGTCTCTTATGCGGCGCTGACGCCCAACATGCGGGGATACGAGGACGCGGTGGCGGCCAAGGCGGATGAAATCGCCGTCTTTGCCTCGGCCTCCGAAGGATTTTCCAAAGCCAATATCAACGCCAGCATTGCCGAGAGCATCGAGCGTTTCGTGCCCATCCTTGAGGCCGCGAAGAAGATCGACCTACCGGTGCGGGGCTATGTCTCCTGCGTGACCGATTGCCCCTATGATGGCGCAACCCCGCCGGAAAAGGTGGCAGAAGTGGCTGAGCGGTTGTTTGAACTCGGCTGCTATGAGGTCTCTTTGGGCGACACCATCGGACAGGGGACGCCGGAAACGATCACGAAAATGCTAGAGGCCGTAAAGGCACGTGTGCCTGTCGAGAAACTGGCCGGACATTATCATGACACCGCCGGGCGGGCGATTGCCAATATCGACGCCTCGCTTGCGCAGGGCGTGCGGGTGTTTGATGCCGCCGTCGGCGGGCTGGGCGGCTGCCCCTATGCGCCGGGCGCCGCGGGAAATGTGGCGACGGAAACAGTGCATGCTCATCTGACGGCGCTGGGATATGACACCGGGCTCGATGCGCGGGTGCTGGATGAGGCTGCCGAGGTGGCTCGCGCCATGCGCGGCGTGGTCTGATAGCGCGATTTTAGAAAAAGAGAGCGATACGATGTTCAACACGATTACCCTTGAGACCGATGCGCGCGGCGTGGCGACCCTGACCCTGAACCGGCCCGAGAAGCACAACGCCATGTCTGGCGAGATGCTGCTGGAGCTGAAACAGGCCGCACAGGACCTTGCCGCCGATGACAAGGTCCGCGTCGTGGTACTGACCGGCGCGGGAAAAAGCTTTTGCGCGGGCGGCGATCTCGGCTGGATGCAGGCGCAGATGACAGCGGACGCGGAAACCCGCGCGAAAGAGGCGCGGGTGCTGGCGGAAATGTTGATGCTGCTCAACACCCTGCCCAAGCCACTGATCGGAGCGATTCAGGGCAATGCCTTTGGCGGCGGTGTTGGCATGGCCTCGGTCTGCGATGTGGCGATTGGTGTCGATCATCTGAAGATGGGGCTGACGGAAACCAAACTAGGCCTGATCCCGGCTACCATCGGCCCCTATGTGATTGCCCGCATGGGCGAAGCGCGCGCGCGCCGTGTCTTCATGTCGGCTCGTCTGTTTGGCGCAGCCGAGGCAGTCGATCTGGGGCTGCTCGCCAGAATCGTTCCAGCCGATCAACTGGCCGAAGCGGTCGAGGCAGAGGTCGCCCCCTACATGGCTTGCGCCCCGGGCGCGGTCGCCGCAGCGAAAAAACTGACCCGCGATCTGGGTCCGCGTCTGGACGACGCCACCATCGACCACACCATCAAGGCGCTGGTTGACCGTTGGGAAGGCGGCGAAGCCTCCGAGGGCATCGCGGCATTTTTCGACAAACGCAAACCCAGCTGGCAGGTCTGAAACGGGTCTGAGAGGGGCCTCAGACACGGGTTTAAAGGCGGTTTCGCGGCCTTGCCAAAGACCGAGTATTTCCCTCAGGCGCGCCCAAATTTTGGGCGCGCTGTTCTTTTCTTATATATAGAAAAATATGCATATTTATATGCGTTTGCGGGCCATGTGATGTGCCCACGCCGCGCTGTTAAAGGAAGCTTTAGCCAAACCAAATGCCTGTGTTGACGGTCGGGGGGCAGGGGAGTAGACACGGCCCCAAGTCAACACGCCAATTGACGGCGCGCGAGAATCCGCGCGCGCGGAAAGGAGCCACTCGTGGAAGAGATGTTGCGGGAATACCTCCCGATCCTGGTGTTTCTGGCCGTCGCTATCGGCCTTGGAATTGTTCTTATTCTGGCAGCAGTTGTGCTCGCCGTACGCAATCCCGACCCGGAAAAAGTAAGTGCTTACGAATGTGGTTTCAACGCCTTCGATGACGCCCGTATGAAATTCGATGTGCGCTTTTACCTGGTGTCGATTCTGTTCATCATTTTCGATCTGGAAATCGCCTTCCTGTTTCCCTGGGCCGTCGGCTTCAAGGACATGAGCGACGCAGGCTTCTGGTCGATGATGGTGTTCCTGGGCGTGCTGACAGCCGGCTTTGCCTATGAATGGAAGAAGGGGGCCCTGGAATGGGAGTGATGACCGGAGCCAATACGGCGGGCGTCGACAAGGAAGTCGTCACCCAGGCCCTGAACGCCGAACTACAGGACAAAGGCTTCCTGCTGACTTCGGCCGAGGACATCATCAACTGGGCCCGCACCGGGTCGCTGCACTGGATGACCTTTGGTCTGGCCTGCTGCGCCGTTGAGATGATGCACACCTCGATGCCGCGCTACGACGCCGAACGCTTCGGTATCGCGCCGCGCGCCTCTCCGCGTCAGTCGGATGTGATGATCGTTGCGGGCACGCTGACCAACAAGATGGCCCCGGCGCTGCGCAAGGTTTACGACCAGATGCCCGAACCGCGTTACGTGATCTCGATGGGCTCCTGTGCCAACGGCGGTGGGTACTATCACTATAGCTACTCGGTTGTGCGCGGTTGCGACCGCATCGTTCCGGTCGACGTCTATGTGCCCGGCTGCCCGCCGACCGCAGAGGCTCTGCTCTATGGTCTGATGCAGCTGCAGCGCAAAATCCGCCGCACCGGCACCCTGGTCCGCTGATCGGCTTTGGTTGGAGAATTGATGATGACTGAAGCACTGAACGAACTCGGGACCCAGATCGCGGCTAAGCGCCCCGAATGCGTGCTGTCCTGGGATGTGTCCCATGGTGAGCTGAACGTGGACGTGGCGCCTGCGAATATCGCGGCGCTGGTCGACTTTCTGAAAGCCGATGCGACCTGCAAGTTTTCCACCCTGGTCGATATCACGGCAGTCGATTACCCCGAGCGGACCAAGCGGTTCGACGTGGTCTATCACTTCCTGTCGATGTACCAGAACCAGCGTATCCGCCTGCGGGTTTCCGTACGCGAAGATGAAATGGTCCCCTCGATTGTCGATCTGCACCCCTCGGCCAACTGGTTCGAGCGTGAGGTCTTCGACATGTTCGGGATCCTCTTCACCGGTCACCCGGACCTGCGCCGCATCCTGACGGACTATGGCTTCCGCGGCCATCCGCTGCGCAAGGATTTCCCGACCACCGGCTATACCGAGGTTCGCTATGACGAGGCGCAGAAGCGTGTTGTCTACGAACCCGTAAGCCTGGTTCAGGAATACCGCCAGTTTGACTTTATGTCCCCGTGGGAGGGTGCCGAATACATCCTGCCCGGCGATGAAAAAGAGGGGGCGAAATGATGGACGGCTCCAAAGGTTTCGAAGACGCCCTGACGGGCGAACAGAAGATCCGCAACTTTAACATCAACTTCGGCCCGCAGCACCCGGCGGCGCATGGCGTGCTGCGTTTGGTGCTGGAGCTGGACGGCGAGATCGTTGAACGCTGCGACCCGCACATCGGCCTGTTGCACCGTGGCACAGAAAAGCTGATGGAAAGCCGCACCTACCTGCAGAACCTGCCGTATTTCGACCGCCTCGACTATGTGGCGCCGATGAACCAGGAACACGCATGGTGTCTGGCAATCGAAAAGCTTTGCGGTGTCGAAGTTCCCCGCCGGGCCTCGCTGATCCGGGTGCTCTACTCGGAAATCGGCCGCATCCTGAACCACCTCTTGAACGTCACCACGCAGGCGATGGACGTCGGTGCGCTGACCCCGCCGCTGTGGGGGTTTGAAGAGCGCGAGAAGCTGATGATCTTCTACGAGCGCGCCTGTGGTGCCCGCCTTCACGCGGCGTATTTCCGTCCCGGCGGCGTGCATCAGGATTTGCCGGATGAACTGATCGACGATATCGAAGAATGGGCGATCGAATTCCCCAAAGTTTTGGCTGATATCGACGGGCTTCTGACCGAAAACCGCATTTTCAAGCAGCGTAACTGCGACATTGGCGTGGTGAACGAGCAGGAGATCCAGGACTACGGTTTCTCTGGCGTCATGGTACGCGGTTCCGGCCTTGCATGGGACCTGCGCCGTGCGCAGCCCTATGAATGCTACGACGAGTTCGACTTCCAGATCCCTGTCGGTAAGAATGGCGACTGTTATGATCGCTACCTCGTCCGTATGGAGGAGATGCGCCAGTCGCTGTCGATCATTCGTCAGGCCATCCACAAGCTGCGCGAAGCCACCGGCGATGTGCTGGCCCGTGGCAAGCTGACCCCGCCGAAACGCGGCGACATGAAGACCTCGATGGAAAGCCTGATCCACCACTTCAAGCTTTACACCGAAGGGTTCCACGTGCCCGAGGGCGAAGTCTACGCCGCTGTCGAAGCGCCGAAGGGCGAATTCGGCGTCTATCTTGTGGCGGACGGGAGCAACAAACCCTACCGCGCCAAGCTGCGCGCGCCGGGCTTCCTGCACCTGCAAGCCATGGACCATGTGGCCAAGGGTCACCAACTTGCCGACGTGGCTGCCATCATTGGCACCATGGACGTCGTATTTGGAGAGATTGACCGCTAATGCTTCGTCGTCTGCATTCCGAACAACCCGAAAGCTTTGCCTTCACGCCCGACAACCAGAAGTGGGCCGAAGCGCAACTCACCAAATACCCCGAGGGGCGTCAGGCCTCTGCGGTTATTCCGCTGCTGTGGCGTGCCCAGGAGCAGGAAGGCTGGGTCACCAAGCCCGCGATTGAATATATCGCGGATATGCTGGGCATGGCCTATATCCGCGTTCTTGAAGTTGCCTCCTTTTACTTCATGTTCCAGCTGGTCCCGACCGGATCCGTTGCCCACGTGCAGGTCTGTGGCACCACTTCCTGCATGATCTGCGGCGCCGAGGATCTGATCGCAGTCTGCAAGGAAAAGATCGCGCCGAAGCCGCACACCGTGTCTGCCGATGGCAAGTTCTCCTGGGAAGAGGTGGAATGCCTCGGGTCCTGCACGAACGCGCCGATGGCGCAGATCGGCAAGGATTACTTCGAGGATCTGACCACCGAAAGCTTCACCAAGATCCTCGATGATCTGGCAGCAGGCAATCCGGTTGTTCCTGGGCCGCAGAACGGGCGTTACGCGGCCGAGCCGAAATCGGGCCTGACGTCGCTCACCGAATACGACAGTGGCAAGACGCAGTATAACGCGTCTGTGCAGCTGGCCGTGGATCTGGGCGACAGCGTCAAGCGCATTCAGGGCGATGAAGTTCCGATCTTGACCCCTTGGGTTGGCAAGGACGGCGTCGTCGCTGGCCGCGCTGCCGAAGGTCAGCCTCCGAAGGCGCCCGAAGCGGCTAAACCGGCTGCCAAACAGGCTGCCGAGGCTAAGCCCGCACCGAAGAAAGCTCCGGCCAAGAAAGCCGCTGAGCCTGCGTCGCCCGAAGGGGCAGCCGCCAAATCGGTTGAAGAAAGCGCGCCTGAGACGCTGAGCGAAGCCCGCGGTGGCAAGGCCGATGATCTGAAGATGCTGAAAGGCGTTGGTCCCAAGCTGGAAGAGACGCTGAATGAACTCGGCTTCTTCCACTTTGACCAGATCGCCAAATGGACCGAAGCCGAAATCGCATGGGTCGACAGCCGCTTAAAGTTCAAGGGCCGCATCGAACGCGATGGCTGGATCGAGCAATCCAAACAGCTCGCCGCTGGTGAAGAGACCGAGTTCGCCAAGAAGGCCAAAGACGACGGTCGCTACAAAGATTAACCCGTCTTCCGCCTCTGAACCGGGGGCGGGGGAGCAGACATTGGGACCCAATGAGCGCTGAACAGGACAAAGCCATCGCAGCCAAGGGGCGCCACATCGCCCTGGTGATTGCCGGAACCATGCTCGCATGGCTCGCTTTGTCCCTGATCATTGGTCCGGCGATGGGATTGCCGGGCCGTTATGCGCTTCTGTTCGATTTTCTCGCGCTGGCGGGGATGATCTATGCAGGGGTCAACATCGTTCAACTCTGGCGCATGCGTCAGGACAACCAAAGGTAGGCAGACATGCTGAAGGACCAGGACCGGATCTTTACCAACCTGTACGGTATGCATGAGCGGACGCTCAAAGGCGCTCAGGCGCGCGGCCACTGGGATGGTACCGCCGGTCTGATCGAAAAGGGGCGTGACTGGATCATCCAGACCATGAAGGACTCCGGCCTGCGTGGTCGCGGCGGTGCGGGCTTCCCCACTGGCCTCAAATGGTCCTTCATGCCCAAGGAAAGCGATGGTCGCCCGGCCTATCTGGTGATCAACGCGGATGAATCCGAACCAGGCACCTGTAAAGACCGCGAAATCATGCGCCACGATCCGCATACGCTGATCGAAGGTGCGCTGATTGCCTCTTTCGCGATGAACGCCCACACCTGCTATATCTATCTTCGCGGCGAATACATCCGCGAGCGCGAGGCCCTGCAGGCGGCCATCGACGAATGCTACGACAAGGGCCTTCTGGGCAAGAACGCTGCTGGGTCGGGCTGGGACTTCGACGTCTTCCTGCACCACGGTGCCGGTGCCTATATCTGCGGCGAGGAAACCGCCCTGATTGAAAGCCTTGAAGGCAAGAAGGGCATGCCCCGCATGAAGCCGCCGTTCCCGGCGGGCGCGGGTCTTTATGGCTGCCCGACCACGGTGAACAACGTCGAATCCATCGCCGTCGTTCCCACCATCCTGCGCCGCGGCGCTGAATGGTTTGCGGGCTTTGGTCGCCCCAACAACGCGGGCACCAAGCTGTTTGCGATCTCGGGCCACGTCAACAACCCCTGCGTCGTCGAAGAGGCGATGTCGATTTCCTTCGAGGAACTGATCGAAAAGCATTGCGGCGGCATTCGCGGCGGCTGGGACAATTTGCTGGCGGTGATCCCGGGTGGTTCCTCGGTGCCTTGTGTGCGCGGTGAAAACATGCGCGATGCGATCATGGATTTTGATTACCTGCGCGGTGAGCTGGGTTCCGGCCTTGGCACTGCGGCGGTCATCGTGATGGACAAGCAGACCGACATCATCAAGGCGATCTGGCGTCTGTCCAAATTCTACAAGCACGAAAGCTGCGGCCAGTGTACACCCTGCCGCGAAGGCACCGGCTGGATGATGCGCGTGATGGATCGTCTGGTCAAAGGTCAGGCGGAACCGGAAGAAATCGACATGCTGTGGGATGTGACCAAGCAGGTCGAAGGCCACACCATCTGCGCCCTTGGCGACGCGGCGGCCTGGCCGATCCAGGGCCTGATCCGCAACTTCCGCGAAGAGATCGAAGACCGTATCAAGGCGCAAAAGTCGGGCCGCATGGGCGCGATGGCGGCTGAATAAGAACAAAAAACAGGCAGATAGCAGAACCCATGATGAGCAATTTTACCCTCACAATGACATCCGGCCAGGCAGGCGTTTCTGCCCGGGCGGCTGTGCTGTGTCTGGGGGCATGGGGTCTGTGCAGCTGCGACGGGGAGGGGGCACGATGAACCGGAAACTGAAATCCGCAGGTGTCCTGTTGCTGTCGGCGGCAGTTCTGGCTGGCTGTGGCAGTTCCTTCAGCGACCGCACGCTCTATGATGGCGTGGCGTTCAAGGCGAAGGCCAAACCGGTGGACAAGAAGGTCACGCGCGCGGATTTTCGCGTTGAGGTCTCCAAGGCGTCGCAATCCTTCAAGGGCGCGCGTATGGCTGCGCATCACGCTGGCGTCACCTATTGCCTGAGTGAAGCCGGTTACGGCACCTCCGACATCATCTGGGACGTGGATCCCTACGACCCCGAGGCCGAGCTGCGCCTTGATGGCGACACCGCGATTTTCCACGGGACCTGCGACACGTGATCGGTATGGCCTCATATCCTGGCCCGGCGTTATTGCATAACGACGCAGGCTCCCCGTTCCATTGGCGCTCCGCAAAGAAGGAGAGTCATGTGAAACGGGTTGTTCTGTCATTTGTGTCCGCTGTCGCGCTGGCGCTGGTGCCATCGTCGCTGCTGGCGAAGCCGCCGCTGCGCTCGGTCGCGGAAATCGAAGAACCGCTGTTTGCCGTCGCTGTCGCCAAAGAGATCGCCGATCACTGCGACAGCCTGAGTGCGCGATTCTGGAAGGGCGCCGGAGAGTTGCGACGCCTGCGCGCGCGGGCCAATGACCTTGGCTATTCGGACACTGAAATCCGCGCCTACATCGGCTCGGACACGGAAAAGGCCCGGATGCGGGCAAAGGGAGAGACACTGTTTGCAAGCCGTGGCGTCTCATACGGAAAACCGGAATCCTTCTGTGCGTTCGGACGTACGGAAATTAAGAACAACAGCGCGATCGGCGTTTTACTGAGGGCGAAATAGACCATGTCTGACCTCCGCAAGATCAACATTGACGGAACCGAGATTGAGGTGGACGGGGCCATGACCCTGATCCAGGCGTGCGAGGAGGCCGGGGTAGAGATCCCGCGTTTCTGCTATCACGAACGCCTGTCCATCGCCGGCAACTGCCGTATGTGCCTGGTCGAAGTCGTTGGCGGCCCGCCCAAGCCCGCAGCCTCCTGCGCCATGCAGGTCCGCGATCTGCGCCCCGGCCCCGAGGGTCAGGCACCGGTGGTAAAAACCAATTCACCGATGGTGAAGAAGGCCCGCGAAGGCGTGATGGAGTTCCTCCTGATCAACCACCCGCTCGATTGCCCGATCTGCGACCAGGGCGGCGAATGCGATCTGCAGGATCAGGCGATGGCCTATGGCGTCGACTTCTCTCGCTTCCGTGAAGCCAAGCGTGCCGTGGATGATCTGGATCTGGGACCGCTGGTCGGCACCGCCATGACCCGTTGCATTTCCTGCACCCGCTGCGTGCGTTTCACCACCGAAGTCGCCGGCATCACTCAGATGGGTCAGACCGGTCGCGGCGAAGATGCGGAGATCACCTCCTACCTGAACGAGACGCTGGATTCGAACCTGCAGGGCAATATCATCGATCTTTGCCCGGTTGGTGCGCTGACTTCGAAACCCTATGCGTTTACCGCCCGCCCCTGGGAGCTGACCAAGACCGAAACCATCGACGTGATGGACGCGCTTGGCTCGAACATCCGCGTGGACACCAAGGGCCGCGAAGTCATGCGGATCCTGCCGCGCAACCATGACGGCGTGAACGAAGAGTGGATCTCTGACAAGACCCGTTTCGTCTGGGACGGTCTGCGTCGCCAGCGTCTGGACAAGCCTTATGTGCGTGTTGATGGCAAACTGCGCCCCGCCACATGGCCCGAGGCGCTGGATGCCGTGGCAACTGCAATGAAGGGCAAGAAAGTTGCCGGTCTGATCGGCGATCTGGTGCCGGTCGAGGCGGCCTTTGCTCTGAAACAACTCATCGAAGGTCTGGGCGGTTCGGTGGAATGCCGCACCGACAATGCGCGCCTCGCCATCGGAAACCGTTCGGCCTATGTGGGCACTGCGGCGATTGAGGATATCGACGCGGCGCAGGCGATCCTGCTGGTCGGCACCAACCCGCGCGACGAAGCGCCGGTTCTGAACGCCCGTATCCGCAAGGCCTGGCTGAAGGGTGCCAATGTGGGGCTGATCGGCGCCGCTGCGGATCTGACCTATGATTACGAACACATCGGCACCGACCGCGCTGCGTTGGACGCTGCTGTGGCAAACGCCCATGACATTGCGGATAAGGCGCCGGTCATCATCGTGGGGCAGGGCGCCCTGCGTGAGGCGGACGGTCTGGCCGTGATGGCCAAGGTTCAGGAGCTCGCCGCCAAATCCGGCGCCAAGGTTCTGGTACTGCACACCGCCGCAGCCCGTGTTGGCGCGATGGACATCGGCGCCGTGACCGAAGGCGGCATGGCCGCAGCCATCGATGGCGCCGAGGTGATCTACAACCTGGGGGCGGATGAAGTCGAAATCGATCCGGGTGCCTTCGTTGTCTATCAGGGCAGCCACGGTGACCGCGGCGCACACCGCGCCGACGTGATCCTGCCGGGCGCAGCCTATACCGAAGAAAACGGTCTTTTCGTCAATACCGAAGGTCGGCCGCAGCTGACCTTCCGCGCTGGGTTCGCACCGGGCGAGGCGAAGGAAAACTGGGCCATCCTGCGCGCGCTGAGCGCTGAGCTGGACGCGAAACTGCCCTACGACTCGCTGGCGCAGCTGCGTCAGGCGATGGTCGGCGAAGTTCCGCATCTGGCGAAAGTGGGTGAGGTTATCGAAAACGAGGTTGTCGCGCTCGAAGGCGAACCGCTGGGCAAGGCCGACTTCCTGCCTGCGGTGAAGGACTTCTACCTGACCAACCCGATTGCACGTGCATCGCAGCTGATGGCCGAACTCTCGGCCGCAGCAAAAGCCCGCAAGACAGACAAGATCGCGGCCGAGTGATCCGCGCGGCGCTCATATCGTCCTTGCTGCTGGGGGCCTGCGCGCAGGTGCCCGGTTCCGGCGCGGCAGACCGGTCCACCCCTGAATACAAAGGGGTCGAGACCAGCCTACTGAACGGCGATCTGGTGCGTTTCAACGTTGCTATGTCCGGTGCCCGCTCCGAGGCGGACCTGGATGACTATGCCGAATGTGCGGCCGCGCAATATGCGCTGATCCGGGGCTACGGCTTCGCGCGTCACGTGCGCACAAAAATGAAACAAGAGGGTGGCGTTCAGACTGCAGATGCTGTCTACACCATCTCGCCCTCCCTCCCGCGCGGTCTGCGCACCATCGACGCTGAAGTCGTGGTCGCCGACTGTGAGGCAAACGGAATACCCACGGTGTGAGGACCTATGGCTGAATTCTTTAACACCCCAGGCGGCATCGCCATTCTGATACTGGCGCAAGTGCTTGCAGTTGTTGCCTTTGTCATGATTTCGCTTTTGTTCCTCGTCTACGGGGACCGCAAGATCTGGGCGGCGGTGCAGATGCGCCGGGGCCCCAACGTGGTGGGCGTCTACGGCCTGCTGCAGTCGGTGGCCGACGCGCTGAAATACGTCGTCAAAGAGGTCGTCATTCCGGCGGGGGCGGACCGCAGCGTCTTCATTCTGGCGCCGCTGACATCCTTCGTCCTGGCGATGATCGCCTGGGCGGTGATCCCGTTCAACGATGGCTGGGTCCTTTCGGATATCAACGTGGCGATCCTGTATGTCTTCGCGGTGTCCAGCCTTGAGGTTTACGGCGTCATCATGGGTGGCTGGGCCTCGAACTCGAAATATCCGTTCCTTGGCTCCCTGCGCTCTGCCGCGCAGATGATCTCTTACGAGGTGTCGATTGGCCTGATCATCGTTGGTGTCATCATCTCGACCGGTTCGATGAACTTCAGCGAGATCGTGCGTGCGCAGGATGGCAACGCGGGTCTGTTCAACTGGTACTGGCTGCCGCACTTCCCGATGGTCTTCCTGTTCTTCATCTCGGCCCTGGCTGAAACCAACCGCCCGCCGTTCGACCTTCCCGAAGCGGAATCCGAACTGGTTGCGGGTTATCAGGTTGAATATTCGGCCACGCCGTTCCTCTTGTTCATGGCCGGTGAATACATTGCCATCTTCCTGATGTGCGCGCTGACCACGCTGCTGTTCTTTGGCGGCTGGCTGTCCCCGATCCCGGGTCTGCCTGATGGCGTCCTTTGGATGGTTGGCAAGATGGCCTTCTTCTTCTTCCTCTTTGCGATGGTAAAGGCGATCACCCCGCGCTACCGCTATGACCAGCTGATGCGCCTTGGCTGGAAGGTCTTCCTTCCCTTCTCGCTGGTCTGGGTGGTTTTTGTCTCCTTCGCTGCAAAATTCGACTGGTTCTGGGGTGCCTTCGCACGCTGGACAACTGGGGGCTGATCATGACGCAGATCGATTACACCCGCGCCGCCAAATACTTCCTGCTGCAGGATTTCTGGCAAGGCATGAAACTGGGCCTGAAGTACTTCTTCGCGCCCAAGGCCACCCTCAATTACCCGCATGAAAAGGGGCCGCTGTCGCCCCGCTTCCGCGGTGAACACGCGCTGCGCCGTTATCCCAACGGCGAAGAACGCTGCATTGCCTGCAAACTTTGCGAGGCGGTCTGTCCCGCGCAGGCGATCACCATCGATGCCGAACCGCGTGAAGACGGCAGCCGCCGCACTACGCGTTACGACATCGACATGACCAAATGCATCTACTGCGGTTTCTGTCAGGAAGCCTGCCCGGTGGATGCCATCGTGGAAGGGCCGAATTTCGAATTCGCCACCGAAACCCGCGAAGAGCTGTTCTACGACAAGGAAAAGCTGCTTTCGAACGGGGAGCGCTGGGAAGCCGAGATCGCCCGCAACCTGGAAATCGACGCCCCGTACCGGTGAATGAGAGATGAGCGAAACCAAGAACCCCTTTGAGGCCATGATGGCCCAGGCCCACGAGATGGCCCGGGCTCTCAATCCCGGCCTTGAGCATTTCTCGCCCAAGGGGTTCGAGGCGCTTTGGCCGACCATGCCCAAAGAGGCGATGGAACTGATGTTCGGCAGGACCGTCAACAAGGACGGTCTGGACGCCAAGACCCGGCTGCTTTTGACGCTGGCCGGGCTGACCATGCAGGGCGCGCAGGCGGATACCGCCGTGCGCCAGACCGTGCGCCACGCACTCGAGGCGGGCGCGAAGAAACAAGAGATCGTTGAAACGATCGGACAGATGTCGGTCTTTGCCGGCATTCCGGCCATGACCCGCGCGCTCGAGCTGGCGCAGGAGGTCCTGGACGACAAAAGGGACGATGAGACATGAGCGTTTTTGCCTTCTACCTCTTCGCCATCAGCGCCATCACCGGCGGGCTGTTCACTGTGATCAGTCGCCAGCCGGTACACTCGGTGCTGTGGCTGATCCTGGCCTTTATTTCCTCGGCCGGGTTGTTCGTGCTGCTGGGGGCGGAGTTCGTCGCCATGCTGCTGGTCATCGTCTACGTGGGGGCGGTCGCTGTTCTGTTCCTCTTCGTGGTGATGATGCTGGATGTGGATTTCGCCGAGCTGAAAGCGGAAATGGCGAGGTACATGCCTGTCGCGCTGCTGATCGGTCTTGTCATCCTGATGCAGTTCGTCATGGCCTATGGCGCCTGGGAAAGCGCGCCCCTGGCATCCGAGCTGCTGGCGCAGCCGACACCGACGGATACCCACAACACCGAGGCGCTTGGCCTCATCATTTATGACCAATATTTCCTTCTGTTCCAGCTGGCGGGCCTGATCCTGCTGGTGGCCATGATCGGCGCTATCGTGCTGACGCTGCGCCATCGCAAGGACGTGAAGCGTCAGGACATCGTCGCACAGATGATGCGTGACCCGGCCAAGGCGATGGAACTCAAGGACATCAAACCGGGGCAGGGGCTGTAAGGCAATGATCGGACTTGAACATTATCTCACCGTCGCGGCGACACTGTTCGTCATCGGCATCTTCGGACTGTTCCTGAACCGCAAGAACGTGATCATCCTGCTGATGAGCATCGAATTGATGCTGTTGGCAGTGAACATCAACCTTGTGGCCTTCTCCAGCTTCCTTGGGGATCTGGTGGGGCAGGTCTTTACCCTGTTCGTGCTGACCGTGGCCGCCGCTGAGGCCGCCATTGGCCTGGCGATCCTGGTTTGCTTCTTCCGCAACCGCGGCACCATCGCCGTGGAAGACATCAACGTGATGAAGGGCTAAAGCGTCATGGAAACCATCCTTCTCTTTGCCCCCTTGGTCGGGGCGGTGATCTGCGGCTTTGGCTGGAAGTTCATCGGCGAAAAGGCCGCCACCATCACGGCGACGGGCCTGCTGTTCTTCTCGGCGGTCCTGTCCTGGATCACCTTCCTGTCCTTTGACGGGACCACGCAGCACATCGAAATCATGCGCTGGATCGAAAGCGGCTCGCTTTCGACCTCCTGGGGCATTCGGCTGGACCGGTTGACCGCGATCATGCTGATCGTGGTGACCACGGTCTCCAGCCTCGTGCACCTCTACTCCTTCGGCTACATGGCCCATGACCCGCAGTGGAAAGACGGCGAAAGCTACAAGCCGCGCTTCTTTGCCTACCTGTCCTTCTTCACCTTCGCGATGCTGATGCTGGTGACCTCGGACAACCTGGTTCAGATGTTCTTTGGCTGGGAAGGCGTCGGCGTTGCCTCCTACCTTCTGATCGGTTTCTACTACCGCAAGCCTTCGGCCAATGCGGCTGCGATGAAAGCCTTCATCGTCAACCGTGTCGGTGACTTCGGCTTTGCGCTGGGTATCTTTGGTCTGTTCTTCCTGACCGACAGCATCAGCTTTAACGACATCTTCGCGGCAACGCCCGAGATTGCCGAAACACAGCTCAGCTTTCTCTGGGGGGAGTGGAACGCGGCAAACCTGATCGCGATCCTGCTGTTCATCGGTGCCATGGGTAAATCGGCGCAGCTGATCCTGCACACCTGGCTGCCGGACGCGATGGAAGGCCCGACGCCTGTGTCGGCGCTGATCCACGCCGCGACCATGGTGACCGCTGGTGTCTTCCTCGTCTGCCGCATGTCGCCGCTGATGGAAGTGGCGCCGCAGGCGACCATGTTCATCACCGTGCTGGGTGCCACGACGGCCTTCTTTGCCGCCACCGTGGGTCTGGTTCAGACCGATATCAAACGCGTCATCGCCTATTCCACCTGCTCGCAGCTCGGCTACATGTTCGTGGCCGCGGGTGTGGGCATGTATTCGGCAGCGATGTTCCACCTGTTCACCCACGCCTTCTTCAAGGCGATGCTGTTCCTTGGCGCGGGCTCCGTGATCCACGCAATGCACCATGAACAAGACATGACGAACTACGGTGGTCTGCGCAAAAAGATCCCCTATACCTTTGCTGCGATGATGATCGGCACGCTGGCCATCACCGGTGTTGGTATTCCGCTCACGCATTTTGGTTTCGCTGGCTTCCTATCCAAGGATGCGATCATCGAAAGCGCCTATGCAGGTGGGTCCATGTATGGCTTCTGGCTGCTGGTAATCGCTGCTGCGATGACCTCCTTCTACAGCTGGCGCCTGATCTTCCTGACCTTCTATGGCAAGCCCCGCGGCGACAAGCACACCCATGATCACGCGCATGAAAGCCCGATGGTCATGCTGATCCCGCTGGGCGTCCTGGCTCTGGGTGCGGTGTTCTCCGGTATGATCTGGTACAACAGCTTCTTCGGTCACGCCGATCAGGTGGGCAAGTTCTACGGGATCCCGGTTGCGGAAGCTGGCGCGCATGGCGAAGCTGCTGAAGGTCACGGTGAAGCAACCGATGGCCACGGCGAAACCGCCACCGACGGACACGGCGCTGCGGATGAAGGTCATGATGCAGCCGCTGGTGGACATCACTACGTCTTTGCTGGTGAGCCGGGTGAGGGTGCTCTGTACATCGCGCCGGATAACCATGTTCTGGACGATGCCCACGCGGCTCCATGGCAAGTCAAGACCGCGCCCTTCTTTGCGATGCTGGGCGGTCTGATCCTGGCGCTGTGGTTCTACATCTGGAACCCCTCGCTGCCCGCACGTCTGGCCGAACAGCAGCGTCCGCTGTACCTGTTCCTCCTGAACAAGTGGTACTTTGACGAGCTGTACGATGCGATCTTTGTCAAACCCGCCCTGGCGATCGGCCGCTTCTTCTGGAAGAAGGGCGACGGCAAGACGGTTGACGGTTTCCTGAACGGTGTGGCCTTGGGCATCGTGCCCTTCTTCACCCGTCTCGCTGGCCGGGCCCAGTCCGGCTTCATCTTTACCTATGCCTTTTGGATGGTGCTGGGCATTGCCGCCCTTGTCACCTGGATGTCGATCGGCGGAGGAGCGCACTGATGGACAACATCCTTTCTATTATCACCTTTATCCCGGCATTTGCAGCGGGCCTGATGGCCCTGTTGCTCCGGGGAGAGGATGAAGCGGGTCAGCGCAACGCCAAATGGATCGCGCTTCTGGCGACAACGATCACCTTCATGGCGTCGCTCTATATCTATGTGAACTTTGACGCCGCCAACACGGGCTTCCAGTTCGTGGAAGAGGCCGACTGGATCTTTGGTCTGAAGTACAAGATGGGTGTCGACGGTATCTCGGTACTCTTCGTGCTGCTGACCACATTCGTGATGCCGCTGACCATTCTGGCCAGCTGGAACGTCACGGTGCGCGTCAAGGAATACATGGTGGCCTTCCTGCTGCTTGAAACCCTGATGCTGGGCGTCTTCATGGCTCTGGATCTGGTACTCTTCTACCTGTTCTTCGAAGCGGGCCTGATCCCGATGTTCCTGATCATCGGTATCTGGGGCGGCAAGGAGCGTATCTACGCCTCCTTCAAGTTCTTCCTCTACACCTTCTTCGGTTCGGTGCTGATGCTGGTGGCCATGGTGGCGATGTACGCTGACGCGGGCACCACCGACATCGAGACCCTGCTGACCCACAGCTTCTCGGCCGCGAGCTTTGACGTGCTGGGTATCCATGTGGTGGGCGGCATGCAGACGCTGATGTTCCTGGCCTTCTTCGCCTCCTTCGCGGTGAAGATGCCGATGTGGCCGGTGCATACCTGGCTGCCGGATGCGCACGTTCAGGCGCCGACCGCAGGCTCGGTCGTGCTGGCAGCGATCATGCTGAAGATGGGCGGCTATGGCTTCCTGCGCTTCTCCCTGCCGATGTTCCCGGTCGGATCGGACGTGATGACTGATCTGGTGCTCTGGATGTCCGCCATCGCGGTTGTCTATACCTCGCTGGTGGCGATGGTGCAGGAGGATATGAAGAAGCTGATCGCCTACTCGTCGGTTGCGCACATGGGTTTTGTGACCATGGGTATCTTTGCGGCCAACCAACAGGGCGTAGACGGTGCGATTTTCCAGATGCTGAGCCACGGCTTCATCTCGGCTGCTCTGTTCCTTTGCGTTGGCGTGATCTACGACCGTATGCATACCCGTGACATCGACGCCTACGGCGGCCTTGTGATCCGGATGCCTGCCTATGCGCTGGTCTTCATGTTCTTCACCATGGGCAACGTCGGCCTGCCGGGCACTTCGGGCTTCATCGGTGAATTCCTGACCCTGATGGGGACCTTCCAGAAGAACACCTGGGTTGCGGCTGTTGCTGCCACCGGCGTGATCTTCTCGGCGGGCTATGCGCTGTGGCTCTATCGCCGTGTGGTCTTTGGCGATCTGATCAAGGAGAGCCTCAAGACCATCAAGGACATGGATGCACGCGAGCGGTTCATCTTTGCGCCGCTGGTGGTGATGACGATCCTGCTGGGCGTCTACCCGTCGCTTGTCACCGATATCATCGGCCCGTCGACCGAGGCTCTGATCTCGAATTTCAACCATTCTCTGGCTGCCGCTGACACCTCGTCGGCGACCCAGATTGCTTCGCACTAAGGGAGCCAAGGCAGATGATCCAAGCTGATCTCTCCGTCGTCCTGCCAGAGATTATTCTGGCTGTTTACGCAATGCTGGCGCTGCTGGCGGCGGTTTACACGGGCAAGGACAAGCTGGCCGCGACGCTGGTCTGGTCCACCGCAGCCCTGATGGTCGCCCTGGCGGTCTGGATCGCAACCGGCGGCAATGGCACGCACGAGGCCTTTGGCGGCATGTTCGTCGATGATGGCTTTGCCCGCTTTGCCAAGGTTCTGGTTCTGATCGGTGCCGCAGCGGTGCTGGTGATGGGACAAGAGTACATGTCGCGCCGCGGCATGCTGCCCTTTGAGTATCCGATCCTGGTTGCGCTCAGCACCGTGGGGATGATGGTCATGGTGTCGGCAGGCGACCTGATGGCGCTTTACATGGGGCTGGAGCTGCAATCGCTGGCGCTTTATGTGGTTGCTGCCCTGCGCCGCGACAGCGTGAAATCGACCGAAGCGGGCCTCAAGTACTTCGTGCTGGGCGCACTGTCTTCCGGTCTGCTGCTCTATGGCGCCTCGCTGGTCTACGGTTTTGCCGGTACCACGAAATTCGCCGGTATCATTCAGGTGGCAGAGCATAACCACATGTCGCTGGGCATGCTGTTCGGCCTCGTCTTCCTGATCTCGGGCATGGCGTTCAAGGTCTCGGCCGTTCCGTTCCACATGTGGACCCCGGACGTTTACGAAGGTTCGCCGACGCCGGTTACCGCCTTCTTTGCCACCGCGCCCAAGGTTGCTGCGATGGGTCTGTTCGCCCGTGTTCTGCATGACGCATTCGGCGGTGCGGTTACCGACTGGCAACAGGTCATCGTGGTTCTGTCGGTTCTGTCGATGTTCCTTGGCGCCATTGCCGCCATTGGACAGACCAACATCAAACGCCTGATGGCCTTCTCCTCGGTTGCGCATATGGGGTATGCGATGATCGGTCTGGCTGCGGGTACCGAACAGGGCGTAACCGCGATGCTGGTTTACCTGGCCATCTACGTCACCATGAACATCGGCACCTTTTCCTTCATCCTGATGCTGGAGAAGGACGGCACGCCGGTCACCGATATCAACGCCCTGAACCAGTTCGCATCGCGCGAGCCGGGGAAGGCGCTGGCAGTGCTGATCCTGATGTTCTCGCTGGCCGGTGTTCCGCCGATGCTGGGCTTCTTTGCCAAGCTGGGCGTGTGGCAGGCGGGTGTTGATGCGGGTCTGATGGGGCTGGTCGTGGCCTCGGCAGTCGCGTCGGTCATCGGTGCCTTCTACTACCTGCGGATCGTCTTCTACATGTACTTCGGCTCCGGCGAAGGTGAAGTCGAGATCAAAGGCTCTCCGGTGCTGACGCTGGCGCTGATGGGATCGGCTGCGCTGATGCTGATCGGGGTGGTCTACCAGTTCGGCATCGACGGGGCAGCAGCGGCTGCCGCCGCAACGCTTGTAAATTGATCTATCGTTCAGACAGTCTCGGAAGGCCCGGTCGTATGACCGGGCCTTTTGTGCGTAAAGGTGGAGGCGTTTGATGACCTGGCCGACGGGATATGGGAAACGGGTTCTACCCGAGGTGGACAGCACCCTGGACGAGGCAGCGCGGATCGTCGGTGAGCTTCAGGGCCCCGAGTGGATCCTGGCGCTGCGTCAGACCAAGGGACGCGCCCGCCGTGGCCGCGACTGGAAAGATCCCAAGGGCAATTTCGCAGCCACGCTGGTGATCCGTCCTGAAGGTCCGGCATCGCAGGTGGCGCTGCGCAGTTTCGTGGCCTCGCTGGCGGTCTATGATGCCTGCGAGTCCCTGACGGGGCGCAGCGAGGGGCTGGCTCTGAAATGGCCCAACGATGTGCTGCTGAACGGTGGCAAGCTGGCGGGCATCCTGTTGGAAAGCGTCGGGCAAGGCACAGGCGTCAGCCATCTGTCGATCGGCATTGGCGTCAACCTGATGGAAACCCCGATGAAGGAGTGGCTGGAACCCGGCGCCGTGTGGCCGGTCTCGCTGCTGTCGGAAACCGGTATTCAGGTCGCGCCCGAGGATTTCCTTGAGGCGCTGGCCGCGGCCTTTGCCCGATACGAGGAGCAATTCGCGACCTACGGGTTTGAACCGATCCGCACCGCCTGGCTGGCCCGCGCGGCCAAGCTGGGTGAGGTCATCACCGCACGCACCGCAACGTCGGAAACCGAAGGCACGTTCGAAACGGTGGACGCCAGTGGCAACCTTGTCCTAAACACCGCCAAAGGCCGCATTTCGATCCCGGCCGCGGATGTCTATTTCTAGGAAGGACAAGCCCATGCTTCTGGCCGTTGATTGTGGCAATACCAATACTGTCTTCTCGATCTATGACGGGGAGGAGTTCATCGGCATGTGGCGCACCGCCACCGATTGGAAACGCACCGCGGATCAGTATTACGTCTGGCTCAACACGCTGATGCGGCTACAGGGGATCGAGGCGGATATCACCGACATGATCATCTCCTCTACTGTGCCGCGGGTGGTGTTCAACCTGCGTGTTCTGGCGGATCGTTATTTCAACACACGGCCCCTGGTGGTTGGCAAGCCCGATTGCCTGCTGCCGGTCGAGGTGCGCGTGGATGAAGGCACCGCAGTGGGGCCGGACCGGCTGGTCAATACGGTCGCCGGGTTCGATCACTACGGTGGCAATCTGGTGATGGTGGATTTCGGAACGGCGACCACCTTTGATGTCGTGGCCGAGGATGGCGCCTATGTCGGCGGCGTGATCGCCCCCGGCGTGAACCTCAGTCTTGAGGCTCTGCATCAGGCGGCCGCTGCGCTGCCGCATGTGGACATCTCGAAACCGCAAAAAGTCATTGGCACCAATACCGTGGCCTGCATGCAATCTGGCGTGTTCTGGGGTTACGTGGGGCTGGTGCGAGAGATATGCACCCGCATCAAGGAAGAGCGCGGTGTGCCTATGAAGATCATATCAACAGGCGGGCTGGCGCCTTTGTTCCAGCAAACGGCGGATCTGTTTGACGCATTTGAGGACGACCTCACAATGCACGGCCTACAGGTCATCCATAAATACAATAAGGATAACGGTACTCCGAATGAGCACTGAACGATTGATCTATCTGCCCCTTGGCGGGGCAGGTGAAATTGGCATGAACGCCTATGTCTATGGGTATGGCAAACCGGGCAAGGAACGCCTGATCCTGGTGGATCTGGGCGTTGCGTTTCCGGATATGGAGACCAGCCCGGGCGTGGATCTGATCATGCCCGACATCACCTGGCTGAAGGAACGCGTTGACCAGCTTGAGGCAATTTTCATCACCCACGGTCACGAGGACCACATCGGGGCGGTCTCGCATCTCTATGGGGATTTGCGGGTGCCGGTCTACGCGCGTGCCTTTACCGCCAACCTCGCCCGCCGCAAGATGGAAGAGCGCGGCCACGATCCCAAGGTGGTGCAGACCGTTTCGGCCTGGCCCGAAGTGACCAAACTTGGTCCCTTCACCGTCGGTGTCGCGCCGATGTCCCACTCCATCCCCGAAAGCGGCGCATTGGTGATCGACAGCCCGGCGGGGCGGATCGTGCACACCGGCGATTTCAAGCTGGACCCGAACCCGCTGGTCGGCGAAGCCTTTGATCCGCAGATGTGGACCGAGATCGCCAAGGACGGTGTGCAGGCGATGGTCTGTGATTCCACCAATGTCTTCTCGGCCCATCCCGGTCGCTCTGAATCCGAACTGGCGCCGGAGATCACCAAACTGATCGAGAGCGCAACCGGCATGGTTGCAGCCACCACCTTTGCCTCCAACGTTGCGCGAGTGAAGACCCTTGCCGAGGCGGGCGAGCGGGCAGGGCGGTCGATCGTCCTCTTGGGCCGTGCCATGCTGCGCATGGTTGAGGCCGCCGTGGAAACCGGTGTGCTGAAGGATTTCCCCAAGGTGATCCAGCCTGAGGACGCGCAGGAACTGCCGCGTGACAACGTGATGCTGATCACTACCGGTAGCCAAGGCGAACGCCGGGCGGCAACCGCGCAGATGGCACGCGGTAAGTATCGCGGGCTTGAGCTGAAGGCCGGTGATCTGTTCCTGTTCTCCTCGAAAACCATTCCGGGCAACGAGAAGGGCGTGATCCGCATCATGAACCAGTTCTCGGAGCGCGGCGTCGACGTCGTAGATGACAGCTCTGGCCTGTACCACGTGTCGGGCCATGCCAACCGTCCCGACCTTGAACAGCTGCACGCGCTGGTCAAACCGAAGATCCTGGTGCCGATGCACGGCGAACACCGCCACCTGCGCCAGCACGCTCGCATTGCCGAGGAAAAAGGCTATGCCAGCGTTGTGGCGGTGAACGGCACCATGCTGGATCTTTCCGGTGATCAGGGGCCGAAGATCGTCGACTATGTGGACACCGGCCGGACCTATCTGGATGGATCGGTCAAGATCGGCGCACTGGATGGCATCGTGCGTGACCGGATCCGCATGGCGCTGAACGGCCACGTGGTGATCACGGTGATCCTTGATGAAGAAGACGAACCGCTGGGCGAACCCTGGTGCGACATCAAAGGCCTAGCGGAGACCGGAACATCCGATGCGGCGCTGGCTGAGGTGATCGAAGAGGACCTGAACCAGTTCCTGATGCGCGCCGGTGCCAAGACCCTGCGCGACGATGACAAGCTGGAAGGCGAGTTGCGCCGTGTGGCGCGTCAAACCGCGAACAACGAGATCGGCAAGAAGCCTGAAGTAACGGTGGTGATCAGCCGTATGCGCTGATCCCTACTTGTCAAAGACTGAAAACGAAAACGCCCTGACTGGATAAGTCAGGGCGTTTTTGTGAGTGGTGGTATTCGAAAGTGCGATCAGGCGTGGCGCGGGCGGTGCACCAGTGCGGTGATCTTGTGGACGGCGCCGCCGATGCGTTCCACCAGGGCGCGCAGCATGTTGCCCATTGCCGCGCTGCGCATTGCATGGGCGCGCTGCTCGATTGCCTGGATGTCCTGTGCGGTGAGCGGGGTGTTGTCGAACTGGGTCATTTAACTTTTCAACCTGTGAGATGTGTCTGTCTTGCTTGGGGGTGACATAGTCCCCTGCGGCGGGTTTGACATCCGGTCAAATGATCAATGCCGCCATGCTGCAGGTGCAAAGCAAGTCACCAAACCGCGAATGATCGGTTGGCAGGCGCCGTAGGGGCGAACGAAAAACGGCTGCATCCCATTCAGGATGCAGCCGTTAAAACTGTCAAAGTGCTGATGCGTCAGCTAGCGCGGCGTTCGTCAAAGGACAGCGCGATAAAGCTGGGCATGTGATCGCCCATGCCGACAACCTTGCGGTCGTCGCGGCGGTCCTGCTTGCCTCCACGGCCACCACGCGATTGTTTCGCTGGCTTTTCAGCATTGGCCGATTTGTCGCCAGAGCGGGACTGGGATTTTGGTGCGGTTGCTGTGTCCGTATCCGCGTCTGTTGCCTGATCTGCCTTTGCATCCTTGGGCGCGTCCTGACCCTTGTCCGCCGATTTACCACGACGGCTGCGGGTCGGCTTGGGCTTGCTTGCGGCGGTATCATCGTTGCCTGCGTCCACGGGATCTTCGGTGGATTTGCGGCTGGGTGCCTTTTTAACAGGGTTTTCCAGGCGGGCGATGGTCTTTTGAACCAGGCTTTCGACTGCATCCAGCGCCTTCTCATCGCGCGGGGTACAGATGGTAATCGCCTTGCCCTCACGGCCGGCGCGGCCGGTGCGGCCAATCCGGTGCACGTAGTCCTCGGCGTGGCCGGGAACGTCGTAGTTGAACACATGGCTGACGCTGGGCACGTCGAGACCGCGCGCAGCCACGTCCGAAGCTACCAGAATGCGCAACTGGCCCTCGCGGAACCCATCAAGGGTCTTGGTCCGCTGGCTCTGGTCCAGATCGCCGTGAATGGGCGCGGCGTCATAGCCGTATTTCTTCAGCGATTTTGCCACCACATCCACGTCCATCTTGCGGTTGCAGAAGATGATCGCATTGGTCAGCTTTTCGCCTTCCTGATCGATCAGCGCGCGCAGCACTTTGCGCTTTTCGCTGCCTTCGCGATCCTTGCGGGAGGCTTTGAATTCCACAACGGCCTGTTCGATGGTTTCCGAGGTGGTTGCCTGACGGGCAATCTCGATCCGCTCGGGGTTCGACAGGAAGGTGTTGGTGATCCGCTCGATCTCGGGCGCCATGGTGGCCGAGAAGAACAGGGTCTGGCGGGTAAAGGGCGTCAGGCCGAAAATGCGTTCGATATCAGGGATAAAGCCCATATCAAGCATCCGGTCGGCTTCGTCCACCACCATGACCTTCACATCAGAGAGGATCAGCTTGCCGCGTTCAAAATGGTCTAGCAGGCGACCGGGCGTTGCGATGAGAACGTCGACGCCCTTGTCGATCAGCTGGTCCTGTTCCTTGAAGCTGACGCCGCCAATCAGCAGGGCCTTGGTCAGTTTCAGGTGCTTGGTGTAGGTGTCGAAGTTTTCAGCAACTTGTGCTGCCAGCTCGCGCGTGGGGCAGAGCACCAGGCTGCGCGGCATCCGCGCGCGCGCGCGACCGCGGGCGAGCATCGTGATCATAGGCAGGGTGAAAGAAGCGGTCTTCCCGGTACCGGTCTGGGCGATCCCCAGAACGTCGCGTCCCTCCAGCGCGGGCGGAATCGCTCCGGCCTGGATCGGGGTGGGGGATTCATACCCGGCTTCCTCAATTGCCTTGAGGACCTTGGGGTTCAAGTTCAGATCGGTGAATTTTGTCATATGCGTCCGTTTTTGCGGACACTGACCAGGCCCGCGCGTGTGTGAGTCAGCCGGTTTCGCAAGGTCATGCGGTTTGGCAGCTTCCGGCTTCGGGGCGGACTTAGCAAAATACGGGTGCACCGTCAATTGAAGGCTGATTTTGCAGGAAAAAACGCGGTTTTTCGCGCTCTTTCGGTGCATATTTGCAGAGATTATCGCCCTTTAGGCGAATTTTGGAAAATGTTTGGCGCGTTTCTCCGCGAGGCGCAGTTCACGGATTCGCAGGCAGCCTTCCTGCTCAAGCCGCGTCCGCAGTTCCGGGCTGTCGGCGCAGGTCTCGTTGAAAAAATCGCGCAGACCGTTGGTGCCCTGTTCCGCCTCGATGGCGGAGAGGAGTTCGTGCAGATTGATACCGCCCTTGTCGCGGGGCCGGGCCGGTTTCAGCTCGGATCGGTAGGAGCCCTGCTTCAGCCGGTAGCTGTAATGCGACAGCCAGCTGTCCCAATCGCGGGCGTGAAGATGGCACAGGTCGACATCCGGCAGGACCACTTGGCTGGGATTTTCCTCCCCGTCCACGAAGAAATTGTGGATGCGCAGCTTGCCCTCTTCCACACCCGGACGGACGAAAAGCTTGCCTTGGGTATGGCTGAGAAAGCCGCTGAGCAGATGCTCGCCATAGGTGGGATAAAGCTGCCCGGCCCGGGCACCTCTGTCGCTACCACGGGGGATTTGCGTCTTGAAGGCAGAGCCGTCGCCTCCGGCCAGGCTTTCAATCGGGTACGCGCGCGCGCAGAGAGCCGTTTCGGGCTGGCGCGCCAGCACCTGTGACAAGGGCTCTTTGGACCAGAGGAATTCATCCACATCCATATGGATCAGCCAATCCAGCCCCTTGGTCTGACGTCTGTAGGCGCGGGTGGCATTCAGGGTTTGCCGGACCTGGTGCTTGTCAGGTTTGCCGCCCTTGCGCCGCTGCGCCCAGGAGGCGTCATCGCAGTCGAAAACCCGGATCT
This sequence comes from Phaeobacter gallaeciensis, assembly GCF_001678945.1. NCBI lineage: Bacteria > Pseudomonadati > Pseudomonadota > Alphaproteobacteria > Rhodobacterales > Roseobacteraceae > Phaeobacter > Phaeobacter gallaeciensis. Next base: position 3,671,016 of record NZ_CP015124.1, read on the forward strand.
TTGGGTGCCGCGCCAAGAGATCGCGTGCCTCGGGGCAGGGGGCATCAAGATAGAGGAAAAGCCGATGCGCGCCTGCGTCCAGATGATATGCGGCAAAGTTCAGTACCTCCTTGGCCTCGGCCTTTATGGTGCTGACGATACCCCATGTCTGTGTCGGCGAATGTGTCAGGGCAGCCTCTTAGAACGGCGGTTCAGCAGGACGTCGCAGTCGACGATCGTCTCCAGATCACCGCCGGTCTGGAAACGCGCCCGGGCCATGTTGAACCGCCCGGGCATTGATGGTGTTAGACCATCATTTCCTTGGTCGCGGTCAGTTTCAAGTCCGGATAATCCCGCTCCACCCGGTCGATGTCCCATTGCAGCCGCGTCAGGTAGACGGTGTCGCCGTCATGGTCTGTCGCGATGTGCTGCTTGTTGGCGTTGATGAATTTCTCCACCGCCGGTTTTTCCCCGGAGACCCACCGGGCCGAGGTAAACTGAGAGGGCTCAAAACGCACCGGCAGGCCGTATTCCATCTCGATCCGGCTGGCGAGCACTTCGAACTGCAAAGCACCCACAACGCCGACGATGAAGCCGGAGCCGAACGAGGGTTTGAAGACCTTGGCGGCGCCTTCCTCTGCGAATTGCATCAGCGCCTTTTCCAGGTGCTTCGCTTTCATCGGATCGCCCGCCCGCACGGTCTGCAGCAGTTCCGGCGCAAAGGAGGGGATACCGGTCGCCCGCAGGGCCTCGCCTTCGGTCAACGTATCACCAATGCGCAGCTGGCCGTGGTTCGGAATACCGATGATGTCACCCGCCCATGCCTCTTCCGCCAGTTCCCGGTCCGAAGCCAGGAACAGCACCGGGTTCGAGATCGCCATGGGCTTCTTGGTGCGCACGTGGGTCAGCTTCATGCCGCGTTTGAAATGGCCCGAGGCCATGCGCACGAAGGCGACGCGGTCGCGGTGCTTGGGGTCCATATTGGCCTGTACCTTGAAGACGAAGCCGACGACCTTCTTTTCCTCCGGACAGACCTGGCGCGGGCTGGCTTTTTGCGGCTGCGGCTCGGGGCCGTATCGGCCGATCCCATCCATCAACTCCTTCACCCCGAAGGAGTTGATCGCAGAGCCGAACCAGATCGGGGTCATATGACCCTCCAGCACCGATTGCGGGTCAAGGGTCGGCAACAGCTCCTTGGCCATCTCCACCTCTTCCAGGAACTTCTCAAGCAGATGCGCAGGCACGTGTTCTGCCAGTTTCGGATCGTCCAGCCCTTCGATCGAGATGCTCTCGGCAACCTTGTTGCGGTCGGCGCGGTCCATCAGCTCCAGCCGGTCGCGCAACAGGTCATAGCAACCGATGAAATCGCGCCCGACTCCGATGGGCCAGCTGGCGGGGGTCACGTCAATCGCCAGCATTTCCTGGATTTCGTCAATGATCTCAAACGTGTCGCGGCTTTCCCGGTCCATCTTGTTACAGAAGGTCAGGATCGGCAGATCGCGCAGGCGGCAGACTTCGAACAGTTTCTGCGTCTGGCTCTCGACACCTTTGGCGCCGTCGATCACCATCACCGCCGCATCCACCGCCGTCAGCGTCCGGTAGGTGTCTTCGGAAAAGTCCGAGTGGCCGGGGGTGTCCACCAGATTGAAGCGGAAACCGTCGAAATCGAACGACATGGCCGAGGCCGAAACCGAGATGCCCCGGTCCTTTTCCATCTGCATGAAGTCCGAGCGCGTGCGCCGCGCTTCACCCTTGGCGCGCACCTGACCGGCCATCTGGATCGCGCCGCCATAGAGCAGGAATTTCTCGGTCAGAGTGGTCTTGCCCGCATCCGGGTGCGAGATGATCGCAAAGGTGCGGCGCCGCGCGATTTCGGGCGGCAGTTCGGGGCGGTTTGTGACGGAATCCAGCATGAGCGCGCGTATATCAGGATTGCGGGTCGAGGCAAGAAAAACAGGCGGGCCCCTACGTGCACTGGGCATACACCGGGTCGATTGCATGTCCCGGCAACCCTTTGGCAAAATGTCTAACTTGCGTGCGCCGCGTCTTGGGGAGGTTTCAGCCCGACGTCACCCTCTTTCAGCGCACGACCTTCAACCCCACAAGTGCTTGTGAGACAGCGCTGCGCAGCGCCAATGAACAATGCGAACGCACAAGTTGCTTCTCGCTGGTCGAAAAATTGGCCCAATCTTTGGTTTGCAAGTTACCTGGAATGACAGATCGTCCGCTTACCTGTTTGCCTTCAACAATTTGACTGCCAGTAGCGGGATCGACCAGAGATGCGGTGAGGCCAACTGTGCAGGCATTCTCCCCGATGAGCGCTTTATTTACTGCAGGGTTGCGAACCCACAGGACAAAACGCGGTTGGTATTTTTCACCTTTGGCTTTTTCAGCACTTGCGATGGCGCCGATTGCAAACAGCCCGCCGCCGAGGGCAAAGAAGTCGCGTCCGGGATTGTAGTTCTGGCCCAGAATATCCAGGGGCGTTTGCTGAAGTACGATGACGGCGTCGGTCTTCTGCGCCGCTGCGCCAGTGTGCGAGGGAACGTTTGCAACGACTGCGCCTGTCGGGGTGAGTTGTTCCTTTACAAAACCGCCCGCCGCCGATGCGGCGTTCCATCCCAATTTGCCGTCAATCGGCTGTGGCTCGGCGAATGCAGCGTCCCAGTAGGTTGACACAACATTATCACTGATTTGAGTGACTAGGCCGATTTTCGAATACTGCGCTTGCGCATTACTCGGAATACCGACCTGGGTCGTATCCAGGCACCCGGTTAAACTCAGGGCTGCGACCAAGCTGAATAGTCGGATGAGGCTTTTTGCTTCCATGACCTTTGCCCTCTCAGTTCCGCGCGCAAAGCATTCTGAACTGACCTACAGCTGCACGCCTTGATCCGGATCATGGCAAAGGTACGGAAACGCCATTGCACCCACCTGTCTGGTTGCGCTGCGGATGATCTCGTATGTCCGCATTGGTGTCGGCGGGCCCGAATTCTGCATTCGGACTTGGGACCCGCTTCACGTCTGACCCCGAGGATAATGCAAGGTAGTCATCAAATAACGCGTAACATCAAAAAGGCCTACCGCAGCGACGCCCGCTTCAGCAGCTCCACCAAATTGGGCCGGTCCAAGAGCGGGCTTGGCACGTCCAGCCCGTGGCTGTCGCGGCGCTGGGGGGGGATGGATCCGTCTGCGATCCGCTGCAGCAGGCCCGGGGGCAGGGCGGGTTCGGTCACCGGGTCCAGGAACAGGCTTTCGGCGGCGATGCCCTCGGCATAGACGATGTGATGGCGGTCAAACAGCAGCTGGAAGTAATCCACGAACCCGCCGTCCTGCACCACCACGCTGTCTCCGTTCACCAGATGGCGGGCGGCGACCAGCAATTCCGGCGTTCCGGCCCCCAGCGCATCGTGGCGTTGGTAGACCATCAGCCGGTGATCGGGGCTGACCAGTAGGTCGCGGGCGTTGTTGAGCGTACCCTTGCGGATAAGGATCGGGGCCATGGCGCCGGTAGCGCGGCTGGTGGTCTGACCGATCCAGCGCAATTCCTGCACACCATCATCGCGGGTCAGGATGCGGTCACCGGGGCGCAGATCCTCGATCGGTTTCTGGGCGCCGGTGGCGAGGGTAATATGGGTGCCCCGGGTAAAGGCGATCGAGGCCATCTGCGCCAGCCGCGCCCGGGCCGGGGCGCGCTCGGCCTTCAGAAGCGTATATCCGGTCTGCGGCATCAGCGGCGCCATCGGCACCAGGTAGACCGCGGCGATCAGCCCTTCGGCATCGACCTCCACCATCACCAGCGCATCCACATTGGGACCGGCCTCGGCCATCAGGGTGAGCGCGCAGTCGAGATGCAGCGCGGCGCCGGGCTGGCCCAGCTCGCTGTCTTCGGCGAGGGTGAAACTGCCATCGCTGCCGCTGGCCACCGACAGGCGTCGCGGGGCTGCGGCGCCGGGGGCGAGCATATAGACATCGTCCAGCACCAGATCCTCCAGCACCCCCAGCGGATCGCCCATATTGGCGCCGGTCTCCACCAAAAAGGCGGCGGCGGCATGGGCCGGGATGGATCGGATCGCGGTGCGGTCGGCTGTCACGGTATGGCTCGTCTGTGCAAAGAAGGGGCGGCGCGGGCGCCAGCGGTTGGTTTAACCTATCCGGGAAATATGGCACGAAACAGACGACAACGGACAGAATTTCTGACCCGTGATCACGACATAGGTGATCATGGCGGGGGCGGGAAGGCTGGTCAACGGCGGGCGCAGAGTGCACAGTCTGCGCCGGAAACGAAGAATCCAGATGGAGGACGAACATGGAACTGGGAATTGCAGGCAAGCGCGCATTGGTCTGTGCCAGCAGCAAGGGTCTGGGGCTTGGCTGTGCCGAGGCGCTGGCCGAAGCCGGGGTCAATCTGGTGATGAACGCACGCGGAGAAGAGGCGCTGCTGGCGGCGGCGCAGACCATCCGCGATACCTATGGCGTCGAGGTTGAGACCGTGGTTGCGGATGTCACCACCGCCGAGGGTCAGCAAAAGGTGCTGGACGCCGCAGGCGCGGCCGACATTCTGGTCACCAACGCGGGCGGCCCGCCCCCCGGCATGTGGTCGGACTGGGAGCGCGACGATTTCATCAAGGCGCTGGATGCCAATATGCTGGCGCCGATTGCGCTGATGAAAGCGCTGCTGCCCGGCATGATGGAGCGTGGCTGGGGCCGGGTGGTCAATATCACCTCGCAATCGGTAAAGGCACCGATCGCGGTGCTGGGCCTGTCGAATTCGGCGCGTGCCGGTCTCACTGGCTATGTTGCGGGCACCTCGCGGCAGGTCGCAGGCAGCGGTGTCACCATCAACAATCTGCTGCCGGGCATTCACGCAACCGACCGTGCCGTGTCGCTGGACACCGGCGTAGCCGGGCAAAAGGGCATTTCCATCGAAGAGGCCCGCACTCAGCGCGAAGCAACCATTCCGGCGGGCCGCTATGGCACCCGGCAGGAATTCGGCGCGGCCTGTGCCTTCCTCTGCTCGCAGCATGCGGGCTTCATCGTGGGGCAGAACATCCTGCTGGATGGCGGCGCCACCAATATGACGCTGTAACGCGATGGCCAGTGGTTTTTCCTTGAAGGACCAGCTGTTTAATCCGGAAAAGACCCGCTATCTGGCGGGTCTTTTTGCGGCCTGTGACCCCGGTTTCGACGCGCCGGGGTTCGAGGCGCAGGTGAACGCCCGCCTGCCGGAACTGGAGCTGAAACAGCGGATCGACTGGATCGCCGAGGTTCTGGGGCAGCATTACGCCGCGCCCTTGCCCGAGGTGGCGCCACTGCTACGCGCGGCCCTGCCGCCGCCGCTGGACCCCGGCAATCGCGACGATGATTTCGGCGATTTCATCTTTGCCCCCTTGGGCGAATTCGTCGTGTCCAAGGGGCTGGAAGCGCACCCGGATCTATCATTGGATCTGCTGGAGGCGCTGACGCAGCGGTTCTCCATGGAATTCGCCATTCGACCCTTCCTGAACCGCTGGCCCGATCTTACGCTGAAGCGGATGCAGGAGTGGGCCGGGCACGACCATTACCACGTGCGGCGGCTGGTCAGCGAGGGCACGCGCCCGCGTCTGCCCTGGGGGCTTGGGATCGGGCTTGATCTGCGGGCGCCGCTGCCGCTGCTGGAGCGGCTGCACGGGGATGGCACGCGCTTTGTCACCCGCTCGGTCGCCAACCACCTGAACGACATCGCCAAGAAAGAACCGGATCTGGTGGTCGAGACCCTGCGCCGCTGGGGGGAGGCCGGACAACAGACGGGCAAGGAAATGGACTGGATCACCCGCCACGCCTGCCGTGGACTGGTGAAGGCAGGGCACCCGGGCGCGCTGGGCCTTCTGGGATATGATCCGGAGGCGCCGGTGGAGGCCAGGATCACGCTGCAACGCGCAGCGGTGCCCATTGGCGATGCGCTGAATTTCACGGTCGATCTGGCGGGGCCAGCGGAGCAGCCGGTGCTGGTCGATTACCGGCTGCATTTTCAGCGCCCGGGCGGCAAAGCCTCCGCCAAGGTGTTCAAGCTGAAACAGGCCAAACTGGTGCGTGGTGCCCTGACGTTCAGCAAGGCGCATAAGCTGAAAGGGGATGCCACCACGTTCAAACTGGTGCCCGGGCCGCACCGGCTGGAGGTGTTGGTCAATGGCAATGTGCGGGCAGAGGCTGGGTTCGACCTGTTGCCAGCGGGGGAGTAACTGCCAACAGCCAGGAACGATGGAATACCCGGCGCCCGGGAGGCCGAGGGTGCCTGTTTTGCGCGCAGGTTGCCCGGCTCCTCCCTGACACTGCTTCACATTCCTGTGGGCAATATGGTGCGGTGAAGGCCTGCCTGCTACGCCAAGCCCATCAAAACGGGGATAACGATCATGCAGGCCATCGCCATAACCACCATCTTTGCCGCTATCATATTGCTCAGCCTCTATTACGCGCCGCGGAGGGCGACGGTGGGCGGGTTCTTCGGCGGTCAGTCTGACCGGGGAGAGGCGCCGACCCTGTGGACGCTGGTGCTGTCACAGGTGACCACGTGGATTTTCGCGCGCTCGTTGATGAACGCCGCGATCCTGGGCTTTTACTACGGCATCGCGGGAACTCTGGCCTATGCGGCCTACTATGGATCCTTTCTGACCGGCGGCTATATCGTTGGCCGGATGCGCGCACAGGGTGCGACATCGGTGCAATCCTGGCTGGCGGAGCGTTTCGGCGCCACGGGCACCACCGCCTATAATCTGGTGATCGCACTGCGCCTGTTGTCCGAAGTTTTTGCCAACCTGCTGGTGGTCGGGCTGATCTTTGCCGCCGCCCTGCCGGATGTGGCAGGGGCCGAGACAACCGCCATTCTGGTGGTTGGTGTGCTGGCGCTGGCCTATTCCGCATGGGGCGGGCTGTCGGCGGCGCTGCGCACCGATGTGATCCAGATGTCGCTGTTCCTCGTGGTCTTTGGCGCCGCCTTTGTGGCGCTGATCCTGCGCCCGGGCTTTGATATCTTTGCGGTGATGACCGCGCCGGGGGCCGCGGGCGCCCATAACGGCTGGGTGCTGCTGGTGGTGGCCGCGCTGCAGGTCTTCTCTTACCCGGTGCATGATCCGGTGATGATGGACCGCGGCTTTCTTGCCGATCCCGCCACCACCCGCAAAAGCTTTTTGCATGCCTTCTGGATTTCGGCGCTCTGCATCATCGCCTTTGGCTTTTTCGGTATTCAGGCTTCCCTTGAGGGCGCGGAATACGAAGGGCAGCTGTTGGGCACCTGGGCGACTATGCTGCCGGGCTGGGTTTTCGTCATGCTGATCGTGTCGCTGCTGGTCTCGGCGCTGTCCACGCTTGATTCCGCGCTCAGCTCTGCCGCGCGTCTGGTGGTCGAAGAACTGCGCCTTGCGCCGCGCAGCCTGATGGGCGGCCGTATCGCCATGGTGGTCTTTGCCGCTGCTGGTGGCGCGCTGACGCTTTGGGGGAACAAGACGCTGTTTGACGCGGTGGCTGTATCCGGTACCGCCTCGATGTTCCTGACCCCGGTGCTGGTGGCGGGGCTTCTGGGCAAACGGCAGGTGGCAATCTGGGCCTATCTGGTCAGCTTTGGTGCGGCCATTGTCGGCGCTGCGGCCTATATGTTCCGCGATGTACCTGGCGTCTCGGGGTTGCTGTACGATGGGCACAAGTACGAGCAGCTTTTGCAGATCTGCGTGATCGTGCTGGTGGTCGGCTTTGCCGCAGTGGCACGTGGCAGCCGCAGGGTTGAAGCCTGACAGGGGGGCTGCTACATCTGCGCCAAACCCGATGAAAAGCGTCGGAGACAGCCCCGAGGCCGCATGAACACTGCCCCTGCCGAACTGCTCAGCACCATGGCCCCGCCACGGCTGGAAATCCGCAATATCAAGCGGTTCTTCGACGGGCGCCCGGTGGTCGACGATGTGTCCCTGCAAATTCAGGCGGGGCAGGTGACCTGCCTGCTGGGCCCGTCAGGCTGCGGTAAATCCACCACTCTGCGCATGATCGCCGGGGTGGAGATGCAGGACGAGGGCGAAATCTATGTCGATGGCAAGCTGATCTGCGACACGGTGTTCCGTGTCCCGCCCGAGCGGCGCGAGATCGGCCTGATGTTTCAGGACTTTGCCCTGTTCCCGCACCTGAGCGTCGCGGATAACGTCGCCTTTGGTCTGAAAGGGCCGAAAGATCAGAAACGCGCCCGGGTCGAGGAGCTGCTCGCCAAGGTGTCGCTGTCGAAATACATCGACGATTACCCGCACCAGCTGTCGGGCGGCGAACAACAGCGCGTGGCGCTGGCCCGCGCTCTGGCGCCGCGTCCGCGTATCATGCTGATGGATGAGCCGTTTTCGGGCCTTGATAACCGTCTGCGCGATGGCATCCGCGACGAGACGCTGACGCTTTTGCGCGAAGAAGACACGGCAGTCCTGCTGGTGACGCACGAGCCCGAAGAAGCGATGCGCATGGCCGATGAGATCGCCCTGATGCGGGGCGGGCGGATCGTGCAGCAGGGCGCGCCCTATAACGTCTATACCCGCCCGGTGGATAAGGCGGCGGTGGCTTTTTTCAGCGACGTCAATGTGCTCAACGCGCAGGTGAACGGCGCGCTGGCGCAGACGCCATTCGGCCAGTTCCTGGCCCCGGGCGTGCCAGACGGCACCGATGTGGAGATCGTCTTTCGCCCGCAGCACGTGCGCATCGATTTCGACCGCGCGGGCAAAGGTCCCTTGCCAACCCCCAGCGACGGCGTCCCGGCGCGCGGTGTGGTCGAGCGGGCGCGCTTTCTGGGCCATGAAAGCCTGGTCGAGTTCCGCATGGATTTTGACGGATCGCTCCTGAAGGTGACGGTGCCCAACGTGTTCCTGCCCGAAGTGGGCCGCGTTCTCTGGCTCACCGTCCCGCGCAACCGGTGTTTTGTCTTCCCAAAGGGGTAGGGAACCACTCCGTCCTTGGCGTTATGTCGGTGCACCGTCGTATTGCGGGGCATCGTCGCAAATCTCGTACCAATCGGCCTTGTCAGCGACGAACTCGTGAAACTGGTTGCTGACGCCGATATCGCCATCCAGCGCACTTGCCGCGATTGCGATACGCTCGTCCTCGGCCAGGATTTCCCCCAGCGAGGTGCCGCAGATCTTGCAGAAACAGCGGATGAATTTGAAGGGCGGCTCAGGCGTGTAGGTGGTGACCTGATTCTTGCCCTTGATCCATTGCACGTCTCCGGGCCGCACAAGCACGATGGCGCTGGTGCCGACCTTGCGGCAGCGGGAGCAATGGCAGGTACCCATCATCGGCGGCTGCACGGTCAGTTGAAACTGCACCGCGCCGCAACAGCAGCTTCCCTGGACCATGTGATACGCCTCCCTGCGTGATGAACTGGGCAAACGCTAGGGGAACAGCTGCAAGGCTGCAATATACGGGCGGGCGGGGCAGGGGTGACTTTCCCGTGAAGCGCGTGCACCGGCGGGCCGAGCCGCCCCAAGGAGTGACGTCTTGAACCGATGTTTCTGCCGTTGTCTTATACTCGGGCACGGGAGGCACAGAACATGCCGGAAGAGCCAGAGACCGAACCAGAGATCCCGCCAGGGGCTGTCAGAAATTTGCGTGGGGTGCGTCTGATTGCCCATCTCACTTGGCTGGGAGGCCTTGGGGCGATCTATGCAACAGGGGGGCTGGTCTGGATCACGCTGCAGAACGCCGGGGTGTCCATGGTGTCCTGGTCGCGGGGCGTGTCCCTGTTCATACCCGTCGCGTTGTTTCACGCCGTGCCGCTGATCGTGCTCGCCCTTGTGGAGATTTCGGCCTGCAAGGCGGCAATCCGCGGGCGCCAAAGCAAGTGGCGAGAGTATGTCCTCGCGGTGCTGGTGCCCGCTGTTTCGGTTGCCGAGCCAAAGGATGCGGGCAGGCTATGGGCTGCGCTTTCGGGCGCTGGCCTGCTGTCGGTCGTCTGGGTCTGCTATTCGCTGTTCAGCCTTGCCTCCTATCAGGGGCCGGGCGGCTTTGCCGAGGCGGTGATCATGACGCTTGCCCTGTTTCCGCTGACCCTTGGCGCGATGATGTTGCATGTTGCGCTGGCTGCGGCCATCGGCGGGGCGCTGGGCAGCGGCATCTATGTGCTTGTCCGCCGCCGCGGCAGAAAACAGGACAAAGGTGAGTAATCAGCTCTCCTCCTTGTCGCGGTAGGGATCGTAATCCGACAGCCGCTTGCCCGGCTCATCGACGAACAACTCGGGCAGGGCGGTGGCCTCTTCGATCAGATCGACGCGGAAGACACGGAAATCCTCGCGCGCTTCGCACCAGGCGGTGAGGGTCCAGACACGGCCCCAGTATTCCATGTGCAGCGGGCGGATTTTGCGCCGGGTCATTTCGCCATCGATGCGGCGATAGGTGATCTGCAGCTTCTGGCGCGCCTTGATCGCAGCCCGCAGGGTGGGCATCTGGGCAAAGCCCCGCGCCGCATCGGCAAAGGGGTAGACGGCGAATTTCCAGGCATCCGCCTCGGCGATGGTCTCGGCAGGCAGCACCGCGTCCACCTTGGCCGCCAGGGACTGCGCGGCGGATTTGAGGTCCGGATCGGCGGCCTCGGCGACGATGGCCATGCCGAGGTTCAGCGCCTCCAGCTCTTCCGGGGTTAGTGTGAGGGGCGGCAGGGTGATCGCTTCGCGCACCATATAGCCGACGCCGCGCTCCCCTTCGACCGGCACGCCTGAGGCGACTAGCGTGTCCATGTCGCGGTATATGGTGCGGGTGGAAACCTCCAGCCGTGCGGCGATGTCCTGCGCGCGGTGCAACTTCCCGTCGCGCAGGATCTGGATGATTTCAAAAAGGCGGTCGGTGCGGCGCATGACCCTAGCCTTGGCCCGCGCCGCACCGTTAGGTCAAGCCGCCATCTGCCACAGGATGTCTTCGTGGCGCATGTCGATGCTGCCGGGCTCAATCGCCTCCATCAGCGCCGCGGCAAAGGGTTGCTTGGGAAAGGCCTCTGCCGCCGCCATGGCCGCCGCGTGATCGCGCCAGACCACGTGATCGCTCCAGCGGCCATCGGCGCCACAGCTGAGACGGCGGAACATGAACCCCGGCTGCGCCCGCACGAAGGCTTCGCTTTGCCGGCTGATCTCGACAAAGGCCGCCGGGGTGATTCCGTTCGCCAGGGTGAAGGTAACGATCTCGGCAACCGGAGTGGTCTGAGTGTCTGTCATATCGGTGTCTCCTTATTGATGTGACAGGCTGGACCTAGCAGGGAGCAACTGACATAAACCTGTCAGTTGTGTTTGAGCGGATGCGGATTTCAGTGATTTTTGCCCTGCCTGAGCCCCCCGACAGCCTGCCAGATCTATCCGGCAGCGCGGCGCGTCCGTAAAAATGGGGATGACAGACAAAACCGGTGCGGATGGGCACCGGATAAGAAGGAGACACTCACATGCTTAACAATATCGGCCTTCCCGGCATTCTGCTGATCGCCGTCGTGGTTCTGGTCCTGTTCGGCCGCGGCAAGATTTCTTCGCTGATGGGCGAAGTCGGCAAGGGCATCACCGCCTTCAAGAAAGGCGTGAAAGACAGCACCGAGGAACTGGAGCAGGACGCTGCTACCGAGGCCAAGGACATCACCCCCGAGACCGAAAAAGACAAGGCGTAAACCGCCATGTTCGATCTTGGGTGGACCGAACTCATGGTGGTCGGGATCGTGGCGCTGATCGTGGTCGGCCCCAAGGATCTGCCCGTGCTGTTCCGCAATGTCGGACGTTTCGTGGGCAAGGCCAAGGGCATGGCCCGTGAATTCAGCCGCGCGATGAATGACGCCGCCGATGAGGCGGGCGTCAAGGACATGGCGCAGGGGCTGAAGGCGGCGACCAACCCGGTCGGCTCGGCGATGGACGGAGTCAAAGAGGCGGCGCAGGATATGGCCAAATCGATTGACCCGACCAAATTCGATCCGGACAGCGAAACCGGAAAGCTGGCCGCCGAACGCGCCGCCGATGCCAAGAAGATCCAGGAGGCCACCGCCCGCGCCGCATCTGACCGCCAGGCTCGTGAGGCCGAAGAGGCCGCAGCGGCAGCAGAGGCGGCCAAGGCAGGTGCCGGGGAGCCGGATCAAGACAAAGAGACCAAATCATGAGTCAAACGGATGATATCGAGGACTCCACGGCGCCGCTGATCGAGCATCTGGCAGAGCTGCGCACCCGCCTGATCCGGGCGGTGGGGGCCTTTATCGTCGGGATCGTTCTGGCCTTTACAGTGGCTGAGCCGATCCTGCAGTTCCTGCTGGGGCCGATCGAGGCCACCCTGCGCGAGCTGGGCGACCCGTCGCCGACGCTGCAATATACCAGCCCACAGGAATACCTGTTCACGCTGTTCCGGATCTCGATGGTTTTCGGCTTTGCGCTGTCGTTCCCGGTGATCGGTTTCCAATTGTGGCGGTTCGTGGCACCCGGCCTTTACAAGACCGAGAAGAACGCTTTTTTGCCGTTCCTGATCGCGGCGCCGGTGATGTTCCTTCTGGGCGCATCTTTTGCGCATTTCGTCGTCACCCCGCTGGCGATGGCCTTTTTCCTTGGCTTTGCGGATGTGTCGTCGATCTTTGCCAACTTGCTCTCAGGTGCGGTTGACGAGCTGCCGACGGATGCTGCGGTGGTGCCGGAAACGGCTGATGGCGTGCGCATCACCTTCTTTGGTAAGGTGAACGAGTCGCTGGACATCACGCTGAAGTTCATCATGGCCTTTGGCCTGTGTTTCCAGCTGCCGGTGCTGCTGACCCTGATGGGCAAGGCCGGACTGGTCAGCGCCGAAGGTCTGGGATCGGTGCGCAAATACGCGGTTGTGGCCATTCTGGTGCTGGCCGCGCTGGTGACGCCGCCGGATGTGATCACCCAGCTGATCCTGTTCACGGTTGTCTACGGGCTTTACGAGATTTCGATCTTCCTGGTGAGCCGGGTCGAGAAGAAACGCGAAGAGCAGCTGCGCGAAGAAGGCTATTACGATGACGAGGATGAAGAGGATCCTCTGATGGCCGAGTTCGACGAAGACGACGACAAGTGATCAACTGACAGAACATGAAGGCGCGCTCTCCGGGGCGCGTCTTTTTCTATGCGCGGGTGAAATTTTGCGGATATGCTGACGCAGTGCTGCATGGGGAAGGGAGGCCCTTTTGCTCGACTACAGTCATAACAGCCTGTTTGTTCTGGCATCTTTGGCCATTGCCCTGATCGCGGGGTTTTCCGGCCTGTCGCTGACGCAGGGCGCCTCGCAGATGTCGGCGCCGGTGCGCAAAATCGTGGTCTCGGCGGCGTCGGTGATCCTGGGCAGCGGCATCTGGTCGATGCATTTCGTGGCCATGCTGGGGCTGGAGCTTCCGGTGGCCTATTACTTCGATCCGCTGGTGACACTGATTTCGGCCCTGACGGCGATCCTGTTCATGGGGCTGGCGCTGCTGATCGTGCATTTCGGCACCCGGACACGAGGCAAGATCATGCTGGCCGGGGTCATCATGGGCAGCGGCATCGCGGCGATGCATTACATCGGCATGTCGGGGATGGAACTGTGCGTGCCAAGCTATACCCCGGCGCAGATCGCCATGGCTTTTGCCGCCTCCATCGCGCTCAGTATGGCGTCGTTTCAGGTCTCCTATGGCCACCGCAGCGCCCGCAATATCGTTCTGGGCACCTTTGGCTTTGGCATCGCCGTTTTTGCCGTGCATTTCATCGCCATGGCGGGCACGGGTTTCACCCAGTCTGCCGAATACACCACCTTTGTACCGCCGATGAGCCGGGGCGTGCTGGCCTTTGGGGTCACCCTGTCGGCCTTTGTGCTCTCGGGCAGTTTCCTGCTCAGCGGCGCCACCTTTGCCACCCGGCTGAGCGGGGAGGGAACGGCACAGACCGGGCAGGCTGACGTGCAGCCGCCTGTGGCTGAAGAAATCGATCCGGCGGCGACCGGGCCAGAAGCGGAGGTCGCCGAGATCTCGCAGGAGGCGCGTATACCTTATGAATCCGATGCGCGCACCCATTTCATCAGCCCGGACAGCGTGTCGGCCATCCGCGCCGAAGGTCACTACACCGTGCTCTACAGCGGCGAGGCGAAGCTATTCTGTCCCTGGTCAATCTCAGAGGCCGAGACCCGCACCGCCACCGGCAGTTTCATCCGCACCCACCGCAGCTATCTGGTGAATCTGGCGCATGTCACCAGTTTCGAGCGCAAGAAGGACAATGGCGTGTGTTACTTCGATGAAACCCCTGCGCTGCCCAAGGTGCCTGTCAGCCGCTCCCGCCTGAGCGAGGTGCGGGCAAAGCTGGGCATGTAGCGGAGGGCAGGGCAGGGCGCCTGCGGTTCTGCCTGCATCCTCCAGCCCCCTCCAATCCCCGGACGGGTCTGACGGCTTTTAAGTGGCCGACTTTTGGGCCCGGAACCATTGGGCGTCACAGCGCAGCCCAACACCTCCCTATCTGACACTCCCGAATGGGCCGTGACGGGGCTCTGCTCATTGTGCCGGACATCTGCGATTTGCCGCCGCGACTCGTGCTGCATGTTCTGGTTGTGCCTGGCGGCGAAACTCCCTGTCTGACGGAGCTTTCGCAACTCGTGCAGCCCATTCGCATTTCGTGAACGCAACCTCGGCGGTCGTTCCCGCAGCCTCGCCCCGGGGCGGCAGCGGCGCCTTTACTATCCGCAATCCGGAATTCAGGGAGGAAACGGATGATACCTTCAGAGTTTGAATACCACCGGCCCGGCAGTATCGACGCGGCCCTGGCGGTATTGCAGGAACACGGCGACGATGCCCGTGTCATGGCAGGCGGGCACAGCCTGATCCCGATGATGAAACTGCGCATGGCGGATGTGCCGCATCTGATCGACCTGCAATCCATCGCCGAGCTGAAAGGCATCGCGGTGGATGGTGGAACCGTAACAATCGGAGCAATGACCACCCAGCACGAGCTGATCACCAATGATGATCTGGTTAGAGCAGCCCCGATCATGCGGGAGGCGGCCCTGCTGATCGCCGATCCCCAAGTGCGCTATGTGGGTACCATCGGCGGCAATGTGGCCAATGGCGATCCCGGCAACGACATGCCGGGGCTGATGCAGTGCCTAGATGCCACCTTCACCCTGCAGGGGCCGGATGGCACCCGCGAGGTACAGGCGCGTGACTTCTATGAGGCGGCCTATATGACCGACCGCGAGGATGACGAGATCCTGACCGAGATCTCCTTTGCCGTGCCAAAGGGCGGGCAGGCCTATGAAAAGCAAAAGCGAAAGATCGGCGACTACGCCACGGCAGCGGCGGCTGTGATCCTGGACAAGGTGGACGGCAAGGTCGCCTCCGCTTCGATTGCAATGACCAACCTCAGCGACACGCCGGTTTTTTCGGCGGATGCGGCGGCGGCCCTGGTGGGCACCGATTGCGGCGCTGATGCCATGGCAGATGCAGTCACGGCCATGCTGGGCGACATCGACCCGACCGAGGACAACCGCGGACCGGTCGAGTTCAAGAAACACGTGGCTGGCGTCATCCTGCGCCGGGCCATCGAACGCGCCTGGTCGCGGGCCTGAGGGAGGACATCATGGGAAAACAAATCATCACCCTGACGGTGAACGGCGAAAAGCACGAAGTCGCCGCCGAACCGCGCGAGTTGCTGGTGCACACCCTGCGCGAGACGCTGAACCTCACTGGCCCGCATGTGGGCTGTGAAACCTCGCATTGCGGTGCCTGCACCGTGGATATCGACGGCAAGTCGGTGAAATCCTGCACCATGTTCGCCGCCCAGGCAGATGGCGCCGAAATCACCACCATCGAAGGTATCGCCGCGCCCGACGGCATGCACATCCTGCAGGAAATGTTCCGCGAACATCACGGGCTTCAGTGCGGGTTCTGCACCCCCGGTATGATCACGCGGGCCTATCGCCTGCTTCAGGAGAACCCCAACCCGACCGAGGAAGAGGTTCGTTTCGGTATCGCCGGCAACCTTTGCCGCTGCACCGGCTATCAGAACATCGTCAAGTCGATCCTCGCCGCTGCGGCCGAGATCAACGCATCCAAGGAGGCCGCACAATGAAGGATTTGGAGGACCGTCAGGAACGGATCGACAATCTCAAGGGCATGGGCTGCTCGCGCAAGCGGGTCGAGGATGCCCGGTTCACCCAAGGTAAGGGCAACTACGTCGATGACGTCAATCTGCCGGGCATGCTGCACGGGGATTTCGTGCGCTCGCCCTATGCGCACGCGCGGGTGAAATCGATCAATATCGATGCCGCCATGGCGCTGGATGGTGTTGTCGCGGTGCTGACCGCCAAGGACCTTGAACCGCTGGCCCTGCACTGGATGCCCACCCTTGCGGGCGACAAACAGATGGTGCTGGCCGATGGCAAGGTGCTGTTCCAGGGGCAGGAGGTCGCCTTTGTGGTGGCCAAGGACCACTATATCGCCGCCGATGCGGTAGAGCTGGTCGAGGTGGAATACGAAGAACTTCCGGTTCTGGTGGATCCCTTCGAGGCGCTGCAATCCGATGTCGTCCTGCGCGAAGACATCAAGGATGAAAAAGAGGGCGCCCATGGCCCCCGCCGCCATCACAACCATATCTTCCTCTGGGAAGAGGGCGACAAGGAGGCCACCGAACAGGTTCTGGACGAGGCCGAAGTCGTGGCCGAGGAGATGGTCTATTACCACCGCACCCACCCGTGCCCGCTGGAGCCCTGCGGCTCGGTTGCCAGCATGGACAAGATCAACGGCAAGCTGACGCTCTGGGGTACGTTCCAGGCGCCGCATGTGGTGCGCACCGTGGCCTCGATCCTGTCGGGTATCGAGGAACACAACATCCGCGTGATCTCGCCCGATATTGGCGGTGGCTTCGGCAACAAGGTCGGCGTCTATCCGGGCTATGTCTGCTCTATCGTGGCGACCATCGTCACCGGCCAGCCGGTGAAGTGGATCGAGGACCGGATGGAAAACCTGATGGCCACCGCCTTTGCCCGCGACTACTGGATGAAGGGCAAGATCAGCGCCACCAAGGAGGGCAAGATCACCGGGCTGCACTGCCATGTGACCGCCGACCACGGTGCCTTCGATGCCTGCGCCGACCCGACCAAATTCCCGGCCGGCTTCTTCCACATCTGCACCGGATCTTATGACATCCCGGTCGCCTATGTGGGCGTTGACGGTGTCTATACCAACAAGGCACCGGGCGGCGTGGCCTATCGCTGCTCTTTCCGGGTAACGGAGGCCGCCTATTTCATCGAACGCATGATCGAAGTGCTTGCGATGGAATTGAACATGGACGCAGCCGAACTGCGCCGGATCAACTTCATCAAGGCCGATCAGTTCCCCTATCAGTCTGCGCTGGGCTGGGAATATGACTCCGGCGATTATCACACTGCCTGGGACAAGGCGCTGGCCGCTGTCGGCTATGACGATCTGCGCGCCGAGCAGGCGCAGCGGGTGGAGGACTTCAAGGCCGGAAAGACGCGCAAGCTTCTGGGCATTGGTCTGACGCATTTCACCGAGATCGTCGGCGCGGGCCCGGTGAAGAATTGCGATATCCTTGGCATGGGGATGTTTGATAGCTGCGAAATCCGCATTCACCCAACGGGCTCGGCCATCGCACGCCTTGGCACCATCAGCCAGGGGCAGGGGCATGCGACCACCTTCGCGCAGATCCTTGCGTCTGAAATCGGTCTTTCGGCTGACAGTATCACCATCGAGGAAGGCGACACCGATACGGCGCCCTATGGTCTGGGCACCTATGGTTCGCGCTCAACTCCGGTTGCCGGTGCGGCGACCGCCATGGCAGGGCGCAAGATCCGCGCCAAGGCTCAGATGATCGCGGCCTACCTTCTCGAGGTGCATGACAACGATCTGGAATGGGACGTGGACCGGTTCGTGGTCAAGGGTGCACCCGAGCGCTTCAAGACCATGAAGGACATCGCCTATGCGGCCTACAATCAGGCCATCCCGGGCGTTGAGCCGGGGCTTGAGGCGGTCAGCTATTATGATCCGCCCAACATGACCTATCCCTTTGGCGCTTATATCTGCGTCATGGAGGTGGACGTTGACACCGGTGAGCATGAAATCCGCCAGTTCTACGCACTGGACGATTGCGGCACCCGGATCAACCCGATGGTCATCGAAGGGCAGGTGCACGGTGGTTTGACAGAGGCCCTCGCCATCGCCATGGGGCAAGAGATCGCCTATGACGATATGGGCAACTGCAAGACCGGCACCTTGATGGATTTCTTCATCCCGACTGCCGTTGAGACGCCGCATTACACCACCGATCACACCGAAACCCCCAGCCCGCATCACCCGATCGGCGCCAAGGGGGTGGGCGAAAGCCCCAACGTGGGCGGTGTTCCGGCCTTCTCCAACGCGGTGCATGACGCCTTCCGTGCCTTTGGTCTTCGCCAAAGCCACATGCCCCACGATCACTGGCGGATCTGGAAGATCGCGAGCGATCTGGGCCTGCACGGATAAAGGGAGAACGGGGGGCCGTTTCGGCGGCCCTCCTATCACATCATGACATATCTCGACCTTCAGAAAGACCTGGCAGAACAAGGCTATGTCGCCTCGGATGATCTGGCGATGGCGCTGCATCTTGCGGTGACACTGGGCCGTCCGCTGCTCCTGGAAGGGGCTGCTGGTGTCGGCAAGACCGAGGTCGCCCGCGCCCTGGCCGCCGCCCGCGACACGCGCCTGATCCGGCTACAGTGCTATGAAGGGCTGGACGCGGCTCAGGCGATCTATGAGTGGAATTACCAGCGCCAGCTTCTGGCGATCCAGGCCTCCGGCAAGACAGGCAAAGAGGCCGAGGCACAGATTTTCTCTGAAGACTACCTGTTGGAGCGCCCGTTGTTGCAGGCGATCCGGCAAGACACGCCGCCGGTGCTGCTGATTGACGAAATCGACCGCGCCGATGAGGAATTCGAGGCTTACCTTCTGGAGGTTCTCGCCGATTTCCAGATCACCGTGCCGGAGCTTGGCACCATCACGGCGAAAAGCCGCCCGCTGGTGGTTCTGACGGCAAACGGCACCCGCGATCTGTCGGACGCGCTGCGTCGGCGCTGCCTTTACGCCCATGTGGATTACCCCGATCGCAAGACGGAGCTTGCTATTCTGGACGCGCGCTGTCCGGGGCTGAGTGCTCAGCTCTCCGGGCAGATCGTTGGCTTTGTGCAGGATCTGCGCAAGGAAGATCTGGTGAAGAAACCCGGCGTGGCCGAGATGCTGGATTTCGCAGCCGCCCTTGCTGGGCTTGGCGTTGCGGACCTCACCGAAGATCCCGCCGCCCTGATGGCGGCCATGGCAACGCTCCTGAAGACCGAGGCCGACCGCGGCGCGGTTCCGGCCGAGGTCGCCCAGCGGCTGGCGGGGCGCGCCGCATGAGCCGGGTGACCAAATTTGCGGGCCGTGATCCCGGTCCCGGCGCGCGCGTTGCGGGCTTCATGGCGCATCTGCGTGCCCATGGCTTTGCGCTGGGCGTGGCCGAAACCGGCACCGCGCTGGCCGCCCTTGGCGCGGTAAAGGCGAGCGATCCGTCAGAGGCGCGCGCCGCCCTGCGCGCGGTTTGTGCAGGCCGCGCCGAGGATGTGGACCGCTTCGATGCGCTCTTTGACAGTTTCTGGATGGATGCAGGCCGGGTACGGCAAAAGACCGTGCCCAGCGACAAGACCAACAAGAGTGATGACATGCGCTCCTCGCGCAAGGATGCAGGCGAGACCGAGGCAGAGGGTACAGGCAAGATCCACGCCCCCGGCGGCAGTGGCGGCGGCGAGGTGGAAAGCGACGGCACCGGGCGGCTGGTCGCTTCGGATGTGAAGAACCTGATGAAGAAGGACCTGCGCGACCTTGTGGATCCTGAAGACATCCGCAAGGCCGAAGCGGTCGCCCTGCGGCTGGGGCAGGCCCTGCGTGACAGGCGCTCCCGCAGGCGTAAGGCAGCGCGGCGGGGCTGGGCTGTGGATTTCCGCCGCACCATACGCAAGGCGGTGGCCACCGGTGGCGTGCCCCTGCGGCTGGCCCGGCGCACCCGTCCCGACCGCCCCGTGAAGATCGTTGCCCTGTGTGATGTGTCGGGATCGATGCTGGTCTATGCGCGGCCCTTTCTGGCCTTTCTGGCGGGGCTGATGCGGGCCGATGCAAATTCAGACGCCTATCTCTTTCACACCCGCCTTGTGCGCATTGCCGAGGCTTTGCGCGAAGAGGACCCGATGCGCGCGCTCAACCGGGTGACGCTGATGGCCGAGGGCATCGGCGGCGGCAGCTGCATCGGCGGCGCGCTGGAACATTTCGCGGCGACCTATGCGCGCCGGTTCGCGAATGGACGATCAGTGGTGATCATCCTGTCGGATGGCTACGACAGCGACCCGCCCGAACACATCGCGGCGGGGCTGGAGGCGCTGAAGCGGCGTGGTTGCCGGATCGTCTGGCTTAATCCGCTGAAGGGCTGGAAGGGCTACGAGCCGATTGCGCGCGGCATGGCGGCGGCGCTGCCGTATTTGGATCTGTTCGAGGCGGCCAACACGCTGGAGGCACTGGCCAGCCTCGATCAAAAACTGGGGGCGATATGAGTTTCATCATGGCAGGACATTCATCACTGGGACCACGCCTGGAACAGGATCTGGCCCGCGAAACCGAGGCTCGGCGCAGCGCCGGCGAACCCTTTGCCATGGCGACCGTGGTGCGCACCGTGGCGGCAACCTCGGCCAAGCCGGGCGCCAAGGCGCTGATCGATGCGCAGGGCGAGATCGTCGTCGGTTTCTTGGGCGGGGGCTGTGTGCGCGGTGCTGTGGGCCGCGCCGCGCGCGAGGCGATCGAGACGGGCGCGCCGCAGCTTCTGTCGATCGGCCCCGAGGAACTCTTGGCTGAGGCGGGTGTCAGCGCGGGCGAGGAACGCGACGGCATCAGATACGCCCGCAACGGCTGCCCCAGTAAGGGCGTCTTGGATATTTTCGTGGAACCCGTGCTGCCGCTTCCGGCGCTGGTGGTCTGCGGCTCCGGCCCGGTGGCGCAGGCGCTGGTGGAGCTGTCGGCGCGGTTTGAGTTCGACCGCACCCTGTGCCTGCCCGGTCCGCAGGAGGTTGACCTGCCCATGCCCGACCGGGTGGTGGAACATTTCGACGAACACCCGATCTGGGACAGCGCGCCCTTTGTGGTGGTCGCAACCCAGGGGCGCGGGGACGAGGCGGCGCTCCGCCGCGCGCTCATGCAGAAGGCGCGCTATATCGGCTTTGTTGGTAGCCGCCGCAAGTTCGCCACCCTGTCGCATCGTCTTCAGGACAAGGGTGTGTCGCCTGAGGCTCTTGCCAGCGTAAAGGCGCCCGCAGGCGTTGATATCCACGCCATCACCCCGGATGAGATCGCGCTGTCGATCCTTGCCGAACTGGTACAGCGCCGCCGGGCGCTTCAGCGCGGGGAGGGGGCAGATGGCTGACCTCGTTCTGCGCCTGTGGCGGCGTCTTTTCCCCGAATTGAGTGACGCGCAGGCCAAAGTTCTGGCCTCAGTCAAATTCCCCTGTTGCTAGAAGGAAAACGAGCATGGAACTGAGCGACGAAATCTTCATCAACGCCCCCCGAGACGAGGTCTACGCGGCCCTCAATGACCCTGAGGTGCTGCAAAAGGCGATCCCCGGCTGCGAAGAGCTGATCAAACATTCGGACACCGAGTTGGAGGCCAAGGTGGTGCTGAAGATCGGCCCGGTGAAGGCGAAGTTCTCAGGGCAAGTGACACTCTCCCCCGATGCCCCGCCCGAGCGGTTCTCACTGACAGGTCAGGGCAATGGCGGCGCGGCGGGCTTTGCCAAGGGCGGTGCCGAGGTGGTGCTGACCGAACAGGATGGCGGCACCCTGCTGACCTATACCGCCAAGGCCGATATCGGCGGCAAGCTGGCACAGCTCGGCAGTCGCCTGATCCAGAGCACGGCCAAGAAGCTGGCTGCCAAGTTCTTCAAGAGCTTTTCCGAGGAAATGGAAAAAGCCGAGGCGGCCTGAAACAACGGCCGCACCGCAAGAGGCAGGGCGAGCATGAGGCAGCGTGGCAGCAGGTAAGAAGCCCGAAATGGGCACCAGAACCGAGAGAAGAGAGGGGGCGGCGCGCATGTGTCGCCCCTTTTGCCGCGCCGCCACCCGGCAAAGCATCTTGTTGCTAGGGTCGGAACATGGTTTGTCATGCGCAACAATCGATACGGAGGACCCGAT
This sequence comes from Phaeobacter gallaeciensis, assembly GCF_001678945.1. Lineage (NCBI taxonomy): Bacteria > Pseudomonadati > Pseudomonadota > Alphaproteobacteria > Rhodobacterales > Roseobacteraceae > Phaeobacter > Phaeobacter gallaeciensis. The sequence goes on from NZ_CP015124.1 coordinate 3,693,175, forward strand.
GAACGAGGATGCATTGACACGCATTGCCGAGGCTTTGGAGCGGATGTCGCCCGCACCGCTGGCGGCCCCTGATTTCGATGCGGCTCCGGCCTTTGTCTGGCACGTGGCCCCGGACCGTCTGGCGCCGGTCGAAACGGTAAACCGCGTCGATCTGGATCTTCTGGTGGGGATCAACCGTTCGCGCGATACGCTGCTGGAAAACACCCGCCGCTTCGCACAAGGTTCCGCCGCCAACAACGCCCTGTTGTGGGGCGCGCGGGGTATGGGAAAATCAAGCCTTGTCAAAGCGATACATGGCAGCCTTGTCGCGGAGCACCCGGATCTGAAACTGGTGGAATTGCAGCGCGAGGATCTGCCTTCAGTGGCGCGGCTGTTGAACCATCTGCGCGGCTCCTCGAAACGTTTTGTGCTGTTCTGCGATGATCTGTCGTTCAGTCATGATGATCAGCACTACAAAAGCCTGAAGGCTGTGCTGGATGGAGGTATCGAAGGGCGCCCGGATAATGTGGTGTTCTACGCGACATCGAACCGGCGTCACCTGATGCCGCGCGACATGATCGAAAACGAACGCTCCAGCGCCATCAACCCCTCCGAAGCGGTGGAGGAAAAGGTCTCGCTCAGCGATCGGTTCGGACTGTGGCTGGGCTTCCACCCGTGTGATCAGGATGAATACCTGGAGATGATCGAAGGCTATTGCACCGCCTATGGGGTTTCCGCCGATCCTGAGGTGATCCGCGCTGAGGCCATCGAATGGCAGGCGACGCGCGGGGCGCGCTCGGGGCGGGTGGCCTGGCAGTATTTCACCGATCTGGCCGGGCGCCATGGCGTCACGCTGAGCTGAGCCATGGCCGGGGCGCAGGCAGAGTTTTCCGCCGGGTGCCTGTGCGGCGCGGTGCGTATCACCGCGCGGGGCAGGCCGCGCCGGGTGGGGATCTGCCATTGCCTTGATTGCCGCAAACACCACGGCGCGCTGTTCTATGCAGCCGCCGTATTTCCTGAAGAAGCGGTGTCTGTCACCGGTGAGACGCACGCCTATGAGGGGCGCCATTTCTGCCCCCGCTGCGGCTCATCCGTCTTTGCCCGCACGGATGATGAGATTGAGCTGCATCTCGGCGCGCTGGACGCGCCAGACCAACTGGTGCCGGAGTATGAGCTCTGGACCCGGCGCCGGGAAAGCTGGCTGCCCGAATTTCCGCGGATGCAGCACTTCGCGGGTAACCGGGAGGGCGGTCAGTCCGATGAAGACTGACCGCGCAGGCCCGACGCCGCGGGACAGGAGTCAGTTCAGATAGGGCAGCGGATCCAGGCTTTCATAGCCATTGCGGACCTCGAAATGCAGGAAGGCATCGTCGCCATCGCGCAGTTTGGCGATGGGCTGGCCACGGGTGACCTTGTCGCCCTTTTTGACCGAGATATCCGTGACATTCACATAGAGCGTCAGCAGCTTGTTGGAGTGACGCACCACGATGATCGGGATGTTCTTTGAATCCTTGGTGATCGCGGCGACGGTACCGGCATCTGCAGCCATGACCGCAGCGCCCGGCGCCCCGGCGATATCGATGCCTTCGTTGCGCCCCTTGGAGTAGGTCGAGATGATCTTGCCCTGCAGGGGATAGGCCATGGCGGCGTCATTCTTGCGCGTCGGCTCCGGCACCTCGACCTTGGGCAGCGGGGCGACCTCTTCCGCAGCCGGGGCGATATCCTCATCCGGTAGCGGTTTGGTGGCGCTCGGCGGTGTTGGCGTGGCGCTGCCTGCGCCGGGCAGGGTGGTGTCTGCGGCAGGCTGTGCCGGGGCGCTCTGATCCTTCAGCGGGATCAGCAGATACTGGCCTTCGCGGATGGAGAAATCACTGCCCAGACCGTTCCATTCGGCCAGCGCCTTGACCGGCACCTGATAGAGGCGTGAGATCGTATAGGCGGTTTCACCGCGCACTACCTTGTGACGCACCGGCTCGGGGCCGTCCTGCACCTCGGTCGGGGCCGGGCGGGGCGTCGGTTTCAGCTCGGTCGTGGTGACCGATCCGGGGTTGGGCGATGTTTCGGGGGCCTGGTCGATGGCCTGTCCAGCCAGCGAGGCGATGTCGACGCCGCCGGGCTGGGCGGTTCCTGCCGTTACCGGCGCATCGGGCGCGCGGCGCGGCAAGGCCAGAACCTCGCCCTTGCGCAGGGTATCGCCGGGCTGCATGCCGTTGAAGCGTGCCACTTCACCGCTGGGCAGGCCGATCCGGGTTGCCACATCAGCCACCGTATCGCCGCGCTGGGCAACGGCCACTTGATAGGAGGGATAGGTGATCAACCCGCGCGCATCCGGAGCCGGGCGGTCGCTGGTGGCGCTTTTGGCTGCTGAAGTGGTGTTGAAGGCGCCGATCTGCCCCCTCAGGTCATAATCCAGCGGCCCGTCACAGGCGGCAAGTAGGGCAGCGACTGGCAATATCGCCAAGGTCTTTGCCACGCGTCGGGACAGGATGGGGGCGTTCTGTGTCATCTCGCTCTCCTCGGAACACGTCATTTGGAGCTGGCGCCCGTGCCGGTTCGGATCAGGAAGCTCCGGGCAGGGCCGCAACGTCGGCGTCTTTTGTTGTTCACTGCGACAGAGCAGGATCCGGGAAAGGAGGCATTGCCCTGATGCGGTGGCTTTTCCCCTATCTACGTGTCTTTTCCCAGGCCCTCAAGAAGGGGCACGAAGCGAACCGGGCGCAATTCGTCATATTCAAGGCCGGTTTCGGACTTGCGCACCCGGATCAGCGTTTGCACCGTGTCCGACTGGCCCACCGGAACGATCATGATGCCACCGGGTTTCAGCTGCGCCAGCAGCGGGCCGGGCGGATCCTCGGCGGCGGCGGTGACGATGATGCGGTCAAACGGCGCCTGATCCGGCAGACCGTGGCTGCCGTCGCCCACCAGCGAGGTGATATTGGGCAGGTGCAGCGCATCAAACAGGGCCCGGGCCTCACGCACCAGCCGGGCGTGGCGGTCGATGGTATAGACCCGGCGCGCCAGTTTCGACAGGATTGCCGCCTGATAACCAGAGCCGGTGCCGACCTCCAAAACCGTGTCGCGCGGCGAAATCTGCGCCGCCTGCGTCATCAGTCCAACAACCGACGGCTGCGAAATCGTCTGGCCGCAGGCGATCGGCAGCGGCATGTCCTCATAGGCGCGTTCGGCAAAGATCCCGCGCACAAAAGGCCCGCGGTCGATCTGCTCCATGGCCTCAAGGACCTGACTATCGGTGACCCCGCGCGAGCGGAGCGCAAAAAGGAACTGCATCTTGGTTTCGGGATCGGGTGCGGTCATTCCAGAACCTTGAGCGCGTGGAGGGCGTCATGGGCGGTCAGGTCCGCGCGCATAGGGGTGACCGAGATATAGCCGTCCAAATTGACCGAAGCATCGGTGTCCGGCGCGGTGTGCACATGCTGATCGCCCCCCTTGATCCAGACGTAGCGCCGCCCGTTCGGCGATTGCTGCTCCTGGGCCGAGAACCGGGTGCCATGGCGCATACCCTGGGCCACGGCGCGGGCCCCCTTGACGGCGGCGGCGGGCACCGGCGGGAAGTTGATGTTGTAAAACAGCCGGTAGCCTTCGGTGGGCTCCTGCGGGCTGGCCTTCAGAATGTCGCGGATCAGCGCGGCGCCATGTTCGGCAGAGGCTTCGAAAGGGTTGTCGAGCTGCGCGTTGTGCGGCCCGAAATACTGCGACAGCGCCATCGCCGGAATGCCCTGCAAGGCTGCTTCCATCGCGCCGCCAAGGGTGCCGGAATAAAGCGCGTTCTCGGCGGAATTGTTGCCGCGGTTGATCCCCGACAGGACCAGATCCGGCATCACATCTTCCATCGCCACGTGCACGCCAGCCAGTACGCAGTCGGCGGGAGAGCCTTCGGTGGCAAAGCGGCGCTCGCCCAGCTGGCTCAGCATCGAGGGGCGGGTGTAGCTGATACAGTGACCGACGCCGGATTGCTCGAACGCGGGGGCAACGGTCCAGACCTCACCATCTGGTCCGGCAACCTCATGCGCAATGGCTTCCAGAACCGTCAGCCCCGGAGCGTTGATCCCGTCGTCGTTGGTAACCAGAATGCGCATCACGTTCCCCTGTCTTGGTTTTGATCTGAATAGGACGTGGGGAATGAGGGGGCAAGTCTTTCACGGAAGGCCTGCGCGCGAAGTGGGGAACGGGGCAAAGGCGCCACAGCTTGTTACAGGTTTGGTCAGGTTTCACCCGCACCCGGGATCGCTCCCGCCTGCTTTGGGTGCATCCTGCGAATGCCCCCGCACAGTTGGGCCGGGCAGGCTGACGCCTGCGGGGCAGGAGGAGCGGACGGGATAAGGCGCAACCGCGCCGCGGCACAGGCGCGGCGCCCGGCCCAACGCCGATCCGTATATCTGTGATATGAGAGAGCGGGGGCGGGAGCCGCAATTTGGCTGGTTCCCGCTGATGCTGTCGCTTAGTCGTCGTTCAGGATCAGGATCAGGGGCAGCAGGCGTGCGGCCTCGTCCTGTACTGGTGTCAGCGCCTCGCGATCTTCACCGGGGAAGAAACGTGCGCGCAGGGCGGTTGGCATCGGCTGCGGCTGCAAGATCTCGACCCGCGGACCAGTTTTGACGCTTTCGGCCTGCCAACTGCGTGCCAGCGCCATCTGCGCGGTCTTGGTTGCGCCATAGGCGCCAAAGAATTTCTCGCCACCGCGCGGATCGTCAAAGAATACCGCCCGCCCGGTCTGGCCCAGCAGCGGCGCCACATAGGGGATCAGCACCGAGGTTGCGGTAGCGTTCACCGCAACGGATTTTTCCCAGTCCTTGGGCGCTACAAATGGCGCCGGGCTGAGCGGGGCTGCGTGGATGGCGGTATGCAGCCAAAGGTCCAGCTGGCCCCAACGGTCGTGGATGCCGCGGCAGAGGGTTGCCATGGCCTCGGGGACAGTGATGTCCATCGGCGCCAGCGTGGCGCTGCCGCCCTTGGCCTTGATCCGGTCGTCTAGCTCTTCCAGAGCGCCGGTGGTGCGGGCCACGGCAACGATGTGATGCGTCGGGGCAAGCGCCTCGGCCAGAGCGGCGCCAAGGCCGCGCGATGCGCCGGTGATAAGAGCAAGTTTCTGTGTCATGTCCGCCTTTTGGGCCTGTTGAGGCATCGGGTCAAGGGGCTGATGCGCGGCAGATTAGCTGCCGGGCATGGTCATCTGCACCGTGGTATTGCCGGAGCGGATCAGCAGGCCGCGCTTGTCGATGGCGATGATCTCGGAACGACCGAGGCGCTGCCCGGTGGTCACCTTGCGGGTGCGCCCACCGGGAAACTGCACCAGCGCCGACAGATTGTCTTCGGAGCCGAAGATGCCAAGGAGGGCGATGCGGCCCTCGGGGGCCTCTACGTGCTGCGTTGCGGTTGCGGCCACCTGGGCCGGTGTCGATGTACGTGTCTTTGTCATTCGGAGTGTTTGCTTTGCAAGCTTGGTGGAAGTCGTCCGCCCGGATGGCCCGGGCAGCGGGCCAGTCACGGCGGATGGTCGCGTCGTGGTGTCGGGCCGCCCCACGGGGCGGTATCAGGGATCAGGAGTCATAGACGAGAGAGGGCAGGTCGTGGCCATAGGCGTAGAGTAGCTCCAACAGTTCTTCGAGCTGCACGCCAGTCTGCTGCAGCCGGGCCAGAGCATTGTTGGACTCCGAGACTTGTAGTTCGGGGTATTCGCCTTCGGGGCGCATATGCAGCATGCAGGCCACCGGGGCGCCGCTTTCGGGCGGGATGGCATTGGCCAGCCAGGCCGGGCGGCTGCCCATGCTTTCGGTTTCGCGCATGTCGAACAGGTCGAGATAGGCGTCAAAGTCATCCTCGTTGAGGCTGGCCCAGGTGCCCAGCAGGAACTCGGCGCCGCGGCTGTCGGCCAGCGGCAGGGCGAGCACCGCGCGCACAAAGCGCAGTTTGCCATAGCGGCAGAAATCCTCGGTCAGCACATCGCCGCGTTCCTCCAGCACTGCGGAGTTGTCCTGCACCACCAGATCGTCGGAGCACACGTCAGGCCGGTCGCAACTGAGGCTCAGCAATTGCGCAAAGGTGGCACCGCAACAACGGCACTGGCGCGCAGAGGTCAGCATTCGGGCAAGATGGGCGTCCAAGGAATGGCCTTTCGTGGTCTTCGGGTCGTGGTCTTCGGGTCGTGGTATTCGGCTTGTGCCGTCCGGACGGCTGTCCGGGACCATAGGAAAGGGCGCCGATCACACGGATCAGCGCCCTCCCTATATCTGTTCGCGGCTCTCTTACTCTGCTGCGGGCTTCATTTCAAACCCCCGGTCGATCATATCCGACGGGGTGACCGGGTATTCACCCGAGAAGCAGGCGTCGCAGTATTGCGGGCAGGCTTTGTCGCGGCCCTGGAACTGACCGACGGCGCGGTACAGACCATCCAGCGAAATGAACTTGAGACTGTCCACCGCCAGATGTTCTGCCATCTGTTCCTCGCTCATCGAGGCAGCGAGCAGCTTGTCCCGGTCCGGGGTGTCGACACCGTAGAAACAGGGCCATGCGGTGGGCGGGGAGGCGATGCGGAAATGCACCTCCTTGGCGCCGGCATCCAGGATCATCTCCTTGATCTTACGCGATGTTGTGCCGCGCACCACGGAATCGTCCACCAGGATGACCCGCTTGCCTTCGATCAGGGCGCGATTGACGTTCAGCTTCAGACGCACGCCCATATTGCGGATCTGTTCGGTCGGCTCGATGAAGGTCCGGCCCATGTACTGGTTGCGGATGATCCCCATCGCATAAGGGATTCCCGATTCCAGCGAATAGCCGATTGCCGCCGGTGTGCCGCTGTCAGGCACCGGGCAGACGAGGTCGGCGTCAACCGGATTTTCCTTGGCAAGTTCCCGCCCAATCGCCTCGCGGGTTTCATAGACCGAGCGGCCACCGAGAATCGAATCGGGGCGCGAGAAGTAGACATGTTCGAAGATGCAGAACTTCGACGGCTGGGGACGGAAGGGGAAGTGGCTTTGCACACCCTCGTCGTTGATCACCACCATTTCACCCGGCTTGATCTCGCGGATGAACTCGGCACCGATGATATCCAGCGCGCAGGTTTCCGAGCTGAGCGCGTAGCCATCACCAATCTTGCCGAGGACCAGCGGGCGCACGCCCAGCGGGTCACGGACACCGATCAGCTTGGTACGGGTCATGGCGACGACGGAAAAGGCGCCTTCGACCTTGCGCAGGGCTTCTTCCATGCGGTCGGGGATCGACCGCCCCATGGAGCGCGCCATCAGATGGATGATGCATTCGCTGTCGGATGAGCTCTGGAAGATCGAGCCACGCTCGATCAACTCGCGGCGCAGGGCGTTGGCATTGGTGATATTGCCGTTATGGGCAATGGCGGCGCCGCCCATGGCGAATTCGCCAAAGAAGGGCTGCACGTCGCGGATCGCGGTCTGGCCTTTCGACCCGGCGGTGGAGTAGCGCACGTGGCCGATGGCCAGCGGGCCGGGCACCGTGGCCATCACATCCTGCGAGGTGAAGTTGTCGCGCACATAGCCAAAGCGGCGCACGCTGTTAAAGCCCTCGGCAGGATCATGGGAGACGATCCCGCCTGCCTCCTGGCCGCGGTGCTGCAGGGCGTGCAGGCCGAGGGCGACAAAATTGGCGGCGTCCTGAACGCCTACGACGCCAAACACACCGCATTCTTCGCGGAGTTTGTCGTCATCAAAGGGGTGTGCGGGTGGCATCTGCGGCATCGGCAAGGCGTGTGGCTCCGAATCCGGGATTGAGTGATGGCCCTCACATAGTGCCTTAGGCAGCGGATGTCATCAAAGGATCACAATTGAATTCGGCAAAGCTTTATTTGTCGCGCCCGGTTACTGCCCGGATAAAAGGCGAAGTCTGGGGCGACATCCTTGGCAAACCGCAGCATCCTGTGGTCGTAAGCCGGGGTAACACTGGCGGTTCACGCCGCCAGAGCTGGGGAAAAAATATCGTCGAAGGGCGCGGGAAAGCGTGCGTCTTCGCTGCCCATGCCGGTCAGGGCCAGGGCGCGGCCGTCTTCGCTGGCCAGAACCTGACGCACTTCGCTGAGCGACAGCTCGCAGAAGGCGCCGTCAAGGCCACCGTCACCAGCCAGAACCAGCATGCCGCTTTCGGCCCAGAGCAGTTCTTCTTCGTCGCAGGTGATGTGAATGCGGCCGATGCTTTCCGGCGCTGCGGCCTTGATGCCTTTGTGACCCGACAGGGAGATCAGCTTGGCCGTGATGAGCGGCACACCGAACAGGCGCTCAGCCGCGTCCAGTTCCAGTGCAACGGTCAGATCGGCGGGCAGAAGAAGGTCGGTGTCATTGCCAAGGGCGCCAGCGGGCACATGCATCAGGGTGGTGAGGCGCGGCACCGCGTGGCTCACGTCTTTCACTTCCTGCGCGCCGCCATCATAGGTGTAGATCATGTCGCCGGGCTTAACGTCGCGGGCCTGTACAAAGCCACGGTCGGTTTCAACCAGTGTCGAGGGCAGGAAACCGCCGCTGCGGCTCTGCGCCGGGGTGTACTGCAGGGGCGCGCTCTGGAACATCGGAAAATCCAACAGCATGTCCACCGGCTGGTAGTCAGCGAAAGAGTTGAAATGATCCAGAAACATGTCGTGTCCCTTCTGAGTGATAGTGGCTTTCTGCCTGTCGTTGATCCTATGTGGCCCCCGAATTGGGCCGAAAATGGGGCAAGGGTGCGGCCAATTTAGAATTTGAACGATTTTCTGGGGACAAAACGGCGATTTTGGCTGGGATTGTTAACGATTTACCCGTGTAGAGACAGGTTTTGTTAACTTTTAACCCTTGTCAGCGGGTAAAATTTAAAAACGTGACTGGGGCGTGATTCCAGGCGCCCTGTTCAGACGCGAATCGACGCGCAAACCGTGTAACGGCGCGGAGTAAGGGCAAAATTTGCGCGGGGTTGGGGGGGTATGATTTTGATATGAAAGCAAAAAGGACGCCCATAGGGCGCCCTTTCGAAACTGTTCACAGTGCTGCGATGGCCGCGTGTCAGCCTTCGCAAGCGCCGATCAGGGCCTCATACTGCTGAGTGACCCAGCCAAGCGCCTGCTCGGGATTGCGCGCTTCGATCTTTCCGATCATGCGTTCGAACACGACAGCAGAACGGCTTTCGTCAACAATGGTAAAGCTTTGACCGGTCATCACCACATTGTAGAGGAAGAAGGCGATGGCCACTAAAAGGATGCCGCGCAGCACCCCGAAGAAGAAGCCAGCACCCTGATCCAGCCCGCCAAGCGCCGAGCGTTGTACCAGCGAGGCAAAGAGCGGAGTAAAGAAGGCGGCGACAATCAGCGCCAGGGCAAAGACCGCGGCAAAGGCTGCGATGATCGAGAGTTCGCAACTGTCGGCGATGAATTCACCCAGCACCGGGATTTCCGCCATCAGGGGTTCGACCTGCGGCGCAAACATGAAGGCCAGCACGCCTGCGGCAACCCAGCCGGCGATTGCCATCGCTTCGCGTACCAAGCCGCGTGAGTAGGCAAGCAATGCCGATACAATGATGACCAGGGCCACGACCCCGTCGATAATGGTGAAACCTTCCATGTCCCTCGCCCGTTAGCCCGCAGTAAAATTCTTTCGGCGACTTTAGCCGGCCCCGAAGAATTCGCCAACAAAACCGGTTAGATCACTGACCTTGCGCTGGGAAAGGCCTTTCACGGATACGGATTTGCCGCCGCCGGGGGCAATGGCTGAGGTGAAACCAAGTTTTTGCGCCTCTTTCAACCGGTTTTCGGTCTGAGGCGCCGGTCTGAGGGCACCAGATAGTGAGATTTCTCCGAATATTGCGGTATCGGCGGGAAGTGGCGTATCCTCGCGGGCGCTTAGCAATGCTGCTGCCACCGCCAGATCGGCAGCAGGCTCTGAGATTTTCATGCCGCCCGCGACGTTCAGATAGACATCAAGCCCGGCAAAGGGAATGCCGCAGCGCGCCTCCAGCACGGCAAGGATCATGGCAAGTCGCGATGAGTCCCAGCCCACCACGGCGCGGCGCGGCTGTGAATGCGGCGAGGGGGCAACAAGCGCTTGAAGCTCGACCAGCACGGGGCGGGTGCCTTCGATGCCGGCAAAGACGACTGAGCCGGGCGAGGGTTGGCCCCGTTCGGAAAGGAACAGTGCCGAGGGGTTGATCACCTCCGAAAGACCCGCGCCGGTCATCTCAAAGACGCCGATCTCATCCGCGGGGCCAAAGCGGTTCTTCACCGCGCGCAGGATGCGGAACTGATGACCACGCTCGCCTTCGAAATAAAGCACGGTATCGACCATATGTTCGACCACGCGGGGACCGGCGATTTGGCCTTCCTTGGTGACGTGGCCGACCATGATGATCGAGATGCCGTTGGATTTGGCAAAGGTCGTCAGCTCATGCGCGGCGGCGCGGACCTGGCTGACCGATCCCGGCGCGCTGTCGACGTGGTCGGCCCACATTGTCTGAATGGAATCGATGATGGCGAGCTGCGGACGTTCAGCTTCCAGCGTGGTCAGGATGTCGCGCAGGTTGGTTTCGGCGGCGAGCTTTACCGGCGCCTGCGCCAGACCAAGGCGCTGCGCGCGCATGCGCACCTGGGCGCTGGCTTCCTCGCCGCTGACATAGACGGTTTTGACGCCTGCCTCGGCAAAGCGCGCGGCGGCCTGAAGGAGCAGGGTCGACTTGCCGATGCCGGGGTCGCCGCCGACCAGAATGGCAGAGGCCGCGACCAGCCCGCCGCCCAGCACCCGGTCGAGTTCGCCAACGCCGGAATGGCTGCGTGGTGGCGGGGTTTCCTCGGTCGCGAGATCGGTGAGCGGGATGGTCCTGCCGCGCCGCATGCCGAGGGATTTCTTGGCCGGGCCGCCGGAAGAGAGGCCCTTGTCCTCGGTGATGGTGTTCCATTCGCCGCATCCTTCGCAGCGGCCGGACCATTTGGAGAAGCTGGCGCCACAGGCCGAGCAGGAGAAGGAAGATGATTTTGCCATGCGGCTGTTCTGCCTCATGTTCAGGGTTTGTTCAAGCCTGGAAGGCGGTGCTCCCGCCCGTCGCGCGATCCCCTTTGGCGATCCGCTCCGGTTGGGCCCGGCACCGCTGCCGCGGTGCCATTTGTTAAGGGGGCGCCGCTGGCGCGGCGCGCAAGATTTGCTGGGGAAGCGCTTCAGGGGCAGGTCTGCCCTGAAGGCGCGATTTCGAGTGTGTGAGTGATCAGATCCGCGTCAATGATCTGCGACCTTGCTGCGCAAGGCGGCGCGGGGCGCCGTCATTGACCCGGATCTGATCGGAGGTGGCGTTCGGTGAGGAGGCCGAGGGCGATGGAGGCGAGGATGCAGGCGGAGAACATGTAGAGGCCCCAGCCGGTCTCTATCGTGACATAGCCGATGCCTTTGGCAATGGTGATATAGAGCGCGATGAGGAAAATATCGGCCATCGCGAGCTTCCCCAGGACATGCAGCACCGGCTGGGCGCGGGGATCGAGCAGGTCCCATTGCACCAGCGCAAGGCCGATGGTCTTGAGATAGGGCGCGAAGATGGCAAAGAAGGTGACCAGCAGCGCCAGTATCACGTCGCTGCCCCAGAGGGATTGCAGGCCGGTGATGACGCTGATCTCACTGAGGCCGAACAGCGGCAGTAGCCCCGCGCGCATCAGCGGCGCGAACCAGGCGATGGGGTAGAGGATCAAGAGCGAGAGGGTGGTAAGGCGCAGGATCATGTGGGTCCGGTTCGGTGACTTTGCCTAGATGTGTGCCCTTTGCCGCCGATTTGGAAGGGGGAAAGGTGTTGAGCGTTCCCCGGCCGGGGCACCTGTGGCCCGGCCAGCGCCCGACCCTCCCCACGGGAGGGCGCTTATTGCGCCCACCCAGGGTCAGGCGCTGGCCTTGAGTGGAGAGAATACCTTTCGGCGGGGATGTTCAGCGCACGGCCTCGATCGGACCCTCCGCGCGGCCGTGGATGAACTGGTCGAGGTAGGGATCGCCACTGTCATCCATCTGGCCAACGGGGCCGGTCCACTTGATCACCCCGTCGTGCAGCATCGCGATATTGTCGGCAATCGCACGCACCGAGGTCATGTCGTGGGTGATGGTCATGGCGGTGGCGCCCATTTCGACCACGATTTCGCGGATCAGATCGTTGATAACGCCTGCCATGATCGGATCAAGGCCGGTAGTCGGCTCGTCAAAGAAGATGATTTCCGGCTCGGCGGCGATGGCGCGGGCGAGGCCGACGCGTTTTTGCATGCCGCCCGAGAGTTCGGCCGGCAGGCGGTCGGCGACATCGGGTTTGAGGCCGACGCGGCGCAGTTTCTCGACGGCGATCTCGCGGGCTTCCTCTGCGGGGCGTTTCAGCGCGCCGCGCATCAGGCGGAAGGCGACGTTCTGCCAGACGGGCAGGGAGTCAAACAGCGCACCACCCTGAAACAGCATGCCAAAGCGGGCGAGGAAGGCATCGCGGTCGCCTGCATCCGCCGGTTTTCCATCGACCAGGATGCTGCCGCTGTCGGGTTTGATAAGGCCGAGAACGCATTTCAGCGCCACCGATTTGCCGGTGCCGGAGCCGCCGATGATCACCATTGAGGTGCCTTTGGGAACCTCCAGCGTCATACCGCGCAGAACCTGGTTGGAGCCGAAGGCCTTGTGGACGTTGTCGAGCTTGATCATACCGAGAAGAAGACCCCCGTCAGCAGGAAGTTGGCGGCGAGGATCAGGATGGCAGCAGCCTCGACCGATCCTTTGGTGGCGCTGCCGACGCCCTGGGCGCCGCGGCCCGATTGCATGCCGTAGTAACAGCCCATCAGCGCTGCGATGGTGCCGAAGGCCGCGCCTTTGACCAGCGAGGAGACGATGTCGAGCGTTTCAAGGAAATCCACGGTGTTCTTGAGGTAAGCCGCCGCGTTAAAATCGAGATTGTGTACCGCCACCGCGTAACCACCAGCGATACCGATGATGTCGCCGATACCCACCAGCAATGGCACGGTCAGGAAGGCCGCCAGCACGCGGGGGGCAACGAGGTATTGCATCGGATTGGTTGAGAGCGTCACCAGTGCGTCGATCTGCTCGGTCACCTTCATGGTGGCGATCTCCGCCGCGATGGAGGAGGTGACGCGGGCAGCGATCATCAGGCCGACCAACACCGGGCCAAGTTCGCGTACCATGCCGATGGCGACGATCTGGGGCACCACGGCCTCGGCATTGAAGCGCGCGCCACCTGCGTAGATCTGCAGCGCTAGCGCGCCGCCGGTAAAGATCGCGGTGAGCCCCACCACCGGCAGCGACAGCCAGCCGATGTGCAGAAGCGCCTGCAGCGTTTCCTTGCCGTAGAACGGCGGGCGGATCATGTGGCTGAGCGTCGAGAGCCCAAAAAGCGCGACCCGGCCGACAACTGCAAGCATGTGCAGAACCAGCCGACCGATACGGGCAAGAAGGGCGAGCGGGCTCATCCTTGGTAGGTCCTTGCGTAGCGCGCGCCAAGAGACGTCAGGATCTCATACCCGATGGTACCTGCTGCATCGGCCAGCGTGTCGACGGTCTGCTGCTCGTTCAGAAGGGTCAGAACGGCAGGATCCTCGGACAGATCGGTGACGTCGATGGTGATCAGATCCATGGAAATGCGGCCCACAACGGGGCAGGGCGTGGCTCCGGCATAGGCCTTGATGTCGCCATCGGTCATCCGGCGCAGCAGTCCATCTGCATAGCCCGCCGCGACGGTTGCGATGCGGCATTGGCGCGGCGCGGTCCAGGTGTTGCCATAGCCGACGGTCTCACCGGGCATCAGGTCGCGGATCTGGATGACCGGCAGGTCCAGTTGTACCACGGGCAGGGCATCGCCAAATGGGCGGCCACCGTAAAGACCGATACCGGGGCGGCAGAGATCGAAATGGTAATCACGGCCCAGCAGCATGCCGCCGGTGGCCGAGAGGGACCGGGGCACTTCGATACCGTCGGTCATCTCCTGGAAGGCTTTCAATTGCTGCGGGTTCATCGGGTGGTCCGGCTCATCCGCGCAGGCAAGGTGCGACATCAGCAGCACCGGGTTCTGGCCCAGTGCGATATCGCGCACGGCGGCCCATTCGCCAGGCTCCATGCCCAGCCGGTTCATGCCGCTGTCCAGCTGCACACCAAAGGGGTGGCCGGGCAGCGCCTCGAAATGGCGCAGCATCTGATCGAGCGAATTCAGCATCGGCGTCAGCTGGAAGTCGCGCAGGAGTTTTGCATCGCCCTCCATATGACCGGAAAAGACCGAGATCCCCGGACCGGGGCCCAGGGCGCGGCGCAGGGCGACGCCTTCCTCGGCGATGGCCACAAAGAAATTGCGCGCTCCGGCCTTGGCCAGAGCGGTGGCGACGCGGCCTGAATCGAGGCCGTATCCATTTGCCTTGACCACTGCGGCGGTCTCGCAGTTAGTCTTGGTGTTCAGGTTCCGCCAGTTTGTCACCAGCGCATCCAGATTGATTGTCAGTCTTGCCGTGCTCATGCCCCGTTCATGACATGCGCGCCGCAGGGGTCAAGTGGAATTCGCCCTGCTTTGGCCTGGGCATGGCCTCCTTGGCGTGCTCCCGCCTGTGGCAGGGCATTCAGGCGGTCAGTCGCGGTCTTTTGCCGCTGTCGGCATGGAGACGTTGGAGTGCCAGAAAATCCGCACACAGGTGGCAAGCCCTTGCTCGTTCAGATCGGCAACCAGGGTGCCGTCCAGCTCCATCCGGGGCAGGGGATCGCCGGGCTGGCGGTCGGGCAGGCCGGTGCCAGTGGATTTTGCCCAGATCTGGAACAATTCCTCGCTGGCGACCTGATAGGTGACGTTCCAGTGGCCGATGCCCCCGGTGGGCGTTTCGGCCAGAACCGAGGGTGTCAGGCATATATCCTGTTGCAGCTTGATCCGATCCCAGTAACGGGCCAGTTCGTCGGGGCCGGTCTGCACCTGAAAGGGCGTGTTCCAATATTGCCCGTCGGGGGTGAATAACGCAGCAAAGCCATCGGAATCCTGCGCCTCCCAGACCCGTTTGTAGGCCTGCATGAAATCATGGATGCGCATTGGGTGTCCTCTGGCTGTGCTGTTTTGGGAAAGCCTGCTTTATTCGTAGCCGTCCGGCTGCTGCTGCCAGGATTTGGCGAGGTTGCCAAAGCGGGTGAACTGCGCCTCAAACGACAATTCGACCGTGCCGATGGGACCGTGACGCTGTTTGCCGACGATCACTTCGGCCTTGGCATGCAGGCGCTCCATCGCCTGTTTCCACTCTTCCATCTTGTCCAGCTCGTGATCGCCGGGTTTTTCCCGTTCCTTGTAGTATTCCTCGCGGAACACGAACATCACCACGTCGGCATCCTGTTCGATCGAGCCGGATTCCCGGAGGTCCGACAGTTGCGGGCGTTTATCGTCCCGGCTTTCGACCTGACGAGAGAGCTGTGACAGGGCCACCACCGGAATGTTCAGCTCTTTCGCGATGGCCTTCATTCCCATCGAGATTTCGGCGATTTCGTTCACCCGGTTGTCGGACATGCCGCGGCAAAGCTGCAGGTAGTCGATCACCAGAAGGTCCAGCCCGTGGGTCCGCTTCAGGCGGCGGGCGCGGGCGGCTAGCTGCGAAATCGGCAGGGCGGGCGTGTCGTCGATAAAGAGCGGGCAGCTTTCCAGATCCTTGGCGGCCTGCACGAAGCGGCGGAATTCGCCTTCGGTCATGTCACCCTGACGGATCTTGTGGCTGGAAATCTCGGATGCTTCGGCAAGGATACGCCCCGCCAGCTGTTCGGCGCTCATCTCGAGTGAGAAGAAGCCGACCACGCCGCCATCCACGGCGCCTTCAGTGCCATCGGGTTTCACCCCGCGTTTATAGGCCTTGGCGACGTTGAAGGCGATGTTGGTCGCGAGCGAGGTTTTACCCATCGAGGGGCGGCCCGCAAGGATCAGAAGGTCTGACGGGTGCAACCCGCCCAGCTGTTTGTCGAGATCATCAAGACCGGTGGAAATCCCGGCCATGCCGCCGCCACGCTGATAGGCCTCGTTGGTGACGTTGACCGCCTCGGTCACCGCTTTCAGGAAGGACTTGAAACCGCTTTCGGTCTGGCCCTGTTCGGCCAGCTGATAGAGCGATTGTTCCGCTTCGACGATCTGTTCTTTCGGCTCCGAGGACACATCCACCCGGCGCGCCTTGTCAGAGATCGACTGCCCCAGCGCGATCAGCTCGCGCCGGATTGCCAGATCATAGATCATCTGAGCATAGTCGCGCACAGCATAGGCCGAGATCGAGGCCCCGGCCAGTTTTGCCAGATAGGCCGGGCCGCCCAGCTCCTTCAGCCCTTCATCATCTTCCATGAAGGCCTTCAGCGTCACCGGAGAGGCCAGCGCGTTCTTGGAGATCCGCGCCGCGGCGATTTCATAGATGCGGGTGTGGACCGGGTCGTAGAAATGGGTGGAATTGATGATCGACGCCACGCGGTCATAGACGTCGTTGTTGGTCAGGATCGCCCCCAGAAGCTGCTGTTCGGCTTCGACCGAATGGGGCAGCTCGTTTGCCTCCATGCCGCTGGCCTGCTGCGGGGCATCAGGTTCGGGCATGGGTGCGGGGGGCTGGTCGCCATCAAATGGGGTCAATTCGTTCATCACGGCTCTCTTCATTCGGTCCGGATAGATAGGTCAATTCGCTGGCCCAAAGCCATCTGGAAATCCCTGTGGGCAACCTGTGGATAGCTGCCCGGTGTCTGGGGATCTTTACGGCCCCCGTAGGGCGGGGCGCTATATCGGGTAGCATGGCACGGATGTGCGCCCAAATAAAGTATCCAGCACACAGGGGCTGCTCTGCCGAACTGACGTGCTGGATCAGGGCTTAAACGGCAGGCCGGGCCTGCCTGCGCGTTTTAGGCGGATTTATGCGCATCCTGCCAGGCACGCGGGTCCTTGAGGAACTTCTCCACCTCATCCAGCGTTTCGGTGCTGAAGGCTTCTTGCGCGCGGGCCTCGGCCAGAACGTCCCACCAGGTGCAGAGGTAGTGCAGCTCGACCCCGTGATCGCCCAGCGTCTTGGTCGTCTCAGGAAAGATGTCGTAGTAGAAGATCACCGCCGTGTGGCCACAGGTGGCGCCGGTTTCGCGGATCGCATCGACAAAGGACAGTTTCGAGCCGCCATCGGTGGTCAGGTCCTCGACCAGCAGCACCCGCTCGCCTTCGCTCATCGCGCCTTCGATGCGGGCGTTGCGGCCGTACCCTTTGGGCTTTTTGCGCACATAGGTCATCGGCAGCGCCATGCGCTCGGCCACCAGCGCGGCAAAGGGAATACCGGCTGTCTCACCACCCGCGATATTGTCGAAGGCTTCAAAGCCTGCGTTGCGCATTACGGTGACGGTCATGAAATCCATCAGCGTCGCGCGGATGCGCGGGAAGGAGATCAGCTTGCGGCAGTCGATATAGCTGGGCGAGGGCAGGCCGGAAGCCAGCGTGTAGGGCGTTTCGGTGTTGAAGTTCACCGCACCGATTTCCAGCAGCATCCGGGCAGAGAGGCGGGCGATTTCTTCGGCAGAGGGGTAGGAGGAGGGGATCATGTGGCAGCTCCGCAAATTGAATGTCTTTCCCCATGCGCAGCCGCAATGCCACGCAGGTTTTCGCGCCCGCCATTGGGGACGGGTCGGGCGCGAACCGGACCGCATGCGGTCCGGGGAATTTTGGCAAGGATCCGCCTCGGGCTCACGCCTGAACCGTCCAATGCACCGGGAAGCCGGGATCGAAGACCGTCACCGGGCCTTCGCCGCTTTCGATCTTTTCCGGGAAGGCGGTGGGGGCGTCCTGTTTGACCAGGGTGATGGTGCTGTCGTTTTCCGGCAGGCGGTAGAAAGCCGGGCCGTTTTTCGAGGCAAAGCCTTCCAGCTTGTCCAGCGCGCCGTCCTCTTCGAACACATGGGCGAGCAGCGCCATGGTGTTGGTGGCGGTGAAACAGCCGGCACAGCCGCAGGCGCTTTCCTTGTTGGGGTTGGTATGGGGGGCCGAATCCGTGCCGAGGAAGAACCGCGCATCGCCCGAGGTCGCCGCCGCACGCAGGGCCAGGCGGTGTTCTTCGCGCTTGGCCACCGGCAGGCAGTAATAATGCGGTTTGATGCCGCCAACCAGGATGTGGTTGCGGTTGATGATCAAGTGATGGGTGGTGATGGTGGCGCCAAGGTCCGCCGCGTTGGCCTTCACATAGTCCACGCCGTTGGCGGTGGTGATATGCTCCATCACAACGCGCAGGCCCGGTGTGGCGCGGCGCACCGGGTCCAGCACCCGGTCGATGAACACGGCTTCGCGGTCGAAGATGTCGATGTCGCTGTCGGTCACCTCACCATGCACACAAAGCGGCAAGCCGATTTCGGCCATTTTCTCCAGCACCGGACGCACCTTGTCGAAATCACGCACGCCCGAAGCCGAATTGGTGGTGGCCCCGGCGGGGTAGAGTTTCACCGCCTTGATCAACCCGCTGGCATGGGCCGCGGCCATATCGCCGGGATCTGTGTCCTCGGTCAGATACAGCGTCATCAGCGGCTCAAAGGACATGTCGCCCGGCAGCGCGGCCAGGATGCGATCGCGATAAGCGGCGGCCTGCGCCCCGGTTACCACCGGCGGCACCAGATTGGGCATGATGATGGCGCGGCCGAAATGGCGCGCGGTTTCCGGCAGCACGGCCTGCAGCATGGCGCCATCGCGCAGGTGCAGATGCCAGTCATCGGGGCGGGTGAGGGTCAGCGTCTGGGGCGTGGTCTGTGTCATGGCGCCGCGTTAGCACAGGCACGCAGAAAGGGGAAGAAAGAAGCCCGCCACAGGACGATCTGTCACCGGTGCCCGGTGCTGGGCATAACTATTCTATCAGACGGCGAGGGGCGCGTTGGGATCAGCGTTCCGGCGGCAGGGTGAAATCACCCTCGGCGGCGCGTTTGCGCAGGTTCTGCAAGCGTTGCCGGAACCGCGGCGCGCGCAGGCGCGCAGTCACGTTACGGCACAGCAGGGTCATCAAATACGGCCGGTCGCGTTTGTCGAGGTGTCCCATGACGTTGCGCAGATAGGCGGTGTTGTTGCGCCGCGCGCGCAGAACGCGTGACAAAGCCAGATCTGTCAGCTTGCCCGAACCAGCCATCGACAGGATCTGATAGAGCACATCCATCTCGATCAGCCGCGTTTGCACCGCCTCGCCAAAGTCCGGCAGACGGCGGCGGGTGACATTGGGGCGAGCGAACAGAGCTGCATGCATGGCGTCCAGATGTTCGCGCGGGTCATACAGGACAAAGGCATGATCGGCGGCGTCCAGCATATCGGGCGCATAGCCATAGCGGTCGGTGAAAGAGGTGCGGCGCATCTCGATAAACCGCTCGTCCCATTCGGTCATGCGCGGATCCAGCGTCGCCTGCGGCTGGATGGCCACCACGGTTGCGCCGGGGGCCGCCACCGAAAAGGCGCTGGCCGCATAGCCGCAGGGGCCGGCGCCATAGAAGATGACATTGTCGAATTCCTCGAAGAACCCGTCGTCGATCAGCTGGTCGATAAAGCCAAAGACCTGTTCGTCGCGGAACCAGGTGTCGCCATCCGAAATCATGCACAGATGCGACCAGCCAAGGTTGCGGACCAAATCAAAGCCCAGGGGTTGCGCCAGTTCGGACAGGCTCTGGATGCCCTGGATGGTTTCAAAGCTCACGAGCAGCGTGTTGCCCTGATCGATGAAGGCGGCGCAGTGGCGCGCGCCCAGAGGCTGGAACATACCCAGTTCCTCGCTGAGCACAGCAAGCCGCTCTTTCCACTGGGCTGGTTTCAGCCCGGAAAGATCTGTCTCAAGCGCGTCTGAACCGTCCTGCATGCCCATGATCCTCTGCCTCCGGACCTTTGACGGACCGGTAGTTGGGTCTGAAACTAGGGGCGGAATGCGGCAAAATTGAGAAAAACTCATGCCAGTTTTCCGGCTCTGCGCGGGTCAGTCCGTGCCGCTCTCTTTGGGCGTCTCGGTCTCTGCGTTGGCCCGGTCTGCCGATTGCTCCGGGGGCGCTTGTGGCGCGCTGTCGCTGAGTGCCTGTTCGGCCCGGCGTCCCAATGTTGCGAACCCGGCCAGGGTGCGCGCCGTGACCGCGTTGATCGGGCGCGAGGGCGGGGTCATCAATAGCCGGGCAAAGAGGGCGCGAAACGGTTCCTGCAACATCAGCTCGCGGAACCGGGCGTGACGCCAGGCCACGGCTTTTTCGTGCAGGCGGGCGAGCTTGCCATCCTCCAGCAGCAGCGCCTGAATGGCGGCGCGTGCCTCGCTGTAGCGGGCAATGGAGGTATCTTCATCGGTGTTGAAGTTGCGTTCGACCCAGTAATCCACATCGAGCATATGATCCGAATGTACCGCGCGGCCTCGGTCTGCCTTCAGGACGAAACTTTCCATCGCGCCAAGCGCATAGTGGTTCAGCTGCGCCAGCCGGTGGTTGGGCTGGCCGTAGTCGGAAAACAGGCGGCGGGTCTTGAACTGCGGCCCTAGTTCTCGCCCTTCGCAATCGAACCAGCGGAACTGCTCAAGCGCACTGTCGTCCTCTACCCCGCGCGGGCGGTGCACCCCGGTTTTGCGATAGGTGCCGTCGTTGCGATAAAGCGTCTTGAACATCGCCGCGCGCCAGGGCCAGTGGATCACCTCGGGGGCGCAGCGGGTGAACTGCTCCGTCACCGGCGTGTCCTCATAGCGCAGGGTGTCGCCATTACCGAACAGCCGCCATGTCAGGGTGATGGCGTCGGCCGCGGGCAGCGCTTCCAAGAGGTCGCCCAACTGACCACGGCCCGCGTGGATATTGACGAATTCATCGATATCCAGCGCCATGATCCAGTCGGCCTTTTTCACCAGCCGGTGCCGGTCCGCCAGCTTCAGGGCGCTGAACTGGATGCCACCCTTGCCGTAGGGGCCGTCGTTGCGCACATGGGTCAGGTGGCCAAGATCATCGAGCCGATCCAGCATCCTGTCGGTGCCGTCCTGGCAGTCGTTTGAAAAGACGAGGAAATCGGTGAAGCCCACGGCGCGGTGATGGGCCAGCCATTCGAGCAGAAAGGCGCCTTCGTTGCGCAGGGTAAGGATGGCCAGATACCGCATGGTCCTACCAGTCGGACCGGAACACGGCGACCTTGCCATGCGACCAGCGCGGGAAGAACACCAGACCGGCGGCATCAAGGCATTGAAAGACCTTGCGGATGCCTGCCTTGCCGATCCATTGCGGATGGGTTTCGATCAGCACCGCACGCAGCGAGGACAGGTCCATCTTGGGCAACAGCTCTGCCTCGGCGCCCTCGATATCGCAGATCAGCACGCTGGGTTTCAGCTCTGCCATCACCCGGTTCATGTCGCGCATCGGCACTTCGACCTGCTGAACGTCAGGGCCATCCTCGGCCATTGGTGTCAGGGAAGAGGCAAGGAAGTTGGGCCGCACGTAAAAGGGCGCGGTGCCGTCGCTGTCGCTGAGCACTGCATGGGTCACCTTGGCGTTCTGGACGCCATTGAGAGCATGCACCCGGTCGATATAGGGCAAGAGCTGGGGGTTCGCCTCGAACGAATGCACGGATTGCGCCGGGGTCTGGGTGGCGACCAGCGTCGACATAAAGCCGATACCGCCGCCCAGTTCCATCACCACATCCCCGGTGCGGATCAGCTTCTTCGCGGCCACGGCCTCCTTGGCCTCATAGGCGCCGGTGCGCAGCAGTTTACGCACACGCGGCGGCAGCACCGCCTTGTCCAGCGGGAACTTCATATCCAGACAGGTCAGAAACGGGTCGGTGGCTGCGGCGGTCATGTCTTCAGCTCTCCATATCCAGCGCAAGCGCATATGCAACGCGTTCGGTTGCGGTCAGTTTTACGTCCAGAGCCTGCCGGTAAAGGGTTTCGAATTCCTCCATCCCATGCAGTTCCTCGGCCTTGGCGCGATGCCAGTCGAGGCCTTTTTCGTGCCACTGGCGCAGGGTCGCATCCTCCATCAGCCGGTCATATTCGGCGCGCAGGCGCGGCAGGTTGCGCTGGATGGTGACGTCCCTGTGGTCGTTCCAGTCCATGCGGATCCAGTAGTTGAGGCCGATGGAGCGATCCACATGCAGCGCACGTCCGCGCTGACGTTTGACCAGAAAACTTTCGGCCGAGCGCAGCGCGTAGTGGTTGAGCTGCAGCAGATCGTAACCGATGGAGCGGCGCGAGTTGCGCCATCCGTTGTCGAGCACATCCTGCGTCATGTCGCGGCCCGATCCGTTGACCCAGCGGACCTGATCGCGGAACCCGTCCTGCAGCTTGTTGGGGCGGTGGCAGCTGATCTTCTGGTAGGCGCCGGTGTTTTTGAACATCGTCTTGAAGCCCCAGACCGTGTGCGGCTTGGGGCAGTATTTCGGCGCGCAGGCATCAAACTGGCCGATGACAAATTCGTCCGACAGCCGTGTCACATCGTTATGGCCAAACAGGCGCCAGGTCATCGCCACATTGGTGGCATCCGGCACCCGGTCAAAGAAATCCTGCAGGGTGCCGTTGCCACAGCGCACGTTGATGAATTCATCAACGTCGATATGGACGATCCAATCGGCCTGGGTGATCACCGGTTCCTGCAGCGATTGGTTCAGTGCGTGTTGCTGCGGAGACTTGCCGCGCCAGTCGTCGTTGTTGCGGTGCTGCAGGATGCCCAGCTCTTGCAGCCGGTCGAGGATCTCGGCGGTGCCGTCCTCGCAGCCATTGGTGTAGATCAGGAAGTTGTCCACGCCGATGGCGCGGTGATAGGCGACCCATTCCAGAATATACGGCGCCTCGTTCTTCATGCAGCCGACGATCACATTGCCGCTGCTGCCTTGAGGCAGGGCGCGGCGGGGCACCTCCGCATAGGGGGCGGCACGCGCGGTTTCATCCAGTACGCCGAGATTGTCATGCGGCCGGAAGGGCGATGTTTGCAGCATTTCGAAGTTTTTTAACGCCAGCGGGGTCATCACTTTGCGGGCCTGCGCGGTGGGTTCCGTGGCGGCTGGGTCCGGCTTGGCCTCTTCCGCTGGTCGGGAGGCGTGGGTTGCGGCCTCAATCTGCGGCATGAAGCGCAGCAGGTATTGCGAGGCGCGAAAGCCCATTTCCGGGTCCGCCTCCTGCCACTTTGCGCCGGAATGGTCTTGGGCACCGGCCTGGGTGGCGAAGTTGGCTGCAGACAATCCGGGGTGCTGCTCGGCAAGCGCCTGATTTGCGGCGGCAAACCGGTTTGAGATACGGGCCAGCTGCGCCGGGTCCATCGGCGCGCCGCCAATCTGCAGCTCATTCAGGAAACCGCGCCACATTTTCGGTGGCACGATCCTGTTCCGGTGCAGGGTGATATGCTGCAGCAGCGTATTGAGCTGCCGCGCCCGCGTCAGCCACGGCGCGACAGGCATCGCGGGCGGTGTTGCAGCGCCGCAGCGGCCGATCTGCTGCGCAATGCCGAAGGCGGCGCGGATCTCTTTGGTGGCCTCCGGCCCGTAAAGCACCGCCTCGTCGTAAGAGCGGAAGCTCATGGACCCGGCGCCGAAAACGCTCTCCCAATGCTGTTGCAAGGCCGTATAATCCAGCCAGAAGGGGGCGCCTTCGGTTTCTTCGAACTGGTTTTCCTGCGGTCTGATCTGCGGCTGATGCGCGAGGCAGGCTTGCCACCAGTCCGGTTGATCGGCCAGCGCCAGTTCGCGTTCCAGCGGGGTAGCGCGCCCGTTCAGCACCTGCGCGCCATAACTGCGCGCCAGCAGGCGGGTGGGATCGTCCAGATGCGCCACGATGCTGATGTCGCCGGATAGCGGGGTCAGCAAATCTTTTAGCCGCATCAGCTCGCTGCGCCGGTGCAGCCTGCTGCCCAGTTGCGAGGCCGTGAGGATCAGAATGTCCGGCTGCGCCTCATTGACCTCACGGACCAGATCGGCGCTCAGTTTTTCGCGCAACAGCGCCTGCCGCTCGGGATCGGCAAGGCCGCGGGCGTGGCGTAGCGGGTCCACGTGATCGGGATCCGTCACCGCCATGAACAGGCGCGTGTGATTGCTGCCGCCGGGAGAGGTGGGAAACAACACGCCCTTGCCGCGCAACTGGTCCCGTTTGTGGGCCAGAACCTTTTGCAGCCGCTCGGCGCCTGTATGCTCGAGCCCGATATGAAGAACGATGCGCATGGTCAGGAACGTGCCTTCCGGTTGACGTTGGCCTGGCCCCACCAGGGCAGATCGCGCCCAAGGAACGCGCCCACCCGCGCTTGCGCACCGGCATCGGCGACGTTGATCTCAAGGTAATCGGGGTCCTCGCGGAACCAGTGTTTCAGCGCCTCGTAATGACCGTCAATCCAGATCATCTGCTGTTCCGCCGTCTTGCCGTATCCGATCGGCAGGCCAGGCACCGTGCTGGCGGGCAGCCGGGCGGTGCCAAGATTGTTCCAAGCCATGATCGATTTGGAATGACTGGCCGCATCGCGCCGGGTGGCGATGAATTTGAGCCCCGGGTTGAGATCCTTCAGCACTTTCAGCAGGGCAAAATCGAATTGCGGCCAGACCGAGAATTTGCCATGGATAAAGCTCACCTCTGACAGCGCATCAAAACCATCCAGATAGGCCATGGGATCGCCGCGCTCATATAGTCCTTTGTAAAGGAGGCTGCCGACGAAAATCCGCCGCTTGCCGGGTTTGTCTTCCTCGCGGTCGCGCAGGCGGTGATCGGCCACGGAATAACCCGCCTGCGACAGCGCCTTGCCCAGCGTGGTGGTGCCCGATTTCGGCAGGCCGAGGTTGATGACCTTGAGGCTCATTGCGCCGCCTCTTTGGTCCAGAGGCCCAGGTCGCGCAACAGCGCCTCTTCCTGCGGCGGCAGGGCGGGGGCGGCGCGCAGTTGATCGCGCATCGCCTGATAGCTCGGCTGGGCCAGCAGTTCATCGCGTTTCGCACGGTGCAGGCGCACCGCCTCCTCGTGCAGGGTGGCGATCTCGGGGTCGGATTTCAGATCGGCGAGCGCCGCCTCCAGCGCCGGGAGATGACGCTGGATCGACAGGTCCTGATAGGCGGGGTCATTGCGCTCGCGCCAATAGGTATCGTCAAAGGCGCGGTTTTCCCGGTTCACATCGCCGCGGTCGTTTTTCACCAGATAGCTGTCGAGCGAGCGCAGCGCATAGTGGTTCAGCGTCGCAAGGCTGCGGGCGCCTTTGGCCGGGAGTTTGCGGATATGATCGCGGTTTGCAGCCATAAGGAACCGGAAGGGCACCCGGCGGCCGCCGCCATCGGTCCAGGCGGGGCGCTTGTCCTCGGCCAAAGCCTTGCGGAAGAACGGGCGATGCGCGCCATAGTATTGCAGCGGAAAATCGCGGC
This sequence comes from Phaeobacter gallaeciensis, assembly GCF_001678945.1. NCBI lineage: Bacteria > Pseudomonadati > Pseudomonadota > Alphaproteobacteria > Rhodobacterales > Roseobacteraceae > Phaeobacter > Phaeobacter gallaeciensis. Next base: position 3,718,435 of record NZ_CP015124.1, read on the forward strand.
GTACCAGCGTCTTGACCTCGATTGAACCATCGGCGCAGCAGATATCCGGGTTGTGCGAGCGGGTGAACTGGGCGATCACCGGCGCGTCTTCGAAGGCCTCGACCCCGTCGTTGGCAAAGAACTGGAAGCTGACCGAAATCGCCTGGGGATTGCCACAGGTCGCGATCAGATCGGGGATTGTGTGGTCTCCTGCATGGATATTCAGGAACTCATCCACATCGGCCACCCAGACCCAGTCCGCATCCGTCACGATGGTCTGCAGGCGCGCGTGTTTCAGCGCCTCCATCTGGTAATTGCGCCCCTCGGCCGGGTTGGGCAGATGCTGCACCAGCCCCCGCGCTGCCAATGCATCAAGCAGGTCATCAGTGCCATCGCTGCAATCGTTGGAATAGAACAGGAAATCCGTGACCCCGATCAGCCGGTTATAGACGATCCATTCGAGCAGGAACGGGCCTTCGTTCTTGACGCAGGTGACGGCGGTGATGCGCATCATGCATCCCCTTTGGCGTCCCGGCGCGAAGTGCCGGGCTGTGTTGATCCGTGGCGCATCATTCGATCTGTTGCCTTGCCGCCTGCATCTTGCCTCTCGTTACCGCACGTCGTCTTTACACATGGATCGGGTGCAGCCGGGGCTATCGTCATTGCCAAAATCCATGGCAGGGCGGGCGCCCTGCGTCAATCATTGCAGGGTGTATAGCCGTTAACCCTTGTCGAAGTGTTGCCCAACAAACGAAATCAACAATCCGAAAACGGGGGCAGACCAGCCTTGACCGCGCGCTGGGCGCATGGCCTCTTGGTGCGACCAAGCGGGGAGGCAAGGCATGACAGAGGCGCAATCCATCGATCAGGTGCAACAGATGCTGGGCGAGCAGGGGTATGTCTGCGGCCGGGCGCTTGCTACCGTGGTCTTCCTGTCGCTGCGTCTGGGCCGCCCCTTGTTCCTAGAAGGCGAGGCCGGCGTCGGCAAGACCGAGATCGCCAAGGCGCTGTCGGCGGCGCTGGGTCGGCGCCTGATCCGGCTGCAATGCTACGAGGGGCTTGATGCCTCCAGCGCGGTTTATGAATGGAATTTTGCCGCGCAGATGGTGGCGATCCGCACCGCTGAGGCTGCAGGCGGCGCCGACCGCGCGGCGCTGCAAACGGAGCTGTTCTCTGATGAGTTTCTGATCGAACGGCCACTTTTGGAGGCGATGCGCCCCGATGAGAATGGCGCGCCGGTGCTGCTGATCGACGAACTGGACCGCACCGATGAGCCCTTCGAGGCGTTCCTGCTGGAGGCGCTCAGTGATTTTCAGGTGACCATTCCCGAACTTGGCACCATCAAGGCGCCCGAGCCGCCCATCGTGATCCTGACCTCCAACCGCACGCGTGAGGTGCATGACGCGCTGAAACGGCGCTGCCTGTATCACTGGGTCGATTACCCCGATTTCACCCGCGAGGTCGAAATCCTGCGGGCCCGCGCGCCGGAAGCCTCAGAAAAACTCAGCCGCGAAGTCGTCGCCTTTGTCCAGGCGCTGCGGACCGAGGATCTGTTCAAGAAACCCGGCGTGGCCGAAACAATCGACTGGGCCAATTGCCTGCTTGCGCTCGACGTGATCGACCTCTCCCCTGAGGTGATCGCCGATACATTGGGCGCGATCCTGAAATACCAGGACGACATCGCACAATTGCAGGGCTCCGAGGCGAAACGCATCCTCGACAAGGCCAAGCAGACATTGGAGGAGACGCCGTGATCCGGGTGCCGATCTGATGGTTGAACTGCCTGAGCTTTCCCTGCCGGACGATCCCAAACTCGTCCAGAACATCACCCATTTCGCCCGCGCTCTGCGCAAGGCGGGGCTGCCCATCGGGCCGGGCCGGGTGGTGGACGCGGTCGAGGCGGTGGCGGCAGCAGGTTTTACCAGTCGGCAGGATTTCTACTGGGCACTGCATGCCTGTTTCGTGACCCGTCCCGAACACCGGGCGGTGTTTGCGCAGATCTTTCGCCTCTACTGGCGCGATCCGCGGTTTCTGGAGCATATGATGGCGGCGATGCTGCCTGCGGTGCGCGGCGTGCAGGAAGAGCGCGCCGCCAAACCCGGTGAAAAACGCGCTGCCGAGGCGCTGCTGGATGGGGCGAATGATCAGATCGACCTGCCAGAGGGGCAAGAGGACGAGGGCACCGAGTTCGAGATCGACGCGACCCTGACCATGTCCTCCGAGGAGCGCCTGCGGTCCTTGGATTTCGAGCAGATGAGCACCGAGGAAGTTGCCCGCGCCAAACGCATCCTTTCCCAGATGCGCCTGCCGGTGCAGCCGATCCAGTCGCGCCGCTTAATGGCCGCGCCGCATGGGCAGCGGGCCGATTGGCGGCGCACCCTGCGCGATGCGGCCCGCCGGGGTGGCGATCTGCAAGATATCGCCCGTGCCAAGCGGCGCATCCGCTGGCCCAATCTGGTGGTGATCTGCGATATATCCGGCTCCATGAGCCAGTACAGCCGCATCGTGCTGCATTTCCTGCATTCGGTCGCCAACCAAAAGGGCGCGGGCTGGGCGAAGGTGCATGGGTTCACCTTTGGCACGCGGCTCACCAATATCACCCGCCATCTGGCCACGCGCGATGTGGACGCGGCCTTGGCCGCAGCGGGCGCCGAGGCGCAGGATTGGGAAGGCGGCACCCGCATCGGCCAGTGCCTGCATGAGTTCAACCGCGACTGGTCGCGCCGGGTAATGGGGCAGGGGGCTGTGGTGCTGCTGATCACCGACGGGCTGGACCGGGACGACCCGGACCAACTGGCCAAGGAGATGCAGCGCCTGCACCTGTCATCGCGGCGGCTGATCTGGCTGAACCCGCTCTTGCGCTGGGAAGGCTTCGCCCCCAAGGCACAAGGTATCCGCGCCATGCTGCCCCATGTGGACAGTTTTCGGGCCGGCCACTCCATTGCCTCGCTCGAAGATCTGGCGCAGGTGATTTCCCGCCCCGAGGATCAGGGCGAAAAGGCGCGGTTGATGGCGCTTCTCTGACGAATTCTAAAAGTCGAATGTAATTGATCTGGGTCAAGCCTGATCCGCGCCCACCCTACTACATTCTGTAAATGGAATGTAATTCGGGAGGCTGATGATGGCCATGAACTGGAAAACCGGAGGGCTCCTGCTGGGGTTCGTCTTCTTTCTGGCAGTGCTGCTGGTCAAACCGATTGGCGTGTCCACGCAATTCGTGATCCTGGACGGGATCATCGGCGATGCAGTGAACAGCGAATTGGTGACCAAGACCGAGGAAGGATATACCTCGACCAATGCCTATCTGGCGAAATCGAATGGTAAATACGCCAAATCGGTGATGAACCCGCTGAACTACAGCTTTGTCTTTGTTCTTGCGATGGCGGTGGGCGGCTTTCTGTCGGTCATGGCGCGCGGCGGCCTGCCCGCACGGGAGCGTAGCATCCCCGATCTGTGGCGCGCCAATATGGGGGACGGGGTTGCCCTGCGCTACGGCGCGACCTTTGTTGGCGGCTTCATCGTGCTTTACGGCGCGCGCCTTGCGGGCGGCTGCACCTCGGGGCACATGATGTCGGGCATGATGCAGACCGCGCTGTCGGGCTATCTCTTTGCCGCCGGGGCCTTTGCCGCTGCGATTCCCGTATCCCTGATCCTGTTCAAGAAGGAGGCCTGAGCCATGATGTCTATCGTTCTCGCAATTGTTATCGGCCTGGCCTTCGGCGCGGTGTTGGACCGTATTGGCGCCAGCAACCCGAACATGATCGGCAAGATGCTGAACCTCACCAACCTCAACCTGGCCAAGACCATTCTGCTGGCCATTGGCACCGGTTCGGTGCTGATGTTCGCGGGCCAGATGCTGGGCTTTGTCGACGTGGGCCATATGTCCGTGAAGGCCGCCTATATCGGCGTCTTCATCGGCGGGCTGATGCTGGGCGCGGGCTGGGCACTGGCGGGCTATTGCCCCGGCACCGGCGTTGTCGCGGCGGCCTCGGGGCGCAAGGATGCGCTGTTCTTCATCGCCGGCGGCCTTCTGGGGGCGGCGGCCTATATGGTGACCTACCCGATGTGGGAATCGAGCGGCCTTCTGGACAGCATCGCGGGCGGTAAGGTTACCGTTGGCACCGTGCCGGGATCCAAGTTCGACGGGATGACGGCGCTGCCGGGCGATGTCCTCGGCATCGTTCTGGGCCTTGGTTTCATCGCGCTGGCCTTTGCCCTGCCCGAGCGGCTGACGCCCTCCAAATCGAACCTGCAACCGGCTGAATAGGCACCCTCCCGCGCCTGTAATATGCCCGAACGCCCGCCGGTCCCGGCGGGCGCTTTGCGTTTTGCGCTGCGTTTTCGGCTTGAAACCTCTGGCCTTCGCGTCAACCTTGGGGGCAACAAAGGCGGAAGACACGCCGGGAGGATTGCATGTCAGAGGAAACCCAGCGTTTCGAGAACGCGCCGGAGGTGGCGCTGGAATGGCACAGGGATGGCACCGGGGCTGCATTGGCCACGGTGGTGCAGACTTGGGGATCGGCGCCGCGCCGGGCCGGATCGCAGCTGGTGGTGGGCGGCGATGGCCGCATCGAAGGCTCGGTCTCGGGCGGCTGCGTCGAAAGCGCGGTGGTCTTTGAGGCGCTGGAGGCGATCGAGGATGGCAAGCATCGCCTGCTCGAGTTCGGGGTCAGCGACGATGATGCCTTTGCCGTGGGGCTGGCCTGCGGCGGCACCATCAAGGTTCTGGTTGAGCCCGTGGGCGGCGCCCTGCCGGTGGATCTGCTGGAGGAACTGGTCGCGGCCCGCAAGGAACGTATTGCGCTTGCCTATGAGGTGGATCTGGACAGCGGCGCGCGGCGTCTGGTGCGGGATGGCTATGCTGAGCGCCTGCGCATGGACCGCTCTGGTGTTGAGGAAGACGGAAAGACCTTCGTTGCCGTGCACAACCCGCCACTGCGGCTGATCGTGGTGGGGGCGGTGCATATCGCCCAGGCGCTGGTGCCCATGGCGCGGATTGCGGGTTATGATCCGGTGATTATCGACCCGCGCGAGGCCTTTGCCGCCGCCGCGCGGTTCCCGGGCGAGACATTGATGGACGATTGGCCGGATGAGGCGGTGGAAAAGCTTGGCCTTGATGCCCGCACCGCGCTGGTGCTGCTGACCCATGATCCGAAACTCGACGATCCGGCGCTGGAGGCTGCGCTGGGCGCGGATTGCTTCTACATCGGCGCGCTTGGCTCCACCCGCACCCATGCCAAACGGGTGGACCGGATGGTGGCGGCTGGTTTCACCGCAGAACAGATCGGGCGCATCCACGGGCCCATCGGTCTGGATATCGGCGCGGCGGGGCCGTCTGAAATCGCGGTGTCGATCCTGGCCGAGATGACAGCGGTTCTGCGCGGCAAATCCTCATGAAGTTCGGCCCGGTTCCGCTGGATCAGGCCGAGGGGGCGATCCTGGCGCATTCCCTGCATCTGGAGACCCGCAAGATTGCCAAGGGCACGGCGCTGGCCGCTGAAGATCTTCGCGATCTGGCCGCCTCCGGTTTCTCCGAAGTCACCGCCGCGCGGCTGGAAAGCGGCGATATGCACGAGGATGCGGCGGCGCAGGCGCTGGCCCACGCCATTGTCCCAGACCCAAGCGCCCAAGGGCTGCGCATTTCCGGCGCCGGGGCGGGGCGGGTGAACCTTTACGCCGAAACCTGCGGTGTGGTGGAGCTGGACCGGGCGCAGCTGGAGGCGGTGAATGCGGTCGATCCGATGATCACCATCGCCACCGTGCCCGCCTATCACCGGGTCGATGCAGGCGGCATGATCGCCACCATCAAGATCATCGCCTACGGGGTGCCTGAGGCGCACCTGATGCAAGCGGCAAGGAATGCAGGCGGGGCGTTGCGGGTGCGCGCCCCGGTTTACAAGACCGCAACCCTGATCGAAACGCGGGTTACGGGCGATACTCCATCCGAAAAGGGCCGCGCGGCCATGGCCGGAAGGCTCGACCGGATGGGTATGGAGTTGACAGATCGCGTGGTTGTGCCCCACCGCGAGGCGGAGCTTTCCGCAGCCATCGGCGATGCGCCGGGAGAGGTCATCCTGATCCTTACCGGATCGGCGACCTCGGACCCACTGGATGTGGCGCCTCAGGCGCTGCGGCTGGCGGGGGGCACGGTGACGCGCTTTGGCATGCCGGTCGATCCGGGCAACCTTCTGTTTCTCGGTGCGCTGGGCGAAAAGCCTGTGATCGGCCTGCCGGGCTGCGCCCGCTCGCCTGCGCTTAATGGCGCGGACTGGGTGTTGGAACGGGTGATCTGTGGCGTCGCGTTGCGCGGGGCGGATATCGCCGCCATGGGGGTTGGCGGGCTGCTGAAAGAGATTCCCACCCGGCCCATGCCGCGCCGCGCTGGACAGGATGACGCCGGGCGTGGCTGAACGCTGCGCCAGAGAGCACAAAATGTCCGCATCTCCAACGTGTTACGCGCGGCTTCTTGCCGTTTGGCAAAAATGTTACGGCCAGAGGCATTTCTGGGGGTTCGCGCCAGCCGCATCCCGTGCTTAACTCCTATTCAGCCAAACAAAAGTAGCGAATGGGAGGAATTCATGGCGAAGGTCTCGATGACCGTGAACGGCAAGCCCGCCAGCGGTGATGTGGAGGGGCGCACGCTCCTGGCGTCATTTCTGCGCGACGAGCTGGGGCTCACGGGGACACATGTAGGCTGCGATACCAGCCAGTGCGGCGCCTGCGTGGTGCATGTGAACGGCAAGGCGGTCAAATCCTGCACCATGCTGGCGGCCGAAGCAGACGGCGCAGAGGTTGCCACCATCGAAGGACAGGCGGCTCCGGATGGCACGCTCAACGCGATCCAGCAGGCGTTTCAGGATCACCACGGGCTTCAGTGCGGTTTCTGCACGCCGGGCATGGTGATGTCGGCGGCGGCGCTGCTGAAGGAAAACCCCAAGCCGACCGAAGCCGAGGTGCGCGCCTATCTTGAAGGCAATATTTGCCGCTGCACCGGCTATCATAACATCGTCAAGGCGATCCTTGCCGCGTCCGGTCAGGACGTGACGGCCATTGCAGCCGAATAAGGCCATAAGCCCGCCGCGGGCAGCGCAGGGAGGCGCGGCCCGGGACGAAAGACAATTTTGCATGACCAAGAGGTGCGCCATCGCGCGCACCATCCAGGGAGGAGATTTGGACAATGCCAAAGGATAGTGGCATCGGCGCCAGCCCGAAGCGGCGCGAAGACGTAAGGTTCCTGACCGGAACCGGCAATTACACCGACGACATCAACCTCAACAATCAGGCCTATGTGCATTTCCTGCGCTCGGATGTGGCCCACGGCAAGATCAACGGCATCGACACCTCGGCTGCGGCCGCGATGCCCGGCGTCATCCGAATTTTTACCGGCGCTGATTTCGAAGGTGTGGGATCGATTCCCTGCGGCTGGCAGGTGACCGACCGCCATGGAGAACCGATGCAGGAACCTGCGCACCCGGTTCTGGCTCAGGGTAAGGTCCGCTATGTGGGCGATGCCATCGCCGCCGTGGTCGCAGAAAGCCGCGAGGAAGCTCGCGACGCCGCCGAGGCGATTGAGCTCGATATCGAAGAACTGCCCGCCGTCATCGACATGAAGGAGGCCGTCAAGGAAGGCGCCCCCAAGGTGCATGACGATCTCACGTCGAACCTCTGCTATGACTGGGGCTTCGTGGAAGAAAACAAACCGGCAGTGGAAGAGGCCTTTGCCAATGCGGCCCATGTGACCACACTGGAGCTGGTCAACAACCGTCTGGTCGCGAACCCGATGGAGCCGCGCGTGGCGGTGGGCGATTTCAACCGGGCCACCGGGGAATCGACGCTTTATACCACCTCGCAGAACCCGCATGTGATCCGCCTTCTGATGGGCGCTTTCGTGCTGGGCATCCCCGAGCATAAGCTGCGCGTCATCGCGCCGGATGTGGGCGGTGGTTTCGGCACCAAGATCTTCCACTATGCCGAGGAAGCCTTCTGTACCTTCGCGGCCAAGGCGCTGAACCGGGCGGTCAAATGGACCTCTACCCGGTCCGAGGCCTTCATGTCGGATGCCCACGGGCGCGATCACGTGACCAAGATCGAACTGGCGCTGGATGCGGAGAACAACTTTACCGCGCTGCGCACCGACACCTACGCCAACATGGGCGCATACCTGTCGACCTTTGCGCCTTCGGTGCCGACCTGGCTGCATGGCACGCTGATGGCGGGTAACTACAAGACGCCGCTGATCTATGTGAACGTGAAGGCCGTCTTCACCAACACGGTGCCGGTCGATGCCTATCGCGGTGCGGGCCGCCCTGAGGCGACATTCCAGCTGGAGCGCGTCATCGACAAGGCCGCGCGCGAGCTGGGCGTCGATCCCATCGCGCTGCGGCGCCAGAACTTCATCACCGAATTCCCCTATGCCACCCCGGTGGCGGTGGAATATGACACCGGCGATTACAACGCGACCATGGACAAGCTGATGGAGGTTGCTGATTTCGCAGGCTTCAAGGCGCGCCGCGCCAAGAGCGAGGAAAACGGCAAGCTGCGCGGTCTGGGCGTCAACTGCTATATCGAGGCCTGCGGCATCGCGCCGTCGAACCTTGTCGGGCAGCTGGGCGCGCGGGCGGGTCTTTATGAATCCGCCACGGTACGAGTGAATGCGACCGGGGGTCTGGTGGTTATGACCGGCAGCCACAGCCACGGGCAGGGGCATGAAACCTCCTTCCCGCAGGTGATCGCGGATATGATCGGCATCGACGAAAGCATGGTCGAGATCGTGCATGGCGACACCGCCAACACCCCGATGGGCATGGGCACCTACGGCTCGCGCTCCCTCGCGGTTGGTGGCTCTGCCATGGTGCGGGCGACGGAAAAGATCATCGCCAAGGCGAAGAAGATCGCCGCCCACATCCTGGAAGCTTCCGATGCGGATATCGAACTGAAGGATGGCCAGTTCTCGGTTGCGGGCACGGACAAGTCCCTCGCCTGGGGCGATGTCACGCTGGCGGCCTATGTGCCGCACAACTACCCGCTTGAGGATATGGAGCCGGGGCTGGAAGAGACCGCCTTTTACGATCCGGCGAACTTCACCTACCCCTCGGGCGCCTATGCCTGCGAGGTGGAGGTCGATCCTGAGACCGGCAAGGTCACCATCGAACGTTTCGCGGCGGCGGATGACTTTGGTAATATCGTCAACCCGATGATCGTCGATGGTCAGGTGCACGGCGGTATCGGCCAGGGCATCGGTCAGGCGCTGCTCGAAGGCTGCGTCTATGACGAGAACGGTCAGCTTTTGTCGGCCTCCTACATGGATTACGCCATGCCGCGCGCCGATGATCTGCCCTTCTATCAGGTTGACCATTCCTGCCAGACGCCCTGTACCCATAACCCCCTTGGGGTGAAGGGCTGCGGTGAGGCCGGTGCCATCGGATCGCCGCCGGCGGTTGTGAATGCGGTGGTGGACGCGCTGCAGGCAGCGGGTAAAGATGTGACACATATCGATATGCCACTCAGCCCCGGCCGCGTCTGGGCTGCGATGAACAGTTAACACCGGGGCAGGGGCCAGGCAGATGTGCCGGGTCCCTGCGCCCTTGGGAGATTTGAACAAAAGAACAAGGGGGGTGATCCCCCGGCATTCTTTGGGAAGGAAAGCGGAATGTATAATTTCGAGTTTGAAAAACCTGCCTCCATTGCCGACGCGGTTGCCGCGCTGGCAGAGGAAGACGCGCAGGCGCTGGGCGGTGGCCAGACCCTGCTGCCGACCATGAAACAGCGGCTGGCGATGCCGTCGAAACTGGTCTCGCTTGCCGGGATTGGTGAAATGCAGGGCGTCTGCCGCGAAGATGATGGCAGCCTGGCAATCGGCGGCGCTACCACCCATGCCACCGTTGCCTCCGAGGCCGCAGCGCATTATCCCGCGCTGGCCGAGCTGGCCAGCCACATCGGCGATCCCGCCGTGCGCAACCGGGGCACCATCGGCGGCTCGCTTGCCAATAACGATCCGGCGGCCTGCTATCCGGCGGCGGTTCTGGGCAGCGGCGCCACCGTGATCACCAATGCCCGCGAAATCGCGGCGGATGATTATTTCGATGGTCTTTTCACCACCGCGTTGGAAGAGGGTGAGATCATCACCGGCGTGCGGTTCCCGGTGCCAGAGGCCGCGAACTATCAGAAGTTCGTGCAGCCTGCCTCGCGCTTTGCCCTGGTGGGGGTTTTCGTGGCCAAATACGCGGACGGGGTGCGGGTTGCCGTCACCGGCGCCTCGGAAGAGGGTGTGTTCCGCTGGAGCGAAGCTGAGCAGGCACTGGGCAAGGAATTCCGCCCCGACGCTCTGACGGATCTGCGCATTAACCCGGCCAACATGATGGGCGATATCCACGGCACCAAGGAATACCGTGCCCATCTTGTCGGTGTCCTGACCAAACGCGCCGTGGCTGCCGCCGCAGGCTGAGCCACTGGGACAGAACAGCAATGGGGCCTCGCAGCACTGCGGGGCCCTTTTTCATGCGGGCACCTGTGGTCAGGCGGGGTTGCGCGCCACGAAATCGATGAGGGCTGACATGCCGCTGTGGCCGCGTCCCTCCTGCACCTCCCGCTCATAGGCGCGGTTCTCCAGGATGTCCCAGCCTACGAAATCAGCGGCCAGCTGATCCTCGGTGTACATGTTCTCGGCAAAGGGCGGCCCGCCGGTGCCGAACTCAAGCTGTTTCGGCGTATAGCCATGCAGCAGCAGCACACCGCCGGGTTTCAGGCTGCGTTTCATGCCTTCGAATTGCACCTTGCGATCCTTGGGGCCGACGAACTGGATGAAAATGCCGACCACCAAATCATAGGCATCCTCAGGCCAGTCATGGGTGAGGATATCAACGTTTTGGAAATCCACCGTGACGCCACGCTCTGCCGCCAGATCACGGGCGCGGGCAATGGCGGTGGGGGCGAACTCATAGGCGGTCGTCTCAAGCCCCCGCTGCGCCATGTAGACGGAATTGCGCCCCTCGCCATCGGCCACCGACAGGGCCGTCTGGCCCGGCGTCAGATAGGTGGCATGTTCGGTCAGGAACCGGGCTGGTTCGGTCCCGAACACATAGTCATCGGAGTTTGCAAATCGTTCTTCCCACATGTCGGCTCGTCCTGATCGCATGGCTGTTTATCAGGGGCGACAATGACAACGCCCCCAGCGCAGTCAAGCACCAGGGGCGGAATAAAAAGGCGGAATTCAGCCCAGATCGAGCCGGTCCGTCAGGGCCGCAAGATCATTTCTGCGGCAGCGGGCCGATCATCATGATCATCTGACGGCCTTCCATCTTCGGCATGTTTTCGATCTTGCCGATATCTTTGACGTCTTCGGCCACACGCTCCAGCAACTCACGGCCGAGGTTCTGGTGCGCCATCTCGCGCCCGCGGAAACGCAGGGTGATCTTCACCTTGTCACCGTTTTCGAGGAATTTGAAAACGTTGCGCATTTTTACGCTGTAGTCATTGGTGTCCGTGTTCGGGCGGAACTTGACCTCTTTGACCTCGATGATCTTCTGCTTTTTACGGGCTTCGCTTTCGCGTTTCTGTTGCTCGTATTTGAACTTGCCGAAGTCCATGATCTTGCAGACCGGCGGATTGGCGTTCGGCGAGATCTCCACAAGGTCCAGACCCGCTTCCGCTGCCATCTCCATCGCCTTGGCCGGATGGACAACGCCAACGTTCTCCCCTTCGGCGCCAATCAGGCGGATTTCGGGGGCGCGGATTTTTTCGTTCGTGCGCGGGCCGGTATCACGTGGCGGCGGCGCGTTATGAGGTCTGCGGGCTATGGGTTCAATCCTTTGATGGTTGCCAATTTTCGAGCATGAAATCTAAACCGGGGCGCTGCGTCTTTCAAGCGGGAACCGATGCGGGCCTTCGTGAAAAGAGGCGATTGTCACCGCAGAACCGGCGCAGCGTTCCCGCAGCCGGGGCCGGGGGCAGGCAGGCACCGGTGCCCGGTGGGCTGGGCGGCAGTTGGTCAGGTGCGATCGGCATTCGATTCGGGGGGTGGGTGTCAGGGGGAAAGCGTTCCGGTTTCCGGCGCAGGCAAAGCCCCGCCAATCGTCCGGGATCCGGTCGGCGGCGGCTGGCCGATGACGCGTCCGGCGGTTTTTGCCCCTTGTGGCGGGCGCTGCGGGACGTCAGCTAGCCGGTATCGAATGTCGCAAGAACACGCGCCGGTCTGCCTGTCGCCAGACAGGTTCCGGCCAGAACAAAGGAGAGACATCATGAAACCCGTTATTGTTGCCGTAGCAGCCGGGGTGGTGGCGATTGGCGCTTACTATGCCTTTTCCGTCCAGACCGAAGACAGTGTGATCAGTAACGCGCCGGCCAACACGGATGCCCCCGCAGCCGTGACAGAGCCTGCACCTGAGGCAGAACCTGCACCGGTGGTCGAGGAAAGCACCGAGGCAGAGGCCCCCAAGACAGTGGCAGAGCAGGCCGAAGAGGCTGCTGAAGCGGTTGAGAGTGCCGTAGAGGAGACCGTTGACGGGGCCGCAACCGATGCCGAGGCCGCTGTGGAGGGCGCTGCAGATGCCGCAGAGACCGCTGCAGCTGCTGCAGTGGAGGCGGCAGAGGATGTTGTCGAACAGGCGGATGAGGCTGTCCGCGACGCGGTTGAGAGCGCAACCCAGGCCGCGACAGACGCGGCGGGCAGTGCCACGGACCCCGCGGGGGAGCAGGCCGCAGATCAGGCCATGTCAGAGGCGCTGACGCTGGAAGGCTTTGATTACGAAACGGTCACCACGATGATCGCCGACTCGGATCTGTCGCAGACCCAGAAAACCGTTCTGACCTCGGCGCTGGATGCGGCAAAGGACAGCCCGGCGATGCTGAAGGCGGCGCTGGATCAGGTGAAGGCCGCGCTGAACCTGTAATTCCTACGCTGGAGTGCAGCGGCGGGATAACCCACTGGTACAAAAGAAAAGCCGCGCCGCCCGTATCCGGGTGGCGCGGCCTTCTTATGTCTGGTCATTGGCGGCTTGCGCCAAAGCAAATGCCTCAGTCGAGGAAGGCCTTTTCCACCACATATTGCGCGGGCTTGGAATTGGCGCCTTCTTCAAGGCCGGCCGCTTCCAGCATGTCCTTCAGTTCCAGGTTGAAGGCCAGGTTGCCGCAGATCATCGCCCGGTCGCTCTCGGGGTTGAGCGGCTCCACACCCAGATCCTTGTAGGCTTCGCCCGAGTTGATCAGGTCGGTGATCCGGCCCATCTTGGCGCTCTCTTCCCGGGTGGTGGTGGGGTAGTATTTGATCTTCTTCCAGAAGCCCTCACCGATCACCTCATTCAGGAGCTCGTCGTCCTTCAGGCTTTCGATCAGTTCCCGGCCATAGGTCAGCTCGCCTGCGGTGCGGCAGGTGTGGGTGATGATGACCTCGTCGTAATCCTCGTAGGTCTGCGGCTCGCGCAGCAGCGAGGCGAAGGGTGCAAAGCCGGTGCCGGTGGCGAAGAACCAGATCCGTTTGCCGGGCAGCAACGCATCGTGCACCAGGGTGCCAACGGGTTTGGGCCGCAGGATGATCTGATCGCCTTCTTTGATGTGCTGCAGTTTCGAGGTCAGCGGACCGTCCTGCACCTTGATCGAGTAGAACTCCAGTTCCTCATCCCATGAGGGCGAGGCGATGGAATAGGCACGAAGCAGCGGCTTCTGCTTGCCGGTCTTGGGGTCGGGATCGCCCATCAGGCCGATCATCACGAACTCGCCCGAGCGGAAGCGCAGCGACGCAGGCCGCGATACCCGGAAGGAAAACAGGCGGTCTGTCCAGTGCTTGACCGCGGTCACGGTCTGGGCGTCCGGCAGGGTCGGGGTCGCCTTGGCGGGCTTGGCTTCGGAGGCAGTGTCGGTCACGGCGGTCATCTCGTTCATCGGTTTCACTGCCGGTCTGTTAGACCGGCACCTCTGATTAATCGTTGATTCAGGTCAGGAAAAGCTTTGTTTTTCCCGAATTGCGGTTTGTGGGGGTGTCAGACGCGGATCGCGCCCGCTTCAGCGGGCGGCGCGGCCGCGTCCCAGACGTGCCTGATAGTCGTGCGCCTGCCAATTGGCCCGGGCCAGCCACTGGTCCTCGGGCTGGCGGGCGGCCAGATCATCATCGATTTCGACCTCGTCAAAGCCGCTGCGCCGCGCCATGGCGTATTGATCCGCCAGCACGTGACCATAAGCCCGGAGCCGCCCGGTATAACCCATCTGCCGCAATTGCCGCGCCAGGGTGAAGCCGCGACCGTCGGCAAAGCTGGGGAAATGAATACGGATCATCTCGCAGCCGGGGATGCGGTTCGACAAGGGTGCCAGATCCGCATCGGGCTGCAGGTCCAGCGCGTTTTCACCTTCGTAGCCGGCCTGCCAGCTGTCGGGGCCAAATCCGGTGTCGGTCACAATTACAGTCATTTGGGGTCAGCTCCTTTGCGGGTGAGTTTGCCATCCACGATGTGGATGCCGCATTCTTCCTTGTTCTGATCGCGCCAGCGTCCGGCGCGGGGGTCTTCGCCTTCTGCCACCTTCGAGGTGCAGGGGGCGCAGCCGATCGACGGGTAGCCCTGCGCCACCAGCGGATGGCGCGGCAGGCGGTTTTCTTCCATATAGGCGCGCACGTCCTCGGGTGCCCAATGGGCCAGCGGGTTCACCTTGATGCGTCCGGTGCCGTCCTCGACCTCGAAAAAGTCGAGCGCGGCGCGGCTGCCGGACTGGAACCGTTTGCGTCCGGTGATCCAGCCATCATAGCCCGACAGTGCGTTTTGCAGTGGCACGGTCTTGCGCAGGTGGCAGCAGGCGTCGGTGTCCGAGAACCGCAAGGCGCCATAGGGGTCCTTTTCGGCGATGTCCTTGGCGCGGATGACCTGCACGTTGCGCAGGCCAAGGCGCTCGCTCACCTCCTGCTGATAGACCAGCGTTTCGGTGAACAGCAGCTCGGTATCCACGAACAGCACCGGCACGGCGGGATCGATCACCGCCGCCATATGCAGCAGCACAACCGATTCAGCGCCAAAGCTGGACACCAGGGCGATCTGCCCGGCATCCTGCAGGGCGCCCTGCATCACGGCGGTAGCCGAATGGTGCCGGTAGCGGGCATTCAGCATCTCCACCTTTCCCGCCAGGGCGGTGTCCGGTGCAGCCCCATTGGGGCTGCTCTCTGCGAGCTTCAGCATCGCTCTAGGCCACCTTTTTGCGGGCTTCGGGATAAAGCACGGCTTTGAAGGGCTCCATTCCGACGCGGCGGTAGGTCTCGATGAAGGTCTCGCCTTCATCGGTCCGCAGCTCCAGATAGGCGCCGATCAGACGCTCGACCGCCGGAACGATCTCGTCATAGGCGAAACCGGGGCCGGTGCGGGTGCCGATGGCCGCCGTTTCGGTGGCATCACCGCCCAGGGTGATCTGGTAGTTCTCCACCCCGGCGCGATCCAGCCCCAGAATGCCGATATGGCCCACGTGGTGGTGGCCGCAGGCATTGATGCAGCCCGAGATCTTGATCTGCAGGTGCCCCACGTCGTGCTCCAGCTTCAGCTCTTCGAACCGGGTTGCGATATCCTGCGCAACCGGGATCGAGCGGGCGGTGGCCAGGGCGCAGTAATCCATGCCGGGGCAGGCGATGATATCCGAGATCAGCCCGATGTTGGCGGTGGCAAGGCCGACCTCTTTCAGGCGGGCGTGAATCGCGGGCAGGTCCGATTTCAGAACATGCGGCAGGATCACGTTCTGCTGGTGGCTGATGCGCAGCTCGTCATAGCCGAATTCCTGCGCCAGATCCGCCATCACGCGCATCTGTTCGGCGGTGGCATCGCCGGGGGTGGCGCCATGCGCCTTGACCGAGATGGTGACGATGGCGTGGTCTTCGTTGCGATGCGCCGACAGGTTGGTGTCGGCCCAGGCGCGGAACACCGGATCGCTGTCATAGGCGGCATCATAGGCCGCAGTGTCGCCGCTGCGCAGGGCGGGGGGCGTAAAATGCGCCTTGATCTCTTCCAGCAGCTCCTGATCGGCGCCGTTGAACTGGGCGCGACGCTCGATAAAACGCTCTTCAACCAGGTCGCGGATCTTGTCGATGCCGTTTTCCTGCACGGTGATCTTGATCCGGGCCTTGTATTTGTTGTCGCGCCGACCCAGCAGGTTGTAGACGCTCAGCACCGCCTCAAGATAGGGCAGCAGGTCCGCCTTGGGCAGGAACTCCCGCAGCACCTTGCCGATCATTGGCGTACGGCCAAGGCCACCGCCCACGATCACCTCGAACCCGGTCTCGCCTTCGCGGGAGACCATGCGCAACCCGATGTCATGGGCTCGGGTCACGGCGCGGTCCTCTTCGGCGCCAGTCACCGCGATCTTGAACTTGCGCCCCAGGAACTGGAACTCCGGGTGGTCGGTGGACCATTGCCGTATCAACTCGGCATAGGGGCGCGGATCTTCCAGTTCACCCTTGGCGGCGGCGGCAAAATGGTCCGAGGTCACGTTGCGTACGGTGTTGCCCGAGGTCTGGATCGCGTGCAGGCCCACTTCGGCCAGCGCGTCCAGCATGTCCGGCACGTCCTTCAGGGTCGGCCAGTTGTACTGGATGTTCTGACGGGTGGTGAAATGGCCATAACCCTTGTCCCACTTTTCGGCCAACAGCGCGAGCTGGCGCATCTGGGCGCTGCTGAGCGTGCCATAGGGGATTGCAACCCGCAGCATATAGGCGTGCAGCTGCAGATACAGCCCGTTCATCAGGCGCAGGGGTTTGAACTCGTCCTCGGTCAGGCTGCCGTCGATGCGGCGCTCTACCTGGGCACGGAACTGGGCGTTGCGTTCAGCCAGAAAAGCGGCGTCAAAGTCGTTATACTTATACATTGGAGAGAGCCTCCTGTTTGCCATGGGCGTAGTTCGAGGGACCGGTGCGGCGGAATTCTTCGCGGAAGTGGACAGGTTCGGGGCCATCCGTGCCGGGTTTGGCATCGGTCAGGTAGATGCCGACAACGTTGAGGGCATCGCGTTCGGCGGCCAGCAGGCGCAGCTGCGCCTCGGCCTCGTCGGTGATCAGCTCGGCCTCGCTCAGCGAGCGGCTCCAGCTATCCTTGGCGGTGTAATAGATCACGTCGCCCTCAAGGAGGTCATTCGCGGTGATCACTTTGGGCGTAAAGGGACGGGGCATCAGGCGAGCTCCATATTCAGATTGGAGGTAAGGTCAGAGGCGAGGTCGGGCAGGGCGGCGAGGCTTTGACGCGGCGCCAGCCCGAGGAAGGTAAGGGCCGGGCCGGACAGACCTGCCGCAGCCAGATCGGCAGGCAGCCGGTCCAGCGTTGTTTCTAGAACGCGCTGGTTGGCGCGGGAGGCATGTTCGACGATGGTCACCGGCGTGGCCCGGTCCGCGCCGTGCATGATCAAACGGCCCTGCACGAAACGCGCGGATTTCTTGCCCATATAGATCGCGGCCACCTCTCCGGGGCGCGCCAAGGCGGCCCAGTCGTGATCGGCAAAACCGCGCATGTCGTGCCCGGTGAGGAACCGCACCGAGGAATTGCGCCCGCGTTGCGTCAGGCTCTGACCGATGGCGGCGACAGCAGCAGAGGCGGCGGTGATGCCGGGCAGGATCTGATAGCCGATCCCGGCAGCGTCGCAGGCGGACAGCTCTTCGTCGAGGCGGCCAAAGACGGTGGGATCGCCGGATTTGAGCCGCAGCACCTTGCGGCCCGCACGGGCATGGGCCACCAGACGGTCACAGATCTCCTCTTGCGACATGGAGGGGCCAAAGCCCTCCTTGCCGACATCCTCCAGCGCGATGCCGGGGGCGGCAAGGGCCATGATCTCGGGGCTGACCAGACGGTCGAACAGGATCACATCCGCGGCCTGCATCGCTTTCAGCACCTTCAGAGTCAGCAGATCGGGATCGCCCGGACCAGAGCCGGCAAAGGCAATCTGACCCGGCGCGGGGCAGCACATGCCATCTGCGCGCTGAGAGCTGGCAGAAGGAATGATCGGGGCAAAGCTGGACATGTGGCGCCTCATTTCTGGTGTTTGACTTGACCTTCAATATAGGAAATATTCCCGTTTAAGCGCCATACGTCCGCCCAAATAAGGACATCTGTTCCGCGTGGTTCGGGGCTTGGTGACCAAGGTTTCGATGCAGAGGGAAAATTAGAATGACAGTGCGGATTGATGCCACGGATCGGAAAATCCTGGCGGAGCTGCAACGCGACGCCAGCCAGTCGCTGGATGAAATCGCCAAGCAGGTGGGCAGCTCAAAGACCCCGGTCTGGAATCGCATCCGCAAGCTGCGCGAGGCCGGGGTGATTGGCCGCCAGACCGTGATCTTGGACGCCGAGGCGCTGGGGTTTGAGGCTTGTTTCTTCGTGCTCATCCGAACCTCGGAGCACGAGGCGGAATGGCAGGCATCCTTCCTGCAGGCGCTGCGCGACCGCCCCGAGGTGCAGGAGGCGCACCGGCTGGCCGGCGATATCGATTATATTCTGAAGGTGCGGGTGAAGAACGCGCGGGCCTATGACAAATTCTATCAGGCGCTGATTTCTGAGGTACGGGTGCACAATGTGACCGCGCTCCTGTCGATGGAGGAAATCAAATCGACCACGCTGCTGCCGCTGGAGCCAGCGGAGTAGGGGAAGTGGAGGGCGGCGCCGGGTGGCGCCGACCATCAGCGGCTCACCATCAGCCGGGTGAGGCCATGAAAATGGTAGCTGTCTGAATACTCGGGTTTTTCTGCCAGACGCAGATCGGGGCAGCGCTGGAACAGGATGGGCAGCGCGATGCGCATTTCCAGCCGTGCCAGCGGCGCGCCGACGCAGAAATGCAGTCCGCCCCCAAAGGACGTGTTGGTCTTGGCCGGACGGCTGGGGTTAAAGACCTCTGGATCATCAAGCACTGCCGGGTCGCGGTTGGCCGCACCCAGAAGCAGCGCCACCTGATCGCCGCGCTGGAAGGTATGGCCGAAGACCTCGGCCTCTTCATAGGCATAACGGGTGAACATATGCAGCGGCGGATCATAGCGCAGGATTTCCTCGACCAGTTGGTCGATCCCGTCCTCGGTCAGCCAGGCCGGATCCCAGCCCTGTTCCAGCATCGTCTTCACCCCGTTGCCAAGGGCGTGCACTGTTGCTTCGTGCCCCGCGTTCAGCAGCAGGATGCAGGTGCCGATCAGCTCATCCGTGGTCAGGCTGTCCCCGGCCTCCTCGGCGGCAATCAGGCGGGTGATCAGATCATCCTGCGGATCGCTGCGGCGTTGGTCGATATAGCTGCGCAGATAATCGGAAAAGGCGGCAGATGCCTCGGCTGCGGAATGCTCGGTCTCTTCCGTGCGCCCGGCCTGATACATGGCCACCATCCGGTGCGACCAATCCAGAAGCTGCGGCGCCATCTCTTCAGGCACACCCAGCAGGCGGCAGATGGTCACGATCGGAACCTGCGTGCAATAAGCCTGCAACAGATCAAAGGGCTGATCCGGAAAGGCATCGATCAGATCGTGGCATAGCTGCGCGATATCCGCCTCCAGCGCCGCAATCGCGCGCGAGGTGAAGGCCCGCATCACCAGCTTGCGCAGGCGGGTGTGGCGCGGCGGCTCGGCGTCCAGCAGCGAATGAGCCTCGACAGCCAGAAACGGCGCCAGATGGGCCGGGCCGGGCGCGGCCATCTCGGCCGGGATTTCCCGCCCGAAGCGGCGGTCCCGCAGCAGCATGTGAACGGCCGATTTGCGAAAGGCTGCCACCATGTCGTAGTCCTGCCAATAGTGCAGGGCGCCCGCGTCGCGGGCCTTGGCGTAGAACGGATAGGGATCTTGCACAAAGGCCGGATCGGTCGGAGGCTGATGCAGTGTTTTCATGCGGCGACTTTTGCCATGGCGGCTGGTCAATGCAAGGTGAGTTTCATAGTCTGGCCTGCATGAGGCAGTATCAATGATCAAACAAACCATGTGGCAGCGCTGGGGCCTATTGCTGGGATTTGCATGTGCAGTCGCAGGGCTGGCGGCTGCGGTCTGGATCTATGGGTACCGGCAGGCGCTGGACTCGCTGGCAGAGCGCAGCGCGGCGGATCTGGCATTGGCGTCGGATCGGGTCAGCACGCAGTTGCAGATCTATCAGGAACTGGCTGTTCTGACGGCGGATCATCCGGTGCTGGACGGGCTGGATACGGCGGCGGGGCAGCAAGAGGCAGCACGGCGTCTGCGCGAGGTGGCGGACAAGACGGCGGCGCTCGACGTGTTCTATGCAGACCGTTCGGGGCGGGTTCTGGCCTTTGCCGAAGGGGTCGCCGGAGGCTCGGTGGCCGATCAACCCTATTTCAAACGTGCCATGCAGGGCGCGCTTGGCACCGGTCAGGCGGTGCTGCTGCCCGAAGGACGGCGAGCCTATTTCTATGCCGCACCCAGTTTCGCACCCGGCGGCGGCGTGCTGGGGGCGCTGGTGGTCGTGGCCGATGTGCAGGATGTGGAGCAGACCTGGCGCGGTTCCCTGCCGGCGGTCTTTTTCACCAACCGCAACGAAGAGGTGTTTATCTCCAACCGGCCGGAATTGCTGTTCTGGCGCCGGACCGAACGGCTGCCGGGCAGCGCGGCCGAGGGAGGCGATCCGGTTTCCTTCGCGGTCGAAAACCACGGCGAGCATGAGGTTTGGGAGCTGTCCGGCAGTTCCTACCTGCCGCAGCAGGCGTTGCATTTGACAGTGGACCTGCCGGTCATCGGACTGCGTGGGGAGATCCTGGTGGATGTCGCCCCGGCGCGGCGCATCGCGGCCTTGCAGGCGGCGGCGCTGACGGCGGTGTGTCTTGCATTCGGTACGCTCCTGTTCCTCGCGACCGAGCGGCGCCGAACCCTGGCCCGGGCCAATGTCATTCTGGAAACCCGGGTCGAGGCCCGCACCCAGGCCCTGCAGGTGATCAACACCCAGCTGCGCCGCGAGGTGCACGAACGCGAAGAGGCTGAAGCGGCGCTGAAACAGGCGCAGGAGGATCTGGTTCAGGCCGGGAAACTCTCGGCGCTGGGGCAGATGTCTGCGGGCATCAGTCACGAGCTGAACCAGCCGCTGATGGCCATTCAGCAATATGCCGAAAACGGCGCCGCCTTTCTTGAGCGGGAAAAGCCAGAGCGCGCAGCGGAAAATCTGACCCGGATTTCCAGCATGGCCGAACGCATGGCGCGGATCATCAAGAACCTGCGGGCCTTTGCCCGCAACGAAAGCGAACCGATGGCGCGGGTTGATCTGGTGCAGGTGATCAATGCGGCGGTGGAACTGACTACGGCGCGGCTGGAAACGGACCATGTGGCGCTCCATTGGGCAGCGCCATCCGGTCCGGTCTACGCCTGGGGCGGCGAGGTGCGGCTGACGCAGGTTTTTGTAAACCTGATCAATAACGCCGCCGACGCCATGATGGAGCAGGACCAGCGGGCGATCCGCATCGCGCTGGAATGGCCGTCGCAGCAAACCGGCGCCCGGCTGCGCGTTCATGTCCGTGACATCGGCCCGGGCATCAAGGAGCCGGAAAAGATGTTTGAACCCTTCTATTCTACCAAGGCGGTGGGCAGCGCCGAGGGGCTTGGCCTTGGGCTGTCGATCTCTTACGGGTTGGTGCAAAGTTTCGGCGGCCACATCCGCGGCTGCAACAGCAGCGATGGTGCGGTCTTTACCGTCGAACTTGACCCCTGGAGCGAGGAAGAAGCTGCATGACCCGGCGGGTACTGCTCGTGGATGATGACGCGGCGGTGCGCGAGGCGCTGTCGCAGACGCTTGAGCTGAACGACCTGGAGGCGGTGACGGCTGGCTCTTTCGTGGCGGCCAAAGATCTAATCACGCCCGAATTCGACGGCGTGATCCTGTCGGACATTCGTATGCCGGGGCGGGACGGGTTTCACCTTTTGACCTACGCGCATGAGATCGACGCCGAACTGCCGGTGATCCTGTTGACCGGCGAAGGCGACATCCCGATGGCCGTGCGAGCGATGTCCGAGGGCGCCTTTGATTTTCTGGAAAAGCCCTGCGCCCCGGGGGATCTTCTTTCGGTGCTCGAGCGGGCGCGCAAGACCCGGGCACTGGTGCTGGAAAACAGACGCCTGAAACGCCAGCTGGAGGCGGGCGATCCGGCGGCGCGGATGCTTTTCGGCACCTCCCCGCAGGCAGAGCAGCTCAGGACGCGAGTGCGGGCGGTGGCGCCCACCGGAGCCGAGGTTCTGGTGACAGGTCCGGCGGGCAGTGGCGTTTCCAAGGTTGCCGAAGTCATCCACCTGATGTCGCCGCGGGCGCAGGGCGCCTTTGTGAAGCGACCCGCCGCCGGGATGACCATCGAAGCCTTTGATGCGCTGTGCCAGGATGCAGCGGGCGGGTCGTTGTTTCTGGATGAAATCCCGGCCATGGCCGACGCGGTGCAATACGCGGTTCTGGAACGGCTGGAGCAGGGCGTCGCCGCCCGGGTGATCGCAGGGACCACCAGCGATCTGGCGCAGCTGGCCACCAGCGGCGCCTTCAATGCTGACCTGTTTTATCGCTTGGATGGCATGCGGGTGCGCATTCCATCGCTGGCTGAACGGCCCGAGGACATCCCGGTTCTGTTCCGTCACTACGTGGCCCAAGCGGCCGAGCAGGCGGGCATCGCAGCGCCCGAGATCAGCCAGGAGCATCTGGCGATGCTGATGGCGCAGGACTGGCCTGGCAATGCCCGCTCACTGATGTCGGCGGCCATGCGGTTCGTGCTTGGCATGCCCGAGGAGGTCTCGGTCGGCTCTGGTCTGGGGCTGGCGGAACAGATGGCGCAAGTTGAGCGATCCTTGCTGATCGCGGCGCTGGGGCGCCAGAACGGGCGCGCTTCGGCGGCGGCGGCGGCGCTGAAGCTGCCGCGCAAGACCTTTTACGACAAACTGGCCCGATATGGCATCCGCCCCGAGGACTATCGCCGCGCCTCAGATGCGTGATTCCAGTGGTTGAAAAGATGGCGTTACGGCTGTGCGGAAATCCGCACACCTCGCGCTGATCCCTGTGCGAGTTTTCGCACAGCCTACAATTTAGGCGCCTGCGCCCGAGAACTGAGCGCCATGCATCTGTCTGAAAAGTTTATAAAAAAATCAAAATCAGCCGAATCACGACTCAATTCTTGAGCGGGGCAGTGCGATTCGCGATCCTTTCTGCGGGGCTTGTGCATTGCGCACAGGCTATGGAGAGAAATCTGGGAGGACTATTATGAAGTTCCTGACTGCTACCGCCGCCGCTCTGGCGATGACCGTATCCGCTGGTGCCGTTCAGGCGGCCTGTGACGAAGGCGAGATCGTCGTCAAGTTCAGCCATGTCACCAACACCGACAAGCACCCCAAGGGGATTGCCGCGACGCTGCTGGAAAAGCGTGTCAACGAAGAGATGAACGGCACCATGTGCCTTGAGGTCTATCCGAACTCGACCCTCTACAATGACAACAAGGTGCTCGAAGCGATGCTGCAGGGCGACGTGCAGCTGGCCGCGCCGTCGCTGTCCAAGTTCGAAAAATTCACCAAACAGTTCCGCCTGTTCGACCTGCCGTTCATGTTCAAGAACATCGATGCGGTTGACGCCTTCCAGGCGTCCGACAACGGTCAGGCGATGCTGGATTCGATGCAGCGCCGCGGCCTGCAGGGCCTGGCCTACTGGCACAATGGCATGAAGCAGATGTCGGCCAACAAACCGCTGGTCGAACCGACCGACGCCAATGGTCTGAAGTTCCGCGTGCAGTCCTCGGACGTGCTGGTGGCGCAGATGGAAGCGATCGGTGGCAGCCCGCAGAAAATGGCCTTCTCCGAAGTCTACGGCGCTCTGCAGCAGGGTGTTGTCGATGGTCAGGAAAACACCTGGTCCAACATCTACGGCAAGAAGTTCTTCGAAGTGCAGGACGGCATCACCGAAACCAACCACGGCATCATCGACTATCTGGTGGTGACCTCGGTGGACTGGCTGGACAGCCTGGAGCCGGAAGTACGCGACCAGTTCCTGACCATCCTGTCGGAAGTGACCGAAGCGCGGAACTCTGAATCGGCCAAGGTCAACGCCGCAGCCAAGCAGGCGATCATTGATGCCGGTGGCACCGTGCGTCAGCTTTCGGCCGAGCAGCGCCAGTCCTGGGTCGACACCATGAAACCCGTCTGGGCGCAGTTCGCCGGTGACGTGGGTCAGGACAAGATCGACGCCGCACAGGCGATCAACGCAGGCTTCTGATAGCCGCACCCCGGGGCGCGCCATCCAAGGATGAGTGCTGCGCCCCGCTTCGCAGGCGGCGTGGGGATCCGCCGCCTGCACCATTTTATCAACATAGCAGGGGAGACTGGCATGTCGGGGGCAAGAACCGGCCCGGCCGGGGTCATCAATACGCTGGAAGAAACGCTGATCGCGCTGCTGTTGGGGCTGATGACAGTGATCACCTTTGCCAATGTGGTGGCGCGTTTCGTGTTCAACTCCAATATCCTCTGGGCGCTGGAGCTGACGGTGTTCCTTTTTGCCTGGCTGGTGCTGCTGGGGGCGTCTTACGCGGTCAAGACGCATGCGCACCTAGGGGTGGATGCCATCGTCAACACGCTTGCGCCGCCTGCACGCCGCGTTGTGGGGCTGATCGCGGTTGGCGCCTGCCTGCTGTTTTCGCTGCTGTTGCTGAAAGGTGCCTATGATTACTGGGCGGTGTTTGCGGATCTGCCACCGACCTCGGGTCGCTGGTTCCCGACGGGGCTGGATATGAAGGCCCGCAGCCAAAGCTTTTACGAGGTGCAGGACGTGCCGATGGTGGGGATCTTCCGGTTTCTGGAGGATCTGATCAACTACGGCGATTCCTACGAAAAACTGCCCAAAGTGGTGCCGTATCTGATCCTGCCGCTGTCGATGCTGCTGCTTGTGATCCGCTTTGTGCAGGCTGCCCTGCGCATCTGGCGCGGTGAGGCTGACCGGCTGGTGGCCAGCCACGAGGTTGAGGACGAGTTGGACGAGGCCCGGGCCCGCGCCACCGGAGAAAAGACGGGGGGAGAAAACTGATGGACGTCGTTCTGCTTTTTGCCATGGTGGTTGGCCTGATGCTGATCGGCGTGCCGATCTCCGTCTCGCTGGGCCTCAGCTCCACCCTGTTTCTGCTGGTTTATTCGGACAGTTCGCTGGCCTCGGTCGCCGGTACATTGTTCGAAGCCTTCGAAGGCCATTTCACCCTCTTGGCCATTCCGTTTTTCATTCTCGCCTCGACCTTCATGTCGACCGGCGGTGTGGCGCAGCGGATCATCCGGTTCTCGATTGCCTGCGTCGGCCATTTTCAGGGCGGTCTGGCCATCGCTGGCGTCTTTGCCTGCATGATGTTCGCGGCGCTGTCCGGGTCTTCTCCGGCGACCGTGGTGGCCATCGGCTCGATCGTGATCGCAGCAATGCGCCAAGCGGGCTATTCCAAGGAGTTCGCCGCCGGTGTAATCTGCAACGCGGGTACGCTTGGCATCCTGATCCCGCCCTCCATCGTGATGGTCGTCTATGCGGCCTCGGTCGACGTTTCGGTCGGACGGATGTTCCTTGCCGGTATCATTCCGGGGCTTCTGGCCGGGGTGATGCTGATGGTGACGATCTACGTCATCGCCCGGATCAAGAACATGCCCAAGGGCGAATGGGCGGGCTGGGCCGAGGTCGGCGCCTCCTTCCGCGAGGCGTTCTGGGGCCTGTTCCTGATCGTGATCATCATGGTCGGTATCTATGGCTACCCGTGGTATTCGCCTGAACTGGGGCTTTACAAGGAAGGGGCGATCTTCACGCCGACCGAAGCCGCCGCCGTGGCATCCGTCTATGCTTTCCTGGTGGCAACCTTTGTCTACCGCGACATGGGACCGCTGGCGGGAACCGAGGTGCGCCCGCGCCGCACCGTCCTGCAGGCGCCGCTTGCGCTGCTGTCGGTCTGGTTCCACAAGGACACCAAACGGGCGCTGTTCGATGCGGGCAAGCTGACCGTGACGCTGATGTTCGTGATCGCCAACGCGCTGATCCTGAAACATGTACTAACCGACGAGCAGGTGCCGCAGCATATCGCCAATGCCATGCTGTCGGCGGGCTTTGGCCCGGTGATGTTCCTGATTGTTGTGAACGTGATCCTGCTGATCGGCGGTCAGTTCATGGAGCCGTCGGGCCTGTTGGTGATCGTTGCGCCGCTGGTGTTCCCGATCGCAATCGAACTGGGCATCGACCCGATCCATCTGGGCATCATCATGGTGGTCAACATGGAGATCGGCATGATCACTCCGCCGGTTGGCCTGAACCTCTTTGTCACTTCCGGGGTTGCGGGCATGCCGATGATGGCGGTGGTCCGGGCGGCCCTGCCGTTCCTGGCGGTGCTCTTCGTCTTCTTGATCATGGTGACCTATATCCCATGGCTCAGCACGATGATCCCGAACGCGCTGATGGGGCCGGAGATTATAACGAACTAGAGATTCACGAGTACCGAGTTGTGTAAGAGTTGGTACGAGTGAGGGCGCCCCGGTAGATCGGGGCGCCATTTTCGTCTGCGAGTCTAGAAGCAAAGGCCGTAAAAAAGCCCAGCTCTGCGTCAGAGCCGGGCTTGTCATTGATGTGTGAGGCCGCGCCTCTTGGTCAGGCGTTCTCCAGAGCCGAGATGATCGGAGAGAAATCCGCGGCGGTCAGGCTGGCGCCGCCAACAAGGGCGCCGTCCACGTTCGACACTGCAAAGATCTCGGCCGCATTGCCGGGTTTCACCGAGCCACCGTAAAGCAGGCGAATGCCTTCGGCGGTCTCGGCGCCAAAGCGGTTGGTCAGCTCGGCGCGCAGGAAATCGTGCACTTCGCCGATCTGCTCCAGAGTCGGGACCTTGCCGGTGCCGATGGCCCAGACCGGTTCATAAGCGACGACCAGTGTGGCGCCGCTGGCGCCCTCGGGCACCGAACCGGCAAGCTGCGTGCCGACGACCGACAGGGTCTTGCCTGCTTCGCGCTCTTCCAGGGTCTCGCCAAGGCAGACCACGGCCAGCAAACCGGCAGCAATGGCGGCTTCGGCCTTGGCAAGGACAATGGCGTCGGTTTCACCGTGATCGGCGCGCCGTTCAGAGTGGCCCAGGATCACTGCGCTTGCACCTGCATCCAGCAGCATCGCGGCGCTGAGATCGCCGGTGTGCGCGCCCGAGGCTGCGGCGTGGCAGTCCTGACCGCCGACTTGTACCGGTCCGCCGCGGGTGGTGTCCGCTGCGCGCGACAGCAGCGTTGCGGGCGGGCAGATCAGGATGTCGGTACCTTCTGGCGCCGGATGGCTTTGAGCCAGCGCAGCCAGCTCGGCCAGTTCTGCCCCGGTGCCGTTCATTTTCCAGTTTCCCGCCGCCAGTTTCCGCCGCATGTGTCGCTTCCCTTGTTGTTCTGTGGCGTGGTGGTAGCACCCCGCGTCAGAGGGAGCAATTGTGCAAGACGCCGCTGGCGTGGCCATTGGAAACACAAAAGGGCGACCGAAGCCGCCCCATGTAATGAATGCCGTAATCTAGGGTGATCAGTCGTCTGAGTTCAGGCGCCGGGCATATCCTTGAAGCTGATCGACTCGCCGCAGCCGCAGGCCTCGGCGACGTTGGGGTTGTTGAACTTGAACCCGCTTTCCAGCAGCGTGGTTTCATAGTCGATCTCGGTGCCAAACAGGAACATCTGTGCCATCGGTGCGATCATCACCCGGGCGCCGTCTTGTTCCACGACCTCGTCATTGGGATCGGCGTCATCGACGTATTCCATGGTGTATTCCATGCCGGCGCAGCCGCCTTTTTTCACGCCAATGCGCAGACCCGCGTGGCCCGCATTCTGCATCAGCTTTGAAATCTGCGCCGCAGCCTTCGGGGTGATGGTTACAGCCTGTTTGCCGGGGATACCGAACATGAAAGTCTCCAGTTTCGCGCGTTACCCTCAATCTAGGGTCCTGCGGCGGCAGGCTCAAGGGGGCGGCGGCAGATGCGATGCACAGGTGCCTGTGCGGTGGCGGTTTTTTTGTCTACAGTCCCATGCAGTTGGCGTAATAGGTCACCGTTGCGGGCCAGTCGGAAAAGACACCGGAGACGCCCACATCCTGTGCCAGAACATCCAGCACCTGATAATAGGCCGAGGCATCCGAGATCGCCGGTTTCACTGACCGGTAATACCAACCGCCGCCATTTGTCAGCGGCCCAGAGCGCTCCATCGACCAGGCGATGATCTTGAGCCCCGCCTCGCGCGCCTTGATGGCATAGGGGGAGGGCACGATCTTCCCGTCCTCCAGCGCCAGCAGCATCCAGATCGGCGGTGCGATATAGTTAACCCCCATATCTGCCAGCTCCTGCATGCTCGGCTTGAAACTCGCGGGGTTGGACGGATCCACCTTGCCTTCATCGGCATCGGATTTGGAATAGCGGTCATCGAGGTACACCGCCTGCGCGCCGAACTCTGGCTCGTTCTCTATCCAATATAGGACATCGCTGAGATCGAAACTTTGCAGCCAGACATCCGATGCTGGCACGCTCGCGGATTTGTACTCTTCCACCAGCTTCTGCGCGTAGTCTTCCTGCGTGAATCCGTTGAAGGGCATCTTTACCGCCGGTGCCTTCAACTCGGGCGTGAACTTGGCGCCAATGCTGCGGAACAGGGCGATGGACTCAGCGTGGGTCATGCTGCGCGCGCCATCGACATAGAGCGTGCTGCGCCATGGGGCGACGCCGCCCTGATAGGCTTCTGCGGTCTTCGCCGTCTTGTCGCGGCTGTCCATCTTGGGAGTCAGGCTGCGGAACTCTTCCAGCGTGATCTCCGAGGTGCGGCACTCGGCCTTGGCGTCCGCGCCGCCGCCTGCGGGGGTGAAGGGGGTGATGCAGGTGTCGGCCAGATCGCTGGTCAGGATATTGGTGGTGGTGTGAAGATCGTTCTGGGCGTGGCGGCAGACCAGTTCCAGATCCTTGGTAAAGGTCACGTCGCACTCAAGGATCCCGGCGCCCATCTGCGCGGCAGCCATGTTGCTTTCGACGGTGTGTTCGGGGAAGAGCAACGGTGCGCCGCGATGACCGATGGAGAATTCCGTGCGCTGCGGCACCTGCGCGGCGCAGGACTGCAGCCTCTCCTTCAGCGCGCCCGCGGGCAGTTTGTCGATCAGATAGGCCGGACGCGGACCATAGGTCAGGGCGGTTTCGGCGACAGCAGAAGTGGCGGCAAGCGACAGGAGCAGGCCGGGCAGGGTAAGGGCCGACAGGGAAAAGGAAAGACGCAAAGGGATTCTCCGGAAAAATCAGGTTTGAAACAAAAATCGCGGCGCCGGGTAACACCCGCGCCGCGATCCCATGAAACTATTGTGATGATGCACGGGGCAGGGATTACATGAACCCAAGTTCCAGGCGCGCCTCGTCCGACATCATCTCCATGCCCCAGGGCGGCTCCCAGGTTAGTTCGACATCGACGGATTTAACGCCGGGTACGGGCGAGATCGCATCGACGATCCATCCCGGCATCTCACCAGCGACGGGGCAGCCCGGCGCGGTCAGGGTCATGATGATCTTGACGTCATTTTCTTCGTTGATGTCGATGGTGTAGATCAGGCCCAGCTCGTAGATATTGACCGGGATTTCAGGGTCATAGACGCTACGGCATGCGTCTGCCACCGCATCGTAAAGCGGGTGGGAAACAGAAGACGGCGCGATCAGCGGCGCCCCTTCAAGAGGTTCGGAAGCGTTGGTCATATCGGTCCCTGACTGGTTATCCGACCGTTTATATAGGGAACAGGGCAAGCGGCGTCCAGTCTTGGACCGCAGGGAACTTGCGCGCTGGTGCAGATGGCAGAGGCGATTTTTGACTAGTCGTTGATATCCGTGTCAAAGGTCTTCACCTGCCCGCGCGGCAGGGCAAAGGCGCGGCGCAGGACAAGCCAGGCGATGAGCGATATCGCCGCAAAGAGGAAGACCAGCACAGGCAGGCCAAAGGTGCCGCTGCCCATCGCAAGAAGCAGCACCCCGACGCCAAGGGCGCCGATGGCAAAGCCGAGGAAGACAAAGCCCGGCGCCAGCACCTCAAGAATACCAAGCACCAGCGCCGCAGCGCACCAGACCCACCAGAGTGCCCAGAAGGGAGCGGCCATCACTTGTTTCCTTTCAGCATCTTGAAGGCATCGCCAAAGGCTTCGAGCGCCTGCGCCGGAACCACGATGGTCTGGCTGCCAGTGCCCGCGCCAAGGGTGTTGAGCGCCTCCACCTGTTTCAGTGCCACCTGATACTGCGCCGCCTCCAGCCCGTTTTCGGCAATCGCCTTGGCCACGACACCGGTCGCATAGGCTTCGGCATCGGCCTGAATGCGGCGGGCCTTGGCGGTTTGTTCGGCGGAATACAGTTCCGCATCGGCGGCGAGTTCCACCGCGCGTTTCTTGCCTTCCGCCTCGGTCACCTGCGCCCGGCGCGCGCGTTCGGCATTGAGCTGCTGCAGCATCGCATCGCGGGTGGCCTGATCGAGGTTCACGTCAAGGATCTCGGCGCGCGTCACTTCAATCCCCCAGTCATCCACGGCGCTTTCGACGCTGCGCTTGATCTCGCCAATCAGCTGCGAGCGGTTGGATTGCACCTCATCCAGATCCATCTTGCCGATTTCAGCGCGAACAATCCCGGCGACGGTGGTGGCGATGGCACCATCTACATCCCGGATGCGATAGACTGTCTTTTCCGGCTCCAGGATGCGGTAGAATACCGAAGTATCGATCTCTACCAGCACGTTGTCGCGGGTGATCGCATCCTGGCTGGCGTTCGGCAGTTGCCGTTCAAGGATCGACACCTTGTGACGGACCGCATCAAGAAAGGGCACGATGAAATTGATGCCCGGGCCAAGCACCGACTTCAGGCGGCCAAAACGTTCGACGACAAATTTTTCCGACTGCGGAACGATCCGGACGCCTTTGAGAATGACGACGATCAGGAAGATCGCCCCGAGAATGTAAAGCAGGCTGCCGGACAAGAGGGCGGTAATCTGATCTTCGCTCATAACTGGAAATCCTGTCTGAAAGGTATGGAACCAAGATCGGGTGGCGGCGGCGCGCGGTCAAGCCCTGCCGCCGCCAGTGGGGTTACTTGCGCGCCGTCGCCTGTTTGCGCACCCGCAGGGGGGCGGGGCGCACGTGGTCTTCGATCTCGTCATAGATCAGCCCGGCAATGTTTTTCTTCGAGGTCCGCTCGATACCTTCCAGCCCGGGCGAGGAATTGACCTCCAGCACCTTTGGCCCGGTTTCCGAGCGCAAGAGGTCCACCCCCGCCACGTTGAGCCCGAATGCCTTGGCCGCCTTTACGGCTGTGGCGCGTTCTTCCTTGCTGATCCGGACCGAGACTGCGCTGCCGCCAAGGTGCAGATTGGAGCGGAAATCGCCCTCGGCGCCGGATCGTTTCATTGCCGCCACCACCTTGGAGCCGACGACAAGACAGCGGATATCCTCGCCATTGGCCTCTTTCACGAACTGCTGCACCAGGAAGTTCGCCTTGAGGCCGCGAAAGGCGGTGATCACGGATTCGGCGGCCTTCTTGGTTTCGGCCAGCACCACGCCCTTGCCCTGGGTGCTTTCCAGCAGTTTCACGATCAGCGGGGCACCTCCGACGATGTCGATCAGGTTCTTTGTATCCTTGGGCGAGGCGGCAAAGGCGGTTTCGGGCATGCCGATCTTCTGACGCGCCAGTACCTGATGGGCGTGCAGCTTGTCGCGACTGGCGGTAATGCCAGCGCTGCCGTTGACACAAAAGGTGCCAAGGGTTTCGAACTGACGCAGCACGGCGGTGCCATATGGGGTGATCGAGGCGCCGATCCGTGGAATTACCGCGTCATAGCGGGGCAGGCGCTTGCCGTCGTAATGCACTTCGGGCGCCAGCGCGTTGATGTCCATGTAACAGCGGGTGGTGTCGATCACCTCGACCGTGTGGCCGCGTTTCTCGCCTTCCTCGACCAGTCGGCGGGTGGAGAAATTGTCCTCGCGGCTGAGCACGGCAATGCGCAGCACCCGGTTCGGCGCGGCCTTGCGGATGTGTTTCGAGGCATAGACGGCATAGTCCAGCTCTGGCTGGCAGAATCGTTCCGAAGGCGCCACGGCAACGTTCTCTCCCAGCGCCTGACGGCCCAGCAGCATATGCACTGTCATGCCGCTGCGGTCGGTGAGGGTGACTTCGATGGGCCAGCTGTGGCCATCCACCACAAGATCGGTTGAGATGACATAGCGCATTTCGCTTTCGCCATTGGAGGAGGTCACCTCGCGCCGGTCGATGATCTCGGCAGAGCAGGGGATCCGCAGACCCTCCTGTCCCGGAACCGGATGCACGGTGAACCGCACCTTGGGGGCGGCGGCGGGGCCGAAGGTTTCGATTTCAGTGGCATGCAAGGCAGAGGTGCGGGCGCCGGTGTCGACCTTGGCCTTCATTGCGGGCAGGCCAAGCCCCGGCAGGCTTACCCATTCCTCCCAACCGAGGGTCAGTTTTGCGGCGTGCTCGTCTGTGGACATGCGCTTGGCTCCTTGGCATTAGGGGAATCTTATGGTCATCAGATGACAGAACTAACGCAGGAAGTCGAAATGTCAGAGCTTTTCAAGTTTGAACTGAAAGCAACGGACGGAAAAGCGCGCACCGGTGTGATCGAGACGCCGCGCGGTGACATTCGCACGCCTGCCTTCATGCCCGTTGGCACTGCGGCGACGGTCAAGGCGATGATGCCGGAAAGCGTGCGCGCCACCGGGGCTGACATCCTGCTGGGCAATACCTACCACCTGATGCTGCGTCCAACGGCTGAGCGGATCGACCGGCTGGGTGGCCTTCACAAGTTCATGAACTGGCAGCGTCCGATCCTGACCGACTCGGGCGGGTTTCAGGTGATGTCGCTGGCGGGCCTTCGCAAGCTGACCGAGAAGGGCGTGACCTTCAAAAGCCATATCGACGGCTCCCGGCACGAGCTGACGCCAGAGCGCTCGATGGAGATCCAGCGGCTCTTGGGCAGCGATATCGTGATGTGTTTCGACGAATGCCCGGCGTTGCCTGCGGACCGCGACCGCATTGCCGAGTCGATGCGCCTGTCGATGCGCTGGGCCGAGCGCTCCAAGGACGCATTTGGCGACCGGCCCGGCCACGCCCTGTTCGGGATCATGCAGGGCGGGCTGGAGCAGGACCTGCGCGAGGAAAGCGCCAAGGCGCTGACCGACATTGGCTTTGATGGCTACGCGGTGGGTGGCCTTGCGGTGGGCGAGGGGCAGGAGGCGATGTTCGGCTGCCTTGACTACGCGCCGGACATGCTGCCGCAGGACAAGCCGCGCTACCTGATGGGCGTTGGCAAGCCCGACGATATTGTCGGCGCCGTGGCGCGCGGCATCGACATGATGGATTGCGTTCTGCCGTCACGATCCGGCCGGACCGGACAGGTCTTTACCCGCCGGGGGGTGGTCAACATCAAGAACGCGCGGCACGCGGATGATCCGCGTCCGCTGGATGAAGAGTGCAGCTGCCCGGCCTGCTCGAACTACTGCCGCGCTTACCTACACCATGTGTTCCGCGCCAACGAGATGATTTCGGGCATGCTGCTGACCTGGCACAACCTGCATTACTTTCAGGAGATCATGCAGGGCATGCGCGATGCGATTGCGGCGGGGACGTTCGGGGCTTGGCAAAAGGACTTCCACGACACCCGCGCTGAAGGTGATATCGAGCCGGTGTAATCGGGGGATATAAGACCGCTGACCACCCTTTTTCGGGTAAGAGGCGGGGGCTGATTGCCCTGTAGTTGCGTGGTGACCGGTTATGCGTTGTTCACCAGTTGTGAAGACCTTTTTGCTAGTTTCCCGCCAAAAGGGGAGAATGGTGATGAGGTGGTATCTCGCGCTGGCTTTTGCGGCCTTGATGGGCGGCTCGATGGCAGCTCAGGCGCAGGTGACACAGGATAACACCACGCCAGGATCGCTGGCAGAGGCATCAAGTTTCTTCAAGGCGCCGCGCCTTAACGGTTGCAGCATTCCGCTAGAGGATCTGGTCAAAGGTGGCTCTGCCGGGCTGCGCGGCCAGTGGATCGTTCAAAAAGGCCCGGGAGAGATGTCGACGGCTGTGGGTGGGCGCATCGAGATGGTACCGCTGCCACAACGCAGCGGCGATACCCTGTCGCTGCGGTTTCGCAATGGCAGGCTGGTGGCGGATTCGCCGGTGCTGGGGCTTATTGGGATCTCTGTACAGGACCGGGGCCCACTAAAGCCCGGCACTGGGCTGCGCGCCGAAAGCGTCGGCCGCGGCGATCTGCCGGATGATGCCGAGGTGTTCCTGGATGAGGTGTCTCTGGGGCCGCTGCCCTGCGGCGCCGATCAGTTGATCAGGCTGACCCTGCTGGCCGAGCGTCCAACCGGTACCGGAGAGGTCTTGCGGCAGGAGGTGCGCCTGTTCCTGATCGATGAAACACGGATGAGCGGAACCTATATTGAAACCGGGCCGGGCGGGCGGATGGAGCGGGGATTCATCACCCTGATGCGACGCTGAATTGACCCGCATGGCCCAAACCGGGGGCAGCTCGCAGCCCCCTTCACCATTTGCTCACCCTTCCTGCATTTGCGCCCTTGTGGTCGCCGCCCTGCAGGGGCAATGTGAGCGCAAAGATTGAGGCGCTGCGGTTGAAATACATGCTGAACCGCACCAGATAACAGATCAAAGAGGAGACGCCTGCGGCTGCCGCTACCTGGGGCCTGGACGTCTTGCCAAAGAAAAGGACCGAGTATGCAAGAGCCACTCAATTCTTCCTATCCCGTGCTGCCGCTGCGTGACATCGTGGTGTTCCCGCACATGATCGTGCCGCTGTTTGTCGGCCGGGAGAAATCGGTACGCGCCCTGGAAGAGGTGATGGCCGATGACAAACAGATCCTGCTGTCCAGCCAGATCGACCCCTCAGAGGACGATCCGGAAAGCGATGGCATCTACCGCGTCGGCGTGCTGGCCAATGTGCTGCAGCTGCTGAAGCTGCCCGATGGCACCGTCAAGGTGCTGGTCGAGGGCCAGACCCGCGTCAAGATCACCGATTTCCTCGAAAACGACAGCTATTTCGAAGCCCGCGCCGAACTGCTGAACCAGATGCCCGGCGACGTCACCACCACCGAGGCGCTGGTGCGCACCGTTGGTGATGAGTTCGAACGCTACGCAAAAGTGCGCAAGAATATCCCCGAAGAGGCGCTGAGCGCCGTGGGCGAGACCACCGAGCCTGCGAAGCTGGCGGACCTTGTTGCCGGTCACCTCGGCATCGAGGTGGACCGCAAGCAGGAGTTGCTCGAGACCCTCTCGGTCAGCGAACGTCTGGAAAAGGTCTATGGCCTGATGCAGGGCGAAATGTCTGTCCTGCAGGTCGAGAAGAAGATCAAGACCCGCGTCAAATCCCAGATGGAGAAGACCCAGCGCGAGTACTATCTGAATGAGCAGATGAAGGCCATTCAGAAGGAGCTGGGCGATGGCGAAGAAGGTTCGGGCGAAGTGGCCGAGCTGGAAGAGAAAATCGCCGAGACCAAGCTGTCCAAGGAAGCCCGCGAAAAGGCCGATGCCGAGCTGAAGAAGCTCAAGAACATGTCGCCCATGTCGGCCGAAGCCACCGTTGTGCGCAACTATCTGGACTGGATGCTGTCGATCCCGTGGGGCACCAAATCCCGCGTGAAGAAAGACCTGAACCGCGCGCAGGATATCCTCGACAAGGACCACTACGGCCTTGAGAAGGTCAAGGAACGCATCGTCGAATATCTGGCGGTGCAGCAACGCTCGGCCAAGCTGAAGGGGCCGATCCTGTGCCTTGTTGGCCCTCCGGGTGTGGGTAAGACCTCGCTTGGCAAATCGGTTGCCAAGGCGACGGGACGCGAGTTCATCCGCATCAGCCTTGGCGGCGTGCGCGACGAGTCCGAGATCCGCGGTCACCGCCGGACCTATATCGGCTCGATGCCCGGTAAGATCATCCAGGCGCTGAAGAAGGCGAAAACCACTAATCCTCTGATCCTGCTCGACGAGATCGACAAGATGGGCCAGGATTTCCGGGGCGACCCGGCCTCGGCGATGCTGGAAGTGCTTGATCCGGAACAGAATTCCACCTTTGTGGACCACTACTTGGAGGTGGAATACGACCTCTCGAACGTGATGTTCCTGACCACGTCCAACAGCTACAACATGCCGGGTCCGCTTCTGGACCGGATGGAGATCATTCCGCTGTCGGGCTACACCGAGGACGAAAAGCGCGAAATCGCCAAGCAGCACCTCGTGTCCAAGCAGGTGAAGAACCACGGCCTCAAGGCCAAGGAATTCGAACTGACGGATGAGGCGCTGACCGACATCATCCGCACCTACACCCGCGAGGCGGGCGTGCGGAACCTGGAGCGTGAAATCGCAAAGGTGGCGCGGAAATCGCTGACCAAGATCGTCAAGAAGGAAGCCGAGAGCGTCAAGGTCACCCATGACAACCTCGACGAGTTCCTGGGCGTGCCGAAATACCGCTTTGGTCTTGCTGAAAAGGAAGATCAGGTCGGTGTCGTGACCGGTCTGGCCTATACCTCGGTGGGTGGTGAGCTTCTCTCCATCGAGGCGCTGCGCCTGCCGGGCAAGGGTCGCATGAAGACCACCGGTAAGCTGGGCGACGTGATGAAGGAGTCGATCGAGGCTGCTTCCAGCTATGTACGCTCGGTTGCGCCGCACCTGGGGATCAAGCCGCCCAAGTTCGACAAGTGGGACATCCACGTGCACGTGCCCGAAGGTGCCACGCCCAAGGACGGCCCGTCGGCGGGTCTGGCCATGGTGACCTCCATCGTGTCGGTGCTGACCGGGATCCCGGTGCGCAAGGACATCGCCATGACCGGCGAAGTCACTCTGCGTGGCAATGCGCTGGCCATCGGCGGGCTCAAGGAAAAACTGCTGGCAGCCCTGCGCGGTGGCATCAAGACGGTGCTGATCCCCGAGGAAAACGCCAAGGATCTGCCGGATATTCCCGACAACGTGAAGGAAGGTCTGGAGATCATCACGGTGAGCCACGTGTCCGAAGTGCTGAAACACGCACTGGTGGGCAGCCCTGAGCCGATCGAATGGGACGAGGAGGCCGAAGAGGCCGCCGCTGCCCAGGCCGCGCTGGAGGCGAAATCCGCATCGGCAGCCCCGACCGCGCACTAAGTGCCGGTAGCAGTAAGGCAGGAAAGGCGGCCCGCTTGGGCCGCCTTTTTCTTTTTTTGCTCGATACCTACCAATACTCCGGCTTTCGGAAGGGCGCGGCGCAGGAGGCAGGGCCGACCAGCGGTGCGAAGGCTCCGCCAGTCAGCGATTGGCCCAGCCAGCCATGCGGGTAGGAAAGGGGCATGGGCGCAGCGGCCTCCTGTTCGGTGATCTGCCTGAACCCGACCTTGGCGTAGAAATTGACATCGCCATAGGTCAGGATGATATCAACACCATCCCTTTTCAGCTGGCTGAGGCCATGGCGCAGAAGCGCCTGACCAGTGCCCTTGCCCTGCTGATCCGGCGCAACCGCTACCGGCGACAACAGAAAGACCACCCGGTCGTCCTGATCATAGCGCATCCGCGTGAACAGGATGCTGGCAACCACCGCGCCGCCCTCTAGCACGGAGAAGACAAACAAATCCTCCTCTTCCACCGTGGTGAGGAGGGCGCGCACCAGCGCAGCGATGGTTTGCCCTTCGTCGGCGCCTTCCGACGCGGTGAAGGAGGCGGCGAACAGGTCGGTGATCTCTGCTGTTCGCCCCTTGTGGCCTGACACAAATTCCATGGTCTGCTCCTTTGATGTCATGATGTTATCGTTGGTTCAGCTGCGCGCGTACGGCTTTGATCCCCAGTCGCGAGGCGCGATAGGGTTTGCCGTCGCGCGATTGGATGAAACGGCGTTTGTGCAGGCGCTGAAAGACGCCAAGGGTGCAGTCCGACAGAACGTTGCCCTCGCGCGTATAGCAGATGATGCTGCGGATCTTGCCGTTTTCACTGCGTTCATGATGGATGCTGCCGCCAAGGGCGAGCTCGTGCAACACGCGTTGCTCGTGTTTTGAGATATTCAACGGAAGTCTCGATTTTATGAGAGTGCAAGAAAAGAGGTCACTCAGCCGAAGTCGCGAGTGTCCTTGTTGTGTCCTGCGTTCCCGATGTTCTGCGCCGGGAACGGGCTTATGCCCGGGTCTCTTCCATAAAATCTCCAAATGCATGAGGCGTCAGCCCCATGTCTTCTGCCCTAGATAGGGAGGCAAACCCGCGCTGACAAGCGGCAGCGCCAAATGGCAGCTGCCGCTGTTGCATCTCTGTAATCGTTGGGGTGGGCTTAAGCCGCTGCGGCCTGCGCCATCTTCGCCCGCACGGTGGCAATGGCCACGGCATCCGGGCTGATGTCCTGCTGACGCGCCTGGTTGAGCACCTCGGCCATGGTCGCTTCCAGCGCAGCAAGTTTCTTGGCCACATAGGCCTCGCGATCCGCGATTTTCAGGATCTCGGTCGCTACGTTGATGATGCCGCCGCCATTGGCGATGAAATCGGGCGCATAAAGGATGCCGCGTTCATGCAGGGCCTGACCGTCCTCGGGGTTGGCGAGTTGATTGTTGGCACCGCCTGCGACGATCCCGACCTGCAACAGGGGGATGGTCTCGGCATTGAGGATGCCGCCAATGGCACAGGGGGCAAAGATATCCGCCTGCGCGGTGCAGATCTTGTTGATGGCAACCGGGCGGGCGCCAAATTCCGCGACCGCGCGTTCGATGCGCTGGGGATCGACATCCGTGACGATCAGACCGGCGCCCGCGTCATTCAGGAACTGGCACAGGTACCAGCCTACATGACCCAGCCCCTGCACCGCCACCGTGACGCCCTGCAGATCGGCGCTGCCGACCTTGTGCGCCCGGGCGGTGCGGATGGCGTTGAAGATGCTGCGCGCGGTGATGGGGGAGGGATCGCCGCTGGCATACTCCCCATCGGCAAGCCCGGCGACATAGGGCGTTTCATCGGCCAGCAGCGCCATGTCGGCAGGGCTCATGCCCATATCCTCGGCGGTGATGTAGCGGCCGTTCAGGCTGTCGATTGCCCGGCCAAAGGCGCGCAGCATCTCTGGCGTCTTGCTTGTTGTCGGGTCGCCGATGATCACCGCCTTGCCGCCGCCCAGCGGCAGGCCCGCCGCGGCGTTCTTGTAGGTCATGCCCTCGCTCAGCCGCCGAACATCCTCCAGCGCCTCATCCGCAGTGGCATAGGGGCGCATCCGCAGCCCGCCAGCGGCCGGTCCGGCCTCGGTTGAATGGATGGCGATGAAGCCGGTCAGACCGACGGCGGGATCGTCGACACGGTAGATCTCTTCGTGACCGGGAGAGGCGATTTTGGTGAGGGTCATACTGACAGGCTCCTGAACTAAGAGACCCAGAATACCGGGTATGGGCTTCGGGAATTTTCCAAAGATGCCCTCAGGAGTGGTTGGTTTTGGAGTAATTTGCTAACATAGCGCCAAGTAATGGAGGAAATCACTATGGACGCCATAGATCGCAGGATTGTCACCGCGCTGCAGCGGGACGGTCGCATGAAACTGGCGCAGCTCTCAGAAGAGGTCGGCCTGTCGCCCACCCCCTGCGCCCGGCGGGTGTCGATGCTGGAAGAAGCCGGGATCATCACCGGCTATTCCGCGCGGGTCGATCAGGCCAAGGTCGGGCTGGCCGTCACCATTTTTGTCGCTGTTGAGCTGGAGCGCCAGTCGAAGGACGCGCTGCAGGCCTTTGAAAATGCCGTGCGCCAGTTCGATCAAGTGATGGAGTGCTACCTGATGACAGGCAGTCGCGATATCCTGCTGCGGGTGGTGGCGCAGGATCTGACGGATTTCGACCGCTTTCTGGAAGAGCAGTTGATGCGGGTGCCGGGGATCCGCAATACGCGGTCCAGCTTCACCCTGCGCACCATGATCCGCCGCGATGTGTTGCCCGGCGGACCTGGCTGAGGCGGCCAGTGCAGGAGGGATGTGAAAAGAGGAAGCCGAAAAAGAAGCAGACTGGTGAAAATCTTCATATCCCCCTCTTGCAGAGTGGTGATCCTGACGGTAATACCCGATCCCACGGGTGATTAGCTCAGTGGTAGAGCGCTTCGTTCACATCGAAGATGTCAGGAGTTCAAATCTCTTATCACCCACCATTCCCTCTTTTATAATTTACTCGTTTGAGTGTTAGCGCGCGCAGGGAACTCCGATCTTAGTCTCGGTTATAGGCTTAATATCGACCGTAATCGCTCTATGGAGACCTCGTTCGCGGGTTTGTCCAGAACCACCGTTCCGGCGTCGAGGCCGAGATACCAATCGGAAATACCGGTCAGAAAGCTGAGGTTCTGTTCGCACAACAGAATACCGGCTCCGGCTTTCGCACGGTCCATCAGGCACTCCGCCATATGGGCGATGTTTTCCGGCTGAACGCCCTCGGAGGGTTCATCAAGGACAATCACCTTTGTGTCCTCGATCATAGCGCGGACAAAGGCCAGGATTTTACGCTCACCGCCGGACATGGTGCCTGCGGGCTGGTCCAGCCGTTCTGCCAGCCTTGGGAAGCGGTCGAAATACCTCTCTGGTCCCTCCCGGTTGCTGCCGAGGGTCAGGTTCTCCCTGACCGTCAGATCGTCGAACACCATCGATGTCTGGGGCATGTAACCGATGCCGCGTTTGCGCCGGGCATGCGAAGGACGTGAGGCGACAGAATGCCCTTCCAGCCGGATATCACCAGCCCCCGTAATCAGGCTGCCCTGCACAAGTCGTGCAAGGGTGGTCTTGCCGACACCGTTCCGGCCAAAGACGCCCAGAACACTGCCTGCTTCGATCCGGGCCGAGACGTTGAACAGAACATGGGTGTCCCGGTAGCCGCCGGTCAGATTGTCGATTTCCAGAAGCGAGGTCATTTGGTGCCTCCCGCATAGACGGCCTGAACCTCGGGATTGCTGCGCACCTTGTCGAAGCTGTCAAAGGCGAGCACCTGTCCGAGGTGCAGGACCAGAACCTTGTCCGAGATCGCCTGAACGATGCTCATGTCGTGTTCGATGACGATGACCAGACCGCCGGTTTGTGCCTGATATGTCCGCACAAGTTCGGTCATCAACGCCGTTTCATCCGGGGAAAGCCCTGCACAGGGTTCGTCCAGCAGCAATACCCGAGGCTCAGATGCGATGGTCATGGCGTATTCCAGAAACTGACGGTGGCCTTGTGGCAGATGTGCGACCGGCGCGACCAGATCTTCCTGCAGAGGCACCGCGGGGCGTTTTAAAAGCTCCGTCAGCGATTCCGATCGCCAGTGCAGGGTCGCGGGGCGCAGCAGATCCACCAGCCGTGCCCGGTTGGCCATCATGGCAAGCGCCAGGTTGTCTGAAACGTTCATGGAAAAGAACACGGAGGGCACCTGCAACTTGCGGCCAATGCCGCTGCGCAGCGCCTTGTAAGGAGGGCGCGCGTGAATGTTGCGCGACCCCAATGCAATGCTGCCGCCGGTGATCTGCAGGTTGCCGGTGATCGCGTTGAGCGTGCTGGTCTTGCCCGCGCCATTTGGCCCGATGACGCTGATGATGCCGGTCGAGGGCGTGTCAAAGGTCACGCCGTTCAGGATTCGGACGACACCGATCTGCAGATGAACATCGTCAAATCGCAGCGCGCCGGAGGCGTTGGTCGGTTTGCTTGGCGGAGCCGCGATGGAGGGCGCGCGCCTGCCGGGCGTTGCGGGCCGGATGCGCCGGTATACGGTCTCCAGCAACTCCGCGATGCCGCCGGGGGCCTTCAGCACCACTAGAATGAAAGCCAAGGCCATCAATAGTTCCCAATAGGGGAAACTGTCGCGCAGCTCGGCTGAGGCCCAGCCGACGATGACGGCTCCGATCAGCGGGCCAAGCACGTGAAACCGGCCGCCCACAGCGGTCAGGATGACCATTTCAGCGGAGAGGCCGAACCCCATCGAGGTGGGCGTCACGATCCCCTGATGCGAAGCAAAAAGCCCCCCGGCCAGGGCCGCAATGGCGGCAGAGAAAGCAAAGGCTGCGCCTTTGATGACATGGGTCGGAAATCCTAGCAGTTGCAGGCGCGGTTCGTTGTCGGCCACGGCCTTGGCGATCAGGTTGACCGGAAGTCGGTTCAGGATGAACAGCAACAGGCTGACCAACACTGTGGCTGCCGCGATGACGTAGTAAAAACTTCCGAAGGGATCGAGATTGCCGAGGCTGGGAAACCCACTCATCCCGTTGAAGCCGCCGGTAAGCGGCGTGGCGGTTCCGGCGATCTGTTCGGCGATCATCACCAAGGCGAGTGTGATCAGTGAAAAGTATGGACCGCTTTCCTTCCGACCGCGAAAGATCAGCGTGGCCAGAAGGAAAGCTAACACGGCGATGGCAGCCAATACGGTGAAGGCCAGGAGGAGGTCGATGCCGAGTCCGTTTCCTGCGCGCAGGGTGCTCGCCGTGACATAGGCGGAAAATCCGAAGAACAGTGCCTGCCCCAGCGGCAGCACCCCGGTCTTGCCCCAGAGGTAGCCGATGCCTTGCGCTGCGATGCCATAGATCAGGTACAGCCCGATCTGGTAGGCCGTGAAGTCGCCGAACACCTCGGGGATCAGGAGAAGCACTGCCAGAAGCAGGCTAACGGGAAGAAGAACGGATACCATCAGGTTTCAGCCAGAGAAAGAGAATGGAAAGAGTGAGAACAGCCAGATAGCCATAGGTCTGATTGGCAACGGCCCCGAGGACGGATTGCGTTCCCGCGATAATGCCCGCGCCGATGCCCAGCCCTTCGAGGGAGCCAAGACCGCCGACCACAAGGGCAAAGAACGAGCGGATCAGGTAATCGAGCCCCATCATCGGCTCGATCCGGATGGTGGGCGCCAGGATCAACCCGGCCAGCCCGGCGGTGCAGCAGCCGAAGATAAAAGCGCCAGCCGACAGCCGGGCGGTATTGATGCCCACAGCCTCGGCCAGGTCCGGATTGCCGACCATCGCCTTGATCCGGGTGGCAACCTTGGACCGGGCATTCCACCAGAACAATGCCGCGAAGCCTGCGAGGATGCCAAGGATGACGGCAATGCGATAGGCAGGGTAATCGGCGCCAAGAACACTGATCGTGCCGCTGATGGGCGGGGTGACGGATTGATAGCCCCGACCAAAGATCAGCTCCACCGCTTCGCGGAGCAGGATGGCGATGCCCCAGGTGGCCAGCAGGCTGTCGAACATCCGGCCATAGAGGTGACGGATGATCGTGCGCTCAAGCACGAAGGCCACCAGGGCAACGGTCAGCAGGCAAACCGGAACCTGCAGCCATGCAGGCAGACCCAGCGAGGAAGTGATGACCGGGGCATAGGCCCCGATCATTACGAATTCCCCATGTGCCATATTCATGATCTGAAGCTTGCCAAACACGATGGCCAGCCCCAATGCGACCAGCGCCAGGGTGCTGATCTGCCAGGCAAGGTTGAGGACAAGAACGGAGGACATGGGCGCAGGCTCAGTCCGCGCAGGCTTCGGAGGAGGCCACCTTGTCGAAGGAGGCAACGATGTCGAAGGTGCCGCCACTGCCATCGGCAAGATAGATCGTCTGCGCCATATGGCGTCCGGTCAGTGTGTTTTCACCGCGGGGCGTGCTCCATGTGGTACCTTCGGCGGCGGCATCCATCGCGGCAACGTCAAGGCTG
The DNA here is from genome assembly GCF_001678945.1 of Phaeobacter gallaeciensis. Taxonomy (NCBI): domain Bacteria; kingdom Pseudomonadati; phylum Pseudomonadota; class Alphaproteobacteria; order Rhodobacterales; family Roseobacteraceae; genus Phaeobacter; species Phaeobacter gallaeciensis. The sequence goes on from NZ_CP015124.1 coordinate 3,761,967, forward strand.
CCCGCCTTGTTCGCGAGCGCGGCCAGCAGCATCAGCCCTTCATAAGCGGACTGACCAAGGCCATTCAGAGCCGGTGCATCCGCCCCGAAGGCTGCCGTGTAATCCGCCGCAAAGGAAACCGCAGCGTCTGAGTCGATGGAGGCAAAGTATCCCGAAGAGGAGAAAAGCCGGTCCGCGTTCTCTGCACCGATGCCCGCAAGGGTGTTTTCCTCGATCAATGTACCAAGTCGGAGGGCCTGCTCTTCCAGACCAAACCCCGCAAAGCTGACGTTGAAGCCGACGGACCCGCCCCCGACCAACGTGATCAGAATGGCGTCGGCGCCGCTTTCCTTGATGCGTTGCAGCGAGGAGTCGAATTCAGAAACCGTGAAAGGCACGTATTCCTCGCCCACCACTTCACCGCCTGCATCGGCGATATAGTTCTTCGCGAGCGCATTTGTGTCGCGCGGCCAGTTGTAATCATGGCCGATCAGATACCATTTCGACGCGCCTTCGTTTTCTGCCAGATAGGGGATCACCGGTGCCAGCTGCTGGCTGGGGGTTTCGCCGGTGACATATAGGCCGGGCGCGCAGGAGTTGCCTTCGTATACAGGGGTGTAGACATAGGGAACTTGCCCGTTGAAACGCCCGATCAGCGCTTCGCGCACTGCGGAATCATGCATGCCGACAAAGGCTTGCGCGCCTTCGCCCTTCCACAGGCGCAATGCGGCCTGTGCAGCCTCGGCCGGGGGCACGCCGACATCGGCGAATACCAGTTCGATTGCCTCGCCGTTGATGCCACCGCCCGCGTTGATCTGCTCGGCCGCCAATGTGGCCGAGTTGCGGGTGGAAGGGCCAAACAGGCCTGCCGGGCCAGAATCCGGCACCAGCACGCCCACCTTGATATCGGCGGCGGCAGAGACCGTCCCAAGGGCCAGCGCCACCGCAGCGCTGGCAAAGAGTTTGGTTGTTGCTTTCAGCATTTTTATTCTCCCTGTGTGGATGTAGGCGTCTATCGCGCCATTGATTTTTCTGCGGCCCGCGCCAAAGCGAGCAGTGCACGGTCCTTGCCGGGCAGGCCGTCAAACTCGATGCCGACCGGAAGGCCCGAGGAAAGGGGGCACGGAAGCGAGATGCCTGGGGCGCCGATATTCGATCCAAGGTCGGTATTGCGGATGTAGGTGGGGAAGGTGGGGCATTGGTCACCGTTCAATGTAACGGTTTCGTCCTCACCGATGGGCCGTGCGGGCAGGGGGGTAGTCGGGAAGACAATCGCGTCCAATCCGTTGTCTTCGAAGACCTTGCCGTAGATCTGCCGCATCGCGGGGCGGCGCACATCCATCGCAGCCCGGTAGGCGGCTTCCGGCATCGCCTCGTCCCCCAGCTGACTGCCGATGGCGCCTGCCACATCAGGGGATCCGATGCCCTTGATGAGTGTTTCAAAGGAAACCTCTGGCGCGTGTTCGGCCAGATAGGCAGGAAGGTCACGCATGACCTCGTAGAAAACGACCGGGAAGCTGAAGGCTTCGTTGTGCGGCCAGATGCCATCGAAATCGACGTCGACAAGCTTAGCTCCCGCCGCCGACAGCACCGAAAGCTGCGCCTCGACCGCTGCGTCAACCACCGGATCGAGGTTGTCATAGAACATGTTCCGGGGCACGCCCAGCGTGACATCGGTCATAGCTCGCTCCGCGAGCGCGGCATCATCGCCGGATAGGACGCCATCGAAGAGGGCGATGTCGCGGGTGCTGCGGGCCAGGGTGCCGACAGTGTCGCGGGTGTGGGAGATCGGCACGACCCCGTCGCTGTCATAGCGCCCGGTGGTTGGGCGGAAACCAATCACTCCGCACAGTGCTGCAGGAATGCGGCAGGAGCCGCCCGTATCCGTGCCGAGACCCGCCGGGAATATCCCGGCTGCAACAGCGGCAGCGGTGCCGCCGGAGGAGCCGCCGGCGATCAGGCCGGGATCTGCCGGATTGTGCACCGCGCCGGTGACCGCATTGTTCGAAGTGATCCCGAAGGCGAGCTCGTGCATCCCCGCCTTGGCGCCGATGAAACCGCCCGCCTTGGTGATGCGCTGCACAACACCGGCATCGGTGGCCGGAGTATGCCTCAAAAGCGCCTTGGTACCGCCGGAGGTCGGATAGGCCGTTGTGTTGATATTGTCCTTGGCCACGATGGGCAGCCCGGCCAGCGCCGCCTCCGGGTGGGCTTCAAAGGCTGCGGCCGCCGCCTGGACAACCTGCCCGGCATCGAAACTTTGCAGCGCATTCAGATCGGCGTGTTTCGCGGCCCGCTCTGCCAAGGCTTCGGCATAGGCCGCCGGTGAAACCGATCCTTCCTTGAGTGCAGCGACCGTTGCAACGGCGTCCAAACGTTCCAAATCCAGCGTCATTCCTGTCTCCCTGATGGTTGGGAAACAGGATAGGTTTCGGCAGGATTACATTCCTATCATCACAAATGATGATTTTTCTCGGCCAAGAAAGGTGCCAGCTGGGTACGCCGGTTCAGCCCGGATTTTCGGAAGATGGAGGCGATGTGGGAGCGCAGGGTCGGCTTGGAAAAGCCCAGTTTTGCGCAGAGTTCATCATCGCTGAGGCCGGTGATCAGCAGGTCGGCAACCTCGGCCTCGCGCACCGTCAGACCCAGATCATCGGCGATATGTGCAAACCGGAGAGAGGGCGTTTGCTGCGTGGAACTGCGCGCGCGGACCAGCGCGTTAACAAGGCTGGGCCCGACGGCATCCACGATCCGGGCATCCCGTGGCGTGAAATCCTCGCGGTTTGCGCCGCGCCAGATCCGCAGGTCGCCGATGTTGTCGCCCCGGTCATAGGCAAAGAAATCCATACCGTAGCACAGGCCATCTTGCTTCAGGAAATCGTTGTAGAACTCGGTCTTGACCAGCCGGTCGTGGCGCATCACTTCGCTGACCGGCGTCGCCTTCTTGCGCTTTTGCAGGGTTGGTGTGATCGGGTCGTTGAACTGAAAATAGCTTTCGTAGCGGCGCAGGTTGTCGTCGCTCATGTTGATCTGAACGCAGGACACGAACCTCTGCTCGGCATCATCCCAGACGTAAGAGGCGAAATAATCCGCCTTGAGAAGATCCAGCATCTTTTGGCCGACACGGCGACGGACCTCGCAATGGTCAAAGGCACCACTGAGGTCTCGCATGATCGAAAAGATCAGCTCGGTTTCTGTTTCGGTTAGCTTCACTGGCACCAGTCGAAATGGAACACGTCATTACTGTTGCAGAAAGAAACATCCACAACAAGAGGAGCGCGTTGCAAGGTCGAGTCCCGACGCGGGCAAGGTGGGAAAATGGGCTGTATGGGAGGCTGTGCGGCTGAAGACCACGCAGTTTTATGTTCGGGCGCAACCGGAATTCGGCATCCCGTGCTGAATGCGAAAACTCCGCACAGACCGGGTGGCGCGACTGCAAGTGGCGTCCGCGGGCGTTAATAAGGGGGGGCAAAGGTAGAGCCAGGGGCGCCCGGCAAAATGCGCTGGCCCCCGGTCTGGTCTGCATACGTGGTGAGAACGGTCAGTCCTGTTCGGCGTCCCAGTTCCAGGGCGGAGCGGTTTCGGCCTGCCAGATGCCGCGCGCATTGGCCTGCGCGATCGAGGCCTGCGGGACATAGCGGCCGTCGTTCTCATGCGCCCAGGCCAGTCCTTCTTCGACCAGCAGGGCCCCGACGTCGACCCCATCGGCATCGCAGGTGGCCAAGTGTCGGCCATAGTGATCCTGATCGGTGCTAAAGCATTCCACCCGCTCAGCTTCGTTCACAATGGAGCGCACCCGTTGGCGCGCCTGGGCGGCGCAATCCCAATAGGACCCGTCCGGCGTGTTGCAGCGCTGCACCGCGAGCGGCGCATCAATATCGACGAGGCGGATGTTCAGATCGCCCATAGCCAGCGAATCGCCATCGATAACCCGAAAGTCCCGGCCCGGCGCCGACACCAGCGGCACGACCTCACCGGCCAGTTTTTCGATGCTGTGCAACTGCAGAAAGATCTTTGCGGAAATGGGGTCGCCGGGCTGCAGATCGGCAGACATGGCAGCGCTGGCGGCGAAAGTAAGGGCGATACGGGCGGCAAGGTGTTTGATTTTCATCGGCGTGGCTTCTCTGATGATATTTGTCAGGTGGTGCTGATGGTTAAAAACTCGAATGAGCAGGATCATGCCCTCAAACAGGCCAATATTTGGTTAATGGCGGTGCAGACAGTGCCAGAGCGGTTCATCAGGGGCCCGCATGGCACGCCGTTGGGGCGCCTATTCTCCCCCAGAAATCATACCGCTATGCCCCGCATCTCACCCTGGCCGAGCGGGGGGGGAATCCAGGGAAGCCGCCCCGGGCAGTCTCAGGTGTTCAGTCTGCAGGTCTGCAGAGAGGTAGGACAAGGGCCCTTGTGGGCCGCGCCGCAGTTCGGCTGCCACAAGGCTGCGGGCATAGGTGTCGGGTTTAGGGTTTCAGCCGCTCAAGGATTTCCAGGTTGGCGCAGAAGGAGGGCGCAGCGGTCGCATCGGGTTCTGCATTGCGCCAGTGTTCGCATTTCCGCGCGCAATTGGAGGAATTGCAGCGATGCACCATGGTGGCATAATCCACTGCGGTGATGTCACCTTTCTTCATGGCGGCGCCAAGATCGACACCGGCAGCTCTGGCGGCGGTGGACATCAGGCCGATGGATTTGCTGAGGTACCCCGGCCTTGTCAGTTTTTCTGCTGTACTCATCAAAAAAGTGTCTCCGACCCACGCCAAAGGCGCGGCTGCTGTTGGTTCGTCGCGTGTTCAAGGCGACCATTCATGTCGAGACCGGCGGAGGAGCCGACCACGTCATCAGTTGCGTTTCCAATCTGACCGACAGCGACAGTTAAGGTGAAGAACGCGGCACGAATGGGGCACCAAAGCGCCAATCGGTAAGTTTCCGTAAAGACTAGTTACGATTTTATTCGAGCTGTCCTTATGGCGGTCACGCGACACGGCCTGAGAGAGAACCGGAGGATGGTACTCTCGCGCTCTCGGCCCGGTCTGTCCGTGTTCTGAGCTGGGGGTGTTTCTTGGACTTTTACGCCACGATGGGGGCGACCAGCCTGGTCAATGGGCGTTGCAAAAGAGATAGGCTTTTCTTGCGCGCTGCCCGCCCATTCCCCCGGCGCGGCCATGCTCATCGATGGTCCGGTTTGAACGACGGCTACTCGGTACGATACTCGCTACATCCGAAAGCCAAACCCTTTGGGAAGGCCCCAAAGGTGGGCATTTGGCTCTGGTTCCTGACAACGGCATACTGATTACTGGCACATTCGGGCAAGGGAGAGGAGCACAGCCACACCTCACTATAACGTGATACAACCCTGGGTGGTTATGGGGGTATTCCAGACCTCTGCGTGGTTTGCTGCTCCGCCTGGTCGTTGGCACCAGATTACCGCGCCCTTATGACCTGGTTCAGCGGGCCGGGGAGAGGGTGGGCAGGCGCCGCCAAAAGGCGCATTGACGCCGGTTTCACGGCAGCACAGAGTCCCGATATGAATGCTGCCTTTGACATCACCCGCCTGCCGCGCCCCTTTGATTCCGAACTGGGTGCAGAAACCCGTGCTCTGGTGCCGTCGGCTTCGGCCGAAGTGGCTGAGCTTCTGGCCGGGACCGGCGGCTCCAGCCCCTATCTGAAAGGTCTGATCACGCGGGAGGCAGCCTGGCTGCCCGAAGCCCTGGCAGATCCCGAGACGGCGCTGGAGGCCGTGTTTGCCGACTGCCGCGCCATGGCGCCCGATCAGCTGAAACCGGGGCTGCGTCAGGCCAAGCGGCGTGTGGCCCTGCTGACGGCGCTTTGCGATCTGGGCGGTGTCTGGCCGCTGGAACGGGTGACTGGCGCGCTGACCGATTTCGGTGCGCTTTGCGCCGATGTGGCGATCAAGTCGGAAATCGCCGCGCTGATCCGCCGCAAGAAACTGCCGGGAATGACTGAGGCAGATGTGGAAACTGCAGGCGGGTTGACCATCCTCGCGATGGGCAAGATGGGCGCGCATGAGCTGAACTACAGTTCTGACATCGATATGATCTGCCTCTTTGATGAAACCCGGTTCGACCCGGATGATTTCTATGAGGCGCGTCAGGGCATGGTGCGGGCTACTCGCAATATGTGCGCGCTGCTCAGTGACAAGACCGGCGATGGTTACGTCTTCCGTACCGATCTGCGCCTGCGCCCGGATCCCTCAGTGACGCCGGTCGCCATGGCGATGGAGGCGGCGGAGCGGTATTATGAGAGCCTCGGGCGCACCTGGGAACGTGCCGCCTATATCAAGGCGCGCGCCTGCGCCGGGGACATTGCCGCAGGCGAGCGGTTCCTTGCGGCATTGCGGCCCTTTATCTGGCGCCGCCATCTGGATTTCGCGGCTATCCAGGACGCCCACGACATGCGGCTCAGGATCCGGGAAAACAAGGGCACCGGCGGTGTGATCACCGTGCCGGGCCATGACATGAAACTGGGACGTGGCGGTATCCGCGAGATCGAGTTCTTCACCCAGACCCGGCAACTGATCGCGGGCGGACGCGATGAAAGCCTGCGCCTGCGTGGCACGGTCGAAGGGCTGGCGGCGCTGGCGGCGCGGGACTGGATCCCCGCCGATGTCGCTGCAACTCTTACCGATCACTACCGGTTCCACCGCGAGGTGGAGCACCGCATCCAGATGGTGCATGACGCCCAGACCCACCGGATGCCGCAATCCGAGGATGGCATCGCCCGCGTCGCCTGCCTGATGGGGCGCGATCCGGCTGAGCTTCAGTCGGAAATCCGCGACCGGCTGACCGAGGTGCATACCTTGACCGAAGGCTTTTTCGCCCCGGATGCAAAACCGGCGGCGGCGCCTGCGCTGCCCGAGGGGTTGGATGAGGCAGTGATTGCCCGCTGGCCCACCTATCCGGCGCTGCGCTCGGCCCGGGGCGCGCAGATCTTTGATCGGTTGAAACCGGATCTTCTGGCGCGTCTGGCGCGTACCGCAAAACCGGCTGAGGCGCTTTTGGCGCTGGATGGCTTCCTCGCTGGTCTGCCCGCCGGGGTGCAGCTGTTTTCCCTGTTCGAGGCCAATCCGCAGCTGCTGGATTTGCTGGTGGATATCGTCGGCACCTCTGGCGAGCTGGCGGCCTTCCTGTCGCGCAACGCGGGCGTGTTCGACGCGGTGATCGGCGGCTCCTTCTTCGATCCCTGGCCGGGCGGCGCCAAGCTGCAGCAGGATCTGGAGGCGCTTCTGGCCGCCGAAGGCGACTACGAAACCCAGCTCGACACCACCCGGCGCTGGTGCAAGGAATGGCATTTCCGCATCGGGGTGCATCATCTGCGCGGTCTGATCGATGCCGAGGCCGCGGGCGTGCAATACGCCGAATTGGCCGAGGCGGTGATCGCCGCATTGGTGCCCTGCGTCGAGGCGCAGTTTGCCGAAAAACACGGCGCCGCGCCCGGGCGCGGCGCGGCAGTGGTGGCGATGGGCTCGCTTGGGGCCGGGCGTATCAATGCGCAGTCCGACCTTGATGTGATCGTGATCTACGATCCGCAATCGGATGAAGGATCCGAAGGCAAGCGACCGCTGGCGACGCGCCCCTATTTTGCCCGGCTGACGCAGGCACTGATCACCGCGCTGACTGCGCCGATGGCGCAGGGGCGTCTTTATGAGGTCGACATGCGCCTGCGTCCCTCGGGCAATCAGGGGCCGGTGGCGACCAGTCTCGCCAGTTTCACCAACTACCAGCAGAACGAAGCCTGGGTCTGGGAGCATCTGGCGCTGACACGGGCACGCAGCATCGCCGGGCCTGCGGATCTGATCGCCGATATCGAAGACCTGCGTCGCGCGGTGCTGAGCGGCCCGCGTGAGCGGCTGCAGATCCTCACCGAGGTGGCCAACATGCGCGCCCGTATCGCGGCGGCCAAGGCCCCGGCGGGGGTCTGGGATGCCAAGACCGGGCCGGGCAGGATGATGGATATCGAACTCGTCGCGCAGGCTGGCGCGCTGCTCTCTGGTTCTGGGGCGCGGGATGTGGCGACTGGTCTGGACGGCGCCGTCGCATGTGGCTGGCTGGATGCCGCAGAAGGTACCAGACTGGCGCAGGCCTATCGCCTATTCTGGTCAGTGCAGACGGCGGCGCGGCTGCTGTCGGCCAAGGCGCTGGATACCGCAGCAATCGGTGAGGGCGGCGCGCAGTTCCTGTGCCGCAGCACCGGATTTGAAACGCTGCAGGGTTTGGAGCAGGACTTGGAAGACAGCTATGCGGCCTGTCGTGCGATGATCGACGGGGCGCTTGATCGGGAAGGTGCAAATGGCGCAGATGAGTGAGCAGGACCAGATGGACCCCAAGGGGCTGATCCGGGAATCCTTCCGGATCGACGGGATCGACATGTCGCAGTGCCGCAGTATCTTTCTGGACTGGGCGCTGAGCCTGCCCGGAGGGATTGACAACCGCGATGCGATGCAGCGCCTGCTTGCCAAATATGAGGACGGACAGCCGGACCACCCGATGGTCATCGTTCTGCGTGAGGGGCTCGCCGAGGTCGTGAAGCCGCGTCGGCGCGGCGGCTGGCGCAGTCGGGATCGCTAGGCGTTCGGTACCGCGCGCTATTACCGACTGGCGCGCTGCGGCCTCTTCCCCTCTATCTGCCTTGCAGCTATGAGGGGGCATGACAGACACAGCCTCCGCGCCGCAGCGCCCCCGCGTAAAACTGAAGCCCAAGGCCAATGCCCGTGCGATCCGGCATGGGTTTCCCTGGGTTTATGCCAATGAACTGGTCACCGACCGGCGCACCCGGAAACTGGCGCCGGGCACATTGGCAGTGCTTGAGGATGAGGCGATGCGGCCGCTGGGGCTGGTCTCGGTCAATCCTGACAGCAAGATCATCGGCCGGATGCTGGACCGCAACCCTGAGGCACAGATTGATCAGGCCTGGTTCGAGGCGCGCCTGTCGCGGGCGCAGGAAATGCGGACACAGCTATACGATGCGCCCTTCTATCGACTGGTCCACGCCGAGGCAGACGGGTTGCCGGGCATCGTAATCGATCGGTTTGGCGACTCTTGCGTGGTGCAGCCCAATGCGGCTTGGGCCGAAGCGCATCTTGAGGCGCTGACCGCCGCACTGGCCACCGTCACCGGCGCAGAGGTGATCCTGAAGAATGCCTCCGGCCGCACCCGGGGGCTGGAGGGGCTGGACGATGTCAATGCCACCCTGCAGGGCGAGACGCCGGACGCTCCGGTGCCGGTTCAGATGAATGGTGCCACCTATATGGCGGATCTGACTGGCGGGCAGAAAACCGGCCTGTTCTTCGATCAGCGCGAAAACCACGCCTTTGCTGCCCGGCTGGTGGCACCGGGCGCGCGGGTGCTGGATGTGTTTTCCCATGTCGGCGGTTTTGGCCTTGCCATGCTGGCGGCTGGCGCAGCCGAGGCAACCTGCGTTGATGGGTCTGCCGCGGCACTTGATCTGGCGGGGCAGGGCGCGGCTGCGTCGGGCTGGCAGGACCGGTTCACCGCCCGGCAGGGCGATGCCTTTGACGTTCTGGCGGCGCTGGGCAGTGAGGGCGCGCAATTTGACGTGGTAATCTGCGATCCGCCCGCCTTTGCACCGTCCAAGAACGCGCTTGAGGCGGGCCTGCGTGCCTATGAACGGGTGGCCAAACTGGCCGCGCCGCTGGTGGCGCCGGGCGGCTATCTGGGGCTCTGTTCCTGTTCGCACGCGGCGGATCTGACCCGCTTCCGCAACGCCTCGGCGCGCGGGATCGGCAAGGCCGGGCGGCGCGGGCAGCTCATTCACACCGGATACGCCGGGCCGGACCATCCGCAGATGCCACAGCTGGCCGAAAGCGGTTACCTCAAGGCCGTGTTCTTCCGGCTGGACTGATCGCGCGTGAAACTGCTCCTTGATACTTGCGTTCTTTATCCCACGGTGATGCGGGAGATGCTGCTGGGCGCGGCCCGGCTGGGGCTTTATGCGCCGCTCTGGTCCGAGCGTATCCTGGAGGAATGGCGCCGCGCGGCGCTGAAACTCGGCCCCGAAGGGGCGGCGCAGGCCGCGTCCGAAGTTGCGCTGTTACAGGCGAACTGGCCCGGTGCACTTGTGGCGCCCGCACCGGGAGTGGAGGCGCGGCTGTGGCTGCCGGATGCGGCGGATGTGCACGTGCTGGCCGCCGCCATTGCGGGGCATGCCGATGGCATCGTCACCATGAACGCCAAGGATTTTCCGCGCCACACCCTGTCCGAGGAAGGGTTGAAACGCATCGGCCCGGATGAGCTGCTTTATGATCTGTGGCTCAAGGAGCAGGCCGGGATGCAGTCGGTGGGCGAGGCCGTTCTGGATGAGGCTAACCGCCTGTCCGGCGGTGGCTGGCAGATGCGCCCCTTGCTGAAAAAGGCACGCCTGCCACGGCTGGCCAAGGCGCTGGCGGGCTGAAGCTAGATCTCTTTCAGGATTTCTGCGGCGATCTCGAACGAGTGCATCCGGGCCTGATGATCGTGGATCTGCCCGGTCAGGATCACCTCATCGGGCTGATAACGTGCAATGATCTCCGATAGCTGGCTGCGCACACTCTCTGGGCTGCCCACGGCGGTGATGCGCAGCGCCTCGTTCACACCTGCCAGAACATGCGGCTCCAGATGCGCGTTGATGTCATCCACCGGGGCGGGCAGCTTGCCCGGGCGACCCAGCCGCAGCCGGGCAAAGGCCTGCTGCATGGTGGTGCGCAGCCGGATGCCTTCGGCGTCGCTGTCGGCGGCAAAGACGTTTATCGCCATCATCGCGTGCGGCTTGTCCAGGAAGGCCGAAGGCTGGAAAGAGCGCCGGTAGACCTCCAGCGCCTCCTCCAGCGCCTGCGGCGCGAAATGGGAGGCAAAGGCATAGGGCAGGCCCAGATGCGCGGCCAGCTGCGCGCCATAAAGGCTGGAGCCGAGGATCCAGACAGGCACATTGGTGCCTTGGCCCGGGAAGGCGCGCACCGGCGCCTGCGGGTCCTCCGGCGCCATGAAGCCGATCAGATCGATCACATCCTGCGGAAAACTGTCGCCACTGGCAGCAGCCCCCATGCCGCGGCGCAGGGCACGGGCGGTCTGCATGTCGGTGCCGGGCGCCCGGCCCAGCCCCAGATCAATCCGGTCACCATAGAGGGAGGCCAGAGTACCGAAGGCCTCCGCCACCATATAGGGCGCATGGTTCGGCAGCATGATGCCGCCCGCGCCGATACGCATGGTGCTGGTCTGGCTGGCGATATGGCCGATCAGAACGGCAGTCGCGGCGCTGGCGATGCCGGGCATGTTGTGATGCTCGGCCAGCCAGTAACGGTGATAGCCTAGGCTTTCGGCCTTTTGCGCCAGTTCGGTGCTGTTCTTTAGCGCCTGCGGGATGGCAGAGCCTTCCGGAACCGGGGCAAGATCGAGCAGGGAATAGAGCATGAGCGCGGCCTTTTGATCGAGTGTTTTCCAAGATGTGGCGCCTCTTCCTGCGGGGCGCAAGGCGTGTGGCAGAGCAGGGAGGTACAAAGGCGGTATGACCTTCCGTCAGGCCTTGGCCCAGTCCGCCTCCAGCCGTTCGATGGCGGCGATGCGCTGTTCGGTCTTGGGGTGGCTCATCAGCCAGGCTGGTGCCATGCCCGCGCGCGACTGGGTCAGTTCCTCAAGCTTGCGGAATAGACTTTTTTGCGGTTCGACCCCGATGCCTGCCTTCATCAGCAGGGCGGCTGCATATTCATCCGCCTCGTATTCATCCCCACGCGACAGCCGCGCTGCCAGAAGATTTGCCAGAAGCCCGGCAATCCAGGGGCCGACAAAGGGGATATAGCGCCCGAGGATCATCATCAGCGCGGTCCTGAGGGCGTTCTGGCCGGAAAAGTCGATGATGCGTTTCTTTGAATGCCCCAGCGCCACATGCCCCAGTTCATGCGCGATGACCGAGGCGAGCTCTGCATCGCTGACATCGCCCGCCTGATACTTGGCGTAGAACCCGCGGGTGATGAAGATACGTCCATCGGGGGCTGCAAGACCGTTCACAGGGTCGACCTCGTAGATGAAGACGGGGATATCCGCCACCTCCAGCGCCGCCGCCATCTGGTCGGTCAGCCGTTTCAGTTTCGGGTCCGCAAGCCGGGTTGAACGGGCATCAAGTTCGCGGTGGGTCCGCCAGACCGAAATCCGGTAGGAGACGAGGCCATAGAGCACGGCCAGCAGAATGGGAGTGAGACGCAGCATGAGGTAGATATGGGGCGGGCAAGCCCCGCGCTCAAGCGGATTGTTGGCCGCTTTTCGTTGAAACCTGCGCGAGGCTATCCCATTCGCAGTCGCCCTGCAGGGACGTCGCAGGCCAGCCGCTGGCCGTGATCGCATCCTGTAGCGCGGCATAGCAATCCGGATCGATACCGGTGCCGGACATCTTGTCCATGATCTTATAGGCTTCCTCCAGTGGCATCGCATCGCGATAGGGGCGGTCGGCGGTCAGCGCGTCAAAGACGTCGGCAACGGCCATGATCCGCATGTCCCGCGTCAGCGCCTCTCCCTGAAGCCCATAGGGATAGCCCTTGCCATCGGGGCGTTCGTGGTGGGCCACGATCACTTCGGCCATCCGCCGGAAGGCGCCAACCCGGCTCAGCACGTCATAGCCCCAGACCGGATGCTTGCGGACGATATCCATCTCGTCCATCGTCAGCTTGCCCGGCTTGTCCAGAATGGTGTTCGAAATGCCCAGCTTGCCAATATCATGCAGCAGCGCGGCGCGGGTCATCCACCGGGTGTGGCAGGTCGCCAGCCCCAGCTGTTCACAGATCATGCGGGTATAGCGGGCGACACGTTGGGAATGGCCGTGGGTAAAGGGACTTTTAGCGTCGATCACCAGCGAAAAGGCATGACTGATCTCATCAAGGTAGTCCTCGTTCACCTCTGCCGTGTGCAGGGCATGGGCGCAGGAGAACACCTGTTGCTCCAGTTCCGGTGACAGCAGGTCATGGGCGAAACCGGGGTCACGGATCAGGCTGGTGAAGACGCGGACCAGATCGGGGTCGAACCAGACGCCGGCGCGGTTTTCCATCTCCCGCGCGGCAGCTTCGGCGCCGAAATCCAGGGTAAAAACATCCGTCACCTGCGCCATCAGGGCGATGCGCGACAGGAGCGGGATCTGATCGCCCTGCTGGCCCAGAGGCCGCCCACCGCCGTCCCAATGTTCATCAAGTGAGGCGATCGCTTCGGCCACCTCTTCGGAAAACCGCATGCGGCGGGCGATTTCCGCCCCGCGGCCGCAGCGATTGCGGACCAGCTCCTGCCCGATTTCGTCCCGGTGTCCGATTACATGGCGCAATGTCTTCAGCCGCGTCAGGGGCGACGCCCCCCGGGCTGCGCTGCGCAGCACGAAGGGCATGCCTTCGCGGCAGCCTTTGACGCGTTTGAAGGTCCGTTTGAAGGCCAGATCATCCATCATGTAGAGTTCGTTGATCCGGGCCGCGTTAGAACTGCAACCGGTGTCTTTCATCAGCAGGGTGAAATACAGATCGGTGCGCATTTGCGGCGGCAGGTCCAGCGCCTCGGCCACCTGCATGCCGATCCAGGCGCAGCGGATGCAATGGCCCTTGGGCTGGCCTTCGGTCATATCCAGCGCGTGGCTGAGTGCGCCAAGGACTTCTCCAAGATGAAGCTCCGGCCCGGCGGTGCCGTCAAAGTTTGTGCCAGTGGTCATTAAATGGCTGTACTCGATAGGGATGCAGAACTGGGCATCGACGCTAATCGCGCGTGTTTGACGATTGATTAACGGTTTCCCGCGTCCGAAATCAAAATACGCAGGAATTTATTTAAGTTGGTGTGAAGTGCAGCCTGCAAGCCGGAGCTTACCGGGTCAGCTCGCGCATGCCTTTTTCCAGCCCGTGCAGAGTCATCGGCACCATGCTGTCCTCGAAAATCTCGCGGATCATGCCGATGGAATGGGTATGGTCCCAGTATTTCTCTGGCACCGGGTTGATCCAGAGATTGGATTTCCAGTGTTCGCGCGCGCGTTGCAACCACACCTGTCCAGCCTCCTGGTTCCAATGCTCATTGGCGCCGCCCGGATAGGCGATTTCATAGGGCGACATCGAGGCATCGCCGACGAAGATGCATTTGTAGTCCGGCCCATAGGTGCGCAGCACCTCGTGCGTCGGCGTTTGTGCATCCCAGCGGCGGCGGTTGTCGCGCCAGACGCCTTCGTAAAGACAGTTGTGAAAGTAGAAGTATTCCAAGTGCTTGAACTCAGACCGCGCGGCCGAGAACAGCTCTTCCACCACCTTGATATGCGGATCCATCGAACCGCCCACGTCAAGGAACAGCAGCACCTTCACGGCGTTGTGCCGCTCGGGCCGGGTTTTCACGTCCAGATAGCCATGTTCGGCGGTGGCGCGGATGGTATTGTCGAGATCAAGCTCTTCTTGCGCCCCTTCGCGGACCCAGCGGCGCAGGCGCTTCAGGGCGACCTTGATGTTGCGGGTGCCAAGCTCCACATCGCCATCGAGGTTCTTGAACTCGCGCTTGTCCCAGACCTTCACCGCGCGGCGATGGCGGCTTTCCTTCTGGCCGATGCGCACCCCTTCGGGATTATAACCATAGGCGCCAAAGGGCGAGGTGCCGGCGGTGCCGACCCATTTGTTGCCGCCCTGATGGCGCCCTTCCTGTTCCTTCAGGCGCTCTTTCAGGGTTTCCATCAGCTTGTCAAAACCGCCAAGCGCCTCGATCTCAGCCTGTTCTTCTGGCGAAAGATGCTTTTCCGCCATCTTGCGCAGCCAGTCTTCGGGGATGTCCACGGCGTCCAGAACGGCTGAGGCGGGCAGTGCCTCCAGCCCTTCGAATGTGGCGGCAAAGGCGCGGTCGAACTTGTCGATATTGCGCTCGTCCTTCACCATGGCGGCGCGCGCCAGGTAGTAAAAGGCGTCAAGATCGTAGGTCACCAGCCCTTTTTTCATGCCTTCCAGAAAGGTCAGGTACTCCCGCAGCGAAACGGGGACCGAGGCCTGGCGCAGGTTTTCGAAAAAGGGTTGAAACATCTGGGACCTTTCTGGGCAGTTACACCGCCATCCGGTGAATGATCAGGGTGGCGAGCATCCCGACAATACCAAAGGCAATGGCATAGACAGCGCCATATTGCAGCATGTCGGCGAGATTGCCGTTACGTTTCCGGGCCGTCAGCGCACCTGTCAGCGCCCCCAGCAGCAATGCAGCGATTACGATCATTTTGTCAGTCCGCCTGTGTCATATGTTCCATGGATCCCCGGCCGGTCTTAGTGCGGGCGCAGATTTGCGACCTCCCGCAGCTTGGCCCGGACGGCCCAATCCGGGCCGAACCCGTAGCGTGCCCATCCAAGGCTGTCCAGCCTGACCGCGGAGGCGGCGTCGAATTGCCCCGCAAGGTCTAGCGCTTCGGCCTGCATCATCAAGGCCGTGGACAGCAGCGCGGCGTTTTCATAGCGGGCTGCGATCTCGGGAACCGGTTCCAGCAGCGTCAGGGCCGCATCGGGCTGGCCTCGGGCGATGGCGTAGGCCGCCATGCGTGGGCGGATGCGGGCCTGGTGCAGCTCCGTGCCGGGCTGACCGCGCAGGATTTCCATTGCGGAGGCAAACAGGGCCTGGGCGCTGTCTGGGGCATCGGCCTGTATCAGGCGGCCCAGAACATAAAGCCCCTGTGCTTGCCTATGGTCCCGCCAGCCACTGGCGCGGCCGATTTCCACGGCGGTGCGGGCCGCCAGCCTGCGCTCTGACAGGCGGGTGTCGGGGCCAAGCGCGGTTTCGATGGCGGCGATCCAGCGGCGCGGCGTTGCGGGCAGCGGGCGGGGCGGGATGCCCTGGCCGCGAGGGTTCAATCGCGCCAGGATGCCGGGCAGGCGGGCGGCGACCTCGGCACGGGTCATGCCCGTCCTCAATTCCGGCGCATAGGTGGCGCGCAGGATCAGCATGTCAAAGCCGGTCAGAACGGTGTGCACATTGTCATCGTTAAAGACGGAATCCGACAGCCGGTACAGATCGTTCAGCGGGCCAAGCGCCTGCGCCAGCTCTTCGTGCAGGCAGTCGCGCAGCTCTTGTGGGCTGACGTCGCTGGGCAGGAACAGCGCCAGATTGTCCCGCTGGCGCATCCGGGTCCAGTCGGTGTCCGGGCTGCGCCGCTTGCGGCGGAAATCCCTCAGCGATGTGACGTTAGGCACCACGAAACAGGCCGCCTTGGGCAGAGCCTTGCGGATCGCCTTGCGCGAGACGGTTTCGATTGTGATCCGGGCGCTGTCACCATTCGCCCGGGTGATGTCGATCCCGGCCTCATTGCGCAATCGTGCCAGAAGGCGGGTCAGTTCGTGCTCGAAGCCGGGGGGCGGGGCGCCTGTTACCCGCAGCGTGATGGGGCCGTCAAACCGGGTAAAGACGGGCAGGGTGCCGCCGCCTTCGAGATTGAAATGCAGATCCAGGAAATCCCGCGCGATATCGCGGTTTGCCCGTTGTGGTGGCTGAGGGTGCGCGGCGGCGAATGCCTTGGCCGGGGGCAATGTGCTGTCGGCGATGGCAGCGCGGCCGGGCTGGCTGCCGTCAAAGGTGCCGGTGCAGCCCACAAGCGCAGCGCAGGCGAGGGCAAGCAGGATCCGGGGCGCCCGGGCAGTGTCACGATGCGTTCTTCTGAACAAAAACGGCGGTCTCCGGAAAAACGGGCTGGCGGGATGCTGCGGTGCCATCAGGCGGCGACGCCCCGGCAAGGATAAGCTATCGCGAAAATAAGTAAACGCAGCATCAAAACGCAGGAACGACCGCCGCTACTGCCGAAATGGGCGGCAGCGGTGAGGTCAAGAGTGGTGCCCTGGTAAGCGTCAGCCTCGGCGCCCGCGTGCCATGAAGGCCAGCCGTTCGAACAGATGCACGTCCTGTTCATTCTTCAAGAGCGCCCCATGCAGCTTAGGCAGCGCATCGGCGCCGTCGCGCGCGAGATCCTCGGGGGTCAGATCCTCGGCCAGCAGCAGCTTCAGCCAGTCGATGACTTCGGAGGTCGACGGCTTCTTCTTCAGACCCGCGGTGTCGCGGATTTCGTAGAACTGGGTCAGCGCCGTGGTCAGCAGGCTTTCCTTGATGCCAGGATGGTGCACTTCGACGATCTTTTTCATCGTCTCGGCATCGGGGAAGCGGATGTAATGGAAGAAACAACGGCGCAGGAAGGCGTCCGGCAGTTCTTTTTCATTGTTCGAGGTGATGATCATGATCGGGCGCTGCTTGGCGCGGATCGTCTCGCCGGTCTCGTAGACGTGGAACTCCATCTTATCGAGTTCCTGCAAGAGGTCGTTGGGGAATTCGATGTCGGCCTTGTCGATCTCGTCGATCAGCAGCACCACCTTTTCGTCGGCCTCGAAGGCCTCCCAAAGCTTGCCCTTCTTGATGTAGTTCTTGACGTCATGCACGCGTTCATCGCCCAGCTGGCTGTCGCGAAGGCGGCTGACGGCATCGTATTCATAAAGGCCTTGTTGCGCGCGGGTGGTGGATTTCACGTTCCACTCGATCATCCGCAGACCCAGAGCGTCCGCCACCTGTTTGGCCAGCTCGGTCTTGCCGGTTCCCGGCTCCCCCTTGACCAGCAGTGGCCGCTCCAGCGTGACGGCGGCGTTGACCGCCACTTTCAGGTCATCTGTTGCAACGTAATCCTTGGTGCCCTGAAATTGCATGTCTGTCCTGCGTCCTCTGGTTACTCTGTGCCCGTTTCCGGGCTGCAATGATGCGGTTTGGTCGCTTTTAACCCGGCTGGTTTACTATTGTGTAGTGACAATCTGCGCGGCAGGGGATAAACGCTGCGGCATGGGGAGCCGCAATGTTTGGAACGATTTGAAGAGACCAGCATTATGGGCCAGACCGAAGGAGCCGAGATGAAGCAAGAAATGTTTCTGCCGGAAGACTATCGTCCGGCCGAAGACGAGCCTTTCATGAACGAAAGGCAATCTGAATATTTTCGTCGTAAGCTGCTGAACTGGAAGCACGAGCTGCTTGCAGAGAGCCGCGACACTATCGAAGGATTGCAGGACAACACCCGAAACATTCCCGACGTTGCAGACCGCGCAAGCGAAGAGACGGACCGTGCTCTTGAACTGCGCACCCGCGACCGCCAGCGCAAACTGGTTGCAAAGATCGACGCGGCCATCCGGCGCATTGATGAAGGCGAATACGGTTATTGCGAAGTAACCGGCGAACCGATCTCGCTGAAACGCCTGGACGCCCGCCCCATCGCCACCATGAGCCTGGAAGCGCAGGAACGCCACGAGCGCCGCGAAAAAGTTCACCGCGACGACTGATCGTCTCTCGGCGAAGGCAGAAACATTGACGTCGGGGCCTGTGGCTCCGGCGTTTTTCGTTTAAGGGAAACCGGACCGGAGAATCTGCGTAGGCGACCCATGGAACTGACGGATAAGAAAATCACCATTGTGGGCGCTGGTATTGGCGGTCTTGCGGCGGCGGTCGCCCTGCGCCGCAAGGGTGCGCGGGTCACGGTTCTGGAGCAGGCCGAGGCGATTTCCGAAGTGGGTGCCGGGTTGCAGATCACCCCGAACGGTCTGGCGGTGCTGCAGGCGCTTGACCTGGCCGAGGATCTGGCCTGGACTGCCCCGCGGGCCCGCGCTGTGGTGCTGCGCAGCCATGCCAAAGGGGATGAGGTTCTGCGCCTCGATCTGGAGCAATACGCGGCGGATCTGCGATACTATTTTGTGCACCGGTCGGATCTGATCGGCCTTCTGGCGGATGCCGCCCGGCAAGAGGGCGTGAAGGTGCGCCTATTGCAAAAGGTCGAACGGGTCGAACCTGGGCCGGAGCCGATGGTGCATCTGGCCAATGGGGCGGGCTGTGGCGGTGATCTGGTGATCGGCGCAGACGGGCTACATTCGCGGGTGCGCGCGGCACTCAACGCCCCGCGGCAGCCGTTCTTCACCGGGCAGGTCGCCTGGCGCGCCATCGTGCCGAACCATATCGGCCTGACGGCTGAGGCGCAGGTCTTCATGGGGCCGGGCCGCCATCTGGTGGCCTATCCGCTGCGGGACGGCTCCATCGTCAACCTTGTCGCCGCGCAGGAGCGGCGCGGCTGGGCCGAGGAAGGCTGGAACTTCAAGGACGATCCGGACAATCTGCGCCGCGCCTTTGCCGGATTTGGCGGCGATGCAAAGGATCTCTTGGACGCGGCCGAGGATGTGGCGCTCTGGGGGCTGTTCCGGCACCCGGTGGCAGAGCATTGGTATGGCGACTCCATGGCGCTGTTGGGCGATGCCGCCCATCCGACGCTGCCCTTTATGGCGCAGGGGGCCAATCTGGCGCTTGAGGATGCCTGGACGCTCTGCGCCGCGCTGGAAGAGGCCACTGACATGCAGACCGGATTGGCGCTTTATCAGAACCGTCGCCGCGCCCGCGCGGAAAAAGTGGTGGCCGCCGCCACCGGCAATGCTTGGAAATACCACCTGCGCCCGCCGCTTAACTGGCCTGTGCACCGGGTGCTGAAACTGGCTGGACGGCTGGCGCCGCAGATGATGGTGGGGCAGTTCGACTGGATCTACCGCCACGATGTGACAGCGCCGCAGCCGGGCTGACCTGGCCGGGCGGAGGCACCGCGCCTGGGCCTCAGATGTCGAGGTCGACCCAGACGGGTACGTGATCCGACGGTTTTTCCCGCCCGCGCACGTCCTTGTCGATCTGGCAATCCGTCAGCAGATCCGCCGCCTGCGGGGTCAGCAGGAAATGGTCGATGCGGATCCCGTCGTTGCGGTTCCAGGCCCCGGCCTGATAATCCCAGAAGGAATAATGGCCCGGCCCCTGATGGCGGGCGCGGAAGGCTTCGGTAAAGCCGAGGTTGACGATCCGCTGGAAGGCGGCGCGGCTTTCGGGGCGGTGCAGGGCGTCCTCGGCCCAGGCCTCGGGGCGTTTTGCATCCTCGGGCTGGGGGATGATGTTGTAATCCCCGGCCATCAGTGCGGGCATCTCATCGGCCAGAAGATCCTTGGCGCGATTGCGCAGCCGCTCCATCCACGCGAGTTTATAGGCGTATTTGCCGCCGGGCAACGGGCTGCCATCGTCGGTCAGCTCCACCGGGTTGCCGTTGGGCAGGTAAAGCCCACAGATGCGGATCGCCTGTTTTCCGACCACGGTGGCCTCGATCCAGCGTGCCTGCTCGTCGCTGTCATCGCCGGGCAAGCCGCGGCTGACATCTTCCAGCGGCAGTTTTGAAAGGATCGCCACTCCGTTGAAGCTTTTCTGACCATGGGTTTCGACGTTGTAACCACGTTCTTCGAAAATCTCGCGCGGGAAGGCGCCGTCGACCGATTTGATTTCCTGCAGCAGAACCACATCCGGCTGCGCCTCATCAAGCCAGTCAGGCAGGGCATTGGCGCGGGCTTTGATGCCGTTGATGTTGAACGTGGCGATTTTCATGTCGGATCTCCAGGCGCGCCCGGCGACCGCAGGGGTGCGGGCGGGGCATTTGGGGTTGCCGATCTATCGCCCAAACAGGGGGCCAGAGCAAGGGCTGGCCACGGAGGGGCGAATCACTTATGCGGGCTGGCGCTGACGGGTGAAAGGCTCGTTTTGCGACTTTGCATGTATCCACCTAGGGTTGTTGTTTTTGGCCTTGCAGGACTGCCTTTGTGGATAAGGATTAGTATAAGGTGTGTATGGTTTTAAATACCTGTAATTAAACGGTAATTTGCAATTCAAAGTTAAAGTGATTGTCGCGGAAAAAGCAACCTGAAATTGCAGATTCCGGTTTTGGAATTGCCAACTCCGTGCCAGCGTTTTGGTGGCGATAATGCCCAACACTCGGAGGTTTCCATGACTGCTTTGCTCAAGAAAAATGACGTTCAATCTGCCGCTACTTCATCCGCTGAGGCTGCTGCTGCCAGCCTGTTTGGCGGCGAAGCTGTCGAGATGTTTTCGTCCGGATCGGCGCCCTCTGCAGACCTGATGACAGGCGGCGGTGCGGAGATGTTCAGCTCCGGTTCCGCGCCGTGTGCGGCGGATAGTTTTGGCGGTGAGGCGGTTTCGCTGTTCAGCTCGGGCTCTGCACCGGTTGCGGATGGCAGCCAGTCCAGCGGCGCGCTGACCGGTCTTTTTTCCTCTGGCTCGGCGCCGCAGGCCCGGGCGCGCACCGATCAGGGGGATGTCACCGGCCTGTTTTCCTCGGGCAGCTGAGGCAGGTGCCCCTATAAAACCGCACCATAAACAGGGGCGATGATCATGACCTGATCATCCAAAAGCGGGGGCACCGCCGATCCGATCCGGGGGTGCCCGCAATACCGATCCTTCCACCACCCACTGCACAGCGCACAAAAGGAGCTCGCCTCCATGGCACAGGTTCTTGCCTTTCCGACAGACCGTATTCGGCCCCAGGGGGGCAATCTGGCTGTGCTAAGCGATACCTTCGCGCGGCAACGGCACAGCCGGGAGAATGTGTTCTGGCTGAAGGAAAACGCCGAACTGCTGAATATTCTCGAATGCACGGGGGCAGAGATGCCGGTCGCGGCACTTGCACCTTTCGAGGCGTTTTACGAGACGGCAGAGCGGCGGCTGAGTTTCTTTCGGCAATACTACCGTTTCATCCTGTCCATCTGTCTGGATCTGGAGGATCTGGGATTTGCTGGCGGCAAGGGCGAAGAGATGGCCGCCTGGGTTGAGGGCAGCGATCTGGTGGACGCCGAATTGTCCGACCTGCAACGGGCCGAGGCACGGCGGCTGCTGGCGCGTCGGGGGATCATGCTGGACTTGCCTGGGCTGGATCAGCGTCTGCATGATTTCATCGAAACCTCGCAGACCTTTGCGCTGCCGAACAAGAAGGCGGGATATGAGCTCACCCATATCGTGTTCTACCTGTCAGAATACGGTCGCAGGGATCCGAGGCTGAGCCAGGCAGCGCTGCGCAGTCTGGAGTACGCCGGGGTGGTGTCATTTCTCGATCAGGATGCGGATCTGCTGGCCGAGGTCTGCATCGCGCTGCGCTATGCCGGGGGAGAGGTGCCTATGATCTGGGAGGACTGGCTGGCCGCGCAAACCGATGGTTTCGCCGTAATACCGCAGGGCTTTACCGGCGGGGGCGATGACTATCACTGCTATTTTGTCTGCAACTGGCTGCGCGGCCTGAGTGGCGGGAAGGCCTTTGATTGCCGCCTGCCGCAGGGCGCGACACACCTGAAGGCGCCTGAGGGCGCCGGGGTTCTGCGCAGCCTGTCCATGGCTCTTTATGAGGCAGACGTGGCGCGCGGCGGGGACTGGGCGTTGGCACGGGACAGGCTGGCGTCAGGGTTGGATCCGGCGCAGCGAAACGTACTGGCGCAAGCCGAAAACAGCTGCGCCTGCTTCGGGCAGTTCTTCGAAGGCTTCCTGCGCAGCGGCCATGCGGGGCGGGCGTGATGGGATTGCCCTTTGCCCTGACCGGCGCGGTGTTCGCTGTTCTTTATACCGGGTTCATAGCTTCGGCCGATGGCATTACCAAGCTGTTGGCGGGCGGCTATGCCCCGGCGCAGATTTATGCTCTGTCCGGGGCGGTTGTGGCGGGGCTTTGCGCCGCGACCACACTCATGCGTAGCGGCGCCCGGTCGCTACCGGACGGACTGCGCACGGACTGCCGCTTGGCCATGGGACTGCGGTCCGCGGCTACGGTGGCGGCGGCCTTGTGTTTCTTCTATGCCTTCCGCTTGCTGCCTTTTGCCGAGGTGTTCATCTTCATCGGACTGATGCCGCTTCTGGCCGGGCTGATGTCGGCGCCGATCCTGCGCGAGCGGGTGCGTCCCGGCGCCTGGCTGGCGCTGGCGGCGGGTTTTGGTGGGGTGATCTGCGTCTTTCCGGGCGGCCTTTCCAGCCTGACCGCAGGCCACGCGGTGGCGCTGGGGGCCTCTGCGCTGGGGACGCTGTCGATCACCCTGTCACGCTATATCGGTCGGCATGAGCAGAACGTGCTGGCGCAGGTGCTCTATCCCAATCTGGCGCTCAGCCTTGTCATGCTGCCGGTGCTGCCCTTTGTCTGGCTGCCAATGCCAATGGTGGATGTCGTCTGGGCGCTGAGCTATGCCGGTCTGCTGTTCGGGGCGCGTTGGCTGCTGGTGGCGGCGCTAAGACGGTTGCCATCCTATGCGGTGACGCCGCTGATGAACCTGCAATTCGTCTGGATGGTATTGATCGGCGCGCTTGGGTTTGGCGAGGTGCCGGAGCAGAGCACCTGGATGGGGGCTGGGGTGATTGCCGCCTCGGGGATCTATCTTGTCTGGGATCAGCTAACCCCGGGTGGCAATGTCTGGAGTAAGTCGATGATCAATGCGCGGCGGCAGGTCCGGCACCGCGCAGGCGTGGCGATGCGCACGGACCCGTAATCC
Source organism: Phaeobacter gallaeciensis (assembly GCF_001678945.1). Classification (NCBI taxonomy): domain Bacteria; kingdom Pseudomonadati; phylum Pseudomonadota; class Alphaproteobacteria; order Rhodobacterales; family Roseobacteraceae; genus Phaeobacter; species Phaeobacter gallaeciensis. The sequence continues at coordinate 3,785,275 of NZ_CP015124.1, forward strand.
GGTCGTCGCCTACCAGATCTTTCCGAGGCGTGGAAATATTCTTTAACGATCGGGGCAACGACGCGAGCGTGGCGATGCCCAGATGAGGAGATTTACATCGAGAAGGAGGTGCCGCAGCCGCAGCTGGAGGTGGCATTCGGGTTCTCGATGGTGAAGCGCGCACCGATCAACTCTTCGGTGAAATCGATAACTGCGTTTTCCAGAAACGGCAGCGAAACCGCATCCACCACAACCTTTTCACCGCCGCCTTCGAGCACCAGATCCTCGGGCGTCGGGGTGTCGAGGCCGATCTCATACTGGAAACCGGAACAACCGCCCCCTTCGACGGCGACCCGCAAGGCCTGGCCCTGACCGGCGGCGCCGATCTCGGCGAGGCGCGCAAAGGCGCGTTCTGTGACTTTTGGGGGCAATTGCATATATTTTCTCCCAAATATGTGGTGCCGCGTGCTAACCCATATATAGAAAGTCCTGGGCGGGCGACAAGATTTGCGAAGGATAAAGATCAGAAATGAATGCGCCTTTTGCGACGATGCCAAATCGGAGCCGTGGCCGGTTGGTCGCCGAGGAAGAAAGCTACTTCCGCTCTCCCTTTCAACGGGACCGTGACCGCATCATCCACGCCAGCGCCTTTCGCAGGCTCAAGCACAAGACGCAGGTCTTTGTCGAACACGAAGGTGACAACTACCGCACCCGGCTGACCCATTCGATCGAGGTCGGGCAGGTGGCGCGGACGATTGCCGGGGCGCTGGGGCTCAATCAAGAACTGACCGAGGCGGTCGCGCTGGCGCATGATCTGGGGCACACGCCCTTTGGCCATACGGGCGAGGATGCGCTGCATGCGTTGATGGCACCCTATGGCGGCTTTGATCACAACGCGCAGGCGATCCGCATCGTCACCAGCCTTGAACGCCACTATGCCAATTTCGACGGGCTGAACCTGACTTGGGAAACGCTGGAGGCCATCGCAAAGCATAATGGCCCGGTCACTGGCCCGCTGCCCTGGGCGCTGGCCGAATTCAACGACACCATGGATCTGGAGCTCAGCACCCACGCCAGCGCCGAAGCGCAGGTGGCGGCACTGGCCGATGATATCGCCTATAACAATCACGATTTGCACGACGGGTTGCGGGCAGAGTTGTTTAGCGATGCGGAAATCGCCGATCTGCCCATCGTCGGGTCGGCCTATCGCGAGGTGGACCTGCGCTATCCTGGGCTTGAGCTGAACCGGCGCCGACACGAGGCGCTGCGGCGCGTCTTTGGCGTGATGGTCGAAGATGTAATCGCGACCTCTCGCGGCCTGTTGCAGAAGGCCGGGGTGCAAAGCGTCGAAGATGTGCGCGCGCTGGGCGCGCCGGTAGTGGCCTTTTCCGACGGGTTGTGGAGGGATCTGAAGGAGATCCGTGCGTTCCTGTTCCAGCGCATGTACCGGGCGCCGAAGGTCATGAAGAAACGCGCCGAGGTGGCGCAGGTGGTCGAAGCGTTGTTTCCCTATTTTCTGGCCAACCCCTATCAGATGCCGGAGCGCTGGCACGCCGAGATCCGCGCTGCGGACAGCCAGACCGTTCTTGCGCGTCTGGTGTCGGATTACATCGCGGGCATGACGGACCGGTTTGCGCTGCAGGAACATGACCGGCTGATCCTGGGGAAACCTGTGGCCTAGCGCAGTGGACTGGCGCGCATGAGGGCCGTTCGGGCGTTGCGGACCAGTTTGCGCTGCCCATTGGGGCATGACAGGCCTTGTGGCGGTCGCTGATGGTTGACCCCTGACGCAGGCGTGGGTATCCGCTAGATCAAACCAATAGGACGCCCGATATGAACCTCTTCAACGATATCCGCTCGCTTGTGATCGACAGCCTGAACGCGTTGACCGCCGACGGCACGCTGCCCGAGGGGCTTTCTTTCGACAACGTGGCGGTGGAGCCGCCCCGCGATCCGGCGCATGGGGATATGGCGACCAATGCAGCCATGGTGCTGGCAAAACCAGCCAAGAAAAAGCCGCGCGACATTGCCGAGGCACTGGCGGCACATCTGGCGCAGGATGATCGGATCACCTCTGCCGAAGTGGCTGGTCCGGGCTTTTTGAACCTGCGTCTTGCACCGTCCGTCTGGCAGGGTGTGCTGAGTTCCGTTCTGGCGGATGGCACGGCCTATGGGAAGTCCGAGCTGGGGCAGGGCAAACGGGTCAACGTGGAATATGTTTCCGCCAACCCGACCGGCCCGCTGCACGTGGGGCACACGCGCGGTGCGGTCTTCGGCGACGCGCTGGCCTCGCTGCTGGCCTATGCGGGTTATGACGTCACCCGCGAATATTATATCAACGATGGCGGCGGTCAGGTCGATGTGCTCGCCCGTTCCGTCTACCTGCGCTATCTTGAGGCGCACGGCCAGGAGGTCGCATTCGAGGATGGAACCTATCCCGGCGATTACCTGATCGAGGTCGGCCAGGCGCTGAAGGACAGGGTAGGCGACGCCTATGTCGGCAAAGGCGAAGACGTCTGGCTGCAGGAAGTGCGCAATTTCGCTACCGACGCGATGATGGATCTGATCCGCGAGGATCTGAAGCTGCTCGGCATCGAAATGGATGTCTTCTTCTCCGAGAAATCGCTTTATGGCACCGGCAAGATCGAAGCCGCGCTGGAAAGTCTTGATGCCAAGGGGCTCATCTACCAAGGCGTGCTGGAGCCGCCGAAAGGCAAGAAGCCGGAAGACTGGGAGCCGCGTGAGCAGACCCTCTTCAAATCCACCGAACACGGCGATGACGTGGATCGTCCGGTGAAGAAATCTGATGGCGCCTGGACCTATTTCGCCCCCGATATCGCCTATCACTATGACAAGGTGGAGCGTGGCTTTGACGAGTTGATCGACATCTTTGGCGCCGATCACGGCGGCTATGTGAAGCGCATGAAGGCTGCCGTGTCGGCTCTGTCCGATGGCAAGGTACCGCTGGATATCAAGCTGTGCCAATTGGTGAAGCTGTTCAAGGACGGTCAGGAATTCAAGATGTCCAAACGGGCAGGGACGTTCGTCACCCTGCGCGACGTGGTCGAGGCCGTGGGCCCTGATGTGACCCGCTTCATGCTGCTCACCCGCAAGAACGATCAGGGCTTTGACTTTGATCTCGACAAGGCGCTGGAGCAGTCCAAAGACAACCCGGTCTTCTACGTGCAATATGCCAATGCGCGGATCTGCTCGACCCTGCGCAAGGCGGAAGAGGCGGGAATCGCTTCTGATGATGCGGCCCTAGCCGATGCGGATCTGTCGCTGCTGGCCGCTCCGGCGCAACTGTCGGTGGCCCGCAAGCTGGCGGAATGGCCGCGCCTGGTGGAAATTGCTGCCCGCAGCAACGAGCCACACCGCGTAGCCTTCTACCTCTACGATCTGGCTTCGGATCTGCACGGCCTGTACCATCTCGGCAAAAGCGACAAAGGTTTACGATTTGTTAATGAGAGCAGCCAATCGGCAACACATGCCAATTTGGCACTTGCACGGGCCGTTTCCATTGTCATTTCCGCTGGTCTTGGTATTCTTGGCGTGACCCCGGCGGAAGAGATGCGATAAAAATACGCACAGACCGCCGGAACGAGGCAGTTCAAGAGACCCGAAAATGCGGCGCAGGTGATGTGGCGCATGAAACGGGCAGTGAGGCGGATAATGGCGTATTTTACGCAGGCGGGCACGCGCCCGGCCTATGACCAGAGCGGAGTCGCAGATGGCGATTCTGCCGGTGGTGTTCAGTATCAGCGACAGCAGCAGTTCGGTGCCTATGACCCGTCGGTCCAGCCGCAGGCACAGCAGAGTTTTGTTCCACCCCAAGCCACCGCAGCCCCTGCCGCGTCCTATGCACCGCAGGGTTTTGGTGGCTTTGATCCGGCGCAGGCCGATGGGACCGGCTATGAGGCGGATGCCTATATGGCCGATGATTACGGCTACGCCGAGGATGCTGCGCCTGCCGGGCGGGCAGGATTTGGCCGGATGGCCGGAATGCTCGGTGCGGTCGCTTCGCTGGCGCTGGTCGTCGGGATCGGTGTCTGGGGCTACAAGCTGGTGATGCGCGATGTCAGCGGCGTGCCTGTGGTGCGCGCGGTCGAAGGGCCGATGCGCGTGCAGCCGGAAAACCCCGGTGGCCGTCCGGCAGACCATCAGGGGCTGGCAGTGAACGCCGTGGCCGCAACCGGCACTGCCGAGGATCCAGCCGAGCGTCTGGTGCTGGCGCCGCAACCCATTGAGCTGACTGAGGACGACCGGCCGATGTCGGAACTGGCGCAGCAGGCCGAACAGAACCGCGCCGACCGCGAGGCGCCCGCTGTTTCGGATCAGTCTCTGGCCGCCTATCAAAGCGGTGACATTAACGCCCTAGTGGCTGAACTTACCGATGGGGTAACGCCTCTTGGTGCAGAGACATCGGATGCAGCGCCGGAGCAAGTTTCCAATGCCTCTGTCGCGGCCCCCGAGATCGTACAGCCGCAGCCCCTGAAACCGGTTGAAATCGCCGCTGTTTCATCCGCGCCGCAACCCTCTGCCGCGCTGTTGAAGGCCCCGGGCGTCAAGGTTTCGCTGCGCCCGAACCTGCGGCCTGCGCGGTTCACCCCCGCAGCTGCCCCGGCCGCAACTCCCAGCTCTGCTGTCGCGATCGAGGTTTCTGCCGACAGCCTGCCCGCAGGTACGCGGCTGGCGCAGCTTGGCGCTTATGAAAGTGCTGAGGTCGCCCGCTCGGAGTGGGACCGGATCTATGCGCAGTTCGACGACTACCTTGCCGACAAGAAACGGGTGATCCAGCGCGCCGAAAGCGGTGGCCGCACCTTCTACCGTCTGCGGGCCATGGGCTTTGACGGGCTGTCCGATGCCCGCCGGTTCTGCTCTGCACTGGTGGCAGGCAATGCCGACTGCATCCCCGTGACCACCCGATGACAGGATTTGGCGCGACTATTCTGGATGCAGAGGGGCTGCGCCTCACCCAGAATGAAAAGGCCCTGTTCCGCGATGCGGATCCTTTTGGCTTTATCCTGTTTGCCCGCAATATCAGCTCTGCAGATCAGGTCCGTGCCCTCTGCGGAGAGCTCCGCGATTCCGTGGGCCGCGATTGCCTGATCACCATTGATCAGGAAGGCGGCCGGGTGCAGCGCCTGCGCCCGCCACTGGGGCGCGACTGGCTGCCGCCGATGGAACACGCGGTTCAGGCTGGTGACGGCGCCGAACGGGCCATGTATCTGCGCTATCGCCTGATTGCGCATGAGTTGCACGCGCTTGGCATCGACAGCAACTGCGCCCCGATTGCAGATATCGCCTCTGCCGACACTCACCCGTTTCTGCGCAATCGCTGCTATGGTGAGGCTTTGCCAGATGTGACCGTACTGGCTCGCGCGGTGGCCGAGGCGCATCTTGATGGCGGCGTGGTGCCGGTTCTGAAACATATTCCCGGCCATGGCCGCGCGGTGGCGGACAGCCATCTGGACCTTCCGCATGTGGCTGCACCCGCTGCCGATTTGGAGGCAACGGATTTCGCGGCCTTCCGGGCGCTGAATGACCTCCCGATGGCAATGACGGCGCATATCGTCTTTGACGCGCTTGATCCGCGCCCCGCGACCCTGTCGCCCCCGATGATGGAGCGGATCCGCAAGGGCATAGGCTTTGACGGGCTGATCATGACCGACGATATCTCGATGAAGGCCCTGCAGGGGGCACCGGCAGATATCGCCGGGCAGTCCCGCGCGGCGGGCTGCGATATCGTTCTGCTGTGCAATGCCGATCTTGCCGTGCGTACGCAGGTGGCAGAGGCTGCCGGAACCCTGGATGAGGTGGGGCAAAACCGCGCCCTGCGGGCCATCGCGGCGCGTAAAACCCCCGCTGCGCTTGACATAGAGGCTGCCGAGGCCGAACTTGCTGCCCTGATGGGCGGAAAGGTTTATGTCTGAAGAGTCACTTTTTCCGGAAGAGATTCAGCCCTCGGTCGAGGATCGGCTGGCGGCTGAGGCGCTGATTGTCGATGTCGACGGCTATGAGGGGCCGCTCGACCTGTTGTTGACGCTGTCGCGTACCCAGAAGGTGGATCTGCGGCGTATTTCGGTTCTGGAGCTTGCCCGGCAATATCTTAGTTTCGTGGAGCGTGCCAAGGAGCTGCGGATCGAACTGGCCGCTGATTACCTGGTGATGGCGGCCTGGCTGGCCTTCCTGAAATCGCGGCTGTTGCTCCCCCCCGACCCCGAAGAAGAAGGCCCCTCGGGCGAGGAACTGGCGGCGCATCTGGCGTTCCAGCTGGAGCGGCTTCAGGCCATGCGCGATGCGGCGGCGCGGCTGATGGGGCGTGACCAGTTGGGGCGGGATTTCTTTTCCCGTGGGCAAAGCGAAACGGTCGAACGTATCCGCACCGTGACCTATAGCGCCAACCTTCTCGACCTGATGCAGGGCTATGCCAGGATCCGCACCCGCGACGATTTTCGCCCCTTTGTGATGGACCGGGATTCGGTCTTCACCATGGAGGAGGCGTTGGAGCGGATGCGCGGTCTCATTGGTTTTACCGGCAGCTGGACCGATATGCTGAGCTACCTGCCGGATGGCTGGCACAGTGATCCCGTGAAACGGCGCTCGGCCACGGCGGCGACCTTTGCCGCCTCCCTGCAGCTGGTCAAGGAAGGCCAGCTGGAAATCCGCCAGAACGAGACCTTTGCGCCGATTCAGTTGCGCCACCTGAACGGGAATACCTGATGGAAGATTTCAGCAACCAGGCGCCGGACAAGGCGCAGCAGGAGTCGGACAGCCTGTTCGATGCCCCGCCCATGGCCGAGCAGGAGCGCATGGTCGAGGCGGTGCTGTTCGCCAGTACCGAGCCTGTCACCCTCCGTGATCTGGAGGCCCGCATGCCGCATGGCTGCAACCCGGGGGAGGCGCTGGAATACCTGCGCAAACGCTACGAGGGGCGCGGTGTCAGGGTGGTGCGCGTGGGCGATGCCTGGGCAATCCGCACGGCGCCGGACCTTGGCTTCCTGATGCAGAAGGAAATCGTCGAGACCCGCAAGCTGAGCCGCGCTGCAATCGAAACCCTGGCTATCATCGCCTATCATCAGCCGGTGACGCGGGCCGAGATCGAAGAGATCCGCGGCGTATCGGTGTCCCGGGGTACCATTGATCAGCTTCTGGAAATGGAGTGGATCCGCCTTGGTCGCCGCCGTATGACGCCGGGCCGCCCGGTGACATTCGTGGTGACACCGGTGTTCCTGGATCACTTTGGTTTGGAAAGCGCCCGTGACCTGCCGGGGTTGAAGGAACTGCGCTCTGCCGGGCTGCTGGAAAGCCGCCCGCCGCCGGGCAGCTTCCCGACGGGGCAGGGTGGTGACGACGGGGACGAGGATCCCGAGGAGCAGCCAGAGCTGTTCGAAAGCTGACGATTTCGTGTGCGGGGGCAGCCTGCCAAGAAATCGTCCCATTCCGATGTCACAATGACATTTGAACGGAACCGGAGCCTATTGATGAACGTCGAATCCATTCTCAACATGATCATGCGCCGCCTTGTCGGGCGGGCCGTTAACTCCGGCGTGGATGCGGGGCTCAATGCGCTGTCGGGGCGCAGTGGAAAACGCGGGCGGGGCGGGCAGGCGGAAAACCGACCCGAGACACCGGCAGAGGCGGAAGAACGCGCTGAACGCGAAAGGATCCGCGAGATGCGGCAGGAGCGGCGTGCGCGGCGCGCCCAGCGGGACAACCGCTGAGCTTTTCCGCCTGGGGGCGCTTCCGGCGTCAGCTGGATTGTGGCTGTTTGAAGTGCTTGGACAGTTTCAGTCCCTGTCCCTGATAGTTGGAGGCTATGCCCGCGCCATAAAGCTGCTGAGGCACCTCAGCCATACGTTCATAAACCAATCGACCGACGACTTGCCCGTGTTCCAGCACGAAAGGCGCTTCGTGGCAGCGCACCTCAAGCACGCCACGCGATCCAGCTCCGCCCACTGAAGCGTGACCGAAGCCGGGATCGAAAAAGCCCGCGTAATGCACCCGAAATTCCCCGACCATGGCCAGATATGGCGCCATTTCGGCGGCATAGGCCGGCGGGATATGCACGGCCTCGCGGCTGACAAGGATGTAAAAGGCGCCGGGATCCAGAATGATGCGGCCCTTGGTGGTGCGCACCTCTTCCCAGTAATCCTGCGGATCGTATTCGCCGATCCGGTCCAGATCGATCACCCCGGTATGCGGTTTGGCCCGGTAGCCCACTAGATCGGTACCTGGCAGTTGCAGGTCCACGGAAAAGCCCAAGCCATCCTCGATCACCGCCTCACCATCCACCAGCGGGCTTTCTGCGTGCAGCGCGCTGAGTTCCTGATCGCTCAGCACCGCCTGACCGGTGCGGAACCGGATCTGATTGAGCCGCATGCCGGGGCGCACCAGCACGGAGAAGGAACGCGGGCATATCTCGGCATAAAGCGGCCCGGTGTAACCCGGCTTGATGCGGTCGAATTCCTCGCCGCCATCGGTAATGGTGCGCGTGAGCAGGTCCAGCCGCCCGGTTGAGCTTTTGGCATTGGCCACGGCGGAGACGTCATGCGGCAGGGCCAACCCTTCGAGGAGCGGCACCACGTAGACGCAGCCCTTTTCCAGAACAGCACCGCCATCCAGATCAATGCGGTGCATTTCAAATTCAGAGAGGCGATCAGCGACCGTGTTGCCGTGTCCAGAGAGGAAGGAGGCGCGCACGCGGTAGGCCACGTGACCCAGCCGGAGGTCCAGACTTGCAGGCTGGATTTGCCCGTCGATCAAAGGCTCGGACAGGGTGATCTCGCCCTGCTGCAGCATGGTTTCCAGTGTCTGGCTGGGTAAAACGCCTGTCATTGTCTTTCTCCCGTCTGGCCGGGCATCCGCCCGGTCGGGCTGCTGTTCAAGACGACCCAGATGATGGTCCCGATCTGTAACCCCAGGCTACACATACACAAAACGCCTGGGTGCGCAAACACCCAGGCGTTTCGTATGGTCGGGCTAGCAGGACTCGAACCTGCGACCTTCCGTCCCCCAGACGGACGCGCTACCAGGCTGCGCCATAGCCCGTTGAAGCGCTTTCTACCGTTTTTCCCGGCGGGGGCAAGAGGCATTGCCAAGTTTTTCCGCTGCTTTGGAAAATTAATGTGCTTCCAGCCATTGGCGCAGCTCGGCGGCGCATTCGGCAACTTCGGCGCGCACTTCGGGCCGCAGTTCCGTTGTCTGCGACAACAGGGCCAGAACACCGGGACGCAGGCTGACCTGGGCGGCCAGATTTTCGTCGGGCACGGAAATGATTCGCGGCTTGGATTCCTCCATCGGGAGATCCCCGGTCGGGGGGAAGCCTGCTTCGGGCGCATCGGTTGCCGCGTCCTGCTCCGCATCGTCCGGCAGGCCTGGAGGGGCAAATCCTTCCCGCGGTGCATCTGCATCCATGGCATCCTGCAGGGCTGCATCTGCGTCGGATTCGGCCAGTTCCTCGCCCAGTTGCTCTGAGAGTTCCTCAGGCAGGATGGCTTCGACAGGGGCTTGCTCGGATGCGGGTTCAGGCTCGTCATGCTCCGTAGCCATAGCCTCAGTCGGCGCTTCCTCGGCCATCAGGTCGGCGTGGGCATCGCCCAATTCGGCGGGCTCGCTCTCACCCAATGGCGTGGGAGCGTCGAGGTGGCTGGTGAGCGGCACAGCAGGGTCAATCAGCGCGGTTGGCGGCTCGGTCTCGTCCGGTGCGAAGCCGACCTCGAAGCCAGGCTCCGCCTGATCTTCGGTTGGCACAAGCGCTTCTGCATCCGGATTCGGCGCCGACTGGACCTCGCTGTCGGTGTCATCCGTGGTGCTGTCCGACTCGCCTGCGAAGGGGGCCGGTTCGGCTGTTGCCTCCGGCGCGGCGGTTTCCTCGATCACCGGGTCTGCCTCGCATTCCGGGGCAGGGGCGTCGTGGCCGCCAAGGTCCATCATGATCTGTGCAGGTTCCGGCTCTGTGGAGACGGGCTGCACCTCGTCGAAAGGCAGGCTTTCTTCGCCGCTCAGGTCGTCTTGTGGCGGGGGAAGCTCTTCCGACAGGTCAGAGGCAATAGGTTGATCCGCCGATGTGTCGGGCTCCGCATTGGGGGCCTCGGACAGGGCATCGTCGGCCTCCGCCTGCACCAGTGGCGCCTCATCCTGATCCAGCTCCGAGATGGTCTCTGGAATGCTCTCAGCTTGCGATGCACTGGGCTGGGCGCCCGCCTGGCTTTCGTCAGCGACCTCGGCAAAGGGATCAAATTGTTCCTGTTCGAAAAACGGCAGATGGCTGGCGGGGCGCGGCGAGTCTTCTTCCGCTCCTGCGCTTTCGCTCGTGATCTCGGGGGCGCCCTCGACGCTGGGTCCTGGCGTTGCGCCAGCGCCGGGATGCGCTGCGGCAGATTCTGTGGCTGCATTGCTCTGGGCGAACCCACCGCCGGATCCGGTTCCGTCCGGTTCTCCGGGGGAGGCCGTATCAAGGCTATGGGACATCTCGGAGACATGGGTAATGCCAAGGTCGCGCAGAATTGCCTGAACTTCCTTGATGGACATGCCATCGTCATGCAGCAGTTTGCGAATGCCACCCAGGAGCAGCATGTCCGCAGGGCGATAGTATCTGCGCCCACCGGCTCGCTTGACCGGTTTTACCTGGGTGAATTTGCTTTCCCAGAAGCGCAGGACATGCGCTTGCACCCCCAGCCATTCCGCCACTTCGCTGATGGTGCGGAAGGCGTCTGGTGATTTGGACATGGGTATTGATTCCGTTGGTTCTGGACCGGTCGGGGCAGCCGTCTTCAGCTGCGGTTGCCGTCAGCGACTCGGTCTTTCATCAGATGGGAGGGCCGGAAGGTCAGCACACGACGTGGCTGAATCGGAACCTCTTCACCGGTTTTGGGATTGCGCCCCACACGTGCCGTCTTGTCCCGGACGCTAAAGGTGCCGAAAGAAGAGATTTTCACCTGCTCCCCGCGGACAAGGGCGTCTGACATGTGCTGCAGCATGCTTTCAACCAGTTGCGCGCTTTCGTTGCGGGAGAGGCCAACCTCGCGGAAAACGGCCTCGCTCAGATCCATTCGCGTCAGAGTTTTTTCGCTCATACCAGTCCCCGTTGTTTGCTCAAGCATAGGGGGTGGGGAATTTCACTGTCAATATCAATGAATTGCGTGCTGCGAGATTGCGCTGGCCCGTGCTACCAGCGCAGCACGACCGCGCCCCAGGCCAATCCGCCGCCGATCGCCTCGGTGACGATCAGGTCGCCGGGCTTGATCTGGCCGCGTTCCTTGCCGACCGACAGGGCCAGTGGAATCGACGCAGCAGAGGTGTTGCCGTGGTCCTGAACGGTCACCACAACGTTATCGAGGCTGAGGCCCATCTTCTTGGCGGTGCCCTGAATGATGCGGATATTGGCCTGATGCGGCACGATCCAGTCCACGTCTTCGGCGCCAAGGCCCGCGCGTTCCAGAGCTGTGGTTGCGGTCTTGGCCAGTTTCTCCACGGCATGGCGGAAAACCTGGTTGCCCTGCATGCGCAGATGGCCGGTCGATTGGGTGGAAACACCGCCGTCTACATAAAGCAAATCCTTGTAGCGCCCGTCCGAATTCAGATCGGTGGCCAGAATCCCGCGGTCATCGCTGGTGCCCGCGCCGGTCTGTGCCTCCAGAATCAGCGCGCCGGCGCCATCACCGAAGAGCACGCAGGTCGACCGGTCGGTCCAGTCCATGATGCGAGAGAAGGTTTCGGCGCCAATCACCATAACCCGGTCAGCCTGACCGGAGGCGATCAATGCGTTTGCGTTGCAGAGCGCATAGACGAAGCCGGCGCAGACCGCCTGCACGTCAAAGGCAAAGCCGCGGGTCATTTCCAGCTGCGCCTGCACCATGGTGGCCGCCGAAGGGAAGGTCAGGTCGGCAGTCGAGGTGGCCACGATGATCGCGTCGATATCGTCAGCCACAAGACCGGCATCGGAGAGCGCGGCCTTGGCCGCTGCGGTTGCCATCGAGGAGGTGGTTTCGCCCTCTTCGGCGAAATGGCGGCGTTCAATCCCGGAGCGGGAGCGAATCCATTCGTCCGTGGTGTCCAGGGTGGCTTCGAATTCCGCGTTTTCGACCACGCGTTTAGGGAGATAATGGCCGGTGCCTACAACTACTGCACGTCGCGTCATTCTGTGACTGCCTTCTTGGTCTTATTTTGTTGAGATCCGGTCGTCGTCGTCGGAGCCTGCGGCATCTTGGGTAAGCTCAACGGCGGATGCAACCCGCGCGGCCAGTTTTTCGGCAAAACCCTGCTCGGCCAGACGGAAGGCCAGTTTCACCGCGGCCGATACCCCGGTGGCATCGGCGCCGCCGTGGGATTTTACCACGGTGCCGTTTAGGCCCAGAAACACGCCACCATTGGCGCGCCGCGGATCGATCCGTTTTGCCAGCCGCGACAGAGAGGTATAGGCCAGCAGCGCCGCGATCTTGGACAGGAAGGAATATTCAAAGGCCTCGCGCAGGGCCGAGCGGACCAGGCTGGCGGTGCCTTCACCGGTCTTGATCGCGACGTTTCCGGTAAAGCCGTCGGTGACGATGACATCTGCCACATTGCCGGGGATATCGCTGCCTTCGACAAAGCCGACAAATTCATAATCGGCGATCCCGGCATTTTCGGCGATCAATGCGTGGGCTTCTTTCAGCTCGGCGCGGCCCTTGTGTTCCTCGGTGCCGACGTTGAGCAGGCCAACCCGGGGGCGGGCAATGTCCATGGAATTACGAGTATAGGAGGTGCCCATCAGCGCGTATTGCAGCAGATCCTGCGCGTCGGCGCGCACATCGGCGCCCACATCCAGCATCACGTTAAACCCCTGCGGGTTCCGTGATGGCCAGAGAATCGCAATCGCGGGGCGGTTGACGCCCGGCACCTTGCGCAGGCGCAGCATACTGAGCGCCATCAGCGCGCCGGTATTGCCGCAAGAGACGACCCCGGCGGCTTCGCCGTTCTTCACGGCGTCCAATGCGGACCACATCGAGGTGCCCTTGCCATTGCGCATGACCTGGCTGGGCTTGTCGTCCATGGTGACAACGCTGTCGACATGACGAATAACGACGCGATCCGCCAGGATGCGCCGTTTGGCAACCAAGGGTGCCAATTCGTCTTCGGGGCCATGTAGAATGAATCCGATATTCGGGTTCTTCTCGGCGGATTTCGCGATACCGGCCACCACTACGGCAGGGCCGGCATCTCCGCCCATGGCATCGACAGAAATCACAATTTTACCAGTCTGCGCTTTGGATTGATCGGGTTTGCCCGTCATAGGTAAAGCCTGCCTGGCGTTATGTGATCAAAGGAGGGCTTACGCCGCGTCCTCATCCATGTCGATTTCGTCGTTCGCTGCAACGATTTCTTTATCGTCGTAGTGGCCGCAGGACGGGCACACGTGGTGCGGACGCTTCAGTTCGCCGCAGCTGGAGCATTCGTTCGGGTTTGCAGCAACCAGGGCATCGTGCGCGCGACGGTTGTTGCGGCGCGATTTGGATACTTTGTTCTGTTGGACGGCCATGTCTCAACCTTTGTCTGCTTGGCGCCTTGGGGCCATCCCCGCCGCGCGATTTCATTGTTTTGTCGTGATCGGTGTGACGTGCGTGTAGGCCGCAGCCTCTCCGATGTCCAACCAAAAATTCCGATGAGCGCGCGAAAATACTGCGAATCCTCTGCGGCGCAAGCGGTTTTTTAGGGCAGGCGGGGCGTCAGTACCAGCAGGAAGTTCACCATACGGTATTTTTCCGCCTCATTTACCGTCAGTCGTCGCCTTTCAACTGTTCCTTGAGAGCCGAAAGGGCGGCAAAGGGGCGGGTGTCTTCGTCGCGCATGGGTTTAACACCCGGTTCAGCGAACACTGCTTCGCCCAGTTCCTGACCTTCTTTGCGCGGGTAAGCGGGAATCGCCAGGGTCAGTGCCTCAATCATTACTTCATAGGGATCGATGCTGCTGCCCAGCGGTTCGATGGTTTCATCCTCGGTCATTTCTGCTTCGGCGTCTTCCGGCTCCTCGTAGGATGCCATGTACTGTCGCCGCACTTTCTGGTCGATCCGGGTGGTGACCGGATCCAGCGTGACCACGCAGTCCTGCACCACGGTGGCGCCCAGGGTGCCGGTCAGCACCCAGTCCCGGCGCCCGCTGGCGCGGATCTCGCCTTCGAACCGCAGCTTGCGCAGGCTGTTGACCTCCAGATCCCGCGCCAAGTCAGCCAGGGCTTCGGCATCGGGGCGGATATCAAAGGGCGTCGGGGCGTTCTGCGGCAGATCCGCGACCCGGAAAGCAGTGCTGTCAGCCATTTTGCAAACTTTCGTTTCTTGAACCAGAAGGCTGCATTAGGTAATCGGGATGGGCGGCGTAATCAAGCCGGGGTCGCGGCAGTCTTTCGGGGGGCATCATGGGTGCACAGTCTATCAAGCTGAAATCAGCGGCAAAGCTGGCGGCGACACTGCTGCTGTGCGGATCCTTGACCGCCTGCGCGGCCAGCTATCGCAAGCACGGCTATGTGCCATCCGAGGAAGATCTGGCAGAGGTGGTCGTCGGCGTGGACAGCCGAGACTCGGTTGCGGAGAGCATCGGTATTCCGTCGTCTTCCGGCGTGCTGAACGAAAGCGGCTACTACTATGTGTCCACCCGGATGCGCCATTATGGCGCTGCGGAGCCGAAGCCTGTGTCCCGCGAACTGGTTGCGGTCAACTTTGACACGCGCGGCGTCGTTAGCGGCATCCAGCGTTTCGGGCTTGAGGATGGCCGGGTGATCCCGCTGCAGCGCCGGGTCACATCCTCCAGCATCGAAGATAAGACCTTCCTGCGTCAGTTGATCGGCAACCTGGGCAACTTCTCCCCGGATGCAATCCTCGACCAGTAAGCAGGTATGGCCATGGGCTGCGGTATCTGTCGTGCGGTTGTGATCAGGGGATGCTAGTCTGACTGCGCCCTATGGAAACGCGGGTGGGGTGCCGGATGAGAGGTTTGGCGGCCACATGGGGGATCGGCAATGGCGCAGTCTGCAACGCTGCTGACGGAAACACTCCTCAGCAAAGGCCGTTATCTGGCCCGGTTCGCAGGGACAGATGCGGATCTTCACGCGGCGCAAGAGTTGCGCAGCCAATGCTTTGGTACTGTGAAGCCGGATCGTGATCCCTATGATTCCCGCTGCCGCCACATACTGATCGAAGAGCGGGACACCAGGGCACTGATTGGGTGTTTCCGGATGCTGACGCTGGAGAGCGGTCAGGACATTCCCCAAAGCTATGCAGCCCAATACTATGACCTGTCCCGGCTCAGTTCCTATGAGGGGCGCATGGCTGAGGTCGGGCGGTTCTGCATTCGGGAAGGCGCCGCGGATGCAGACATCCTGCGCATCGCCTGGGGGGCGATCACCGCCCTGGTGGACGCCGAAGATATCCGGATGCTGTTCGGGTGCAGTTCCTTCGCAGGTACGGAAGCTGCGCCCTATCTCGACACTTTTGCCCTCTTGAGGCAGCGCCATCTGGCGCCCGGCATGTGGCAGCCTGTGATCAAGGCGCCGCAGGTGGTGCGGTTTGACAGCCTCCCAGCGCGCGTGCCCGACCAGAAGGTGGCCCTGCGCCATATGCCGCCTTTGTTGCGGACCTATCTGTTGATGGGAGGCTGGGTCAGCGATCACGCGGTGGTGGATGAGGGCCTCAATACGCTGCATGTCTTTACCGGCGTCGATGTTGGTGCCATTCCGGAGACGCGCAAACGCCTGCTGCGCGCTGTAGCAGCCCCGGTGTAGCCGATTTCCACGGCTCCCAGCCGTGGTCGGCGTTGACGGCGCGCGCGGGCCGGTTTAGCTGGCTTTCATGGCACGAATTCCTCTTTTGCAGATGTCCGGCATATCGCTCACCTTTGGTGGCGATCCGGTGTTTTCCGATCTCGACCTCGTGGTGCAACCCGGTGACCGGGTTGCCCTTGTGGGCCGCAACGGCTCGGGTAAATCCACCCTGATGAAGGTGATGGCGGGTCTCGTCGAACCGGATCAGGGCAGCATCGTGGTGCCGCCAGGTAAATCGGTGGGCTATATGGAGCAGGACCCGCAGATGACCGGGTTTGCGACGCTTGGTGATTTCGCCGCCAGCGCCCTGGAGCCGGGCGAGATGTACCGGGTGGAGCGCGCAGGCGAGGGGCTGAAGTTTGATCCTGCGCGCCCGGTCGAGACTGCCTCGGGCGGGGAACGGCGCCGCGCGGCCCTGGCCAAGCTGATGGCTGAAGCGCCCGATCTGATGCTGCTGGATGAACCGACCAACCATCTGGACATCGAGGCGATCACCTGGCTCGAAGGGGAGTTGAAATCCACCCGCGCGGCCTACGTGCTGATCTCTCACGACCGGGCCTTCCTGCGCGCGCTGACCCGCGCCACCCTGTGGGTCGACCGGGGGCAAGTGCGGCGTCAGGAAAAGGGATTTGACGCCTTCGAGGCCTGGCGCGACAAGATCTGGGAAGAAGAAGACCAGCAGCGGCACAAGCTGAACCGTTTGATCAAGTCCGAAAGCCGCTGGGCCGTCGAAGGTATTTCGGCTCGGCGCAAACGCAACATGGGCCGGGTGCGGGCGCTGCAGGACCTGAAGGCCGAGCGCGCGTCGCAGATTAAACGCCAGGGCGCGGCCGAACTGGCGCTGGATGCCGGACCCAAGTCAGGCCGCAAGGTGATCGAAGCCGAGGGCCTTTCCAAGGCCTTTGATGATAAGACTATTGTCTCGAACTTCTCGCTGAAGGTGCAGCGCGGCGATCGCGTCGCCTTTGTGGGACCCAACGGCGCGGGCAAGACGACGCTGCTGAAGATGCTGCTTGGGCTGGAAGAGCCGGACGCGGGCAGCGTGACCCTTGGCACCAATCTGGAGATTGCCCTGTTCGATCAGACCCGCGATCAGCTCGATCCCGATGCCAGCCTCTGGGAAAACCTGACAACGGATCCGGCGCTGGGGATTTCCGGCAAGGCCGATCAGGTTATGGTGCGGGGACAGCCCAAACATGTGGTGGGCTACCTCAAGGAATTCCTGTTCGATGAACGGCAGGCGCGGGCGCCGGTGCGCTCCCTGTCAGGCGGGGAAAAGGCGCGGTTGTTGCTGGCCCGGCTGATGGCGCGGCAAAGCAACCTTGTGGTGCTGGACGAACCGACCAACGATCTTGATGTGGAAACGCTGGACCTGCTGCAGGAACTGCTCGACGCCTATGATGGCACCGTGCTGCTGGTCAGCCACGACCGGGATTTTCTGGACCGCGTTGCCACCACCACCATCGCCATGGAGGGCGACGGGCGCGCCACGGCTTATGCGGGCGGCTGGAGCGATTACCTGTCCCAACGCGCACCGAAAGAGGCGGAGGAAAAGGTCGAAAAGTCAAAACCTTCCAAGCCAAAGCCCAAACAGGAGGCGGCGCCGAAGGAAGGTCTCAGCTTCAAGGAAAAACACCGGCTTGAGGCCCTGCCGGATGAGATCGACCGGCTGGAGCAGGAGATCGCCAAGCTGGAACAGCTGATGGCAGATCCCGAGCTGTTCACCCGCGAGCCGGTGAAGTTCAAGAAAGCCACCGAAGCCCTTGTAGAGCGTCAGGAAAAACTGGCGGCTGCAGAGGAAGAGTGGCTGGAGCTGGAGGAAAAGGCGGGCGATGCCTGAGTGGATTTGTTTCGTGTGCGAAACATTGTCTAAAATCAGCATCTTATCGTTGACTGTTCATTTAGATATGCGGTAATTAGACTGCCGCAAGAAAAGGGGCGCCTGATACGGCGCCCCTTTAATATTTTCTGTTAGCGTATTGTTAACCCGCTATTTTCAACGCATGCGCAGGGCGCCATCGACGCGGATCACCTCGCCATTGAGGTAACCCATCTCGACGATGAAACCTGCAAGGCGGCCGTATTCCGCCGGATCGCCAAGGCGCGGCGGGTTCGGTACATCGGCGGCCAGCTGCTGTTGCACTTCTTCGGGCAGACCGGCCAGCATCGGGGTCATGAAGATGCCCGGTGCGATGGTCATCACCCGGATGCCCGAGGACGCCAGATCCCGCGCCATCGGCAGGCACATGCCGACGACACCGCCCTTGGAAGCGGAATAGGCAACCTGGCCTTTCTGGCCGTCAAAGGCCGCGATGGACGCAGTGTTAATGATCACGCCACGGGCGCCATCGGGCTCTGGGTCGTTCTTGGCGATCTCTACCGCCGCCAGCCGTGCCACGTTGAAGGTGCCGACGAGGTTGATGTCGATGGTGCGCTTGTAGGCATCCAGCGGATGCGCGCCGTCCTTGCCGACGGTCTTGATGCCATAGGCGATGCCGGCGCAGTTCACGCAGGCGGAGATCCGGCCCATCTTCTCGGCAGCAAAGGCAATCGCTGCGGCAACCGAGTCTTCGTCGGTGACGTCGGTCTGAACGAAGAAACCACCGATCTCGGCGGCGACTTTCTCGCCACGCTCGGCGTCGCGGTCAAGGATGGTGACCTTGGCACCGCCTTCTGCAAAATGGCGGGCAGTCGCCTCGCCAAGGCCGGATGCGCCGCCGGTGATTACCGCGCATGTCTGGTCAAGTTTCATGAGCAGGGGTCCTCCCAGTATCTGAACATGTGTTCAAATAAACATGGGGGATCAGATCTGTCCAGCGGTACCCGCCGTCATCATGCGCCGGTCCAGCCGCGCCAGTGGCGCCAGCAGGCGACCCATCGGCGGCCAGAAAATCCAGGTGCCACCAAGACCGTGCAGGTCGGCGCCGGTGCCAAGTTTGAACCGTGCGAGGCCAGGCGCGTCTTCGGTGTTGATAACGCCAAGATCCAGGCTCTTGCAGCCCTGGGCGGACAGCCAGCTCATCGCTTCCCACATCAGAAGGTTATGGGCCGACAGCTGTTTGCCGCGGTCGCTGCTGTGGGACAGGTGATAGGTGGCATGCTGTCCGTGGCGCAGCACCAGAATCGCCGCGACAGGTTCCTTGCCCTCGAAGGCCTGGAACAGTTTCGCCATGCCGGGATTGGCCTGCGCATAGGCCAGCGTCAGGCCGACGGGCCAGCTGCGATAGCCGCGTTCGGTTTGCTTTGCCTGATCGGCCGCAAACAGCCAGTGAGTCGGATCCACCGGCATGTTCTGCCGCGTCAGGCGCAGGGATTGCGATTCACCGTGTTTCAGCCGATTGCGCCATTTCTGATGCAGCGCGGCGCGGCGGGCGTCGGGGCAGGGCGCCAGCCCCAGCCGGGCGACGCTGGCGGGGCCCATCAGAGGCACCGCGCCGTGGCGGGCCAGCTCGGGTGTGGGGGTTTCCGGTGACAGGATCACCGGCGTGCGGCGCAGGCCTTCTTCCTGCAGCATTTCCAGCAGGCGCAGGGGTTTGTGCACCGTGGCGCGGTTGACCATGGCGACGTCGATGCGGCCCCAGAACCGTTGCCGCAGGACGGTGGTATTGTTCATCCGCTCCAGGACCAACGGATCCTGCCCGGTCGCCCGCAGCGCGCGCAGAAATTCTTCGGATTGGGGCAGGGTGTTGTGCCGTCCGGGCTGGATCGAGGTCTGGGCCGTTTCGGCAGGAATGAAATCAAACATGCCTATATGTTTACCGAGTGGAAACCTAATTCAGGGTTAATGGGGCGCATGAAAAAACAGTCCCAAGTTCTGGGCCGATGCGCCCCCAGCCCCCGGATCACCAAGACCGCAGCCCTTCTTGTGGCGACGGGCCTGTCGGTTCCGGTCTTCATCCTGCTGACGCTGGCGGAGTTTCTGTTCTTCTAGCCCTGCCGCCGGGTGCGGTGTGCTCTGCGCTCAATAACGGGGCACTCCCACTCCCGTGGGAGGAGAAGGGCCGACACGGCAGGCAAAGCAGCGCAGGCAGCAACAAAAAAGAGGCAGGAAGCCCTGCCTCTTTAACGTTCTTCATCACATAGCCAGTGGCGCTTAGTCCGCCAGCTGCACCAGCGCGTGGCGTTTCTTGCCCGCGCTCAGCTTGATCGGAGAGGCCAGTGCGCCCGCGTCGATCATCAGGCCTGCATCGCTCAGCGGGGCATCGTCGATGCGCGCGCCATTCTCGGAAATCAGCCGCTTGGCCTCCTTGCCGGATTTCGCGAGACCCGATTTCACGATCAACTGCACGATCGAGATCCCGTCACCCAGATCCGCAGGCGTCAGGGTCAAGGTCGGCAGGTCGTCCCCGACGCCACCCTTCTCGAACACCTCGCGCGCGGTGGCCTCGGCAGCGGCGGCCGCGTCGGCGCCGTGCAGTAGGGTGGTCACCTCATTGGCGAGGATCACCTTGGCCTCGTTGATCTCGGACCCGGCCAGCGCGCCCAGACGCTCGCATTCGTCCAGTGGCATCTCGGTGTAAAGCTTGAGGAACCGGCCTACGTCCGCATCGGTGGTGTTGCGCCAGAACTGCCAGAACTCATAAGGGGAGAGCATATCCGGGTTCAGCCAGACCGCGCCGTTCTGCGACTTGCCCATCTTCTTGCCGTCCGAAGTGGTCAGCAGCGGCGAGGTCAGACCGTAGATCTCGTGATCCAGCACCCGGCGGGTCAGGTCGATACCGTTGACGATATTGCCCCATTGGTCCGATCCGCCCATCTGCAGGATGCAGCCATAGCGGCGGTTCAGTTCCAAAAAGTCATAGGCCTGCAGGATCATGTAGTTGAATTCGAGGAAGCTGAGCGATTGTTCCCGGTCCAGCCGCGATTTCACGCTTTCAAAGGACAGCATCCGGTTGACCGAGAAATGCCGCCCGATGTCGCGCAGGAACTCAAGGTAGTTGAGATCGCTTAGCCATTCGTCGTTGTTGATCATCATGGCGCCATTCGGGCCGTCGCCAAAATCGACATAGGCCGAAAACACCTTTTTGATTCCGGCGATATTGTCGTCGATCTGTTCGGGCGTCAGCAACGGGCGTTCATCGGCACGGAAGGAGGGATCGCCCACCTTCGTGGTGCCGCCGCCCATCAGGGTGATCGGCTTGTGGCCGGTCTTTTGCAGCCAGCGCAGCATCATGATCTGGATCAGCGATCCCACGTGCAGCGATTTCGCTGTGGCGTCAAAGCCGATATAGCCGGACTGGCCAGGGGTCATCAACGCCTCGTCCAGACCTTGATAGTCCGTACAGTCGGCGAGAAACCCGCGCTCCATCATCACGGTGATGAAATCCGATTTGGGATGATAGGTCATGGCATGCCTCGGCTTGTCTATTGCGACGTGGTGTATAAAACGCAAAAGGGGCACATGGAACCTGCTTTTGCGCAGAAAATCCATGCGCGTTGGGCAGTCTGCAGGCAGGCGGGCCCGGTTGATCTGGCTGAAGGGCAGGGAAATGACACGAGCGATTGCAAAAACCGGTAGGGTGATCGCGCTTGGCGCCATGAGTGGCACCTCGCTGGATGGCGTTGATGCGGCGCTGGTCGAGACCGACGGAGAGCGGATCTTTGCTTTTGGTGACAGTGGTTACCGTCCCTATAGCGAGGCGGAGCGCGCGGTGCTGCGCGCGGGGCTCGGCCATTGGTCGGGGCCAGAGGTTGAGGCCGCAGGCGTTCTGACCGATCAGGTCCATGCCGAGCTTTTGTCCGGGTTTCCCGCCGCGCAGATTGTCGGATTTCACGGTCAGACCCTGGCCCATGCGCCGCGGCGGCAGGGTACGCTGCAGGTGGGCGATGGCGCGGCCCTGGCCGAGGCGTTGGGACGGCCCGTGATCTGGGACTTCCGCTCTGATGACGTGGCCCTTGGCGGTGAGGGCGCGCCGCTGGCGCCATTCTTTCACTTTGCCTGCGCCAAATACATCGGCGCGACGCGCCCGCTATGCTTTCTGAACCTCGGCGGGGTCGGCAATCTCACCTATGTGGACCCGCGGTTCGAGCGGCCCGAAGATCCCGGCGCGCTCTTGGCCTTTGACACCGGGCCAGCCAATGCGCCGCTCAACGACCTTCTGCAAGCGCGGCTGGGGTTGCCGTTTGACAAGGATGGCGCGATTGCCCGCAAGGGGCAGGTCGAAGAGGGCGCGCTGGAGCTGTTCCTGGCCGAGGGGTTCTTTGCAAAGATGCCGCCGAAGTCGCTGGATCGGAACGATTTTGCCGAAATGGTGGAGCTGGTGGGGGAGCTGAGCGATGCGGATGCCGCAGCGACGCTGACCGCCATGTGCGCCGCCGCCGTGGCGCAGGGGATGGAGCATTGCCCCGCGCCGCCCGAGATGGTGCTGGTCACTGGTGGCGGGCGGCAGAACCCGGTGCTGATGGAGATGCTGCGGGTCTCGCTCGATTGCCCGGTCAAACCGGTCGAGGACGTTGGCCTTGATGGCGACATGCTGGAGGCCCAGGCCTTTGCCCATCTGGCGGTGCGGGTGGCGCGGGGCATGCCGACCTCCTGTCCCGGCACCACTGGCGTGCGCGCCTGTGTCGGCGGTGGTGTGGTGAGCGTGCCGGGCGAGGGGTAGGTGGCCTTCATGTAGAACGAAGGGGCGGGCCTGACCCTGGGAGGGGGCGAATGCGCCCTCCCGTGGGGAGGGTCGGGCGCGACCCGGCCTTGCGGCCGTGTCAGAGGGGCGCGCCAAAGGGTTATGCGCGCGGAATATCAAATTCTGGCGCGGCCAGCTCAAAGCCTTCGAACTGGAACCCAGGTGATACGGTGCAACTGACCAGCGTATAGTCTCCGCTCGTGCGGGCAGCCTGCCAGTGGCCTGTGGGCACGATCAGCTGCGGCGCGCCCTTCGTCAGATCCGGGGTCAAAAGGTGATCTGTGGCGGGGCCTTCATCTGTTTCGGACAGCGACAGCACCAGCGGCGCGCCTGCGTGATACAGCCAGATCTCGGCCGCATCGACGCGGTGCCAGTGGCTGGCCTCACCCGCTTTGAGCAGAAAATAGATGCAAGTGCCGGTGGGGCGACCCTCGTTCTCGGCAACCCAGGTCTGCCGGTACCAGCCGCCCTCGGGGTGGGGTTCCAGTTTCAGCTGTTCGATGATCTGATCCGCCGTCATCCGCGCCTCTTTCCTGCTGTCTGTACCTGTTTGATCTGGCAATCCGTGGCTTGCCGCATATGTTTGGGCCATGACATTGCACATCCCCTTTGACAACACATACGCGCAGCTTGCGCCTCAGTTCTACAGCAAACAGGCGCCGGAACCGGTGTCCGCGCCCCGCCTGCTTGCCTTCAACAACGATCTGGCACAGCTCATGGGCATCACCCCGGGCGATCTGCCGGAGATGGCCGAGGTGTTCGGCGGCAACCGCATCCCCGAGGGGGCCGATCCGCTGGCGCAGCTTTATGCCGGGCATCAGTTCGGCAATTTCAATCCGCAGCTGGGGGATGGGCGCGCGATCCTTTTGGGCGAAACCATTGGCAGCGACGGCAAGCGCCGGGATATCCAGCTCAAAGGCTCAGGCCGTACCCCCTATTCGCGTCAAGGCGACGGGCGCGCGTGGCTGGGGCCTGTGTTGCGGGAATATGTGGTGTCCGAGGCGATGCATGCGCTTGGCATCCCCACCACCCGGGCGCTGGCTGCTGTGGAAACCGGCGATCCCGTCTGGCGCGAGGGTGCCAAGCCCGGCGCGGTGCTGACACGGGTGGCGGCAAGCCATCTGCGGGTGGGAACCTTCCAGATCTTTGCTGCGCGCGGTGATGTCGCGGCGCTGCAGCGGCTGACGCAATACGCCATTGATCGGCACTACCCGGATGCCCAGGGCCCCATGGGCCTGTTGCGCGCGGTGCGCGATGCGCAGGCGCGGCTGGTGGCGCAATGGATGTCGGTGGGCTTTATCCACGGCGTGATGAATACCGACAACTGCGCCATTTCGGGCGAGACGATCGATTACGGCCCCTGCGCCTTCATGGATACGTACAACCCTTCGCAGGTCTTCAGTTCGATCGACCGGATGGGGCGATATGCTTATGACAACCAGCCGGGAATAATCGTCTGGAACCTGGCGCAGCTGGCCACGGCGTTGATCCAGCAGCTGGACGATCCGCAGGCGGGTGTGGAGGAAGCCACCGAGATCGTGCATGCCATGCCGGGGGTGATCGAGCGCGAATGGCTCAGCCGCTTTGCCGCAAAGGTCGGCATCGCCAGGCCGCAAGAGGGCGATATGGCGCTGATCGAGGATCTGCTGGAGCGCATGGCGGCGGGTCAGGCGGATTTCACCAACGCCTTCCGGGCGCTAGCTGGTGAGAATGCCAGTGACCAGTTCCTTGACCCTGCGGCCTTTGACAGCTGGGCGATGGGCTGGCGGCAGCGGCTTGAGACAGAGGAAAACCCCGAGGCGCTGATGCGGCAGATCAACCCGGCCTTCATACCGCGCAACCACCGTATCGAAGAGATGATAGCGGCCGCGGTCGATGGCGACATGGCGCCGTTTGAACGGCTCAATCTGGTGCTGGCGCGCCCCTTTGAGGATCAGCCAGAGCACGCGGAGCTGAAAAACCCGCCGCGCCCTGAAGAGGTGGTCGCAGCAACCTTCTGCGGCACCTAAGGCAGAGAAGCAGGGGCCGCGCTCCCGCGCGGGCTCGGCCTCCTTGCGGAGGCGCTCTCCCCCTTGGGCCCGGCGCCGTGCTGCGCACGGCGCGCGCGCCATGGCGCGCCAGACCCAACGGGAGCGGATACATCTGTGATGCCTCCGCGACGGGCGGGAGAGCTTGCTTATCCGATTGTGGTGCGTTTGTCGGGGCGGTTGATCAGGAAGACGCCTGCCGCCACCAGCGCCAGTGCAAGCCAGACCTCATAAGATAGTCTCTCGCCAAGGA
This sequence comes from Phaeobacter gallaeciensis, assembly GCF_001678945.1. Lineage (NCBI taxonomy): Bacteria > Pseudomonadati > Pseudomonadota > Alphaproteobacteria > Rhodobacterales > Roseobacteraceae > Phaeobacter > Phaeobacter gallaeciensis. The sequence goes on from NZ_CP015124.1 coordinate 3,809,950, forward strand.
TCAGCCAACCCATCACCACCGCCAGCACCGGCGACAGGAAGCTGAAGGAGGCAACCGACCCGGCCTTGTAGATGGTGAACAGCCAGAACCACAGCAGGTATCCGAGGCTGGCAATCGCAATGGCCTGAAACAGCACGCCTGCGATATGGATCGGCTCGGGTGCGCGCAGCAGCGGCCCGAAAAGCGGCGACAGCGCCAGCAACAGCACGGCCGAGACCGCCAGTTGGTAGACCAGCTGCGTCACCGCGGGCACCCGCGACAAGGGCGTTGCCCGCACGCAGAAGGCCAGCCCGGCCCAGCACAGCGTCGAGATCAGCGCCAGCACATCGCCCAGAACCGAAGCGCCGCTGGCATCCCGGTCCAGCACCGCCAGAACCACACCGCCCATCGCCAGCACCAGGCCAACAACGCGCAACCCGCTCAGTCGCTCTCCCGGCAGCCACAGATGCGCGGCCAGCGCCAGCCACACGGGCATCGAGTTGAAAATGATCGTCACCCGTGACACCGATGAGACATCCAGCGCCCAGAACAGGCAGATGAATTCACCAGTGAATAAGAGGCCCACCACGATGCCCCAGCCGTGAATGCCCGCTGGCATGCCGCCTTCGGGTCGCAGCCGGGAGCGGCGCAGCCAGACCCAGATGAGGATCACCGCCAGCGCGATGAGCGAGCGCAGCCCGGCCTGGAACACCGGGCCAAAGCCACCGTTGGCGATCTTGATAACAACCTGATTGAAGCCAAGAAGGGCGGCAAAGCCGGTCAGGGCAAGGGCGCCCGCGGCGTCCATGGATCTCTTTTCTGTCATGGGCGCATCAGCACCGGGAGGTAACGGACTGTCAAGCAAGACGTTTCGCCAAAATCGGCTGCAATCGTGCGCGCCTTGACGCAGGCAAGGCGATCTTGGCTTGCACCGGCTGTGCGGGCGATGAACACTGGCTGGGAAAGGAGCCCCCATGCCCGAGACCACCCTGCGTCTGGCCAGTTACAACATTCAGAAATGCGTTGGTCTGGATCTGCGCCGCCAGCCACGCCGTATCCTGAACGTGCTGGAGGACATGGGCGCGCGGATCGTGCTGTTGCAGGAGGCGGACAAGCGTCTGCCGCCCCGGCCCGCGGCGCTGCCGCATTTCGTTCTGAACGAGGCGGGTTGGCAGGATGTGGATCTGGGCGGTGCCGGATCGCTGGGCTGGCACGGCAATGCGGTGATCTGGAAGGGCCAGGGCATTTCCCTGCGCGACAAGGGCCACATCGACCTGCCAGGCCTGGAGCCGCGCGGCGCGGTCTGGGCGGCCTTTGACACCCCCATCGGCCCCTTGCGGGTGGTTGGCGCGCACCTGGGGCTCACCGGGCGGGCGCGGCGGGCGCAGGTGCGGCATCTGGCACAACACAGCGCGAAATGGACCGATATGCCGACGGTCTGGGGCGGTGATTTCAACGACTGGTCGCGCAGCTCGGTTCTGGACCGGCTGGCGCCAATGATGCGGTTCCTGCCGCCTGCACCTAGCTTTCCGGCGCTGCGACCGCTTGGCGCGCTGGACCGAATTGCCCATAGCACAGGTCTGGAGGTGGTGCGGGCTGGGGTGCATCAGGCGCAGCCAGCGCACATTGCCTCGGACCACCTGCCGGTCTGGGCGGATCTGCGGCGCGCCGGTTAGGCATCCGCCGCACAAAGAAAACCGCCACGCAATGGCGCGGCGGCTTCCGATTCTTCTGATCTGTTAGCAGCTTTGGCTTAGCTGGAGCGACGGCGCTGGCCGCCTTGTCCGTTGCCCTGGCCGCTGCCACCTTGACCGCCGCTTTGACCCTGGCCACCGCGGCCCCCGCCGCCGCCACGACGCCGACGGTTGCCACCGGGGCGTCCGCCGCCGCCGGGTTTGCCGCCGCCACCCGGGCCGCCACGACGCCCCTTGGGCGCTGCCGGATCGGGCAGCACCTCCCACGGGCGGCCCGAGGCGACCGGAATGGTGATCTTCATGGTCTTCTGGATCGCCTTCAGCTCATCCATCTCGTCCGGTGCGCAGAATGCGACGGCCTGACCGTCCTTGCCCGCGCGTGCGGTGCGGCCGATGCGGTGCACATAGGCATCCGGCACGTTGGGCAGTTCGTAGTTGTAGACGTATTTCACGTCCGGGATATCCAGACCCCGCGCCGCCACATCGGTGGCCACCAGCACCTTGATCTCACCGGACTTGAAGGCGGCAAGGGCACGTTCGCGCTGGCCCTGGCTCTTGTTGCCGTGGATCGCCGCGGCGGCAAAACCCGCCTTGTCCAGCACCCGCATCAGCTTTTCCATGCCGTGTTTGGTGCGGCCAAAGACCAGCGTGCGCTCGTCCTTGTGCTCGGTCAGCAGCTCTTTCAGCAGGCTCAGCTTTTCTGCCTTGGCGATGAAATGCACCGATTGGGTGACCTTGGCCGCCGGTTTGCCCGGAGGGGTCACTTCGATGCGCACCGGGCGCTGCAGGTAGGAGTTGGCGATCTCGTTCATCTGTTTCGGCATGGTGGCAGAGAACAGCATGGTCTGGCGCTCTTCCGGCAGCAGGGCCGAGATCTTGCGCAGGGCGTGGATGAACCCGAGGTCCAGCATCTGGTCGGCCTCGTCCAGCACCAGGAAGTCGCAGGAGCCAAGATCCAGCGCGTTACGGTCCAGAATGTCCAGCAGGCGGCCGGGGGTGGCCACCAGAATATCGGTGCCGCGGGCAATACGCTGGATCTGCGGGTTGATCGAAACACCGCCGACCACCAGGCCGATCTTCATCGGGGAGCCTTCGGTCAGCCCTTTGAGGGTCGCGGCGATCTGGTTGGCCAGTTCGCGGGTCGGCGCCAGAACCAGACCGCGCACGGTCTTGGCCGCCGGTTTGCGGCCATAGTCCTGCATGCGGGTGATCAGCGGAATGCCAAAGGCGGCGGTCTTGCCGGTACCGGTCTGGGCCAAACCTAGTACGTCCTCGCCGTTCAGGGCATGGGGAATGGCGCGCGCCTGAATCGGGGTCGGATCCTTCAGACCCATGTCATCAAGGCGGGCGAGAAGCTGCTGCGGCAGCCCCATAGTCGAAAATTCAGTCACTTGTCGTCCTTTCGCGGCCTTTGCATCACGCAAAAGACCGGTGCCGCAGCTCCGGGACCGCGTCCCGGATTGCGGAGATGGGTGGGGCAGGGACCTCGGGCGGGGGCTGGCCGGATGCCAGGCCGCTGGCCTCTGCAAACGCCCCACGCGTGATTTTGGGAACACGGGCATATCACTAAGACGCCGGGAAATGCCTGCACCTCAGGTGCAACCGGGCCGTCTCTGCTCACGCGGCAGGGATGGATGCCTGACGCCCAAATGGAGGCCCCGGCCCGGAATGTCAATGGGCACGACAGGTGATTTGACGGTTTGCGCCCCGAGCTTGGTTCGTTACACAGGGAGCCCAGAAACGGAGAGGACTGCGATGGCAGAATCGATTATCGCCCGCTGCGAGGCCAAGGGCCTGCGTATGACCGGCCAGCGCCGTGTGATTGCGCGCGCCCTGCAGGACAGCGATGATCATCCGGATGTGGAGGAGCTCTACGCCCGGGCCAGCGCGCTGGATGCCGGGATTTCCCTGGCCACGGTATATCGCACGGTAAAGCTGTTCGAAGAGGCCGGCATTCTGGACCGGCTGGAATTTGGCGACGGCCGCGCCCGTTACGAGGACGCGGACCGCGAGCATCACGACCACCTGATCGACATCAACACTGGTGAAGTGATCGAATTCTGCGACCCCGAGATCGAAGCGCTGCAGGAAAAGATCGCGGCCAAGCTTGGATACCAGCTGAAGGGGCACAAGCTGGAACTTTACGGCGTGCCGACAAAAAAGAGCTGACAAGCCGCATTCATCACGATGCGTGATGATTAACATCACAACATGTTGCGTCATCCTGTCGCGAAACCGCTTGCCGGTGGCGGCAATGCTGGGCATGCCCGGATTTGCAGGGCGCCTATAGCGGGGGCCTGGCACAGGAAGGGCGCGCGCATGAACAACATCAACGGTATTCTTCTGGTCATCGGAGCGATGGCAGCCTTCACCCTGGAGGATATGTTCATCAAGACCCTGTCCGAGGGGCTTCCGGTAGGGCAGATCCTGATCCTTCTGGGGCTCGGCAGCGGCAGCGTCTTTGCAGTTCTGGCGAAATTGCAGGGGCACCGGATCTTTGCCCCGCGCGCCTGGCGCCGGAGGCCGGTGCTGCGCGCCCTGACCGAGGCGCTGGCTGCGGTCAGCTTTGCCACATCGCTGGCGCTGGTGGATATTTCCGTTGTGGCCGCCGTGTTTCAGGCAACGCCTTTGGTCATCACTATGGGCGCGGCGCTGTTTCTGGGTGAGCAGGTCGGCTGGCGGCGCTGGAGCGCGATCCTTGTTGGTTTCGCCGGGGTTCTGATGATCATCCGGCCGGGGCTCAGCGGATTTGAGCCTGCTGCCCTGCTGGTGCTGGTCTCGGTTGGGGCGGTTGCCGCGCGGGATCTGCTGACACGTGTGATGGACAGTGCCGTGCCCTCCACCGTGGTCAGTTTTCAGGCCTTTGCAGCCGTCATTCCGGCGGCGGCGCTGCTCTTGGTGCTGACGCCCGGAGAGGCGCGGGCGCTGGAGGGGGGCGAAACGCTGATGATGCTGGGCGGCGTTCTGTTCGGTGTGTTGGGTTACTACGGTATCGTTTCGGCGATGCGGGTCGGAGATGCCTCGGCTGTGACGCCCTTCCGCTATACGCGGCTTGTCTTTTCGCTGCTGGCGGGCGTCATCATGTTCAACGAACGCCCCGATGCCATGACCCTGGCCGGGGCCGGGCTGATCATCGCCTCTGGCCTATATACCTTCCTGCGCGAACGCCGACTGGCCCGCGCCGTTCCGGCGGCGGCCTGATCAGGCACATCGCCGCAGCTGCAAAACTGTTGGCGCAAACAGCGAATTGTTAGCCCTAACCGGTGAAATAAAGGCGCGTTAGCGATAACGGAAACGGTTTACAATCTGCCCTCGGCTGTTATGACGCTGGCAACCAATTGCCACAGTCAGGAACCGACCGATGAGCACCATTATCGACATTCACGCCCGCGAAATCCTTGACAGCCGGGGCAACCCGACCGTCGAGGTTGATGTGATCCTCGAAGACGGCACCATGGGCCGCGCCGCTGTCCCCTCGGGCGCGTCGACCGGCGCCCATGAAGCAGTGGAAAAGCGCGACGGCGACAAGAGCCGTTACATGGGCAAGGGCGTTCTGGAGGCCGTGGCCGCCGTCAACGGTGAGATCGCCGAAGAGCTGGTCGGCTTTGACGCGACCGAGCAGGTTGCCATCGACAGCGCGATGATCGAACTGGACGGCACCGCAAACAAGGGCCGCCTGGGCGCCAATGCCATCTTGGGCGTATCGCTGGCCGTGGCCAAGGCGGCTGCCGATTTCACCACCCAGCCGCTGTTCCGCTATGTGGGCGGTACCTCGGCGCGGGTTCTGCCGGTGCCGATGATGAATATCATCAACGGCGGCGAACATGCCGACAACCCGATCGACATTCAGGAATTCATGATCATGCCGGTGGCAGCGGAGAATATCCGTGACGCCGTGCGCATGGGCGCCGAAGTTTTCCACACGCTGAAGAAAGAGCTGACCGCAGCGGGCCTCAGCACGGGGATCGGCGACGAGGGCGGCTTTGCTCCCAATATCGCATCGACTCGTGAAGCGCTGGATTTCGTTCTGAAGTCCATCGAGAAGGCAGGCTACCGCCCGGGTGAGGACATTTATCTGGCGCTCGATTGTGCTGCGACCGAATACTACAAGGACGGCAAATACGTCCTGTCGGGCGAAGGCAAGACCCTGTCGAGCGATGAAAACGTCGCTTACCTGTCGGCGCTGGTGAACGATTACCCGATCATCTCGATCGAAGACGGCATGGGCGAAGATGACTGGGACGGCTGGAAAGCCCTGACCGACGCCATCGGCGACAAGGTGCAGCTGGTGGGTGACGATCTGTTTGTGACCAACCCGGCGCGTCTGGCCGAAGGCATCCAGCGCGGCTCGGCCAACTCGATGCTGGTGAAGGTGAACCAGATCGGCTCGCTCACCGAAACCCTGCGGGCCGTCGACATGGCGCACCGCGCGGGCTTTACCAACGTGATGTCGCACCGCTCGGGCGAGACTGAGGATGCCACCATTGCTGATCTTGCGGTTGCCACCAACTGCGGCCAGATCAAGACCGGCTCGCTGGCGCGTTCCGACCGGCTCGCGAAATACAACCAGCTGATCCGCATCGAAGAAGTGCTGGGCGAAGTGGCCGAATACGCAGGCCGTTCGATCCTGAAGTAAGGATCAGGCGACAGATCTGATGAAAGGCCCCGTCGGTATCGGCGGGGCCTTTTGCGTGTCCTGCGGGCGGTTCACCCGGCGCTGCGTGACAGCGTCAGGATGCTGATCAGGCGGCTGGCCAGGAAAAAGGCGAGTGGGCCGACGCCCAGCGACAGGACAAAGGCGATGGGCATCGCGATCACGAACCGTCCCAGCCAGAGACCAACCCATCCGGGCGCAAAGCCGGTGGGAAAGGCGGTGAAGATACCGGTCATCAGAAAGGCCATCATCAGAGCGATGAAGAACTGGGCGAGGATGACTGTCGTTTTGGGGTGAGGCATGAACGCACTCCGTTTTCTATCTGTGTAAACGGGATGCGACGGGTCATTTCACGATATACCGCAGCACCCCGGTGACGGGGACTGCTGCGGGTTCAGGCAGGGATGTCCAGCCTGACTAACTCTTGCAGGCGCCGCTTTAGGGCGGCGTCCCGCAAGGGCCGGGATAACCGGACCGGCCCTGCGTTTTTCAGCGTAAGCCTCGCTAGCACCCGGTCAGGGCACCGGTCAAGGCGCGCGGTGTCAGATTGCGATCAGGGGCAGGGCGCTTCGTAATAGGTGCCGTCGCCGCGGGCATAGGCGCAGGTGTTTGTGGCCTGGTTCTGGGCCACCACGGTGCCAGCTGCCGCACCGGCAAGGGCAGCGATGATGCGCCAGTTCTTGTTGGCATCCAGCGCCTCGGCGGCGATCAGACCGGCAGCGGCGCCGCCGGTGACACCAACGACGGTGCGTTGTTCGGTGGTCAGGTTCTCGCAGCCGGTCAGGGCTAGAACGGCAGCAGCGGCGAGTGCGGTGAGTTTTTCTTTCATCGGACATCTCCTGTCAGTGGTCTGAGGGGGAGTATTGCGCCGATTTCAGCGCCCCGATCTGTTCTGGATCAACTTTTGGGAAAAATCCGAAGGACACGCCCAAAGTGGCGAAAACCTGCCTGATGCGCTGTTTGGGGCCTCAGGGGATGAGTCTCTTGCTCATCAGTATCTCGCCTTCGCGCGGCTGAAAACGGGCGCGGGCGTAAAGGCGCTGTGCCTGTTCATTGGCCTGATCGACGGTGAGGTGCAGCGCCGTGATCCCGGCTTCGGCCAGGGTTTTGGGCAATTCTGTCAGCACTTCGGTGGCAATGCCGCGGCCGCGTACGGCGGGGCGGATGTAGATCTCATCCACCATGCCGTCCATGCCGCCAAAGGCGACCGACCAACTGAAGGTGACCACGATATAGCCAATGGGCGCACGGGTGGGGCCGATAATATAGACTGCGCCATAAGGCATGCCCTCCAGCAGCGGCGCGATTGCCGCTTCGCGCTGCTCGGCGCTGCTGTCGAGGCCCGTCTCCTCGTGGCAGGCCGCAACCAAGGGCAGCAACTTGCCCAGATGCTCGGGCTTGGCAAGATGCAGGGCGGCGCTCATAGCCGGGCCAGACGGTCGGTGATCAGGGCGAAAAAGCCGTCCGCGTCCACATCCCCCATGAACATGGCATTGGGCGCGTGGTCGGTGACGCCCCACCAGTCGGCGACAGTCATGCCGAGGGTCAGCTCCGATCCGGTTTCGACCTGAACGTTCACGTGACGACCTGAAAAGAGATCAGGTTGCAGCAGATGTGCGATGACGCAGGGATCGTGCAGCGGCCCGCCTTCGGAGCCGTATTTGGCCACATCAAACCGTTCAAAGAAGTCCAGCATATCGGCGGTGAAATGACCTGCACGAGTATCCAAAGCGCGGATCGCAGCGACTCGGGGCCGGGTTGCCAGCGCCTTGTGGGTGACATCCAGCGGCATCACAACCAGCGGCACGCCGGAGGTAAAGACGGTCTCAGCCGCCTCGGGGTCGACGTAGATGTTGAATTCGGCGGCGGGGGTGACATTGCCTACTTCGAAATAGGCGCCGCCCATCAGCACGATTTCCTGCACCCGGTCGATGATGTCGGGCGCCTTTTTGAAGGCCGTCGCGATATTGGTCAGCGGTCCCAGCGGGCACAGGGTGACCGAGCCGGGGGCATGGCGGCGCAGGTTGTGGATGATGAAATCCACTGCGTGCCCGTCGGTCAGCGGCAGTTGGGGCTCCCACAGCTCGGGGCCATCAAGACCGGTCTTGCCGTGCACATGTTCCGCCGTCACCAGCGGCCGGGCCAGTGGCGCATCGCAGCCCGCCAGCACCGGCACATCACTGCGCCCGGCGACTTCGCAGATCATGCGGGCGTTCTTCTGCGTGAGCGATAGCGGCACGTTGCCAGCGACGCAGGTGATGCCCAGCACTTCCAGCTCGTCGGGGCTGGCCAGCGCCAGCAGCAGGGCAACGGCATCGTCCTGGCCGGGATCCGTGTCGATGATGATCTTGCGTGCGGTCATGAAAGGTCTTTCTGTATCTCTTTTGGTCACGGTCAGGTGGCTTTGGCGCGCTGGGCTTCCTTTTCGGCATCCCACAGGGCGTCCATCTCTTCAAGCGTGCTGTCCTCGGGGCGTTTGCCCAGATCGGCCAGACGCGCTTCGACGCCTTCGAACCGGCGGATGAATTTTGCGTTGGCGCGGCGCAGGGCGGCCTCGGGCTCCACCCCCAGATGGCGGCCCAGATTGGCCATGACGAACATCAGATCGCCGAATTCCTCTTCCACCGCGTCCTGTGTCAGCTCGTCTCGCGCCTCCACCAGTTCGGCGGCCTCTTCCTGGATCTTGTCGATCACGTGGCTGGCATCGGGCCAGTCGAAACCCACCCGGGCGGCGCGTTTTTGCAGCTTATGCGCCCGCAGCAGTGCGGGTAGACCGACAGCGACGCCATCCAGCGTGCCCTGTTGCGCCTTGCCCGCGCGTTCTGCGGCCTTGATCGCCTCCCAGTCGCGGGTCTGCTGCTCGGGGGATTTATCACGCGATTCGTCACCAAAGACATGCGGATGACGGCTGACCATCTTGTTCGACATGGTGGTGACCACGTCCTGAAAGGTGAAATGCCCGGCTTCCTCGGCCATTTGCGCGTGAAAGACGGATTGGAACAGCAGATCGCCCAGCTCTCCCTTCAGTTCGTCCCAGGCTTCGCGCTCGATCGCATCGGCGACCTCATAAGCCTCTTCGATGGTATAGGGCGCGATGGTGGCGAAATCCTGCGCCACATCCCAGGGGCAGCCCGTTTTGGGATTCCGCAGGGCGCGCATGATTTCTAAAAGTCGTTCGATTCCGGCGGTTTCGTCGTGGATGAGCTCTGTATCGGCCATTGCAGCTGCCTATTGATCGGTGTCAGATGCATCATCCCGAGTCTGACCAAGGAGTCCACCCCATGCCGGTCGTCAACCGCATCGCCGATTTTGCCACTGATATGACCGCATGGCGGCGCCATCTGCACCAGATCCCGGAGCTGGCGCTGGATCTGCCCAAGACCGCCGCCTTCGTGGCCGAGCGTCTGCGCGAATTCGGTGTAGATGAGCTGCACGAGGGCATCGCCCAGACCGGCATGGTGGCGATCATCAACGGGCAGGGGCATGACGCGCCGGATGCGCCGACGATTGGCCTGCGCGCCGATATGGATGCACTGCCCATCCCCGAGGAAACCGGCGTCGAATATGTCTCGGGCCACGCGGGCAACATGCACGCCTGCGGCCATGACGGACACACCACCATGCTGCTGGGCGCAGCGAAATACCTCGCCGAGACGCGTAATTTCAGTGGCCGCGTCGCGCTGATCTTCCAACCCGCCGAAGAGGCCATCGGCGGTGCCCGTATCATGGTAGAAGAAGGCGTGATGGAGCAATTCAACATCGGCGAGGTCTACGCGCTGCACAATCTGCCGGGGCTGGCCGAGGGCAGTTTCCTGACCACGCCGGGGCCGATCATGGCGGCGGTGGATACCTTCCATGTGCGTATTCAGGGGGTTGGCGGGCACGGCGCCATGCCGCACGAGACCCGCGATCCGGTGATGGCGGCCTGCGGCATTGCCCAGGCGATACAGACCATCGTCAGCCGTAATCACTATGCGCTTCAGGATCTGGTGGTCTCGGTCACCCAGATCCATACCGGCACCGTCGACAACGTCATTCCCGACACGGCCTATATCAACGGCACCGTCCGCACCTTTGATCCGGAAGTGCAGGACATGGTGATGCGCCGCATGGAGGAGATCGTGGCGGGGCAGGCGGTCTCTTACGGCGTCGAAGCGACGCTGGATTACGAGGTCGGCTATCCCGCGACCATCAACGATGCGGACAAGGCGGATTTTGCTGTCGGCGTCGCGCGCGAAATCGTCGGCGAGGACCGGGTTGTCCCCGATGCCACCCGCGACATGGGGGCCGAGGATTTCTCTTACATGCTGAACGCGCGCCCCGGCGCCTATCTGTATATCGGCCAAGGCGATACCGCCGGGCTGCACCACCCCAAGTATGACTTTAATGATGCCATCGCACCCGTCGGGGCGTCCTTTTTCGCCCGTCTGGTGGAGCGCGCACAACCCGCAGCGTGACTGGCTTGCAAGGGCGGGTATTCATACCACCCTCAGCAGGTGACAACATAGTTTCAGTCGGGTATTCCCGGCTGAAACGGGGTTAACAACTTGTAACGGGGCAGGCCGATGGCATTGGAAGACGCAAAGACCCAGGTGGATCAGGCTTTCACCCGCGAAGACCTGAAGGGGCTCAGCTATGAGAACACCTTTGGCGGGGCACCGTCCTTTGCGCGCCGCCGCTACACCAAGGATCTAAGCGCCGCGGATATCGCCGTTACCGGCGTGCCCTTTGATCAGGCGGTGACCAACCGCCCCGGCACCCGGCTGGGCCCGCGCGCGATCCGCGAAGCGAGCCTCTTGCAAAGTCCCGATGCCCCCTATGGCTGGGGCTTTGATCCCCTCAGCGAGCTGGCGATTGCGGATTACGGCGATCTGGCCTTTGACTATGCCAATGTCACGGCCTTTCCCGGCACCCTGCAGGCCCATATCAAGGGCATTCTCGACAGCGACACCGCTTCGGTCACGCTGGGCGGCGATCACTACATCAGCTTTCCCATCCTGAAAGCCTATGCCGAGAAATACGGTCCGATCTCGCTGTTGCAGTTTGATGCCCATACCGACACTTGGGCTGATGATGATTTCTCGCGCGTGGATCACGGCACCATGTTCTATAAGGCGGTGAAATCGGGGATCGTGGACCCTGCGACCTCGGTTCAGGTGGGCATCCGCACCACCAACGAGGACACGCTGGGCGTCAATATCATCGACGCCCCCACCGTGCATGAGATCGGCCCGGCAGAGACTGCCCGCCGCATCAAGGACATCCTCGGCGACCGGCCCACCTATCTGACCTTTGACATCGACGGGCTGGACCCGGCTTATGCGCCCGGTACCGGCACTCCGGTCTGGGGCGGGCTGACCTCGGCGCAGGTGGCGCGGATCCTGCGTGATATCGCCGGGATCAACATCAAAGGCGGCGATGTGGTGGAGGTTTCGCCTCCGTTCGATACTACCGGCGCGACGGCGATTGCGGGGGCTCATGTGGCGATGGAAATCATCTGCCTTCTGGGCTGGAATATGACAAAGAAGAATGGCTGAGCAGAGAATGGCAGAGTTCAATCAACCCATCAGTGGCAACGATCTGGCGCGGTTCTCCGGGCCCAATACCTTTATGCGGCTGCCGCAGGCGACCTCGCTGACAGGGCTGGACGTGGCGGTGCTGGGCATTCCGATGGACATCGGCACCTCCTGGCGCTCGGGCACCCGGTTTGGCCCGAAACAGATCCGCTCCGAAAGCGCGATGCTGCGGCCCTATAACATGGCCACCGGCGCGGCGCCCTTTGACAGCCTGAACATCGCCGATATCGGCGATCTGGCGATCAATACCTTTTCGCTGAAGGATTCGCTGCGCATCATTCAGGACAGCTATGCGGCGATCCTGACCGGTTCGGCCATCCCCGTTGCCATGGGCGGTGATCATTCCATCACCCTGCCGATCCTGCGCGCCATCGCCGCGAAATTCGGTCCCGTGGCGCTGGTGCATGTGGATGCCCACGCTGACGTCAACGACGAGATGTTCGGCGAGAAGGAAACCCATGGCACCGTCTTCCGCCGCGCCTATGAAGAAGGGCTGATCGTGCCCGACAAGACCTATCAGATCGGCATTCGCGGCACCGGCTATTCGGCACAGGATTTTGCCGAGGCGCAGTCCTGGGGCTTCCAGCATTTCCCGGCGCAGGAGCTGTGGGGGCGGCAGCTGCATAACATGGGTGCGGAAATTCGTCGCGATATCGGCAATAGGCCGGTCTACGTGACCTATGATATTGATAGTCTTGATCCGGCCTATGCGCCGGGCACCGGCACGCCTGAAATCGGCGGGCTGACGACACCGCAGGCGCTGGAGCTGATCCGATCCCTGAAGGGGCTCAATATCGTGGGCTGCGATCTGGTCGAGGTGTCGCCGCCCTATGATGCATCGGGCAACACGGCGCTGACAGCGGCGAACCTGCTGTACGAATTGATGTGCGTGCTGCCGGGTGTGAAGACGAAATAGGCAACCTCAGCCGCGGCGCAGGGCACCGCGGTCTGCGGTGACAGCAAACGGGGCGGGGGGAGACCAGATGGGACGTGTTATGCTGCTTGGGTGGATCGTTCTTGCTGCTGTCGTTGTGGTGCTTGGCTTCATCCGGTTGGCGCCCTCTGATCCCTTGGACTGGAACACCCAGCCGGAACTGTCCGAGGACAAGGAATTTCGCGGTGGTATCTTCCGGGTGGTGAACACAGGCCCGGACGGGCTGCGCCGGTTCGACCGTATCGCCGGGCAGGCGCCGCGCACGCAATTGCTCGCTGGCTCGGTCGAGGACCAGATGGTGACTTATGTTACCCGGACCAAGCTGTTCGGATTTCCCGATTACACCACGGCCCGGCAGGATGGGGAGTTGCTGAAGGTCTACGCTCGGCTGCGCTTTGGCCGCTCCGATCTGGGCAGCAACAAGGCCCGGATCGACAATTGGTTGTCGCAGATGGAGATGGCGGGCGACACTGCTGCGGTGGACTAGGAAACCCGCAGTTTTTTCAACCGGCAGCGATGCTCAACAAGTAGGGGGAGGCGCTCCCGCCCGTCGCAGGCGCATTGTGAAATGCGCCGCTCCCGTTGGGCCGGGCGCCGCACCAAGGTGCGGCGTGCGCGCGATTTGGCTGGTCTTGCGCCTAAAGCCTTGGCAGCGGGTGGTCTGTTTCGGTTTGCGGCAACTGTGCGCCGTTCAGCGCGGCCGAAGGGCAGGCCGACTGGACCTCGCGCCACATGGGTACGTTCAGGGACATCTGGCATTGCGCCATGAAGCTGCGCCCATCGACCGAGAGACAGCGAAACTCGCCTAGCTCGACTCGGCTGCCGGATTTGTCGGTGCAATAGCAATCGAGCACCTTGCCGCCCGGACCGGTGACATCCGCATGCAGGGGCAGGGCGGTGCCGATCAGCGCGGTTGCGATAAGGAGACTGGTATAATGCATGCCCCTAGCATATCACAGGGCGCGGCCCGCGCCAAAGCGCCCCGGCGGCCCATGGCCCGTATGACAAGAACAAAATAGGCGTTCCCGATGGTACCCGAAGATCGGCTGGAGCAGATCCTGCAACGGTTTCAATACCTTGAAGCGGCGATGGCAGATGGTGCCAGCGGCGGCGATATTGCGACCCTGGCCAAGGAATATTCCGATCTGAAGCCGGTGGTTGAGCAGGTGCAGGCCTATCGCAAACTGGTGGCGGATCTGGCCGAGGCCGAAGCCATGCTGGCCGATCCCGATATGAAGGAACTGGCCGAAGAGGAAATCCCGGCGCTGAAGGCGGCGCTGCCCGAAGCGGAACATCAGCTGCAGCTGTCGCTGCTTCCCAAGGACAAGGCTGACGCGCGGCCCGCGATCCTGGAAATCCGTCCCGGCACCGGCGGCGACGAGGCGGCGCTTTTTGCGGGGGATCTGCTCCGCATGTATCAGCGCTATGCCGAGGCGCGCGGCTGGAAGTTCGAGATCCTGGAAGAACAGGCCACCGAACTGGGGGGCATCAAGGAAGTCGTGGCCCATATAAAGGGTGAGAATGTCTTTGCCCGGCTGAAGTATGAATCCGGCGTGCACCGGGTGCAACGGGTTCCCGTCACCGAATCCGGAGGTCGTATTCACACTTCGGCGGCCACCGTCGCGGTCCTGCCCGAAGCCGAGGACGTCGACATCAAAATTGATGCGAACGATCTGCGTATCGACACCATGCGGTCATCCGGCGCGGGGGGGCAGCACGTCAACACCACGGATTCTGCGGTGCGGATCACCCACTTGCCGACCGGCACGGTTGTCACCAGCTCGGAAAAATCCCAGCACCGCAACCGCGAGATTGCCATGCAGGTGCTGCGCACGCGGCTTTATGATCTGGAGCGCCAGCGCATCGACAGCGAACGTTCGGAAAGCCGCGCCAGCCAGGTCGGCTCGGGCGATCGCTCGGAGCGGATACGGACCTATAATTTCCCGCAGGGGCGGATGTCGGATCACCGGATCAACCTGACGCTCTATAAGCTGGATCAGATCATGCAGGGCGATCTGGATGAGATCATCGACGCGCTGACGGCGGATGATCAGGCGCGTCTTCTGGCCGAACTGGGGCAGTGACGTGACGCATTCGGGAAATACCGCAGCGCAGGCCATGGCTGCCGCAGCATCGCGGCTGCGGGCGGCCGGCGTGCCTGATCCTGCACGCGATGCACGGGTTCTTTTGGCGCATGCCGCGCGAATCGAAGCGAGTCGTGTTACACTGATAGCACCGGAAGAGTTGTCTTCTGAGATCGCCGACCGGTATGAGCAACTTGTGGCCCTGCGCGCCGTGCGCGTTCCTGTGTCGCATCTAATCGGCGAGCGGGAGTTCTACGGTCGCCGTTTCAAGGTCTCGGGCGAGGTTCTGGACCCGCGCCCGGAAACCGAAACCCTGATCGAAGCCGCGCTGTCGTGCCCCTTCAAACGGATACTGGATCTGGGCACCGGGTCGGGCTGCATTCTGGTGACGCTGCTCGCCGAACAGCAGGATGCCTCTGGGCTTGGCGTCGATCTCAGCGAGGCGGCCTGCCTGCAGGCCAGCGCCAATGCGGTGCTGCACCGGGTGGCGGAGCGCGCCGATATCCGCCAGTCGGATTGGTTGCAAAACGTGAGCGGGACATTCGATCTGATCGTTTCCAACCCGCCCTATATCGCCCGGTCTGAAATGGAGGCGTTGGACCCCGAGGTTCTGGACCATGAACCGCAGATGGCCTTGACCGATGGCGGCGATGGTCTGGGCGCCTATCGCAGTATTCTGGCCGGTGTCATGCAGCATCTTGTGCCGGGGGGGCGGCTGCTGGTCGAAATCGGCCCAAGTCAGGGCGCGGATGTCGCGGATCTGTTCCGCGCGGCAGGGTTGGAGGCGGTTCAGGTTCTTCCCGATCTTGATGGACGGGACCGGGTTGTTTGCGGGAATGCGCCTGCCTAGGCCGGATCGAATGGGAAAATTCGCACTTTAGAAAGAAAAAAGGTCGAAAAAGAAGCTGTGCCTCTTGTATGGGGGCGCTTAAAGTGGTTACTCAAACTGTCGCACAAAGGTGAGGGCGTTTTTCCTCCCGGCGACATCAAGCCCAAAAATGTCGATGACCCGGCGCTGAGGCGCGCTCGATTGGGTCTACGACGCTTACAATCAAGGCTGACGTTAGGCATATGAGATCGTCAAAATCACGTTCGCGTTCCAAGTCGAACCGAAATCGCCCTGCAAATGGCGCCAATGTTGTCAATCGTGTCTTTGACAGCTCTGGTCCCGAGGGCAAGGTGCGCGGAACTCCGCAGCAGATCATAGACAAGTACAACCAGCTGGCTCGCGATGCGCAGCTGAGCAATGACCGCGTTGCGGCTGAAAACTTTCAGCAGCATGCCGAGCATTACCTGCGCCTTCTGAACGAAGCGCAGCGGGAAATCGACGCGCGCCGTGAAGAGCAGGAGCGGCAGAACCGCGAACGCCAGGCCGAACGTGATCGCGAACGCGCCGAGCGGATGGAGCGTCAGGAACGCGAAGCGGCTCAGGCTAAACCCGCAGCTGATCCCGCCGATGCGCCGCAGCCCGAAGTGATCGACCCGCGCGAAGCTGGCGGTCAGGATCAGGACAGCGGTCTGGTTGAGACACCGGAAAGCGCGAGTTCCGAGGCCGCGCCGAAGAAATCTGCGCCGCGCAAACCCCGCGCGCCGCGCAAGCCCGCCGCCAAGAAGGCGCCCGAAGGGGCACAAGGCGAGGTCGTAGAACCGGCCGTAGCTGAAGGCAAAGAGGATGAGGCCAAGAAACCGGCCAAGAAGCCCACGCGCAGCCGCTCCAAGCCCAAACCGTCAGAAGACACTCCGGAAGCCGCTGAGTAAGGGCTGCAATGGGATTGGGGCAGATGTGTCCCGTTCCTGCGTCCACCCTGTGGTTCAGGTCTTTTGCGAACGAAATAGAGAACCCCGGTCGCCGATGGCGGGCCGGGGTTTTTCTTTTGCTCTGGGCTACAGGTTTGGAGCACCGTCAAATGAGGGCGTTGCCGCAGGGGCGGCGTTTTACGCGACTGGCTTCAGGCTGCGGGCCAGCGCGCAGAAGGCTTCCAGGCTCACTTGCTCGGCGCGTTCTGTTGGGGGGATGCCCGCTGCCTCCAGGTGCGCTTCGATATCCGGGGACACCCCTTTAAGGCTTGCACGCAGCATTTTTCGGCGCTGGTTGAAGGCCGCAGCCACAACACGCGACAGGGTCGCCGCATCCGCCGGGTAGCGCGGTTCGGGTAGCGCCTCCAGATGTACCACGGCGCTGCTCACCTTCGGCGGCGGGGTAAAGGCACCCGGCGGCAGCGACAGTACGATCTGCGCCTTGGCACGCCATTGCGCCAGAATGGCGAGCCGCCCATAGGCCTTGGAGCCGGGCTGCGCCACGATGCGTTCGGCCACCTCGCGCTGGAACATCAACGTCAGGCTTTGCCAGAACGGCGGCCAGTCTTTTGGCGTCAGCCAGCGCACCAGCAATTCGGTACCGACGTTGTAGGGCAGGTTGGCTACCACCCGCACCGGCGGCGTCAGGTATTGCAGCGGGTCAATCTCAAGCGCGTCGCCATTGATCACCTGCAAACGGTCGGGATAGGCGTCTGCGATCTTCTCCAGCACCGGCAGGCAGCGGCTGTCCTTTTCCACCGCCAGCACCCGGCGCGCGCCCTCGGCCAGCAGGCCACGGGTCAGGCCACCGGGACCGGGCCCGATCTCAAGCACATCACAACCAGTAAGGTCGCCGGCCTGGCGGGCGATCTTTGCTGTCAGGTTGAGATCCAGCAGAAAGTTCTGGCCCAGCGATTTACGGGCGGACAGCTGATGCGTCGCGATGACCTCGCGCAGGGGGGGGAGGGTGTCGATCTGGCTCATGCCCTTCCTATGCGGCGAAATACCGGGTCAAGGCAAGGGGCAGCAGGCGCAAAGGCTGGCGGGAGCAGGCTCAGCCAGAGGTCGCCAAGGCCATGCGCTGCGCCATTTTCAACGCTTCGATCATGCTCGACGGGTTCGCCTGACCGGTCCCTGCGATATCAAAGGCGGTGCCATGATCCGGAGAGGTGCGGATGAAGGGCAAGCCAAGGGTGACGTTGACGCCGCGGTCGAAATCCAGCGTCTTGATCGGGATCAGCGCCTGATCGTGATACATGCAGACCGCCGCATCATAGCGGGCGCGGGCGGTCGCATGAAACATCGTATCGGCCGGATGCGGCCCGGTCAGTGTCATGTCCGGCGATTGCAGCTCGGCGATCAGCGGCGCGATCCACTCCAGCTCCTCGCGGCCCATGGCGCCGCCTTCACCTGCATGCGGGTTGAGCCCGGCAACAGCGATGCGCGGCTTGGAAATGCCGAACTGACGCCGCAGGCCCTCGGCGGTGATGGCGATGGTTTCGCGCAGCAGATCCGGCGTCAGGGCGCGGGGGACCTCAGAGAGGGCAATATGGATGGTTGTCGGCACCACCCTCAGCTGGTCGCTGGCGAGCATCATCACCACCCTGTCGCGCCCTACCAAATGGGCCAGGAATTCGGTGTGGCCGGGATAGGCAAAGCTCGCGCCGTCGATCAGCGCCTTCTTGTGAATGGGGGCGGTGCAGACGGCCGAGGCCTCGCCTGCGCGCACCAGCGATATGGCGGTTTCGATTGCGGCGATCACACCGGATGCATTGCGTGGGTCCGGTGTTCCGGTATTGGCGTCCCCGGCGAAGGGCACCTTCAGCACCGGCAGCGCCTGCGGGCAGATCGCTGCGGCATCCTGCGGCTGCGCAACCTCCTGATAAGGCGTGCCTGCAGGAAGGTGGCGCGGATCGCCGAGCCACAGCATAGGACAGCTGGTCCGCAGCTCAGCCCAGGCCTTGGCCGCGATTTCAGGGCCGATACCGGCCGGTTCGCCGCAGCTGATCGCGACGGGGCGCGTATGGGTCATTTTTCTTTGATCTGGGCGTCGGCGCGCAGCTGTTCCAGATAGCTTTCGGACAGGGAATCAACCCGCTGCGCGGTCAGGGCATTGGCGACGGTTTCGCGGCTTTCACCTTCGCCGAGTTCGGCGGTGCGTCCGCACAAGCGCAGCAGAACCAAGGTGTTGCCGTTGTTGCGCGTCACTGCGGTCGAGGTTTCGCCGGGATCGAGTTTCGCAAGCTCGATCGCGATGTCGCGGTCAATCTCTGCCGGGGGCAGGCTGACACGATCCAGAACCGAAGGATCCTGACCCTTTGCCACCCCATAAAGATCGTCGCAGGTATCTGTCTGGGAGATGATGCTTTGCGCCTTGGCCAATGTCTCGGCACTGCGCCCTCCGGGCAGGTAATAGGCGGCGTAATCGATCGCGGCATAGCGTTGCGCACGTCCTGTGACCTCGCGCAGATCGCGCATCTGGAACAGGGCAACCGCGCCTTGCAACGGCAGCGGGTCGGTCACCTCGCCGGGGCTGAGGGCCAGCACGACCTCTTGCAGCTGGGGCGGCAGTTTGGTGATCGGCATCCAGTTCAGCTGGCCACCACGTTCGCGGCTTTGGGCAGCGGAATACTGGCTGGCGGCGGCGGAAAAGGAATCATAGCTGCGCAATTGCGAGACCTGACGCGCCAGATCCTCGACCTGTGCGGCGTTTTGTTCGTTGATCGGCAGGATCAGCTCGGACAGAAGAACCTGAACGCTGCCGGAGCCAGCCTGACCCATGGCGCGGTCGATCTCTGCCTCGGTCGGGCGGGCGCGTGACAAGAAGCGGGCACCGACCAGATCACGCCAGCCCAGCCCGACGCGGGAGAAATCGCGCACGGTTTCCGGATCGACGCCGCTTTCCTGCAGCGCCGACAGGAATTCGTTCAGCGACAGGTTGGCGCGCCCGGCCAGTTCAGTCATGCCTGCGGTGATCTCTTCTTCGCTGGGCTCAATGCCAGCCTCAGCCATGGCCGCCAGTTTCAGGCGGTCATTGATCAGCTCCTTGCGGGCCGCCTTCATCAGGTCGCCCGGAACCCGCAGCACCCCCATGAAACGGGCGCGCTGTTCGAGTTCGTAATATGTAATGACCGAGTCATCGACCGTGATGGCAGGCGAGAACAACCCCTGCGCGGCGCCAGGCACCGGCGTCAGAAGAACGGCGCAGAGCGTCAGGGCCGTGGCCGACTTGGCCGCAAACCGCAGGCCGCGATGGATCAGGGAGGCCGGAGTCCGGAGGGTCAGGTATTGCTGCATGATCGCCTGTACTTTTTGTTGCCGCTGTTCACGGAGAACCCGTTCAACGCGATGGTAAACCCAAAATCGGTCGAAGGCTCAACACTTGTTGTAGATGTATAACGCCGGTTGAGCGAAACGTCGACGGTGACGCATTCATTGCTGTAGGCAAGGCCGATACCAGCCCGCGTGGCCTGTGCATCAGAGATGTCATAGCGCAGGTTGGCGCTGGCGCGCCAGGCCGGTGAAATCTCGTAGGAGCCGTCGAACCACATTTCCGAGGTCTCTTCGCTGCGCCCTTCGGCCGGGTCGGTGCCAAGCCAGAGGTAGGTGCCTGACAACGACCCCTTTTCGTGGCGCCAATCGCCGCGGAATTCCGCCTTGGAAAAGTTCAGCGACCCGTTCAGCAGGCCGCGCGTGGTTAGCGACAGATCCTGGCTCAGCTTCAGCTGCCCTGCCATCAGGATATCTGAGGTGGTGCCGCCGAGGCCCGAGCTCTTGGTGAAGCGGGTGTCCGCATCCTGCCGAAAGATTTGTCCGACGGTGGCAAAGGCTTGCCATCCATTGACCGCGTAATGCGCCCAGTTGACCCCGTAGACCAGGGTCAGCCCGTCTTCGCGCGCATCGACAGCGGGGAAGCGAGACAGGGCCAGAAGATTGCCTTGATCGAATTCGACAAAGCCGCTTTCGTCGCCGGGCACCGCATCGCCGGTGACATCGCTCCAGCCCAGCTGGACGATGGGCTCCAGATAGCTGCGGTTGCCGGTGGCGCTGACCTTGCTCATCGGCAGGCGCAGGGTCAGGGCGCTGCGCGGCGTCAGCCGGGTTGCGGTGTTGTCAAACTTGGCGTCGTTGTAGATCGAAAACGCATCTGTCGCAGCGCCGGCCTGCCACTCGGCCACCAGGCCGCTCGCGAAATGCCATTGACGGCGCCAGTCGATATCGGCGGTCACACGGGCAATGTCCCGGCCCAGCGGCAAGGCGCCGGTACTGGTCTGATCCGACTGTCGACGGTGGCCATGGGCCTCCAGCGTCAGGCGCATTTCGCCACCGATATTCTGCGGGAAATAGCGGCGCTGGAAGGTGAGATCGGCGACGGCCGAGGGGATGAACTCCTGCTGTTCGCTGTCGCGCAGCGTCTTGTAGTGATAAAGACCAGCCCTAAACATCATGTCACGTTGCGCCTTGGTTAGCGTCAGATCCGAGCGGAGCCGGTCAAGATCGTCGAGGCCGTAGTCGGCAAGATAGGCGTCGTCCGAGACGGTTTTTACATCGAACCCCAGGCGGACATCATGGGGCAGATCGAAACTGCCGGTCCCGAAGAAATAGCCGCGACTGTCGCCGGGTTGCAGGTCATCGCGGGTATGGGCGCCCTCGAATGTAATCGTGCCGGTACGGAACGCCTGCCTGTAGCGTGCCTCCAGCGTGCGGGTCTTGCGCGAGACATAGGGCGACAGCGTCAGGTCCCGGTGGTCACCAAGCCGGAAGAAATACGGCACTTTGACCCCGGAGCCGAGGTTCGAGGTTGTGCGCAAAGAGGGGATCAGGAAACCGGTGGCTCGCTTCAGCGTCGGATCGGGCAGGCGGATTCCTGGGAAATAGAACACCGGCACATCCAGAACCCTCAGCTGGGCGTTCTCGAAATAAAGCTGGCGTTCGAGCTGGTCATGGGTCACGCGTTCAGCCCGGATCTGCCAGAGCGGCGGGCTTCCGTCCTCGCAGACGTGACACGAAGTGACGGCGGTCTTGTACAGTTGCGTATAGCGCCCGCTGACTCGCGTCATTTGCAGCGAGGCCAGCTGCAATTGCTGTTGGAACACCATGCGCGCACTGCTCAGAAGACCATTCCGCAGGTCCCGGTCCATTTCGGCAGCATTGGCAAGAATGACGATCTCGCCGCCCTGGTCAATCCGGATCGGCCCCTCGATTTCCAGCGTGCCGCTGCTTTGGTCATAGGTGATCTTTTGTGCCTTGAGGCGGACGTCACCCTGAAAGGCCTCGACATGGCCGCTGGCAACCAGCGTCCGGTCTGGGGCGATGAATACCCGGTCTGCAACCAGCATTGCAGGCTGTCGCGGCGCGTCAGCGGCATTGGTGTCCTGCGCTTGCACGGGGACGGTCAGGCCCAGCCACGGCAGCAGCACGGAAAGCAAAAGGGTGCGGCGCATATTAACCGTCCTCGGCATGCAAAAGCAGGCCCATAGTCAGCAGAATCGCGGCGACCGGTGGAGCCCAGGCGGCCAAGGCCACCGGGATCTGGCCGTTCTCGCCAAGAACCTGCGCAAAGTTTCGTATGAAGTGAAGGCCAAAGCCCAGCAAGACGGCAGTGAGTACCGCCAGACCTGTGCCGCCAAAGCGGGCATGGCGCATGGTAAAGGCCGCACCTACCAGCACCATGGCCACCAGGAACAGCGGCCGGGCCAGTTCGGCCTGATACCAAACCTCGTAGCGTTTGGTGGAGAACCCGGCTTCATCCAGATCGCGGATGGTGGCGGGTAGGTCATAAACCGAGATCCCGTCAGCGGTGCCAAGCGTGTCGCGGATCCGGTCGGTGGTCAGTGTGGTCGGCACCAGTAACACTTCGTGCTCAGCCGAGCTGGTTTCGGGATTCAATCCAGCGGCCAATGGCCAGACCTTGGCCTTGGTCAGCAGCCAGTCGCCGCCCTGCAGCCGGGCGCTTTCGGCGACGATCTGACGGATTGGTGTGCCGCCGGGGGCGTAGTCGAGAATGGTGATGTCGAACAGTTTGATACTGTCGGCATCGCCGTTTCCCAGGCTGGAGTCTTGCTGCTCGCCCGCGTAGCCCGACGCGTGAATCACCGATTGCCCCTGCGGGCTACCCTGACGTAGCCACAGCCCCTCGCCGGACAGCGACAGCGCCGAGGGGCCGCCGTTGCGATAGGTTTCCGAAAGGGTTTTGAAACGGTTGGTCGTCGCCGCGACGATGGGGTTCAGGGTGCTGAGGGCCAGAATGCCGATCAGCGCGGCTACCAGAACCGGCGCGGCCAGCGC
The DNA here is from genome assembly GCF_001678945.1 of Phaeobacter gallaeciensis. NCBI lineage: Bacteria > Pseudomonadati > Pseudomonadota > Alphaproteobacteria > Rhodobacterales > Roseobacteraceae > Phaeobacter > Phaeobacter gallaeciensis. Next base: position 3,832,956 of record NZ_CP015124.1, read on the forward strand.
CCGAATGCCAGAGCGACCGATGGCTCTGGTCACCACCAGCTCACTGCTGCGCGCGAGCCCAACGAACAGCACGATGGTGCTGAGGATCATGATCAGCGGCAGGAATTCGTCAAAGGCGGCGGGGGCGTTCAACAGTGTCAGACCGATCAACTTACCGGCGCCGAGGTCGAGGCTGTCAAACCGGCGGATCTGCTCGTTGAGGTCGATCAGCACCACCAACGTCATTAGGACGCCAGCGATAACGAGGAACCACTGCGCAAATCTGCGTGCATAATAGAGATCGAGTTTCACGCCAGCTGCTCTCCCGGTTCAGCCCGCCGCCGCCTGCGCAGCAGGCTAGGGTGGCTGGCCAGATGCAGAAACAGCAGCGCAATGGCAAGGCCGCTCAGTGCGGGGAGATAAATCAGCGGCCAAAGATCGGGGTTCTTCAGAACGGGTTCCGAGACGATACCGCGCAGGCCCTCGACCCCGATCAGCAGCGCAAAGGCTATCAGCGCCTGCCGCCAGACCCCAAAGCGCGAAAATGTTCCCAACATCAGCGCGGAAAACCCAATCAGGGCGACCGTGACGCAGACCAGGGCCCGGGCAAACCGCAGATGCAGTTCTTCAGTGAGGGCGCCCTGCGAATAGCCTTCGCTGTCGGTGATCGTCTCTTTTGCGGTCAGAAGCTCAAGGCTGGAAATGGCGCGGATATTGCGGGTCGTTTGACCAATCTTTTGAGTCAGAGAGCTGATATCATAGGAAAAGTCAGAAAAGACGGTGGTCGACATCGTCTGGGGCTTGTGATCCAGCCGCTGCGCCATGCCATCCACCATGATCAGGTGGGCCTTGTCGCCATCGCGCACGAGAAAGGCGCGGGCGCCTGTGTAGGTGACCGATTGCTCCGGATCGCGCCGGTCCGAAAGGAACACGTCGTTGAGAGTGCCGTCAGGGTCGATTTGCCGGATGTAGAAGGTGACGCCCTTGGCTGGGTGCAGGAATTTACCTTCGGTCAGCAGGCGGGCTGTGACATTGCGTGACACCTCCCGTTCGCGCAGCGCAAGCTGGTTGATCGAGGACGGCAACAGGAAATGCGTCAGCACTGACATCATCAGCGCGGTAATGATGCCAAAAGCCAGCGCCGGGCGGGCCATTTGCCAAGGGCTGGTTCCCGTCGCGCGCAGCACCGTCAGCTCGCTTTCATTGTGCAGCCGGTTGGTCACCCAGACCGAGGCGGCAAAGGCGGCGACTGGCAGCACCATGCGGATCAGATTCGGCAGCGTCAGGGCGGTGAATTCCAGGAAGACCAGCGCTGACTGCCCGTCTCCGATCAGCCGGTCGAACAGCACCACGGCCCGGTTCACCCAGAACACAGCTACAAGGATGAGCGCAAAGAAGCCGAAGAACAGCAGGTATTGCGACAGCACATATCTGTCGTAGCGTGACACCTGATCCCCCCAGATCTTGCGGTTGTGATTGCGCCGCAGCTTAAAGGATTTGTCCGGCGGGGAAAACTGCAATCTGCACAGCCGACAGGCAATGATCAAAGCCGGGCGCGGCGTGCAATCCGCAGGGCTGGTCAAGCCGTCAAGCACAGGGTAGCTGTTGCAAAACCATGTAAAAGACCGACAGGAGCCCATGCGATGAGCACTCTGACCCCGATCCGTTTTGATGACTATGATCCCAAGACCCTGGCCGAAATGACTGGCCATGTCGCGGTTCTGGTGACGCCGGAGGGGACAATGGATCAGGCGGCGCGTACCGCCAACCGTCTGGGCAAGGGTGGCATAGCCCGGCTGATCGAATCGGAAGGGTTCAAGAAGGCAAAAACCGGCTCGGTGATCACCATGGCCTGGCCTGCGGGTTTGGCCGCTGAGGCACTGCATGTACTGGTGCTGCCCAAACGCGCCAGCCAGACCGAGGCCCGAAAGGCCGGCGCTGAACTGGCAAAACGCGCAGGCGGCAAGGCGCTTACCGTGATGGCGGGGCCGATGCCTCGGGCGGCAGATCTTGCGTTGGGGCTGGCGCTGCGGGCCTATGAGTTTGATCAGCACAAGACCACTGCCGATGAGGCACCGAAGGGGGAAGTGGTGATCGCGCATAAATCACCGGAAGAGATGGCGACGGCTTTCGCTCCGCTCCTGGCGGTGGCTGAAGGCGTGCATATGACCCGCGATCTAATCAACGAGCCGGCGAACGTGCTGACCACCACCGAGTTCGCGCGCCGGATCGAAGAGCTTTCCGATATCGGTCTTGAGGTCGAGATCCTCGACGAGGCAGCGCTTGCAGAGCTGGGCATGCATTGCCTTCTGTCGGTGGGGCAGGGATCGGACAGCCCGTCCAAGGTCGCCGTCATGCAATGGAAGGGCGGCCCGAGCGATGCCGCGCCGCTGGCGCTGGTGGGCAAGGGGGTTGTGTTTGACACTGGTGGTATCTCGCTGAAACCGGCTGCAGGCATGGAAGACATGACCATGGATATGGGCGGCGCCGGGGTTGTCACCGGTACCATGAAGGCGCTGGCCCTGCGCAAGGCAAAGGCCAATGTGGTGGGTCTGGTTGGTCTGGTCGAGAACATGCCATCGGGCAACGCCACCCGGCCCGGCGATGTGGTGAAGACGATGAAGGGCGATACGGTTGAGGTCATCAATACCGATGCCGAAGGTCGTCTGGTTCTGTGCGACGTGCTCTGGTACGCGCAGGAGCGGTTCAAACCGGCGGGCGTGATCGATCTGGCCACCCTGACGGGTGCGATCATCATCGGTCTTGGCCACGAAAACGCTGGCGTCTTCTCCAATGATGACAGTCTGTGCAACGGTTTCCTGAAATCCGCCGCAGCCGAGGATGAAGGCGCATGGCGTCTGCCTCTGGGGCAAGCCTATGATGATCAGCTGAAATCGCGCATTGCCGATATGAAAAACGTCGGCGGCCGTCCTGCAGGTTCGATCACCGCCGCTCAGTTCCTGCAACGGTTCATTCAGGACGGCATGCCGTGGATCCATCTGGATATCGCGGGCGTCGCCTCGGTTAAGACCGAAACCGCCTATGCACCCAAAGGGGCGACGGGCTGGGGCGTCATGGCGCTGAACCGGCTGGTGCAGGATCGGTTTGAGGCCGAATGACACAGCCATGGGGGCCGCCTATTTCTATCATCTGACGCGCAGGCCACTGCAGGATACGTTGCCGGTGCTGCTGGATAAGGCGCGCGGCGCAGGCTGGCGTATTGCTGTGCGGGGCCAAAGCCCGGATCGCATGGCCTGGCTGGATGAACGCCTGTGGCTGGGGGGCGATGACGCCTTCCTGCCGCACGGGCTGGCGGGCGGTCCGCATGATGCGTTGCAGCCTATCCTGCTGACCACCGAAGCCGAGGCGGCAAACACGCCCAGCTGCGTCATGGCGGTGGATGGGGCAGCGGTTTCACCAGAAGAGGTGCAGGCGCTGGAGCGCGTTTGTATCCTGTTTGATGGTACCGACCCCGAGGCGGTGCAGCATGCCCGTGTGCAGTGGAAAACCCTGACCGATGCAGGCTGTTCGGCGCAATACTGGTCCGAAGAAAGTGGACGCTGGGAAAAGAAGGCCGAGAAGTGATACTTTCCCGCCGGGGCGACAGGATCTAGGAAGCGCGGGACTGTTTGTCCTTGGTCCAGAGCAGGAAGTCGGAGTGCACTGTCACTTCGGCAAAATGGGGCTTGGGTTTACCAAAGAGGTAGCCCTGCAGATAGGTGACGCCGATGGCGTGCAGCAGGCGGGCCTGTTCAACGGTTTCCACCCCTTCGGCCACGGTATGCACACCGAACCGTTCAGCAATCATGACGCTGCCTTCGATGATGGCGCAGCGTTGATCGTCGATCTGCTGAACAAAGGATTTGTCGATCTTAAGCGCCGAAATCGGCATTTCGTGCAAGCGTGACAGCGAGGAATAGCCGGTGCCGAAATCGTCGATGTGTACTTCGATGCCCTTGGCGTGCAGTGAATTTAGAACCGCGATGATCTGGTTTTGATTCCGGGCGTCAAAAATCGTTTCTGTCACCTCAAGGATCAGCGACCGGGCGGACAGGCCGTATTTTTCAAGGTAACCCAGAATGAAGTCTGCGAACCCGGGCACAACCAGCTGCCGCAGCGAGATATTGAGCGCCAGTTTCACATGTGAATCGCGTCCAAGTTCTTCGGTGTAGGTCGAGAGTGCCGTATCCAGCACATATTCGCCGATGCGGACGATCTCGCCGATGTCTTCGGCGATGGGAATAAACTCTTCCGGGCTGACACGGCCAAGGATCGGATTGTCCCAGCGCAGCAGAACCTCGTAGGAATGCAACGAGAAATCATCTGCATGCACGAGCGGTTGAAAGGCCAGGTGCATTTCATTGGCAGGCACCGCGTGTTTCAGGCGCTGGGCAATGATCAGGTGGCGCTCTTTTTCTTCAACCAGCTCTTTGGAGAACAGCAGCGTGTTGCCGCGTCCGGTCCGCTTGATCTCTCCGGCGGCCAGATCCGCAGATCTGATCGCCTCGCTGACGGCGACCGGACGGGGGCGCGAGACGGCGAGACCGGCGCTGAACCCCACGGTGACCTCCTGGCTGGAGAAGATGATGGGCTTTTCGATAATGGCGCGCAGTTGTTCGGTGAATTCATAGCCGATGTCGATGCAGCGCTCTTCAGGCACGGCAACCAATCCTACGAATTCGTCTCCGCCCCAACGACAGAAGGCCGCGTGTTCCGGCGCGGCGTCAGCCAGACGTTCGCCGATTTCTGCAAGGGCGCAGTCCCCGGTGGCATGGCCCATGCCGTCGTTGATCTGCTTGAACCGGTCCAGATCGATGAAGATCACCACAAAGGCATATCCGTCAGGGATATTGGGCTGCTGATCCTCCACCCATTGAATGATGCCACGGCGATTATACAGCTGGGTCAAGCTGTCATGTTCGGCCAGCCGTTTCAGGTCTCGGGTGCGTTTCTTGACCCGGTCTTCCAGCGTTGCATTGAGTTCGGTCAGGGCTTCCTGCTGGACGCGCAGGTCCTGCACCAGTTCGTGATTGCGCAGTTGCAGGCGGATCGAATGGCGTAGGATATTGTAGTTGCGTTGGTGTGTGACCAACATGACGGCCATGAAGACGGCAACCAAAGTGGCGAGAGCGAATTCCGGCACAGGCTGCAGGCACAGTTCAGCGATGATCAGCGTCAGCAGGGTGGCGATATAGATACGGCCCGTGTTTGCCATCGGCGCGAGCACCCCGGTCGCCCCGGAGGCCATGGCAGAGACCACGATGACGGTGAAATACTTCAGGTCCTGATTGCCGCTTTGCAGGGCAGCATGCAGCAGGCCCCCCCAGATCAGACTGCCAAGAAATGTGCCGAGGAAATAACGCCGACTGGCACCGACTGCCAGAGATGAGTCAGGATCGGTTTCCTGCGACAGGTGCCTTTCGTCCCGCGCTGCCAGGATCGTCCGGCCAATGGACAGCGTCAGCAGACAGGCGGTCAGAGTATCGACCAAGGTGCTGCCTTGCCCCGTGTACTGGAACTGGGCGTAGACGCCCAGGACGCAGGCGACGTTCACGAAGAGATTGGACAGATGGTTGCGATAGGCGTGCTTAAGGAGGCTCAGCCCGATCCGCTGTTCCTGCGCTTGACAGTCCCTTTCGGCTCCGGCGGCTCCACCGTCTCCTTCTGGGCTATGTTGCGGAAACTGTTCCGTCACCTCGTCCAACCTTCGCACTGCGCCTTGGCAGACCCTGCCTTGCGCCGGACAATTCCGGACCTGTTACGTCCTGAACCGCCTCCTGTGACCAGCCCGCGTCAATACCGCTTGGCACGGGCCATACCAATGTCTTGCTAAGTGTCGGGGGTTACTTTTGTGTTTATATTCAGCAATTCATATGCGGGGCAGAGCGCAGGCTCCGCATCTGACGTGACGGCACTGGCGCGCCGCTCACCGGGGGGGCGGCGCGCAAGCGCGCTAAATTGGTCGCTATCAGCCGTAGTGGGCGACGGGCGTACCCGCAATTGCCGCCATGTTCAAAAGCCCCCGTGCGGTGATCGACGGGCTGACGATATGGGCGCGGTTGCCCATGCCCATCAGGATGGGGCCGACCTCCAGCCCGTCCGAGCGCATTTTCAGGATGTTGCGCACGCCACTGGCAGCATCCGCATGGGCAAAGACCAGCACATTGGCCGCGCCTTCCAGCCGGGAATTGGGGAAGATCCGCCCGCGCAACTCAGGATCCAACGCGGTGTCGATGTTCATTTCGCCTTCGTAGATGAAATCGCGTGGCTTATCGTCCAGAATGTCTATGGCGTCGCGCAGCCGGGCACCGGTGTCGCAATCGATATTGCCGAACTGAGATTGCGAGCACAGGGCAATTTTGGGCTCGAGACCAAAGCGGCGTACGTGGCGCGCTGCGCCCATCACGGTCTGGGCGATCTGCTCGGGGGTGGGTTCGATCCGCACCTGGGTGTCGGCGATGAACAGCGGGCCGTCCTCAAGGATCATCATCGACAGCGCGCCATGCGGTGCATAGGTGCCGCCGCCCAGAACCTGGGTCACATAGTTAAGGTGCCAGCGGTATTCGCCAAAGGTGCCGCAGATCAGGCTGTCCGCCTCGCCGCGGTGCACCATGATGGCGCCGATGGCCGTGGTATTGGTGCGCATGATCGCCTTGGCCAGATCCGGGGTCACGCCCTTGCGCTGCATCAGCTTGTGATAGCTGTTCCAGTAATCGTAATAGCGCGGATCGTTCTCCGGGTTGACGATCTGGAAATCGCTGCCGGGTCGGATGCGCAGGCCCATCTTCTCGCAGCGTGCCTCGATCACATCGGGGCGGCCGATCAGGATCGGGGTTTCGGTGGTCTCTTCCAGCACCTCCTGCGCGGCGCGCAGCACCCGTTCATCCTCGCCCTCGGCAAAGACGATGCGGCGGGCGGCGGCGCGGGCGGCTTCGAACACCGGTTTCATCAACAGCGCCGATTTGAACACGGTCTGGTTCAGTTGGGCGCGATAGGCGGTCAGATCCGCGATCGGGCGGGTGGCAACGCCGCTTTTCATGGCGGCGCTGGCCACGGCAGAGGAGACAACCCCCACAAGGCGCGGATCAAAGGGTTTCGGGATCAGGTAGTCGGCGCCGAATGTCAGCTGTTCGCCCTGATAGGCCGCCGCCGCCTCGGCCGAGGTGGTCCGGCGCGCCAGTTCCGCGATGCCTTCGACGCAGGCGATCTGCATTTCGTCGTTGATCTCGGTCGCGCCGACGTCCAGCGCGCCGCGGAAGATGAACGGGAAACACAGGACGTTGTTGACCTGATTGGGGAAATCGCTGCGCCCGGTGGCGATGATGGCATCGGGCGCCACTTTGCGGGCCTCATCGGGCATGATTTCCGGCGTCGGGTTGGCAAGGGCAAAGATAATCGGTCGCTTGGCCATCTGGGCGACGTGATCCGGTTTCAGAACATTGGGACCGGAGAGGCCGAGGAACAGATCGGCGCCGTCGATCACATCCTCCAGTGTGCGCAGATCGGTTTTCTGGGCAAAGGCGGCTTTCATCGGGTTCATGTCTTCGGTGCGGCCTTCGTAGACCAGACCATGAAGGTCACAGAGCCAGATGTTTTCCCGTTTGACGCCCAGTTTCATCAGCATGTTGAGGCAGGCAATGCCCGCTGCGCCGCCGCCGGTCGAGACGACCTTGATGTCCTCGAAGGATTTCTTTGCCACATGCAGAGCGTTGCGGGCTGCCGCCCCCACCACGATGGCGGTGCCGTGCTGGTCGTCGTGGAACACCGGAATGCCCATCCGCTCGCGGCAGATCTTCTCGATGATGAAGCAATCGGGCGCCTTGATGTCTTCCAGGTTGATGGCGCCGAATGTCGGTTCCAGCGCGCAGACCAGATCGGCCAGCTTCTCCGGATTGCTTTCGTTCAGCTCCAGGTCGAAACAGTCGATGCCGGCGAAATTCTTGAACAGGACCGCCTTGCCTTCCATCACCGGTTTCGAGGCGAGCGGGCCGATATTGCCCAGCCCCAGAACCGCGGTGCCGTTGGTGACAACCGCCACCAGGTTGCCGCGCGAGGTATAGCGCGCGGCGGTGCCTGCCTCTGCTTTGATCTCAAGGCAGGCCTCGGCGACGCCGGGGGAGTAGGCCCGCGCCAGATCGCGGCCATTGGCCATCGGTTTGGTCGCACGGATCTCCAGCTTACCGGGGCGGGGGAATTCGTGATAGCGCAGCGCGGCGTCGCGCAGGTTCGGGGTATCGGACATGGGGCCCTCCAAAACTGATAGTTTAGCGTTAAACTATATTGCGCCGGAGGGGAACAGGGTTTTCGGGGCGGTCTTGGCGGCGGGCGGATCCTTGCATATTTTATCCAATCGGATCACTCTGCCGGGCAGAACCGCACCAGACCGTCTGAGGGAGAAGAGAGATGGCCGAGACCATCGCAGAAATGCGCCTGCCCACGCAGGAGCTACGCGACGATATTCCGTTTTATACTAAAACCTTGGGAATGAAGCTGGATATGATCTATCCGGCGGACGATCCGCGCATCGGTGTCTTCTCGGGGCATGGCCTGCGGCTGCGTATCGAACGGGGGGCCCCCGAGAGCCCCGGAACCCTGCGCATTCTGACCGAAGACCCCGAGGGATTCGCGGGCGGGGCGCGTAGTCTGACCGCCCCGAACGGCACCAAAATCGAAATCGAAGAGCGTCATCAACCAATTGTGATGCCGGACACGGTGCATTCCTTCGTGGTGCGCAGGCTGAAGGATCAGGCGCCCTGGATCATCGGGCGCGCGGGCATGCATTACCGTGATCTGGTGCCGGACCGCTTGGGCGGCTCGATCATCGCCAGCCACATCCGCATCCCCGATGGCGGGCCAGTGCCGGATATGGTGCATTTCCACCGGGTCGGCTTTCAGCTGATTTTCTGCATCCACGGCTGGGTCGATGTGGTCTATGAGGATCAGGGCGAGAAGATGCGCCTGACGGCGGGCGATTGTTTTATCCAGCCGCCTGAAATCCGTCACCGCGTGCTGGAGGCAAGCGACAACGTGCAGGTGATCGAGATCGGCGTTCCGGCGGAACATGTGACCGAGATCGACCACGAGATGACCCTGCCGACCCCGCATTACCGCCCTGATCGCGAATGGCAGGGCCAGCGGTTTGTCTACAATCAGGCGGCGGGCGCCGACTGGGTTCCTTTCCGTCTGCCGGGTTTTGTCTGCCGCGACACGACCATCAACGACAACACCAAGGGCGTCGCCTCGGTGCAGGTGGTACGCCGCGCGGAGGGCGCAGAGGCGGGCAACAGCCTTTGGGCCAGCCACGACACCGACATCCTCTTTACCTTCGTGATGGAGGGCAGCGTAACCCTGCACGGGGAAGGGCGTGATCCTTATGAGCTGGAAGCAGGCGATGCCTTCGTCATTCCGCCCGGCATGAAAACGCGGCTCAGCGATGGCTCTGCGGATCTGGAATTGCTTGAGGTCAGCCTGCCGGGTACCTTCAACACAAAGCTGGAGGAAGCATGAGACTGAAGGAAGCAGCCATTGCCGTGCGTGAGAACGCGCACGCGCCCTATTCCAACTTCAAGGTCGGGGCCGCCATTCGCGCGGCCTCGGGCACGGTCTACGTGGGCTGCAACGTAGAGAATGTCGCCTATCCCGAAGGCACCTGCGCCGAGGCCGGGGCGATTGCCGCCATGGTGGCAGCGGGCGAGACGCAGCTGGCAGAGGTCTATGTGATCGCCGACAGTCCCGACCCGGTGCCGCCCTGCGGCGGATGCCGTCAGAAACTGGCTGAATTCGGCAGCGGAGAAGTGTCTGTGACCATGGGCACCACCGCAGGGGCCGAGCGGCACGCCACCATTGCCGATCTGTTGCCCGGTGCCTTTGGTGCCGACCATATGGCCGGGGCCTGATCCCCTATGGATGCCCGTGCGATCAATGCTGCCCTGCGCCGGGGAGAGACCCCGGGTGACGCCGATCTGCGCTGGTTTGCCCAAGGGCTTGCCGATGGTACGGTCAGCGATGCCCAGGCCGGGGCCTTTGCCATGGCGGTCTGTCTGCAGGGGCTGAGCACGGATGGCCGCCGCGCGCTGACGCTTGCCATGCGCGACAGCGGTGATGTGCTGAGCTGGGATCTGGATGGGCCAGTGCTGGATAAGCATTCCACTGGCGGTGTCGGCGACTGCGTATCGCTGTTGCTGGCGCCCGCGCTGGCGGAATGCGGTGCCTATGTGCCGATGATCTCGGGGCGGGGCCTGGGCCATACCGGCGGGACACTGGACAAGATGGAGGCCATCCCCGGCGTTACCACCTCAGTGTCCGAGGATCGACTGGACGGTCTGATGCGCGATGTCGGCTGTGCCATCGTCGGGGCAACCGCGCAGATCGCCCCCGCAGATAAACGGCTCTATGCGATCCGCGATGTGACGGCCACGGTCGAAAGCCTGGATCTGATCACCGCCTCGATCCTGTCCAAGAAACTGGCCGCCAGCCCCGATGCGCTGGTGTTGGACGTAAAGACAGGTTCGGGCGCCTTCATGAAATCTGACGAGGAGGCCCGCGCGCTGGCGCGTTCGCTGGTGGACACCGCCAATGCGGCAGGCTGCCCGACCTCGGCGCTGATCACTGATATGAACCAGCCCTTGGCGCCCGCTCTGGGCAATGCGCTAGAGGTGGCTGAGGTGATGCGCGTGCTGACCGGCGATGCCACCGGGCCGCTGGCTGAGATCAGCATCGCACTTGGGGCGGTGCTGCTGGTGCAGGCGGGACTGGAAAAAACTCCGGAAGAGGCCGCCGCGCGCCTGTCGGCGGTATTGACCGATGGCCGGGCCGCCGCCCGGTTCGAAGCCATGGTGGCCGCAATGGGCGGGCCGCAGGGCTTTGCCAGCGACTGGCAGAGTGTTTTGCCTGAAGCCAGCGTCATCCGCGAAGTGACCGCGCCGCAGGCCGGCTATATCTCGGCCATCGACGGTGAGGCGCTGGGCCTTTGCGTGGTCGGCCTTGGCGGCGGGCGCATGGTCGAAAGCGATCTTGTCGATCCTGCTGTCGGCCTGTCGGATTTGTTGCCGCTGGGCGCGCGCGTTGCACGCGGAACGCCGCTGGTGCGCATTCATGCCGCCCGGGAAGAGGCCGCCGACCGCGCCGCGCAGGAGGTTCTGGCGGCGATCACCATCGCAGACGCGGCGCCGGAACTGCCGCCGCTCATTCACGAAAGGATCATCTGATGGCGCGCGCCTTTCTGGTGGTGATGGATTCCGTTGGAATCGGCGGTGCGCCGGATGCGGATCGCTTTTACAACGGCGACCTGCCGGACTTGGGTGCCAATACGCTCGCCCATATCGCGCAGGCCTGCGCCGAGGGCCGCGCCGAGGACGGGCGCAGTGGCCCGCTGCATCTGCCCAATCTGGAGCGGCTGGGACTGGGATCGGCCATGCGGCTGGCATCTGCTGTGCCGTTTCCGGGGTTGACCGCTGAACCTGAGGGGCTGTGGGGCTGCGCCGCTGAAATCAGCCCCGGCAAGGATACGCCTTCGGGCCATTGGGAGCTGGCAGGCCTTCCGGTGCCATGGAACTGGCATTTCTTTCCAGACGAGACACCTGCCTTTCCGGCAGATCTCAGCGCCTTTGTCGCAGAGGCCGCGGGGGCGCCGGGGATCTTGGGCGATTGTCACGCCTCGGGCACCGATATCATTGCCCGTTACGGGGCCGAGCATATGAAGACCGGTGCCCCGATCTGCTATACCTCTGCCGACAGTGTCTTTCAGATCGCTGCGCATGAAGAGAGCTTTGGCCTCAATCGTCTTCTGGACCTGTGCCAAGCGGTGGCGCCGCGCCTGCATGCGATGAAGGTGGGCCGGGTGATCGCGCGCCCGTTTGTAGGCACGCCAGAGAGTGGATTTACCCGCACCACCAACCGGAGGGATTTTGCGATCACGCCCCCGGCCAAGCTGCTGACCAACTGGGTGCAGGACGCCGGGCAGAAGGTCCACGCCATCGGCAAGATCGGCGACATCTTCACTATGAGCGGCATCGACACCCTGAAGAAAGGCCCCGACGCCGAATTGATGCAGCATCTGGCCGAGGCGGTGGAGACGGCAGAGGAAGGCAGCCTGACCTTTGCCAACTTTGTGGAGTTCGACAGTCTTTACGGTCATCGGCGCGATATTTCGGGCTATGCCCGGGCACTGGAATGGTTCGACCATGAAATCGGAAAGATCCTGCCACGGTTGCGGGTCGGGGATATTCTGGTGCTGACCGCAGATCATGGCAATGATCCCAGCTGGCCGGGGACCGACCACACCCGTGAACAGGTGCCGGTTCTGGTGGCCGCGCCGGGCCAGACACCGGGTCAGGCACCGGGCGCCGGATCGCTGGGCGCGCGGGCCTTTGCCGATGTCGGTGTCTCGGTTGCGCAGCATCTGGGCGTGGCCAGCAGCGGCCCGGGGCGCAGCTTTCTGTAGCGGAATGGGCAATCCGGCTTGCCTGCACCGGGCAAGGGCGCATAAGAGAGACCAAATTTATTCGCAGGAGAGTGCCGATATGTCCGAACATCTGACCGTTGTTGATCATCCGCTGGTCCAGCACAAACTGACCCTGATGCGGGACAAGGGCACATCGACTGCCGGGTTCCGGCGTCTGCTGCGCGAGATCACCCAGCTTCTGGCCTATGAGATCACTCGCGAAATGCCGCTGACCACCACCACTATCGACACCCCGATGGAGGAAATGGAAGCGCCGATCTTGGCGGGCAAGAAACTGGCGCTGGTGTCGATCCTGCGGGCGGGCAACGGCATGCTGGATGGCGTGCTGGAACTGATCCCTTCGGCCCGGGTTGGATTTGTGGGTCTCTACCGCGACGAGGAAACCCTGCAGCCGGTGCAATATTACTTCAAGGCGCCCGAAGGTCTGAAGGATCGTCTGGTGATCGCCGTCGATCCGATGCTGGCGACCGGCAACTCCTCGGCAGCGGCCATCGACCTCTTGAAAGAGGCCGGTGCCAACAACATCCGTTTCCTTTGTCTCTTGGCCGCGCCGGAAGGCGTTGCGCGCATGAAAGAGGCGCATCCGGATGTGCCGATCGTCACTGCCTCGCTGGATCGCGAGCTGAACGAAAAAGGCTATATCATGCCCGGTCTTGGCGATGCCGGCGACCGCATGTTCGGCACCAAGTAATTCGTATTTGGTGGCTCTGGGCCCGCTGCCTGCATTGGCAGCGGAGCCGGGGCAACAATTTGCCCGAACGCCGCCAGATTGTGCCCGGCGCCGGGTTTACTAAGATTTGGTTATCAGGCATCGTATGCCCATATGTTGTGGGGCTCTGGTATGAAGATAACAAGAATTGTCGCGCTCGCCATCATTGCAGGCACGCTGAGCGTTCAAGGCGTGGGTCAGGCCGTGGAGGCGCAGACGCTGCGGGCCTCCGGTCCCCCAGCAGAGGTGCCCCCGGCCTCTTACAAGGGTAAGCAATATGTCGACAGCCGCGGTTGTATCTATATCCGCGCCGGGATCGACGGCAATGTGAACTGGGTGCCCCGCGTAACCCGCAGCCGCAAGCAATTGTGCGGCTACAAGCCTACTACCATCGCAGGGGCTGCTAAACGCCAGCCGCAGGCGAACGCGGGGCCTGAAATCATCACCCTGCCGCAGGAACAGCAGCCTGCCGCGACCGCGGTTGCAACGGCTCCCGCCAAAAAGGCGACGCCCACGTCTCGGACGACGGCTCCTGCAAGCGCCCCTGCAGTTGCCGCAACCACCAAACCGCGCCGCACTGCGCAAAGCACCAGTGCCCGCCCCACGCGGGTCACCACCGCCGCGCCCCGGCGTGTCGTGAAACCGGCTCCGGTTGTTCCGGCGCCGCAGCCTGCACCGCAGCAAGTGCGCACGGCGCCGACGTCTGGCGGCTGCCCTGGGGCTTCGGCGATCAGCCAGCAGTACATCAACAAATCCGCAGGCGTCCGCTGTGGCCCGCAGGCCGAAGCGCCGGTGACTTATGGCCGGGACAGGGCGGGCGATCAGAACTCGTCGCTTCAACTGGCGCCCAACACCCGTATCCTGCCCGCACATGTCTATCAGCAGCGCAGACTGAGCACGGGGCTGACGGTGCCGCAAGGCTACCGCCCGGTCTGGGAGGATGATCGCCTGAACCCCCGGCGCGCCGAGCGTACGCTGACAGCGGCCACGCCGAATGGACAGACTGCGGTGCCGCCGGGTTACGTCCGGGTGGAACGGGATGACGACCGCATGAATACCATGCGCGGCGTGCGCAGCGCTGCAGGAGATGCGCAGATGGCCGAGGTCTGGACCGATGGCCTGCCGCGTAAACTGGTGCGCAAACCGCTGGACCGGCAGACGGTCACATTGTCGGGGCGTCATGCCCGCAGCGCCGCCGAGGCGCGCGAGCCGCTGGCATTGCGTCTGTCGACCAGGTCGGACCCCGAGGCGGGAGCGGCTGCATCTGAAGCCACACCGCGTCGCTACGTCCGTGCGGCGACCTTTGCCGATCCGGCGGCGGCGCGCGCTGCTGCGCGGGATCTGGCCCGCAGCACGGGCTTGCCGGTCCGTCTCGGCACGCTCACCCGCAAGGGCAAGACCTACAAAGTTGTTTTGGCAGGGCCTTTCACTGCCACTGGGGCAGGTGATGAAGCCCTGAACGCCGTGCGCGGCGCGGGGTATCCCAAGGCGCGGCTCAGCAAGTAAGCCCAGCAATAAAAATGGGCGTTCAGACTATGGGGCAGCGCGCATCTCTGCCCCGTTGCGTTGCTCCGTAACTTAACGGGTCAGCACAAGGGCGCGGTTCTGGATCTCGATCCGTGACCAGCGTTGCAGATAGCCCATGCCAAGCAGGGATTTATCCATCTCACCGGCGTTGACCCAAACCCGCACATCGCTGTCGGTGATCCCGCCAAGCGACATCTCATCCACCCAGAAAGAGGCGGTGCGCACTTCGCCATTGGCGGTCTGCGCGCGGCCCAGATAGGCCAGTTTGTCGGTGTCGATCCCGGCGCGCTCAGCGTCCGCGTGGCTCAGCACCACCTGACTGGCGCCGGTATCCACCAGGAAATTGACTGGCGTGCCGTTGACCGACAGGGTCAGGTAGTAGTGACCATCCGGCGCCATTGGCACCTCCACCCGGCCTTGTTCGGTGATCACGCTTTGCTGTGGCATTACCGTGCTGCGGATATCACCCCACAGACCATAGGCAGCGATCACCCCAAGGAAGATAAACGCCCAAACGGCGAGCATCTGCACCGTCTTGCCCAGCGACTGCCGGTTCTGCACGAAGACCCAGGATCCTACCGCCACCAGCAGCAGGACAAGATAAATCACCCGGGCATAGTCCATATCGGTCATCAGCGCGCCTCCTGCTTTCTGATGTAGGAAGTTCGCGCCGCGATACTAGCCTGCGGCAAAGCCAAAGGCGCGCAGACCGTCCAGAATGAACTGCACCGAAAGCGCCGCCAGTAGCATGCCCAGAAGCCGGGTCACCACGTTGATCCCGGTCTTGCCCAGAAGCCGCTCCAGCACGCCGGAGACAAGGAACATCACCAGCATCAGCGACAACACCGCCAGAACGATGCTCATCACCAGGGCAAAGCCTTCGATGCCCGGTTTCTGACCGGCGAGCAGGATCACGGTTGCAATCGAGCCGGGGCCTGCGATCAGCGGGATGGAGATGGGAAAGACGGAGGGGTCCTCGACCTCGGTGGCTTCCTCGCCCTGATGCTCGCGGCGTTTGGTGCGCCGTTCGAACAGCATGTCGAGCGCAGTGAGGAACAGCAGCGCGCCACCTGCGACGCGGAAGGCGGGCATTGAGATGCCGACAAAGGCCAGAACCGCCTCTCCGAACAGGGTGAAAAGCGCGAGGATGAAGGTCGCGGTCAGCGACGCGCGAATGGCCACGCCACGCCGCTCGGACGCGGTCATGCCTTGTGTCAGCGCCAGAAAGATCGGGGTCAGGCCAATAGGATCAATAATCACGAAAAGCGTGACAAAAGAGGTGATCATAAAGGCCGTATCGATCATAGGGCTTCGGCTTTTTCCAGTTTCTCCAGCGCCCGCATCCACAGCAGTTCGGCGCGGTCCAGCGCCTCGATGACTTCGGCGTGCTTGCCTTGCCAGACGCGGGCTTCGTCCTTCTTCTCTGCCTCGTAGAGTTCCGGGTCCGCTAGCTTGATGTCAAGCTTGTCCTTCATTGCGGTCAGTTTGCTGACGCGTTCCTCGGCTTTACGGGCCTCCGCGCGCAGCGCCAGCATGGCATCGCGCGTGGGGCGTTTCGGCTTTGGCTTGGCAGCGGCCGGTTTCAACGCCGGTTTGTCCTTTTCCAGCAGCAGCGACCGGTAAGAGGTCAGATCGCCCTCATAGGGTTTCACCGTACCTTGCGACACCAGCCACAGCCGGTCGGCCACAAGGCTCAGAAGGTGCATGTCGTGGCTGACAAGGATCACCGCCCCGGTATAGGCGGTCAGCGCTTCCACCAGCGCTTCGCGGCTTTCGATATCAAGGTGGTTGGTCGGCTCGTCGAGGATCAGAAGATGCGGCGCATCCAGTGTTGCCAGAAGCAGTGACAGGCGCGCCTTTTGCCCGCCCGACAGGCGTCCGACCTCGGTATCCGCCTGCGCGGCGCCAAGGCCAAAGCCCGCAAGGCGTGCCCGCAGTTTCGCCTGACCTTCTTCGGGGCGCTCGCGCTGCAGGTGCTGCAGCGGGGTTTCGTCGATATAAAGCTCGTCGACCTGATGCTGGGCAAAGAAACCGATGCGCAGCTTGCTCGATTGCGTCATCTTGCCGGACATCGGTGCAAGACGGCCCGAGAGCATTTTCGACAGGGTGGATTTGCCTTCGCCGTTCTTGCCCAGCAGCGCAATCCGGTCGTCCTGATCGATGCGCAGGTCCAGTTTGCTGAGGATTACCGTGTCGCCATAGCCCACCGAAACGCCCTCGGTGGCGATGATCGGCGGCGACAGTTCTTCGGGCTCCGGGAAGGTGAAGACTGTGCGTGCTGCGTCTTCGGGCGCGCGGATGGTTTCCATCTTTTCCAGCATCTTCACGCGGCTTTGCGCCTGCTTGGCCTTGCTGGCCTTGGCCTTGAACCGGTCCACGAATGCCTGCAGGTGGGCGCGCTGCGCCTCTTGTTTCTTGGCGGCTGCGGCCTGATTGGCGCGGTTGGCGGCACGCTGGCGGGCGAACTGGTCGTAGTTGCCGCCGTAGTAGATGAGGCCGCGATCCTCCAGATGCAGGATCCCCCCGACCGAGCGGTTCAGAAGTTCGCGGTCGTGGCTGATGATGATGACCGTATGAGGGTATTTCACCAGATAGGCCTCAAGCCAGAGCGCGCCTTCGAGGTCGAGATAGTTGGTCGGCTCGTCGAGCAGCAGCAGATCGGGCTCAGAGAACAACACAGCGGCAAGCGCCACCCGCATCCGCCAGCCACCCGAGAAATCGGCGCAGGGGCGCTGTTGCGCCTCTTCGTCAAAGCCAAGCCCCTTGAGGATGGAGGCCGCGCGGGCCTCGGCGGACCAGGCGTCGATGTCGGCGAGCCGGGTCTGCACCTCGGCGATGCGATCAGGATCGGTTGTGGTTTCGGCTTCGGCCATCAGTTCGGCCCGTTCGAGGTCGGCGGCCAGAACCGTGTTGATCAGCGACACGTCCGAGGCGGGTGCCTCTTGTGCGATGCCGCCGATGCGCGCACGGGACGGCAGCGAGATGCTGCCTCCTTCCAGTGCAAGCTCGCCCTTGATCAGGCGGAAGAGGGTGGTCTTCCCGGTGCCGTTGCGCCCCACAAGGCCAACCTTGTGGCCGGTGGGAATGGTGGCGCTGGCCCCGTCGAACAGGGGGCGGCCTTCGACCGAATAGGTGATGTCCGAAATACGTAGCATGGCCGCGCTCATAGCAGAGGGTATCGCGCCCGACCAGCGCCTTTGCACGCTGCGTCTCAACTGGGTATCAACTGGCCCATCCCCGGAGCACGTGATAGCCAAGGCGGGAATTCGTCTTTCTCCCGTTCTACGTCCGGTGACTGCCATGCGAGCTGCGCAAACGGCCCCTCATATTGCCACGCTGATCTTCGGCACCGCCCTTTCGGTGCTGTCGCTCAACATGTTCCTGCCGTCGCTGGCACGGATCGGAGAGGATTTTCAGGCCGACTATGGTCTGGTGAACCTGTCCATCGCCGGTTACCTGGCGATTTCTGCAGTATTGCAGCTGGTTATGGGGCCTTTGTCGGACCGCTTCGGACGTCGCCCGGTGGTGCTGGTGTCGCTGCTGGTCTTTGCCCTTGCCTCAATCGGCTGCGCGCTGGCGCAATCGATCTGGGTGTTCCTTGGCTTTCGCTTGCTGCAAGGGGCCGTGGTGGCGGGGCAGGTGGTCTCCCGCGCTGCGATCCGCGACATGCACAGCGCCGAAGAGGCCGCCAGCAAGATGGGCTATGTCTCCATGGCGATGGCGCTGGCGCCGATGCTGGGGCCGATGCTGGGCGGTTTTCTCGAAATGGCCTTTGGCTGGCGGGCGGGATTCATCCTTTATACCGTGATGGGCCTTGCGATGCTGGCGCTGGCCTGGGGCGACTGGGGCGAGACGAACGACAACCGCTCGGCCACCTTTGGCGCCCAGATGCGCACCTATCCTGAGCTGTTGGCCTCGCGCCGGTTCTGGGGGTACAGCCTTTGTGTGGCCTTTTCGGTCGGCGGGTTCTTCTCTTTCATCACCGGGGCGCCGCTGGTGGCAGCGGCCTGGTTCGACCTCAGCCCTGCCATGGTGGGGCTGGGCATCGGCATCATCACGAGTGGTTTCATGGTGGGCAATTTCATCACCGGACGAGTGGCGGGGCGGGTGTCGCTGCTGACGCTGATCCTGATTGGCCGTATCAGCGCGACGCTCGGCCCGCTTGGGGGTTTGATCCTGTTCGCGCTGGGGCAGGGCTCGGTTCCGGTGTTTTTCGGCGCCGCGATCTGCGTCGGATTTGGCAACGGTCTCACCATCGCCAATGCCAGCGCCGGGCTGATGTCGGTGCGCCCGCATCTGGCGGGCAGCGCTTCGGGGTTGTCGGGGGCCTTGTCGGTGGCGCTGGGGGCGGTTCTGACCTCTCTGACCGGTGCTTTGGTGGCGCCTGAAAACGCGCCCTTCATGGTGCTGGGAATCATCCTGTGCGCCAGTATCCTGGCGCTGGCCTCGGCGCTGTATGTGCGCTGGGTCGATATACGCGAACCTTTGCCCGAAGCGGGCTGATCGCAGGCCGTGTTGACAGCGTGGATTTGAGCGCCAGGGAGCAACTCAGCCCTTCCCAAGCGAGCGCAGGCATGTTACCCGGCGCGCGATATATCCGGCGCGGGGATTTGCCCCGGCCGAACACTAATGGAGAACGCCCGATGGCACTGGAACGCACCTTTTCGATCATCAAGCCCGATGCAACCCGCCGTAACCTGACCGGCGCAATCAACGCCAAATTCGAAGAAGCAGGTCTGCGCATCGTCGCGCAAAAGCGCATCCACCTGACCAAGGAACAGGCCGGCAAGTTCTACGAAGTGCACGCCGAGCGTCCCTTCTATGACGAACTGTGCGAATTCATGTCCTCCGAGCCGATCGTGTGTCAGGTTCTGGAAGGTGAAAACGCCATCGCGAAAAACCGCGAAATCATGGGCGCCACCAACCCGGCAGACGCTGCTCCCGGCACCATCCGCGCCGAGTTCGCGGAATCGGTTGGCGAAAACTCGGTTCACGGCTCCGACGCGCCGGAAACCGCAGCGGTTGAAATCGCATACTTCTTCTCCGGTCTGGAACTGGTCGGCTAAGCCTGACTTTCCGTGACCCGGATTTCAGGGCCGCCTCGGGATACCGGGGCGGCCTTTTTCGTTCGTCCGTTTCCTTCGGAAGGGGGGAGGAGCGCTTATCCCCGACGGGGAATGACGCCTATGGCGTCTAGTTCGCGCTCCAGTCGCGACAGACCGGCGGCCTCGCTCTTGGCCGTGGTGTTTTCCGTCTTGATCTGGTCGAACCGCTTGCGCAGGGCTTTTTTCTCTTCGCCCTTGCAATCGTTCCACGGACGCCCCTGAAGCCCCATCACCAGCACATAGTACCCGATGAAATGAGGGCGGCTGCCCGCCTGCAGCAGCCGCGCATAGGCCGCATCCGCGCCAAGCTCGCGCAGCTCTTCGGCGGAGTGGATGCCTGCACGGGCAAAGGACTCTTCCGAGGCCGGGCCAAGGTTGCGGATGGATGAGATAGGCGTGGACATAGGGCGAACATATCCGGGGCGCCGGGGGCTGTCACGCTGGTTTCGCAGCGGAATTTTGCGCCGCAGCGATTGACAGTCTCAAAACGACAGCGGACGTTACGGCACGTTCTGGGAGGAGACGACGTGACACAACCGCAAACCGCACCCGATATTCTGAATTTTGATCTGGCAAACCCGCCCGAGGGTTTTGTGGAGGATCCGTTTCCCTTCTACGACGCCCTGCTGGCTGAAGCCCCCATTCTGCAGCAACCCGATGGCTCGGTGCTGATCTGCCGACATGAGGATCTGGACCGGATCTATCGGGACACCACGTCTTTCTCTTCGGATAAGAAGGCCGCCTTTGCGCCCAAGTTCGGCGAAGGCTCACCGCTGTTCGAACATCACACCACATCGCTGGTGTTTTCCGACCCGCCGCTGCACACACGCGTGCGCAAGATCATGACCTCGGCCTTGACGCCGCGCGCCATCGGGCGGATGGAGGCAGGGCTGGTGGAGACTGTTGATCATCTGCTGGACGCCATGGAAGGGCGCGAGGAGGTTGATCTGATCGAGGATTTCGCCTCGACCATTCCGATCCAGATCATCGGCAACCTGCTGGACGTGCCGATGGAGGAACGCGGGCCGCTGCGCGATTGGTCGCTGGCGATCCTCGGGGCGCTGGAACCTGCGCTCAGCGATGAGGAGCTGAAGCGCGGGCATAAGGCGGTGGAAGAGTTCAAGGACTACCTGACCGACCTTATTGCCCGGCGCCGGGCCCAGCCGGGCGATCCGGAAACCGACGTGCTGACCCGGCTGATCCGGGGTGAGGGCGCAGATGAGCAGCTGAGCGAGATCGAGCTGATCCAGAATTGTATCTTTATCCTCAACGCGGGCCATGAGACCACAACCAACCTGATTGGCAATGGTCTGGCGCTCTTGAATGATCACCCGGACCAGCGCGCACGGCTGCAGGCGGATCCGGAGCTGATCAAACCGGCGGTGGAGGAGATGCTGCGGATGCGGTCCCCGAACCAGCTGGGCAACCGGGAAACCACGCGGATGGTGGAGATCGGCGGGCTTGAGATCCCGCGGGGCACCAACCTGCATCTGGTGATCGGCGCCGCCAACCGTGATCCGGAGGTGTTCGACCACCCCGAGCGCTTCGACATCTCGCGCAAGCCGAACCGGCATCTGGCCTTTGCCGGTGGCCCGCACGTCTGCGTCGGGCTGACTCTGGCGCGGCTGGAAGGCAAGATCGCTATTGAACGCTTCCTCAGTCGCTTTCCGAATTACCATCTGCTGCCGGGGCGGGTCTCCGGCGGTCGGATGCGGTTTCGGGGCTATGCGCATCTGCCTGCCTCCTTAGGCTGACCGCCGCCTGGCCTAGCGCTGCCCGCATGGGGTGCGCCTTTGCGCGCGACCTATCCTTTTGGGCGCGCTGCGCAGCCCCATGGATAGGCGCTTTTTGTGTGAAGTTTCTGTAAACCTGTCGGCATCAGTTTACTCCGGCGAGGGTTGTTATGATTTTTCCAGTGGTGATGGCAGGGCAGGCAAATTCTGTGGTTCCGGCAGGGGAAGAGCGCGTTCCGGCGCATTTCTTCGCGGAAGCGATGATCGAAAGCCGGTTCCAATCGGTTATCCGCTGTCTGGATCATCCGATGTTTGCCGCTCCGACGGTGGTCACCTGCGAAGCCAATCAAGGTCTGGCAGCGCAGCAGATGTGCGCGGTGGGCGTAAAGGGCTCCCTGCTGGTCGAGCCGGGGCTGTCGAAATCCGCTGCGGCTCTCGCGGCCGTTGCGCTGCGGTTCCGCGATGTGCCGGATGCGCTGTTGCTGATCATGCCTGCCAGCCATTCCTGCGCCTCCGAAGGCCGTTTGCTTCAGACGCTGGACGCGGCACTGCCTGCGGCCAAACAGGGCGGTATCGTGGCGGTGGCAACCCGTGATCACGGGCCTTATGGTCGTCTCAGAACCTTGTCGCGGCGCCGGGGACAGGAGCCGATGCAGGCATTGTATAGCGCCGGAGTGGGGGGGGATGAGGCCGATCCTGATGTCCTGTGGAATTCCGGCATCTATCTGGTGCGGGCGGGCAGTCTCCTTGCAGCAATCAAACGCCATGCGCCGCGTATCCTTCATGCCACCAAGGCCGCTGTTGCCGGTATCGCGCAGACCGAGATCGTTCGGCGGCTTGTGCCCGATGCCTATGGCAAGGTGAAACAGGAAAGCTTTGAGGCTGCGGTTCTGGGACGGGTGGAGATTGTCGACAGTGTCCAACTGGACCACAACCGGTCGATCTGGGAGGACTGGATCCAGGACATGGCGAATGAAAAGGCCGAAGCCGGTGCGGCCCGCCGACGTGCGAAACGGCAGAGGGCGGCCTGATCAAGAGGCCGCACGGCCGGAGAGGAGGAATGCCGCCTCTTGCCAAAGAACAGCTGAATGCGACCAGTGCGGCGCAGTCTGCGGGCGCGGTTCAGAAAAGACCGGCTTCCTTGGCGGTCAGGGCAGCTTGGGTACGGTTCTTGGCGTCAAGCTTGCGGCAGAGGGTGCGCACATGCAGTTTAATGGTGACCTCTTGCAAGTCCAACTCGCGGGCGATTTCCTTGTTCGACAGGCCGCGGCAAAGGCCGTTCAGGACTTCCAGCTCCCGTGGGCTCAGCCGTTCGGCCAGGGGGTGCGTATTTGCGCTCTCTTCCGCGCGCATCAACTCGACCGGAGCATAGATTTCCCCCGCGCTCATGAAGCGGACCGCGTTCAAAAGCGACTGCGCGCCCATGGTCTTGGGAATGAACCCGATGGCCCCGGCATCGAGCGCCGCCCGGGCAGTATTGGCCGGAGCGCTGCCAGAGAGGATCGCAACGCCCTTGCCGCCATTGGCCGCAAGCGCCTCAGTCAGGCCATCCAGTCCCGTCATTCCGGGCATCTGGTAGTCCAGCAACACCAGGTCAAACGGGCCTTCCGCGGAGATCAGCTCCATCGCGCCCGGCAGATCGGTGGCGAGCAACACCTCTGCGCCCCCCTCGGATTTGAGGTAGGCGGAAATGGTCTCGCGAACCATGTCATGATCATCTGCCAAAAGAATACGCATAGAATTCCTAGAGTCTGTTAGCGACAGCGAAGGTCAATCAAAGTCGACACCTACACGACAAGGGTTTCATAAGTATCAATCCCCGGCTGGACGTGTCTTCCCTCTTGCAGACAATAGTGCCCCGGGCCGGTTTTCAATAAAACATTTAGAAAGATAACTGAATTAAGCTGGAGAAGGACAGCTGAAAAGGTTGGGTTTTAATAACCCATCCGGGAGGCGTCCTATCCTTTGGGATAGGCGCATATCCCGAGGCGTTGGTGCCAGAGGGGGCACAATCTGTCAGTGTCCGACGCGGTGAAATTGGGTATTTTCAAAAGGAGTGTTGTGATGATCCGCTGGATGAATGTTTTGGGCGCGCTGGTTCTGGCGCTGGGGGTGGGCCTGATGCTCGGGCTTGGGTCGTCGGCGCAGGCCGCCAGCGACGACACCGTGCTGCTGACGGTTCAGATCGAAGGGGATGATGCTTCGACGACGACCTTCACCCGCGATCAGCTAATGTCGCTGGGCCAGACCTCCTTTGAAACGGAAACCATCTGGACCTCTGGCACGCAGGCCTTCACCGGCGTATCCCTGAAGGATCTCATGGCCCATCTCGGGGTGACCTCTGGTGTCCTGCAAGCGCGGGCGATCAACGATTACATGGTCGAGGTGCCTCTGTCCGATGCGATCGAAGGGGGGCCGATCATCGCCTATGAACGCAATGGCAAGACCATGTCGGTCCGCTCCAAGGGGCCTTTGTGGATCGTTTACCCTTACGATAGCAATCCCTCGTATAAAACCGAAGCGATCTACTCCAGAAGCATCTGGCAGCTGGAGGGGATCAACGTCCAACGGTAAAGGTGTGGCCCGGTGACCAAAGAAACGGACTGGCGATTTCCACTAGCGTCGCGCTGGGTTTTGGTCGCGGCCCTGATCGTTCTGCCTTTGCTGGTGGTACAGTCCGTGCGCCTGGGTCAACAGGTTCTCCTCAGGCTCGAGGGCCTATCGACGGCCGCGACGGACAACATGCAATGGGTCATGTCGCAGGCCGAGGTCGAGCATCTTAAACTGGATGCAGCAGCCGGTGCAGCGCGGCAGGCAAAGGACCTGCCCCTGCTGCGCCGTCGCTTTGACATTTATTACAGCCGTATTGCGACCTTTCAGGAAAGCCCGCTGTTTCAGGAGCTGCGCGACAACGAGGCGGGCAGCAAGTTACTGTCCGATCTCAGTGCGCGGCTGGATCGCTTGGCCGATCTGATCGATGTCAGCGACGAGCAGTTGATTGAAAACATCTCTCAGGTCCGTTCGGAACTGAATCAGAACGGCGACAAGGTGCGTGAACTTGCCCTGTTCGGGGTGGTGATGCAGGTCGAGGGAACCGAGGCCAAGCGCCTACAGCTGTTCGATATCCTCTACCAGTTGGGTTGGGTCATTCTGGCGTTATTCGCGGCCATTGCGATCACCGCGCTAATGCTGGCGCAGATGTACCGGCGCGGGCGCCAGCTGGCCGAAGAGCGCAGCCGCGCCGCCGCGCAGATGGAGGCGATGATTTCCTCCTCTCTCGACGCCATTCTGGTGGTCGACACCGAAGGCCGTATCCAGGCGTTCAACGGCGCGGCCGAAACGATTTTTGGCTACAACAGCGCCGAAGTCATCGGGCAGAAGATGCAGGAGCTGATCATTCCGATGCACCTGCGCGAAGCGCATGCCCGGGGCATGGCGCGTTTCCTCAATACCGGCCAGACCAAAGTGATCGGCGCCGGCCGGGTCCAGCTTGAAGGGTTGCGCAAGTCCGGTGAAATTTTTCCGGTCGAACTCTCGGTCTCGCTCAGTCAGTCGGGGCAGGATATGGTCTTTGTCAGCTTCATGCGTGACATTTCGGACCGGATGCAGGCCGAAGAAGAGTTGCGCACCGCCCGCGATGATGCCCTTGCAGGTGAACGTGCCAAGGCCAATCTGCTCACCGTCATGAGCCACGAAATGCGTACCCCTCTGACCGGGGTGCTGGGGGCGATCGACCTTCTGGAAGACACCGATCCCTCGGGAGAACAGATGCGCTATCTCCAGGCAATGCGAGTGTCGGGGGAGCTTCTGCTGCATCATGTGAATGACGTGTTGCAGCTGTCGCGGCTCGAAGCAGGGGTGGACCCGGAAAAGATTCGTGTCTTCGACCTCAAGGAGCTGGCCGAAGGTTTGATCGAAAGCCAGCAGGCCACCGCAAAGAGCCGGGGAATCGATCTGTCGCTGCATTGCAGCCTTGGCCCATCCTCGGTGGTGGCAGGGCGGCCCCGCGCCATTCAGCAAGCGCTTCTCAACCTGATCGCAAATGCCGTGAAATTCACCAATGAAGGCGCCGTTTCTGTCGATATCCAGCGCCTGCCGGAGACGGATGTGGTGGACTTCCATGTCGCCGATACCGGCCCCGGTATCCCGCAGGAGGATCTGCAGCGCATCTTTGAAGAGTTCACCATGCTCGATTCCAGCTATCGGCGCGGCAATGAGGGCACCGGGCTTGGCCTGGCGATCACCCGCCGCATCGTGCAGGCGATGGATGGTGAAATCACCTGCGAAAGCGAACTTGGCGAAGGCAGCCTGTTCTCGATGTCGCTGCCGCTGCCAGTGGCCAGCGCGCCCATGGTCAAGGCCGAGGCGCAATCGGATCAGGAACAGGAGACCAGTGCCGTCCTGATCGTCGAGGACAATGACATCAATCGCCTGCTCTTGGAGAAGATGCTGATCCAGCAGGGCCAACGGGTGACCACGGCCGCAGGCGGGCTGGAGGCGGTCAACTGCGCCGAAGCGGGCAGTTTCGATCTGATCCTGATGGATATCAGCATGCCAGAGGTGGACGGGATCGAGGCAATTCGCCGGATCCGCGCGCGGAAACTGGCGGAAGGTACCGACATCGTAGCCCTTACAGCGCATGCCGCCGCCGAAGATCACGCCCGCATTCTGGACGCGGGATTCGCCGAGGTCATCACCAAGCCGATCAGCAAACAGGAACTTGCCGATGTGATCGCTCGTCGGGCAGGGCGAACCCCGGTGCTGCCGGAGGTTAATCAGGACGAAAACATCGTGCAGTTCTTCGATGCGCTTGGCCCGGAACGCGCCCGCGGCTTCCTCGCGACGTATTGCGAGGACGTGGAGCGGCTGAAGGCAGCTTTGGCTGAGGCCGAGGAGCTGACGACAGAGCTGCGCCAGGAGGCACACCGCCTGGCGGGATCGGCAGCGGTCCTGGGCCTGACCCGGTTCCGCGAGCTGATGCTGGAGATCGAACACGCAGAAGGCTGCGACATCACCCAGATCGAACTGCTCGATGAGATCTGGTGCGAGGCCGAGAGCTTTCTGTCCGTCCATATGTGCGCCTGAAGTCGGCGCACCGCGGCACAGGCTCTCCGTGCTGTTGACCAATAACGGGGGAGGGGGCTGGCTTCGGCGCTGAGCCTGACAACGTGGCAATCCGGTCGGGCTTTTGGGCCGCCTTGCTGCTGAAAATGCGTGGACAGAGGTCGGTTCCACAGCGGACCTATCAAGGTGACAGGAGATATCGGCGCGGAGACGAAAGAGGGCTTAAGACCAATATGTTAGGCAGAAAACGCGCTCTGACTTTAGGAGCTGAAAAAAAACTGCAACTAGGAGAGAATTTTCTCTGGACGCGGCACAATGGAACTTCTATACCACGCCTCACATTCCGGCGTAGCTCAGCGGTAGAGCAGTTGACTGTTAATCAATTGGTCGTAGGTTCGATCCCTACCGCCGGAGCCATAAAAAGCCCTCAGGTCGCGCAGACCTGAGGGCTTTTTGGGTGTCGGAGAGTTTGACGCAATAGCTCCATCCTTTTGATGAAAGCCTGCGCTTGGGGGAAGGCACTGCACCTACCTTAAGGGTGGCCAAGCAACCTGAGTTACCAACTGATTACCTCTGGCGTCTGGACTTCCAGATGCACAGATAATTCTTTCCTCTTTATTGGAAATCAAAACGTCTGTCTTTGGGTTTGAGCTCAAAAAGCATGGCGCAAAGGCAGTGCCCCACTGCACTCTCTTTCACATCTCGGAGGACGGCAAGGAACACAAAAAGCTGTCGCATTAAATGGACTAATTGATGGCCTCAAAGGCCACATCCACGGACACAGGGTTCGGACCGCAGAACGCGGACGTGGCGCTTCGCCATTCTGACCTCTAGCGCTCAACTGGAGACCAGAATGTAACTTAGAAGGCCAGCAGGTTCAGAAAAAAGGAGGGGAGTGCACCTCTTGCGCCGATACCCCCGCATCCAATAGCACTCCAGATTCTGGAACCAAAAAAGCCCTCAGGTCGTAAAGACCTGAGGGCTTTTTATGGCTCCGGCGGTAGGGATCGAACCTACGACCAATTGATTAACAGTCAACTGCTCTACCGCTGAGCTACGCCGGAACGGTCCGCGCCGTATAGCGGCCCTGCGTGGGGGCGTCCAGAGGGAGAGGCGAAAAAAATGCAAATAACATCGGATCGCACAATCCGGGACCGAAAACCGCTCTGGGGCAGGGTCGTCCAGGGATCAGCCCAGCAGCCTGAATTCTGCGGTTGCGCTCAGGTCACCGACCGGGGCTACGCGGGATTTTCCCATTAGGTCAATGAGATGGGCCAGAACGTTGCGCTCGGCAGCGAGCAATAGGGCCGCCGGGGTTTCGGTATAGATCCGGGCGGCCAGATCGCCCGGGCGGGCCGGGCCGGAGCGCAGCGCATCAATGATGGCGGCTTCGCGGGCTTCGCGGTGGGCGATCAGCCAGTCGAGACGTCCGGCAGGGTCAGTGATCGGGGCGCCGTGGCCGGGATAGAAGATCCGCCAGTCGCGGGCGCGCAGCTTGCGGCAGGAAGCCATGAAGTCGGTCAGATCGCCATCGGGCGGCGAGACCAGCGAACTGGCCCAGCCCATCACGTGATCGGCGGTGAAACAGGCATCCCCAAAAGCCAGCGCGATGTGGTTGCCCAGATGCCCGGGCGTGTGCAGCACCTCAAGGTTCCAGCCCTCGCCGGAGATCACATCGCCATCTGCCACCGGGATGTCAGGCGTAAACTCGGTGTCGATGCCTTCGCCGCCGCCTGTCATGCCCTGCGCGACCAGTTGCTGCATCGCCGGGCTCCGGCCTGCGCTGGCCGGGCCAAAACCATAGACTGGCGCGCTGGTACGCTGGCTGAGCTCGTCGGCAAGGGGGGAGTGATCCACATGGGCATGGGTGACGATGATATGACCGATACGTTGATCAGGGCCCACTGCGGCCAAAATCGCTTCCAGATGATCTGGCAGCACCGGACCTGGGTCGATCACCGCCAGATCCCGGGTTCCGATCAGATAGGTGTTGGTGCCGCGATAGGTCATTGGCGAGGGGTTCGGGGCCAGAATGCGGCGCACACCCGGTTGCAGCTCTTCGGCACGACCGGGGGCGGGATTGAAATCGTCTGGAGCCTGCATTCGGGTATCCGTTCCTTTTGTTGCTGGCGCGGGGGCAAAAGCCTGCCGGGTGCCTTCACAGCCATGGGGCGACCCTGTAGGCTTAGCGCATGTTCTTGCAAAGGCTCAAACAATATTCTCCACGGAGCCTTTATGGCCGGGCGGCGCTGATCTTGATCGTGCCTATCGTGTCGATGCAGCTTGTGGTCTCCATCGTCTTTATCAAACGAGATCTGGAGGATGTGACCACCCAGATGACGGCCACGGTGATGCAGCAGGTCGCATTGCTGCAACAGCAGGGCGCAGGCGCGGAAAGCCAACAGGACATGCTGGTGCGGATTGCTCCGTTCCTGCAGCCTCTGCAGATGGGGGCACGGTTCCTTGAGGAGGGTGAACCTGACCCGCAGGATCTAGTGGGGTGGTACGAATTCTCTGGCCGCGTTGTCCGGGACAAGTTGCAGCAGGATCTGCCGGGTTTTGTCGCGGCGCAGTTTCCCGATAACCGCGAGGTCAAGGTGTTCCTGGATACCGACCTTGGCAGGATAGAACTGCGGGTGGACAGGCGGCGGTTGACGGCGGCAGCGCCGCATCAGCTGATCGTAACGATGGTTTTCTTCGGCCTTTTCATGGCTTTGATTTCTTTCATCTACCTGCGCAATCAGCTGCGCCCGATCAAGCGGCTTGCAGATGCGGCGCAGGCCTTTGGCCGGGGACGGATGATCCCTTATTCGCCGCGTGGCGCGACAGAGGTACGGGCCGCTGGCAGCGCCTTCGTGGATATGCGCGCCCGGATCGAGCGGCAGATCGAGCAGCGGACCCTGATGCTGTCGGGGGTGAGCCACGATCTGCGCACGCCGCTGACTCGGCTGAAGTTGGGGCTGGCGATGTTGGACGAAGAGGAAGCGGAACCGCTGTTACGTGATGTCGATGAAATGCAGGCGCTTCTGGATGCCTTTCTGGATTTCTCCCGCGGTGCGTCAACAGGCGAGCCTGAACCGGTGGATCCGATGCAAATGGCGCATGCCATTGTCGAGGATTGGCAGCGGCAAGGCAAGGATGTGATGCTGGGAGAGCTGAGCGGGTCTGGCACCGTGATGCTACGCCAGCAATCGATACGCCGGGCGGTGGAAAATCTGGTCTCGAACGCGGTACGATATGGCAGCCGGGCGCGGGTCTCTGTGACTTTGACGGAAAAATCCCTGCGCATCCGAGTCGAGGATGACGGTCCCGGTATCGACCCTGAGCAGCGCGGTGATGCGATACGTCCCTTTACTCGGCTGGATGCTGCGCGCAATCAGAACCTTGGAACCGGGGTTGGACTGGGGCTTGCCATCGTTGTGGATGTGGCGCGGGCGCATGGCGGCACGCTGCGCCTGACCGAAAGCGCCGAACTGGGCGGGTTGCAGGCCGATATCGTGATCGCACGCTGAGGAATTGCAGCTATACCCTGAGGGGCCGCGAAACGGTTGAACGGGCAGGGTACCTGCTGGTCAATATCAGACCAGTCGGGCCTGCGCGATGCAGGCCCGGTGGAAAATCCGATTACACGATCAGAAGATGAAATCGCCCACACCTAGGTCGGCTATATCGACGTCCAGCAGCGTGATCGAATTGCCGTTACCATCCTGAATGAGCACGTCGTCGCCTTCCTGGCTCATGTGATTGTTGCGCAGATCCCGCATGCCGGTGATGCTTTCCACCCCGCTCAGATCAATGTCCTCACCGTTGCGTGTGGCGTTGAAATCGCGGATCTTGTCATTGCCAAAGTCGCCGGAGAACACGAACACATCCAGACCACGACCACCGGTCAGAATATCGTTGCCGCCCTGACCGTCCAGGATGTCGGCATCACTGCCACCGAACAGCCGGTCACGGGCGCCGCCGCCCAGCAGTTTGTCATCGCCGTCGCCGCCGAACAGCTTGTCCCGACCGGTGCCGCCCAGAAGTTTGTCGTTGCCAGTGTCTCCGTCCAGCGTGTCGCGGCCAGCACCGCCCTTCAGGGTATCGCGTCTGCCGAGGCCGGAAATTTCATCATCGCCCGCAAGGCCCAAAATGCGGTCTTTTCCATCGGTGCCGACCAGAACGTCGTCGCCCGCAGTTGGGGTGTTGCTCAGCTCGCTGACAAAGCTCTCTGAGGCGAGGAAACCCTGGTCGATCCCGGCACCACGAATTTCCGCAATATCACCGACAAAGATCGTGTCTTCTGAGTAATCTGCACTGCTGCCTACCGGGACGGTGACGTTCACATAGGTCTGGCCTGCCTCCAGCGTGAAGGCGGCGTCGAAACTGTTGACCGTCTTAGAGTAATCCGCGTCCACTGCGGTGACAGAGACGGTTCCCGTGATATCGCTTTCGGGGGCCTCGGCGATATCAACGCGCAGGGTAACCATTGTGGAGCCACCGCTTTCGGTGGCGGAAATCGTGCCGAGGCTGGCCAGATTGGTCGGTGCGGCGTCCGTATAGCTGCTGATCGTATAGGCGCCGGAGTAGCCGAAATAGGTCCAGGCGGCGAGGTAATAGGTGCCGGAAAGCTCTGGCGAGAAGGTCTTCACTGATCCGTCCCAGGCGCTGGCGCCGCCGGACACACCGTCGACCGGCTCTCCATCCGCGTCGAGGATTTCCAGCCAGCCGCCGGACGTGGCCCCAAAAGGCGAGTCAGCCTGCGCCATGGAGAACCCGTAGTCCATTCCGCCAATCGCGTGGAAGGCATAGTAGTCGGTCTCTCCGGTGCGGGCGCTGCCATTGATGACGCCCGTTATGCTGGATCCGATCTCAAGAGTTGGCGCGCCGCTCATGTCGCCTGCGTCCTCGTCCTCCAGATAATCCGCAGGAAGGCCCTGCATGGTGACGGTGTAGCTGCCGCTGCCAGTGACGCGGATGTTATAATAGTCCGAGGGGTGCTCGGCCGTGTAGGTCATCGTGTTGCCGTCGATTGTTGCCCCGGCATCGGTGCCGTCATCCAGCATCTCAAAGGAAACCCCGTCGCCCTCCAGAGTAAACGTGTAGGGCTGATCATAGGCCAGTGAGACCCGGATCAGATCGCCCGCATCGGCGCCGCCTACGGTACCGCTGACGCTGTGACCGGGTTGGATGTCTGCGACGTTCGTCTGAGTGTAGTCAAAATCGTTGGTCCAGTCGCCGTCTTCGGTCAGTTGATACATGGGAAACCTCCTTCAC
This sequence comes from Phaeobacter gallaeciensis, assembly GCF_001678945.1. NCBI lineage: Bacteria > Pseudomonadati > Pseudomonadota > Alphaproteobacteria > Rhodobacterales > Roseobacteraceae > Phaeobacter > Phaeobacter gallaeciensis. The sequence goes on from NZ_CP015124.1 coordinate 3,864,795, forward strand.
CGTGCCCGTAAATACAGCGCAATTTTAAGGCCGGGCGTACGCGTGGAACGTGACCAGGATCAAATAGGAGCGGGCGGAGGTGGGAGAATTCGCTCAAAAAGAGGATGACGTGACGGTAACTTTTGGCGTGTGCCTCAGCGTAGCATGCTTTGCTCCATGGACAGGCTGCTGTGGACAGGCCATTGCGGCGCAGGGAGGGACTCAAATCCCGGCTTGGCGAACAGATACCCCTGCATCAGGTCCACACCCAGATCATATAGCGCATCGTATTCGCCCTGGGTTTCAATCCCTTCGCAGACGATCAGGATACCCATTTCCTCAAGCATCCTGATAGTGTTGCGAACAATCGTCTGTTTCGCCGATGAGACATCGATATTGCGGATCAGCCCGGCGTCCAGTTTCACCACATCCGGCTGGAACATCGTCAGCAGTTTCAGGCCGGAATAGCCGGCGCCGAAATCATCGATGGAGGTCTTGAAGCCAAGGCGGCGATAGGTGGTCAGGATTTCGATCAGCTTGTCCGTGTTCACCCGTTCGGTTTCGGTGAACTCAAACATGATCTGGTCCACCGGAAATCCAGTGCGTTTCGCTGTTTCAAGCGTCAGCCGGATGCAGGCCTTTGGATCGTAAACCGCATTGGGCAGGAAGTTCATCGACAGGAGTGCGCCGGTGTCGGCAAGGTTCAGCTTTGCTGCCAGTTCGATCGAGGTGGTGCGGCACTTCTGGTCAAAGGCGTAAAGCGTATCAGAAGTGACATGCGAGAACACTTCGCGCGGACCAGCGCCGTCCTTGCCGCGCAGCAGCGCCTCGTAGGCAAAGATCTTTTCCGCGCCAAGGGCGACCATGGGCTGGAACGCCATGGTGATGGGCAGGTCGAACTTTGCGCCATTCCGGCAGGCCTGACATTTTTCCTGTTTCACCGCTGCACCTCCTGAGGATCCGTCGGCCAGCTGTGTAACCTTTCTTCCTAAAGAAAGGTTTATGCATCAGCGGGATGCACCCTCCTTTTTCGGTGAACGGTTGATCGTCGAAGGGGCTCGGTAATGCTGCTCCTAAAAATCGCCGGAGGCCCCCGTTTGGGGGCCTCCGGTCAATGTCTTCTCGGTCCATGGTGAGGCAGCGTGGCCTCAGACAGCCTCGGCCATCATGTCGTCTTCCGTGTCAGCCGGGTCTTCCGGCATCATGTCATCCTCCGGCGGTAGGGTCATGAGAGACATGACATCCGGTTCGGTTGCGGGTTGGCTAAAGGCGACCGGAAGGGTTTCGGACCAGCTGTCCAGCGTCATGCCATTCACCGCTGCCGGGTCGGTTTCGACCTGCGCCTGCGCTTCATCAGTCAGACCACCGTGCAGCTCCTGCGGATCCCGACCGTCGCTGTTGACCACAATCGACACATTGGTGAGGTCCAAGTCCTGCAGCGTCAGCGCGCCATCTTCGGACCACAGGGTGAAGTTGAGGTTGTTGACGGTCCCTTCGGTGCTGTCCGGTACCTGTCCGAATTGCACGTGGGCGTCATAGTTTTCGGAGACAGTGGCGCCGTTATCCAGCGTGTTCTCAGAATTGGCGGATGCACTGTGGCGGGTCACCGGCAACGCGTTTTCATCCGGGTAGAAGTGCAGTGCATCGGTGCGGCCGTCGTCGCTCAGGTTGAAGAACATGCCGTCGAGATCAGCCTCCTGGCCGTCAAAGGTGGTTGGATCCAGTTTCACGAACAGCTCACCGCCGGGCGTCTGCGTGACGGACACGTCCACCTGGCTGCCGCCTTCTTCGCCTAGGGTGAAAGTGATGGTGGTCTTGCCATCGTCGGTGTTTTCGCCGCCGCCCCCTGTACCACCGGTGCCGCCGGTTCCGCCCGTGCCTCCGGAGCCGCAATGGCCACCGCTGCCCCATCCGCTGGTTCCACCAGAACCGTGAGTCCCGCCAGAACCGTGGGTGCCAACAGAACCATGCGTTCCGCCAGAGCCGCGGGTTCCTCCAGAGCCATCGGACGCGCAATCGTCATCTTCGTTGCGACCATGGTCCCACCAGTTCTTGCCACCGTGGTTCCACCAATCCTTGCCGCCGTGATGGCCTTTCGAGCCGCCACCGGTGCCGCCGCCTGATCCGCGACCTGTGCCTTCTCCCGTGCCGCAGCCGTCCTTGCCACCCGATCCCCGGGCGCCGCCAGAGCCTTTGGTTCCGCCGGAGCCCTTACTGCCACCGGTCCCCTTGCTGCCGCCCGTGCCGTGATCGTCCTTTTCGTCGCGGTCCCACCAGTTTTTATGGCCTTTGCCGCCGTGGCCAAACCGGTCGGACAGATGTCCGTCATACCAGCGCGCGAAGTGTTCGCCGCGCACGCCGCCATTGTGGTAGCTGTTGCTGCCGCAGGCGTCCTTGCCGCTGCTTTTTCCCCAACCGGACCAGCCTTTGTGCGAAAAATGTCCCCAAGTCATATTGTCACCCCTACGATCTGAAATGATGCGTTTCGGCAGGCGCAAAATGGGAGGCGTGCCGCTCAACGGTGAACATATGAAACACGCTGGGGTGGAACAAATTTTCGTCTCATTTTAGTCAAATTCGCGCGTGCATCAGATATTTCAGGAAACAAAGCCATCCTGAGGGCTCTTATTGTTCTGCGAATGAAGTGGTTCAAATATTCAATCATAGCGAGTGGCGCCCGAATCGGTCCGTTTTCCGGGCCTTTGCCCTTGTTTGTCCCGAAAACCGCCGTTTTCTGCTGTCAGGACAGGTGCAAAGTCGCTGAGGTGAAGAGGGACAGACGTGGCGGACGGCAGTTTTGAGGATCGCAAGGCCTATATCTCGGCCAAGGCCGAGGTGGTTCTGGGCGCGGCCCCCGAACGGATTTCTGCACCAGGAGGCAATTCACGCTCATCCTTGCGGCTGCATTATCCAGATCACAACGTGATTGCCACGCTGCGGCCCGATTTCCGCCGCACCCACTTAGAGGCCCATGTACTTGAGGAACTAGCGCCCCATTGTGACGATATTCCGCAGGTTCTGGGGGTCAGCGATGATGTGATGTTCCAATCCGACACCGGCGAGATGCGTCTGAATGCAGAGATCATGGAACAGGACCCAGTGGATCAGGTCGAACTGGCCGCCGAGGCGGTGGCGGCGATCTTCCGGATCCAGGCCGCCGGGCGGCAAACCAACCTGGCGGAAATGCTGCCGCATCTGGGATCGAACACGGATTGGGTCACCTCCTTTGTCGGTTCGGTGACCGCGATGGAGCCCTATTCGGTGGGCATCTCCCGCCAGTTCGATATGGCGGCTGTGGCAGAGCGGATGGATTACCCCGGTGTGCAGTTCCTGAAATGGGATTGCCGGTCGGGCAATGCCGCCATCGGCGACGACGGATACCTGCGCTGGTTCGATTTCGAATACGCCGGACTACGCCACGGGGCCGAGGATCTGGCCTGGCTGATTGCCGATGAAACCTGGCCAATCGCCCCCGATGTGATGGCCGATATCGTGATCGAGAATTTCGACCCCGACTGTGGTCACGACATCGCCGACTACATGGATTACCTGTCGGTCTACACGACGCTGCATTGCGTACAGCGCCTGAAGCTGATCGAGCAGGAGGTTAAACGCCGCGGCTGGCTACGCAAGGAGCGGGTGCGCAAATACGATGATGCGGGCGTGCACCCTGATTTCGCGGTGCAGCTGTGCCGGGTCGGGGCCTATTACTCGGCGCAATCGCCGTTGACGGCGCCGCTGACCCGTAATTTCGAGGCAGCTGAGCGCAGCTTTTCCTCGGCGGTTTGACGCGCCGCTGCGCGGTTACAGTCCCATCTGCCGCACCGCCAGATCGCGCATGATTTCCTCGGATCCGCCTCCGATGGCCATCACCTTGACCTCTCGGTAGATACGTTCGATCCGGTTGCCGCGCAGATAGCCCGCACCACCGAGTATCTGCATCGCTTCGGAGGCGCAGAACTCGCAGGCTTTGGAGGTGAACACCTTCGCCTTGCAGATTTCGGCCACCGGCATCCGCCCCTCGTTCACCTGCCAGCAGATCGTGTTGAGCGTGGCCTCTACCGCGTCGATCCGGGCCGAGATATCGGCGATCTTGTGGCGGATCACCTGATGGCGGATCAGCGGCTTGCCAAAGGTCTGCCGCTCCTGTGCCCAGGCGATACTGTCCTCAAGGCAGGTTTTCATCATGCCCAGCATACCGGCGATCAGCCCGACCCGTTCGAGGTTGAAATTCTCCATCACCGCCAGAAAGCCATGATTTTCCGGCCCCATCATCCGGTCGGCGGGCAGGCGGACGTCATCGAGGAACAGCGTTGCCTGATCCGAGCACCACCAGCCCATTTTCCGGCTCAGCGCGCTGCGGGTGAACCCCGGGGTGTCCGCTTCGACAAAGAACAGCGAAATCCCCTCCAGCCCCGGCCCACCAGTGCGGGCAGGAATGACGAAATACTCCGACGTCATGCCGCCGGTGATGAAGGTCTTGCTGCCGCTCAGCACCCAGTGATTGCCATCCCGCCGCGCCGTGGTCGTGATATTGGCGACGTCCGATCCGCCGCCCGGCTCCGTCACCGCAAGCGAAGACCCTTTGCGCCCCGCGATCACCTCCGGCAGCACCTGCATCTTGATTTCTTCGCTGGCCAGCCGGGCAATGGGATCAAGCGAGATCTGACGCCCACCCATGGCCGCCGCGACACCGCCCGCGCCGCAGCGGGCGATTTCCTCGCTGTAGGCGGCACGCATGAAGCAGTCGTCAAAGCCAAGCCCGCCGTATTTCTCGTCGATGCCAAAACCCCATACGCCCAGCGCCCCGGTTTTCTGGTGCAGCTCCCAGGGGATTTTCCCGGCTTCGTCCCAGTCATCGCAGAAGGGAGTGATTTCCTGCGCCACAAAGCTCCGCAGGCTCTCGCGGAAGGCACGGCGCTCTTCGGTGTCAAAGGGGCTTTGCATGCGGTTTACTCCTTGGGGCCGGGGCGGGTCGCCAGATGCGGCGACACGATGCGGGCGAACAGATCGACCATCTTGGTGATGATCTCGGGGTCGCGTTCGTAGGGTGCCTGACTGTGCAGCCCGCGCATAAAGCTGCGGCAGATCGACCAGAGCAACGCCAGATCCTCGCCCGAGGACGCGGTGTATAGATTGGCAATATTGCGGTTGAAGGCGTCGTTATAATCCCAGAGCGAGGGGGTGATGCGCGTGCGCAGGGTTTCATCCGTGCGCGAGGCGACGAGGATTTCCATCACCGCGCGCCCTTCACGGGTGTTGATCACCCGGGCCCACAGACGGTGCAGCTCGGCGGGCAAATCCTGTGCCGCGCCGCCCTTGCGCAGCATATGGCCGCTTTCGCTCGCCTGTTCCGGGCCGCGCACCGGCGCCAGAAGATGTTCCAGCGTGCGCACCATCATTTCCTCTTTCGAAGGAAAGTGATGGGTCAGCGCCCCGCGTGACACACCAGCGGCGGTCTGTACCCGGTTGATCGAGGTTTCCGCGTATCCCGACTGGTCCAGACAGTCCGTGACCGCATCGAAAATCCGCTGCCGGGTCTTGTCTGCCCGCGTTTCGGTTCGCGTTGTGCCCGCAGCGCCGGGCGCGGTGACGTCGGGTTGGTCTTCGGTTTTCTGTGTCATGCGCCTATCCTTTGAGGAATCGTAAAACAGAACGTTCGGTCGGTTCAATCGTGGAAGGGCTCGCCGGACGTAGCGGAATTTCAATTGGGAGGAGGGCATCCATGCAGCAGGCAGAGGATTTTCGTGCCGAAAGCCGGGCGCTGGCGGCGATACTGGAGGATCTGCCGGAAGAGGCGTTTCACAGGCCGACGCAGTTCAAAGACTGGACCATCGATCACGTGCTGGGCCACCTGCACCTGTTCAACGTGGCGGCAGAAACCTCGCTCAAGGGGGAGGAGGCCTTTGCCGCATTCATCGGCCCGATCGTGCAGGACATGCAATCGGGCAAGACGATCCTGCAGTGCCAGTTCCCTTGGCTCGACGGGTTGTCGGGACGGGCGCTGTTCGAGGCCTGGAAGGCTGGCGCGGAAACCTGCGCCGATGCTTTTGCTGTGGCCGATCCCAAGGCGCGGGTGAAATGGGTCGGCCCGGACATGAGCGCGCTGTCCTCGATCACCGCACGGCAGATGGAAACCTGGGCGCATGGTCAGGAGGTTTTTGACCTTCTAGGGCTGGAGCGGGTGGAGCAGGACCGGATCCGCAATATCGCCCATCTTGGCGTTGCGACTTATGGCTGGACCTTCCTAAACCGGGGAGAAGAGGTGCCCGACCCCGCGCCATTCGTGCAGCTAACCGGACCGTCTTCGGCGGTCTGGGAATGGAACACGCCGCAAGAGGACAACCGGGTTGTCGGATCTGCGGTGGAGTTCGCGCAGGTGGTCACGCAGGTGCGCAATATCGAAGACACCGCGCTGGAGGTGACAGGGGCGACCGCGACGCGCTGGATGGAGATCGCCCAGTGTTTTGCTGGCCCGCCCGAAATGCCCCCCTCAAAAGGGGCTCGTCACAAGGTCTGATCGCTTGCCGCGCCCTCGGCCCTTTGTTCTGTGAGCGGGCAGGGGGCTGGCGCGACGGTGGAGGCTAGTCGTCTTCTTTGCGCAAGCTGCGCCAGGCCCGGGTCAACCCGGCCAATGTCATGCGTTCCGCGTCTGCAATGGTGACCGGCAGCCCCTGCATTTCCAATGCAGCGGCATAGGGGCGGGCGGTCTCCTTTTCACCGATCAGCGCCAGATTTTGCCCTAGCCAGTAAGGGCGGGCGGCGGCCAGTTCGGCGCCCAGCACGGCGCCCCAGATCCGCCCGGTGGCCTCTTCCGGGGTGCAGCTGCCGCCATGCATGGCTGCCTTGGCTTCGGCCAATCGCGCGGCCATCAGTTCCGGCTTTGACATGGTGTCGGCTACGGTTCCGGTCAGCTCACTCGCTGCCCAGTCCTGCACCTGCAATCCAGCCATGGCGCAGGCGGATTCGGCCAGTTCCACGGTCAGGAAGCTTTGAAAACTGACGACTTCATCTGCGCTGATCAGAGCCCAGTGAGTGGTCTTGCCGGGTAGACAAAGAACCCCGTCCCAGGACGGATTGAGCGCCAGAAACCCGGCGATGCAGGTTTCGGCGCCCTGCATGATGGCAGGCGGCGCCTTTTGCGCCAGCCCGGGCAGTGTGATGAGCACGGTTTCCGGGGGCAGGGCGCTGCCTTGTGGGGCCAATGGCATCTGGTCCGGGCGCGTCGGGACGGCCTGCGGTGCGGCCAGGCCGGTGCCACAGGCGACAATTGGCAGTTGCGATGCAGTCAGCTCGCCGCACAGCGCGGCATGGATCTCGGACAAGCCCGGATCGTTGCTGCCCTGCGGCAGATGTGCCTTGCGGCGAGCGCCGGGCGTGTCCCCGGACATGGCCCAGAAAGTCCACTCCGTGCCCTGCGCCTCGGCAGCGATCCAGTTGTCGGACTGAAAAAGAGACGATCTATCTGCAGCCATGGTCATCCGCGCCTTCCGTCTGTTTTGGAATGGCGCGCATAAAGACGCGATTCCCGCCAACAGGCAAGCAGGCGACCATCAATGTTGCTGGCGCGGCGTTTGATCGCCCCGAAAAGCGGCCACACCTATCCGCAGGTCTTGGGGTACTATCCAAAAGGTGAGGGGGGGATGACCGGAAGAGACGCCAAGCGGTGGCCGGTTTCCGCTGGACAGAGTTGGGAAATATTCAAATCAGGCTATATTGTAAAAGCAGCCTGCAGCGTTTCGTAGGGCTGCCTGGCCAAGCGGCGCACCCGCGTACAACGCACGGATGAAATGCCGGGACGCTCTGCCCGGATGCACCACAGAGGCCATGTCAGGGGCCAAGACAATGCCCTCTGACTGTGGTGTTGAGTGTGTTTTGAGTGGGGCTTGTGTTATGACCCGGCATCTGAACCTTGAAAATGCAATTTTCGTCCAATATGCCGCGCAAAGGCTGGCCGAGCTTGGGCATTCTTCGGCAGAGATCTTTCGTGCGGTGCCTTTTGGCCAGAGTCTTGTTGGCCAAGAAGAGCCCTATACCGACAGCCGTTCGATCGCATCGTTCTTTCAGCATGCGGCGAAAATCAGCGAGATTGATCTCTTCGGACTACGGTTCGGGCAGCAGACCGATCTGCGCAAGGCCGGGCTTCTGGGGTATCTGGCCCTGTGTGCGCCGCAGGTGCTGGGGTTTCTGTCGAACCTGTCGGACTACGCCCGCCTATTCGGAGAGGCCCTGCATTTCGATCGCTCCCAGCTTGCTGAAACCGGTGCGCTGACCTGGACCTATGCGGTGGATGCAGGCACTCGCCCCGAGATCCGCGGAGGAGAGAGCCGAGTGCGCACATCTGCTCCAGACACGGCGGGGATCGAGCTAAGCGGACAATACGTGGAATTCCTCGTGGCACTGATCCTGTCGAACCTGCGCCGGTCCAGCCAGACCCGTATCCGGCTGCGGCAGGTGGCGTTCTGCCATCACCGTTTGTCCGGCGCCGCCGAGATGGAAGAGTTCTTTGGCTGCCGTGTCCAGTTTGGTGCGCCTGAAAACCTGTTACGGTTCGAAACCGATGATCTGACGCGGGAGCTTGCGACAGGTGACCCGATCCTGTTGCGCATCTTGCTGCAATGCGCCGCGTCGCAGATGAAGACCATGATGGCCGGGGAGAGAGATATCGCATCGCAAGTTGAGCAGAGCATTTCGCGTCGACTTGCCTCAGGGACGGCTGCGCTGGAGACCGTGGCGCAGGACCTTGGCATGAGTCCCCGTACCTTGTCGCGCAAGCTGGGCGATCAGGGTACCAGTTATTTCGAAATTCTGGAAAAGCTGCGCGAGGAAATGGCCACGCAATATCTGTTGCACAGCGAGCTGGTTCTGGCAGAGATCGCGCATTTGCTGGGCTATCGCGGGCTCAGCTCGTTCAACGATGCCTTCAAGCGTTGGACAGGAAAAAGCCCCGGAAAATTCCGCAGCGGCTCCTGAAACGGCCGTGATCCTGTCGAATCTCATTCTGTTGCAGGCTGATAGCGTGCACGCTTAGCCCGGACCCAATGTGGGGGCTGAGGTGCGCTGCGCCACCGATTCCGGGTCTATATTCCCCAGTTCCCCAACAGTGTGAGCATATTTTGGATTATTGTTTCCCAAATGCGCTGGAATTCAGGTGAAAATGTGGCTGGTTAACCTTTTTTCATTTACTCGCAGCAATTTAGATAAAAATATATTAAAAAGAATGTGTCGATAATTTGAACTTCTTTCGCCCTAAATGCGGAGAAGTGGGTGCAGGGAAGACGCGTGGGGGCGCGTCCTATCAGACCCTTCAATTACAGACGTGTGTTGCCGGCTGCTGCCATGCCGGACCTGTGCAAATTAAACGGTTCCGCAGGATGCGGTGTGCCCGACCCATGGGGTCTGGTGAGGAATGGGGATTTTGATGACGGACCTGTTGCGTAAGAATAAAGTTCCGATGCTGTCATTTGCTTCAGTCGATACTGCTGGGCAGGGAACCTTGGTTTTGAAACGGCTCAAGGATGAAGCTCTGCGACAGGCGATGACAGCGCAGGCCGCCAATGCCAACGTGGCCCAATGGATCGGTCCATCACACTATGAACCGCTGCAGATGCCGCACCGCCGGTCCTCGCGTCCGGAGCTGTATCGTCGGGCTGGAAAACGGACCCTAGATTTGCTGCTAACCCTATTATCCTTGCCTGTCACTCTGCCTGTCGTGTTGTTCTGCGCGCTGGCGCTTGCACTTGAAGGCGGCAGCCCGTTTTACACGCAGGAGCGCCTGGGCCGGAATGGCAGACGCTTCCGAATCCTGAAGCTGCGCACCATGGTGCGGGATGCGGATGCCCGTCTGGCCGAATGCCTTGCGCGGGACCCGGCCTTGCGGCGGGAATGGGACGCAACGCAGAAACTGAAGAACGATCCCCGCATCACCCGTGTTGGCCGTATCCTACGAGTCACCTCCATGGATGAGCTTCCGCAGCTGTGGAACGTGGTGAAAGGCGAGATGAGCCTTGTGGGTCCGCGTCCGATGATGCCCGAGCAGCTGGCGATTTACGGTGATCCGCGCGATTATTTTGATCTCAAACCCGGTTTGACGGGGCTGTGGCAGGTGTCGGCTCGCAACGAAAGCACCTTTGCCTTTCGCGCTGCCGCGGATTCCGAATACTGTCGCGCGCTAAGCCTTGGCTGTGACATCGGTCTGATCTGGCGCACTATCGGCGTGGTTCTGAAAGGTACAGGATATTAATCCCTGTCTGGTTCAATGCAGTCGCGAAGAGGACCCGCGCCGTGCATCTCATTTTTGGTGCGGGCGCTGCCTTGCGGCCATGGCCGGAGCAAGGCGCGTTGCGGGCTTCTTTCGCAGGGGCAAGTTGATATGATCCTGAAGTTGGCAAAGCTGCGGCCACGTGGCAAGGCTGTGATGACAATATGAGCAAGGCATGACGCAACAGGGTTTTAAGAAATTTCGGCGGCGCGCGCAGGTTCAGCCCGAGGTGCAGGAACAGGTGCGCCCGGAACCGGATGAGGCTGTGCTGGAGAACGTACCAACCGGCCTGCAGTCCGAACCTGCCGAAATCCTCCCCACCACCTTGCCAAGCCCATGGGAACGGTTGGCCAGAATTTCCTTTGATCCTGACCGGGGGGGGCGTGATGGTGCGCCGCTGGCTTCAGCCGTGCGGACCGACCCGGCCGGGCGCGCATTTGATCTGCTGCGCACGCGGCTGTTGCAAACCTTGAAGGCCCGCGGCTGGAACCGGGTTGCGGTCACTGCGCCCACCGGGGGCTGTGGAGCCACATTCTGTGCGGTCAATCTGGCGCTTAGCCTGGCGCGGGTGCCGTCTAGCCGGACCATCTTGATGGATCTCAACTTTCGCAGCCCTGGGGTGGGCCCTGCGATGGGGCTGGCGGCGGCGGGCGACATGGCGTCCTTCCTGTCCGGCACCCGCCCTGTAGAAGAGGCGTTGGTGCGCCCGCTCGATACGCTCGCGGTCGGGTTGAACGCGACGCCGGACCTGAACGCGGCAGAAATCCTGCATGACAGCCGTAGCGCCGCGGTACTGGACCACATGGTGGCGGACCTCGACCCGGAAACGGTTGTCTTCGACCTACCACCGATGCTGGAGTACGATGATGCGGCGGCCTTCCTGCCGCAGGTCGACGGGGTGCTGGTGATCTCGGACGGGACGCAGACAACGGCGGCGCATCTGGCCGCTTGCGAGAGGATCCTCAATGGAAACGCGCCGTTGCTGGGGGTGGTCCTGAACCGAGGGCGCGCGACGGCCGACATCGGGCCTGTCGCATAACTTCCGCCAACCGGTCAAAGTTTTGCCTGCTTGCCATGGTGTGTATGGCACAGCACACTTTGCACGTTAATCTGCCCAGCGGCGCGACCGCGGCAAACCAAGAGATGTTGAATGGGTCCTATCTACTCCTTGCCGGATCTTCTGGACATGCTGCGCCGCCGCGCGTTGGTGATCCTTGCGATTGCCGTTCTGGGCAGTCTGGTGTCGCTGTTTCTGGCCGCCCGACAGCAGCATTTCTACGAAAGCTCCGAGGTCATTCAGGTCGCACAGCCGACAATCGCGGATGATCTGGCCAAATCAACGGTCGAAGGATCCACCGCGCGTCGCATGCAGCTGATCGAACAGCGGCTGATGGCGCGCAGCTCTGTACTAGAGATTGTCGAGGCGTTCGATCTATATAGCGATATGCCGGATCTTAGACCTTCGGACCTGGTTACGCTGGTGCGCGAAAACGTCTCGATTACCGGGGTGGCTGCGGTGCGCGAAGGCTTTGCCGATGATGGTACCATCGCTGTTTTGACCATCACCGCCCGCATGCCCAGCCCTGAACAGGCCCAGGCGGTTGCAGCGGAATTTGGGCGCCGGACGATCGAGCTCAGCGTCAGTACCCGTATCGAGCAGGCGCGGGAAACGCTGAATTTCTTTACCGCAAAGGAAACGGCCGTGGCCAAGGAACTGGCGGCGCTGGACGATGAGATCGCCTCCTACCGGACCGAGCACGACGTTGCTCAGCCGGGGGCGTTGGAAATCCGCCAAGGGGAAATCGCCACGCTGAACGAGGCGCTGCTGGATATTGACCGGGAGCAGATCCAGATCCGTCGGGCGGCAGATCAGGCGATGTCCAATGAACGCCCGGCAACAGCGCAGCGCATGCTTGAAGAATTCGAAGAGCAGCTTGCCACCCTGACCGCGCAGCGCGATCTTCTGACCCGGCGCAAGGCAGAAATCGAAGCGTCACTAGAAACCTCTCCTGAGGTCGAGCGTCAGCTCGCTGCCTATGACCGCAGGCTGCAACAGCTGCAGAGCGAACTGGAGACGACCCGTGCTCGCCGCAACGAGGCCGAGATCGGATTCCGTCTGGAAACCGCGCGCCAGTCCGAGCGACTGACAGTGCTGGAACCAGCTGCCTTGCCCGATTACCCGGTAACAGGGGGACGCAAGCGCACGGCGCTTTTGGGCGCCGCCGCCAGCCTGCTCGCCGCTTTGGTGATTGCCTTCCTTCTGGAGTTACGAAAGCCGGTGCTGCGCTCGGTCGCGCAGATGAAGCGGGAAACTGGGCTAATGCCGGTTGTCACCATTCCGGAAATGAAGTCCCCCGGCGGAAAACGGCGCTCAGGCAAAGGGCGGCGCAGCTGATCGTTTGCCTTGTGAGGGGACCGTCACGACCAAAAGCCGGGCGTGCAGTCCCAGTTGTCCTGCCGCAGGGGCGGCTGTAGGGCAGGCGGTGGATCAGGGGGCTAGCGCCTTGATCAGGGTCAGCACCGCATCTTGATGCCACCATAGGGCGCTGCCTCCGACCAGAACAACCAGAAAGCCAGAGACCAGATCGTGCAGGGGATCCCAGGCGCCGTGTCGGCGGGCCAGCCAGATCAGCACCGGATAGGCGCCGAGCATCGCCAATCCCAGCGCTGCAATACCGCCGGGCAACCCGAACCAGTAGGTGCCGAGTAAGAAAAGTGCTGTTTGCAGCAGGGCGCGGCTGGCGGTGAAGACAAAGAACGCCCGGCTGTCTCCGGCGGCCAATGCGGCCTGATCGTAGGTCATGGTGATGACGGCCGGGGCCAGAGCCAGTGAGATCAGCACGATCATCGCACCCGCCTGCTGATAGCGCGCATCATAGAGCAGATCTGTCAGCCAGGGGCCGATCCAGGCCATGATCAACAGCAGCGACAGGATCACGGCGCTCAGACCTGCGCGCAGCAGGCGGTGTTTGCGCCGGTTTTCCGGCGGGCCATCGGCGGGCTTGTCGCGGTACACCGGAATCATCAGCCTCTGGTTCACCGCATGGCCCAGCAGCATCGGGAAACTCGCTAGAAAGTAGCCGATATTATAGACGCCCAGCACATCCAGCGGCACAAAGCGGCCCAAGATAGCCCGGTCCCCCTGCGAGGTCAGGAACCAGAAGGCCGTGGAGAGGAATATCCACTTGCCAAAGCGGATCAGCTCCTGCGCGGCGCGGAGTTCCCAGCGAAACCGGTTTGTCTGCCCTGGCAGGCCAAAATGGGTCAGCGCCAGTTTCGCCGCGGCCTGAATGACCCCGCCCAGAACCAGCGCCAGAACCGATCCGTTTGCCCATGCCAAAAGCACCATAGCGCCGATGCCAAGGGCCTGCGCCGCGAGATCCAGTGCAGTGAGGCGCCCGACCAGCAAGTGCCGGTGCGCAGTTTCAATGCGGGTCGGGTTGAAGCCTGCGATGGCGAGGCCAATGCCGGCGATCGGCAAGTAGAGCAGCAGATCCGGGGCCTGATAGAGCCAGGAAACAGGCCAGGCCAGCAGCAGAGTCATCCCCCAGAGACCGAACCCGCGGACAACTTGAATGGTCCAGGCGGTGTTGAGAAAGTCAGGATCATCGCCACGTTCATTCTGCGCAATGGACGGGCCGATCCCGACATCGGAAAACAGCGAAAGGCCAACGGTCACCACGCTGACCAGTGCCATCAGGCCAAAGGCCTCGGGGAACAGCAGCCGGGCCAGGACCAGATTGGCGCCAAGCCGCAGTGCCTGGCTGCCGCCATAGCCGATCATCAGCCAGGAGGCCGAGCGCAGCACCCGCGCCAGCAGACCCTGGCCGGAAAACAGCGCGGCTTGCTTAAGCATCTGACCTCCTGATGGTTTTCTGCACGCTAGGCAGGGCGGCGCGGCGCGTCAATCGACATGCAACTTTCGGCGCTGCCTAAGCACGAAACCCGGCAGTTGCTTGCGACAATCCGTTGGCTGGGCAATGATTGATGCGCCGTCGTGACAGGCAGTGAAGCAGCGCGACGGCGGCAACATCTGCTGCCAACGGCGCGCTCCCGCCCATCTTGCCCACGGCAGAGCCGCGTGTGTGACGGTTGGGCCTGGCGCCGCGCAAGCGCGGCGCGGTGGCGTCAGTCCGCAGGCGTCAGGAACCCTAGCGACCTCTCGCCCAGCGTGTCTTGGTCCTGAACAGTGGCGTTTTTACCGTCAGGCTGACCAGCGCATAGGCGGCAAACCCCAGCGGGGCGCGCAGGAAGAGACGCATCAGACCCGATGCACCGAGGCTGCGTTTGTCATCGTTTTCCAACAAATGCGGAAATCGCTCGGCGATTTCCTCGACGCCGACATTCTGCCGCCTGCGCACCCGCACAAGATTGGCAAAGCCTTCGACCATCGGCCAGTCATAGCGGGCGGGCACACGAAAGCGCTCGGCAGGGGCAAAGGACAACCGTGCGAATGTGTCGTCCGAGATGATGTCGGGCCAAGCCTGCCAGCGCTCACGCCCGGTGCGGGTCATGGCGAAAAGGCCAAAACCGGGGGCGCCATCCGTGACAAAGGGCAGTCTGGACCAGAACTGCCCATAGGCGCGGGTCAGGGCAGAGCGGGCCGGGTCGACACGGGGGCTGCCGCTGGCATAAAGTGGCTGCTCCGGCGTCAGAACTCCGGCAAGTTGCGCTAAAAGGGGCGGGGTGACCGTGACATCGGCATCCAGATAAACCAGCACCGCGCCGCGAGCCCGGGCATCCCCGGCATTGAGCGCGGCCAGCTTGCCCCCCTGCGGGAGGTCGATCACCTTGCGGCTCCAGCCTTGGGGAAGGGTGACAGAACGGGCAATTTCAGCGGTGTCATCGGTGCAGCCATTGGCCAGCACCAGAACCTCGACCGGGCCGGGCAGCGGATCAGAGGCAAAAAGTGCCTCAAGACAGGGGCGGATATACGCCGCCTCGTTATGGGCCGGGATCAGCACGGATATCATCGGTGTCATTTCACCGCCTCCAGCACCCGCCAGCGCGGGTTGTCGTCGCTGAGCGTGCGCCGCGCACCCCAGCTGCCCCATTTGCCGGGCACAGCCACATCGGCATAGGCCGCGAACAGGGTGCCGCCATGCTCGGCCCAGCCGGTCAGCATCTTCGTATAAAGCGCGGCCATTTCTTCGGTGTAATTGAAGTGGGTGAAAAAGCCGGTTAGCTCTGCGTCCTCGACCATCTGGCCGACACCCACCACATGGCTGCCGCCCTCGTACATGATTAGGTCCAGCCCGTATTCGTCGGCGACAGATTTGTGATAGGGCAGCTCCTTGTCCAGAAAACCGGCCATAGCGCCATTGCCGTCCTCGCTGAGGAGGCCATCCTCGATTTCCAGCATAGCCTGCGCCGTTGCCACATCGTACTGATGCGCCTCTATATAGGCCGCAGCCTCGGCGCCCTGCAGCCCCAGATCGGCGGCGGCAGAGCGGGCCCGGTCGCGGCTGTCGGCGATCCAGGCGCGCACCATGGGGGCGTTGTCGCGCAGGCCAAGCGTGCCGCCGAAATAGCCGGTAATCGCATAGGCATCGAAATAGCGCGCCGGGGGCAGGCGGTCTGGCGCCCCGGCCACCCAGAGCGGTGCGTTCAGCACCTGTTCCTCAAGGCCCGGCCAGCCGGTCTGAGTTGAAATCACCCGCACCAGTCGCTGGTCGGCGTCTGCGCCAAAGACATCGGTCCAGATCCGCGACATTTCCGCAGCGCGTCCGCCGTAGAACTGCATCCAGAGGTCACTGCCGCCCCAGAGGCTGCGGGCCTGCTCGTCTGCCCATTGGGCCTGTGCAAATTGCCAGTTCCAGACCTCGTTGGAGTATTCCACATAGGCACGTAGATCCTCGTCCAGGCCGCCATCCACCAGCTGGGCGAAATTGCGCAGATAGCTGTCGTCGGCCATATGGGGCATGTTGAACCAGGGATCGGCGCCCAGCGTATTGGCCAGCGCCAGCAGGATCTCGGCCGGGACACCCTTGCGCGCCCAGGTGTAATCGGAGACCTCCGGGCGGTCTTCCCAGCCAACCTGTTCGGAATCGTTGGTCTGCATCCAGTCCATGAACCGTAGCACGTCAAACCCATCCAGCATGTCGAGCCAGAGTGGGTTGAACAGGGCGCCATCTGCATAGGCCTTCAGCTGATCGGCGCGCACCACGGTGATGTTGCGTACATAATCTGTCCCGCGCCCGGTGCGCTGAATGCGGATTTCGACCGGACCGGGGCCGGGGGTATAGTCAAATGTGACCTGGCCCTTGCCATAGCGGACGTTTTCGGCGCGGCCTGAGACCTCGACAATGCCGGAGCCGTCAAAGCGCAGCACATAACGCCCGGCAAGCGAGTGCGCCGAGGCGGGCAGATCGGTCAGAATGACGGTGCCGATGGAGCCAAGCTCGGGCGGCATGGCGGTGGGCCAGCCTTGCGGATCCAGATAGCCTGCAGCGGCAAGATCGTCATGGCCGACACCGCCCCAGCGCCCAGGCAGGTGGCCGATCCACGGGCGGGCGGTTTTGAAATGGTCAAGGAAAGGCGCCTGCGGGCTCCAGTCGGCGACCTCCATCAGGTTCATGGCGATCGGCTGGCGCGGCGGTCCCTTTGCGGTGATTTCCGGCGCGGGGGCAGAGGCCGCAACCTCGGCGTTGAGGCGTGGCGCAGCGGGGTCGGAGGGCAGCGGCGGCGGGTCGGGCGGCAGGGCGGCGGTGCGTACCTCCTCGCCTTGGGCCGCGGCCCAGGCGATCTCCTGCAGCCGCCGGGCCAGTGCGGGCTCAGGCGCCGGATAGGCTTTGCCCCAACGATCCTGTAGCCGGTGCGGCAGACCCACCGGGCTGTGTCCGGTCAGAACCGCATATTGTAGCGCGCTGATATAGTAGAACCCGGTGGAATTTGGGTGGATGTCATCGGAAAAGACTTCAGAAATCTCGGTGAGGCCCGGCACCGTTCCGGCCCGGATGGCATCGTCCAGACGCGCCATGGCCTGCCCGGCGGGAAGTAGGCGCATATCACCACCGACGCTGTCGTTGACTTCATCCACCACAGCCTGCCAGCGGGGCAGGTCCTGCTCCAGCCGGTCACGCCAGGCGATATCGGCGCCTTCGTCAAACGGCACCTCGGTGCCGGTTCCGCTGCTGAGGCTGTGCCAGGTTTCCTGCAGATAGACAGCGGCATCGGGATTGGCATCCTTGGCCAGCTGGTAGTAGCGGGTGACGGTCTCTTCGGTATTGCTCCACTTCAGGTGATTGGCTAGCGGGATCGCCTCGGTCAGGATGACAGCATCGACCGGGGTCTGGAGACGCGCGCGGGCGTTCACCCCTTCGGCGCTGTCGCCGTGCTCCCAGTTGTAGCTGAGCGGCGCGCCATTGATGATCTGCGCTTCGACGGTGGCACTGCTACTGGACTGGCGCAACAGCTGTTCCAGCATGGCGGGATTGTCCTGGCCAAACAGCGAATGGCCCACCATCAGGACCGAGGTGATCAGTGTTTCAAGGTTCATCCGTTCTGGCCTGCGTCAGAGAGACCCGTGCGGGGGATCCCTGTCACCACCTGCCAGACGATTTGCTGCACCGTCTCGGCAGCGGCCGGTGACAGCGCCGTCGCTGCCTCTCCATCCGGACGCGACAGCTGGTGCGGCAGGCCAACAGGGGAGCGGTGATAGAGCACGGCATAGTGGGCGAGGGCGACAATGTATGTGCCCAAGTCGTTGATATGGATAGTGTCCTGTGCGCCTTCCGGTGTCTTGGCGAAAAGATCCGAAACATCCCTCAGCCCGTCGATCTGGCCTGCATCAATGGCCCGTGCGACAGCGGCCATGACCTGTCCGGCAGGGATCAGGTAGACCGGGCGTTTGGGATTGCGACGCGTGTCTGATCCGAGCACCTTGCCCAGCCAGAGCCGGTCCAGATCGCTTGCGATGCGCGCCTGCCAGCCGTCCGGGTCATCAAGGTGATGCCAGGTCTCATAAAGATAGAGCCGCGTGTCAGGCGAAGCATCACGGGCCAGCGCGGCCCAGCGGCGCATGTATTTGGCGGAGCCGAAATACTTCACCGCGTCGCGCAGCTCGACCATTTCTGTCAGCACCACCGCATCATAATCGCCGGAACCGATGGCCTCTTTGGCGTCGCGCCAGATGGGGGCCTGATTCACCAGATCGAAATGAAGGATCGTCTCCTCCGGCTCCCAGTGCTGCTTTAGCGATGTGCCCGACCCGAGCTGGCTGTTCCAGCTGTGCCCCTTGGGGGCAAGTTGCGCCAGCATATGAGGCATCACAGGGCCGACCAGAGAGTGGCCAAGGTGATAGACCTTCATTGGCTGCTCTGGTGGGGGCAGCACCGGCACCGGAAACGGCGCGGCCTGCAGGGGCAGGCTGGCCCAAATCCCATGCAGGCAGGTCGTCAGCGCCAGAAGCAGAGATCGTTTTCCCATTGCTCACGCCTCCAGGCTTGCTGCGGTGAAAATGATACCTTCCCCGATGACATAGGCGCCGTTGATCCGGGCGCCAGTGCGAAACGGCGGGCGGTCGGCAGTGAAGGCGGCTACGAAACGCCCGCGCCGGACCGTTTCACTCACGTCTTCTGGTTCGATCTCCAACTCCATGCCGTCAAAGCCGAAAAACTGTTCACTGACAGTATACTGGCACTTATAGGCGGCTTCCTTGGCGGAGAAGATCAGCTTGGCCATCTGGCCGGGGTTGTCCTGCGAGGTCAGCCAATCCTGTTCGCGGGCAGAGCAGATCGCCGGGCGCAGGTCATCTTTCAGGGGCGTGTCTTCCTCGACGTCAATGCCAATGGCGCGCCGGGTCAGTGTCGAGGCCACGGCGGCAAGGGCGCAGCTGCGGGTGTGGGTGATCGATCCGGTCAGCCCTGCGGGCCAGATGGGCGCGCGGGATTTGGCAATCACGATGGGGCAGGGCGCCCGGCCAAGATCCTGCATCGCCCGGTGCGCCGCCGCCCGCCCGGCGGCAAATTCGCGGTGGCGTTTCTCCACGGCGCTGGGCGACAGGCAGGCGCGTTCCTGCGGAAATGGATCGGGCAGCGCCCCCAGCGGGTTGGCCGCCCCCAGCGATATGCCCGCGCCAAAGAGCGGCCGGACCATGGCCAGCCGCGCATCGGTTGTCTGATCAAGGGGGGCGGGGCTGGCTGTTATCATCCGGTCCGGGCTTTGCGGCTGGCGCGCATCGCCCGCCGTTTCGACATGGTTTCCGATTTGGCCGCCTCGGCTGCGGCGGCCTGTTCTGCGCCCGCGGGATCATCTGGCGATTCCGCGCCACCTGCAAGCCCTTCGATATGGGCGGCAAGACCGGCCAGCGTCGGGAAGCGGAAGATGTCGGTGATCGACAGTTTCGGCACCTCAAGCGCCGTGCGGATGTCCCTGTGCGCCTGCACCGCCAGCAGGGAGTGACCGCCAAGGACAAAGAAATTGTCCTGCGCGCCGATCCCGTCAAGACCAAGAATCTGCCCCCAGATCGCGGCGATCTTGCCCTGCGCGCCGCCCTTGGGCGGTGTTGCTGCTGTAGGCGCGGCAATCCGCGCCGGTTTCGGATCCGGCAGCGCCTTGCGGTCGATCTTCTTGTTGGGGGTCAGCGGGAAGGCATCCAGCGTCACGATATGCGATGGCACCATCACCTCGGCCAGCCGGGCCGAAAGCGCCTGTTTCAACGCAGCCTCCTGCACCGGAGCAGAGGTGGTGATATAGCCGACCAGCTGTTCTCCCGCGCCGATCTTGCGCGGCATGACAACCGCGCCGGTGACGCCGGGCTGGACAGCCAGGGCCGCTTCAATCTCCCCAAGTTCAATACGTTGGCCGCGGATCTTCACCTGATGGTCTGTGCGTCCCAAGAAATCGAGCCGCCCATCCGCGCGCCAGCGCACCAGATCGCCGGTGCGATACATCAACCCGCTGCCAAAGGGATCGGGGACAAACCGCTCCGCTGTCAGTTCGGGCCGTTGCCAGTAACCTGCGGTCACGCCGTGTCCGGCGATGAACAACTCCCCCGGCGCCCCGATGGGCTGCGGCGCGCCCGCAGCATCCAGCACGTAAACTTGGGTATTGGCGATGGGCCCGCCGATATCGGCAACGCCTGCCGGGACGCCATCAAGGGTCTGCATGGTCGACCAGATGGTAGTTTCGGTCGGGCCGTACATGTTGTGGATCTGCCCCGGTCCAGCCTCGCGCAGATCACCGGCCAGATCGCCGGGCAGGGCTTCGCCCCCGACCAGAAGATGCTTAAGGTGCGGCAGCACCATGCGGGCCTCGTCGTTCTGCACCATCATGCGCGCCATGGAGGGCGTACATTGCATATGGCTGATGTCATGGCGCAGGATCTGCGCCGCAAGTGAAAAGTCGTCCGCGGCCAGTTCTTGCGGGGCGTTGGACAGGCGCAGCACCTCGGCCAGCGGTTTCAGCCCCTCGAGCACCACGTCAGGCGCGATGCCATAGTCGATGAGGCAGGCAATCTCGTCCACGCCGATGCGCTTCAGTTGCTCGACCCGGGCGACGCCATCCTGCACGGTGCCGAACAGTCCTGAGTCCTCGAAATAGCGTTCGAAGGCAAAGTCGAGGATCGCATCCAGTTCTTCCTCGGACAGGATGCCAAGATCCATTTCAAAGGGATTGTTGACGCCTTTGGGTTTCTTAAAGGCGGGGAAGGCCCAGGCGTATTGCTTGATCAGACCCGCGGCCGAGCGCAGGTAATCCTTCATCGGCTCGCGTGCGGTCTGGCGGGCCTCTTCGCGGGTGTCGGCCAGGTAGGTATGCAACATCAGGGTCACGGTGAAATCCGCCGGATCATGCCCGGCGCCGCGCAGGGCGTCGTGGTAGATGCGGATCTTGCCCGCGACCTCATCGATGCTTTGCCCCAGAAGGTGGGTCAGGACATTGGCGCCGATCTCGCCTGCCTCGCGCCAGGTGTCGGGGTTGCCAGCCGTAGTGACCCAGACCGGCAGTTCGCTGGACACAGGGCGAGGCTGAGTGAGCACCGCATGGGTGCCGCCATCCTTGCGCGGGAAGGCGACCTCTTCGCCGCGCCAGAGTTTGCGCACGGTTTCGATGGCTTCGTACATCGCCGGTTTGTTGGCCGGAGGCGTATTCTCGGGGCGCAGGATGAAATCATCCGGTTGCCAGCCTGCGGCAAAACCGATACCGGCGCGCCCCGCCGTCAGGTTGTCGATCACCGCCCATTCCTCGGCGATGCGGGCGGGATGGTGCAGCGGCGCCACGCAAGAGCCCGAGCGCACACCGATATTCTGCGTCACCGCCGCGACGGCTGCCCCGGTGACCGAGGGGTTCGGGTAGGGACCGCCAAAGGCGTGAAAGTGCCGCTCGGGCGTCCAGACCGCGTTAAAGCCGTGCTGATCGGCAAATCTCGCGCCCTCCAGCAGCAGGTTGTATTTGCGTGGGCCGGGGCCATCATCATTGCCCCAGTAGAAGAGGTTGAAGTCCATCTTCCGGTCCGAGATGGCAATTGGCCCGTTGGATAACTGCAGGCGGCTTTCATCGCTGGAGAGCACCAGTTTGAAGCCGCGCGCGAGGGTCCAGAACAGCTCCAGCACCGAGATATCAAAGGAGAGGCTGGTCACCGCGAGCCAGGCATCGCCGGGCTGATGGGGAATGCGCGCATCCATGGCGGCAAAGAAATTCGCCACATTGGCGTGGCGCACCATCACCCCCTTGGGCAGGCCGGTAGAGCCGGAGGTATAGATCACATAGGCCAGATCCTGTCCGGTGGCGCCGCCATCGACAGGCGCGACACTCGGGGCGGGGGCATCCGCGCCATCCAGTACCAGCAGCTGCGCGCTTGAGGCGGGCAGGCTGCCTTGCAGGGCGTCTTGTGTCACGATGACATCGGCGCCGCTGTCCTTGATGAAATGGGCAATCCGATCCGCAGGATAGGCGGGGTCGAGCGGCACATAGGCGCCGCCTGCCTTCATCACCGCAAGGGCGGCCACCACCAGATCCGGGCTGCGGGAGACGTAGATCCCCACATGGCTGCCGGGTTTGACGCCCATGTCCTGTAGTCTGGCCGCGACCCCGTTGGCGCGGGCATTGAGGTCTGCGTAGCTGAGGCTCTGATCCTCGAACACCAGAGCGGTGGCCTCGGGTGTGCGGGACACCTGCGCGGCAAATGCGGCGTGGATGGTCTGATCCGGGCCGGTGTCTGCCGCTGTCTGGTTCCAGTCGTTGAGCAACACCCGGCGCTCTTCCTCGGGCAGGACCGGCAGATCGGCGAGAGGGCTATCTGCCTGATCCGGGGCGGAAATGGCGCCCAGCAGCAGCTCCAGCCGCGCGGCGAGCAGCTCCGCGGCCTTTGGTGTCAGCTGGGCACCATCCACATGGAGCGCAAGCACTCCATCCGCCCATGACACGGTGGCGACGCAGCCTGGCAGAGCTGCATCCCGTCCCATGGACAAACCAATGCCGGGCTGTGCCTGCGGTGCCAGTTCCGGCGCGCGGGCAATCAGATCCTCGGCAAACCCGCCTGTCGCGCGGGCCTTTTCAATCTCTTTGGCGATGCGGTCCTGCAGATCCGCCAGGCTGTCGTCGCGCTGTCCCTGCACCGGAACCCAGCCAGAGACAAGCCCCGCCAGCGGTGTCATGGTCTCAAGGCTGAGGGCAATATCGGCAGTCTCTTCCCCCGCGCTGCGCAGGGCCCAGGTCAAGACTGCGGCGGCGATCTGTGTCTCTGTCAGGCCATCCGGTGCTGCAATGGGACGGCGGGCGAGGCCGCTGTCACCGGTCGGTTCCGCCAGGGGAACAGTGACTGGGCGCATCGCAGCCAGCGCGCGGCGCCAATGGCTTTCGCCTTTCTGTGTCTTGGCAAGGGCTTCGGTGATCGCGTGCTTTTCCGCCGCATCCAGGACCGGCAGCGCATCGCCCGGCTTGCACAGATCGACAGGCGCCCGTTTGCGTCCTGCAGGATCGGTCAGACCGCTGAGCCGCACCGCGCCATCGCCGCAGGCCACGGTCAGGCTGTCCTTGCTGACCTCAATCACACTGCCGGGCGCGCCTGCGCCCTCGACCGCCTCTGCGCTGCCGACCAGCAGGATATTCTCGCCAATGGCGCATTTCGAGGAGCAAAGCGGGTTCCAGTAGCCGCCAAAGTCAAGCGCACGCACCAGACGGGTGATCGCGGCTGCTGGGGCGATAAAATCGATCAGCGCGCCTGCCGCGGGCCGGTCGCTGCGGGCGTAATAACTGCGCTGGCTCAGGTCCTGTGGCTGGCGGTTGAGTGTGCCTGCCTCCAGCTGGTCTATCACCGTGCCAAAGCTATCCATCGCGGCGGCATAGCATTTGGAGTTGAGGCTGAAGGCGGTGTCATCCGCTGCCACATCGAACAGGCGCTGGGCGAGGATATCGCCCTCGTCGATGCCGCCTTCGATCATGTGCCAGGTGATGCCATAGCTGTCGGCGCCCTCAATCAGCGCCCAGTTCGGCGCGTTGAGGCCGGCGTAACGTGGCAGCGGCCCGTCGTGAAAGTTCACCGCGCCCTTGGCCGCCAGCGTCAGCACCCGGTCGGGAATGACCCGCAGGTTGGCAATGGAGAGCAACCAGTCAAAGCCTTCGGTCAGCGCATCCGGGCTGGCGTGCACTGGGATTCCGTGTTTTTCGGCCCAACTGCGAATACCATCATCCTGCGACACGACGGCAGAGATTTGATGCCCGCGCGCCAGCAGCGCATCGCCGCATCCCACCGCGAGGGATTCATTGCCGATGATGACTGAGGAAAATTGGCTCATTTCTGTTCCTCCGGAACATGACTGTGAGGGCGCGTTTCACGTATTGCTGTCTTGGGGCGGATCGCCGACCGCAGTGCGTGGGTCAGCAGGTCGCGCAGGAAATGCGGCGCATCCGCGGCTGGCTTTTTCTGGAGCAGTCGCCGCAGCCCATAAAGGCCGCAGCCGAGGACGCGCGCCCAGGTGGCGAGGGCGGCGTAGATTACCCCGTGCGTCTTGACGAAATAATGCATGCGGGAATCGAACCAGTAGGTCGGTGTGCGGTCCCAGGACTTCATCCCGGTCGAGGCCGAGCCGAGATGCGCCACGGTGCTGGTCGGTACGTAATGCGTGCGCCACCCGGCCTGCGCGGCGCGCTTGCACAGATCCGTTTCCTCGAAATAAAGGAAAAAACTTTCGTCAAAGCCACCGATATCCTCGATCACTTCGCGGCGGATCATCAGGCTGGCGCCGGCGGTCCAGTCGACCTGGGTCTCCTGCTGCGGCATATCCATCGCCACCACTGCATGGGACAGCAGCCGGGTCACGATACCGGTGCGGGCGGCCATTTCGAACTCTCCCGCGATCGAGGGGAAGCGGAAGGCGGTGCGGTGGGGCACATCATCCGTGCCATGCACAAAGGATCCGGCGAGGCCAGCACCGGGGCTGGAAAGGAGAAATTCCCGCAGCCGGGAAATCGTCGTGCCCTCCACGAAGGCATCGGAGTTCAGCAGATAATAGAACCCCGGCGCGCTGCCGTCGGGCAGACCGGCCTCCATGCCGATGTTCATGCCCGCGCCAAAGCCACCGTTGACGGGCGAACGGATCAGCCGCAGTTTGCCGCTGTCCAGCCAGCCCCGGCTGGCGGCGCCTGCTTGCAACTCTTCCCACGAGTTATCGCCCGATCCGTTTTCCACGATCACCACGGCGCCGGACAGATCTTCCATTTCCGCCAGCGCCGCCTCTGCCGCCTGCAGCGTCATCTGCGGGGTGCGGTAGTTCAGGATGATGGTCAGAACGCTGTCGCTTTGTGACGGTGGGGGAGGGGCCATGGACATCTACTCCGCCGCCTGATTACGCACTTGCCCGGCATGCACCGGTACTGGCGCAGTATAGCCAGCCTCGGCCCGGTCCAGCCGCGCTTTGACCTCAGCCGCCAGAACGCTGACGTTGGGTACCAGCACCATGCTGTCGTGGTCACCGGGCACTTCGATCACCTCGATCTCCGGCGCCCAGCGGGTCCAGTCGTTGTCGGCAAAGACATACTCCCGCTCGGCGCTGACCCAATTGCCCCCCGAGACCTGCCAGTGCTGGTCCAGTGGCGGACGGAACAGCGACATGGCGCCGTCCCAGGGCTGCAATTCATAGCTGGCAACAGCGGCGCGGAAGCCCATTTCGATCTGCCGGTTGTTAAAGGCAGGCGCGGCTCCTGCATCGTTGCTGCCCTGGCGGCGTTGGCGTTTTGCGATCTCCCAGGCAACGCGGTTGCGCGCCCATTCCGCCAGATAGGACGGTCCCTTGCGGCGCAACTCCTGCAGTTTGATCAGCGCCTTGTCCTGTCGGCTCAGCGGTGGGCGCAGTGGCAGCGGTGTGTCGAGCAGGACCAGCGCTGCGGTTTCCTCTCCGGCAGCCTTCAGCTGCTGCGCCATTTCATAGGCCGTGATGCCACCGCCCGAGAAACCGCCCAGAAGATAGGGGCCCTGCGGCTGGATCTGCCGCACCTCGTGCAGGTAATCGGCGGCGGCCTCGGCAATGTTGTCGTGGGGCGCAACGTCCCCGATCAACCCGCGCGCCTGAAGGCCGTAGACCGGGCGGTCGCTGCCCAGCATCTGGGCCAGATGCCGCAGGTTCAGCACGTTGCCAAACATGCCGGCCACCAGGAAGAACGGACGCCGCCCGGTGCCATCACCGGCGTGAAGCTTGACCAGATGGGTAAAGGGTTCTGGCCCTGCGTCATCGGTAGTGTTCGGGGACTGCGCGCTGCCTTCGGTGGTCACGCCGCCGCCTGTTCGGGCGATAATCCTGGTCGCCAGATCAGCAACGCTTGGGGCTTCGAAGAGGACTGACAGGGGGAACTCGACGCCAAAATCCCGCTTGATCTGGGCAAACAGCCGCACCGCGATCAGGGAATGCCCACCCAGATCGAAGAAGCTGTCGCGGGTGCCGACCTCGCCCACACCCAGAAGGGTCTGGAAATATCCCGCCAGGACCTCCTCAACCGCGTTTTCCGGCGCTACGTAATCAGTGTCGAGCTGCGGGCGCTCAAAACTTTGGCTGTCCGATGGGGCCTCGGAACTGGTCATCTTGGCCTGTTCGATCAGGGCAGGCAGATCAAGGGCTGAGACCACGACCTGCGACAGGCCGCCGGAGGTTGCCGCGGCAAGGGCGCGCGTCAGGGCCTCGCCCCCGTCTTCGGCGCGGATGCCGTTTGCGATATTGTGGTGAAGGCGGCGTTCCTCGGGCGACAGGGGCTGAGCGCTGCCACCTTTGCCCATGGCAATACCGGCGGCGCTGACATCAGCCGCCGCAGTTGCAGCGGGAGCCAGAGCCTGCGTCATCCGCTGCATGCGGAAGCCTTCGATCTCGACCAGAACCCGCCCTGTATCATCGCATAGCGTCACGTCGAATACGGCGGTCCCTTCGCCAGCCGCGTCGGCGGCTTGCGCGGACAGGCGTATGTGGCTGTGGATTGTCTCGGTCAGTGGCGCATGGATGCGGATTGCCCGGTACGACAGGGGCACCCAAAGGTGGTCAGGGCTATAGCCCGGCGCCAGCGCGATGGCCCAGCCGGTTGCCAGATCCAGCAGCCCCGGGTGCAGAAGCGTTCCGTCGGATTTGGCCGCATCGGCCAGTTGTAGTGTCGCGATCCCTTCGCCGCTGCCAAAGGCCATGCGCTGCAGCACATGCCAGCGCGGGCCAAAAAGCAGGTTGGCCTCCTGCGGGGATTTCAGCCGCGCGCCATCGGTTTCGGTCTGCGACGGGCAGCGGGCGGCAAGAGCGCTGAGGTCAACAGGCGCCGCCGTGGTCTGTGTTTCTGCAAATGTCACCTTTGCCTCTGCATGCAGGGCGTAGCCTTCGCCGCTGGCGGTGTAGAAGGACAGCGCGTAGCCGTCTTCCTCGGCCAGCAGCCGGATCAGCAGATCTGCCGGGCTGTCATCGGCGACCACAAGCGGGCGCAGGAAGTAAAGGTCGTGCAGTTCAAAGGCTGGGAGCGCGCCATCCTCGGCCATGCCAAGGGCCGTCATCGCCTCTGCAGCCAGTTCGATGTAACCGGTGCCGGGCATCACTGCGGTGCCATCGGCGGTGCGGTGTTCATTCAGCAGCCAGTGTCGGCCCGCGTCGAGCCGGGTGCGATAGATCCGGTTGCCGCTGCCATCAAATCCTTCGCTGTCCAGCAGGGCCTGTGCGCAGGGCACAGGGTCCGAGGGGCCGTCACTGCCCTGCCGCGCGGCCATCGCTTCGGAGGCCATGCCGGTATCGGCCCAGACGCCCCAATCCACCGCCACGACGCGGGTCTTGCCGCCCCGGCGATGCGCCGCCCAGGCGTTGAGGTATTCGTTGGCGGCGATGTAATCCACCTGTCCCGCCGGTCCCGTCACCGTCGAGGATGAGGAGAACAGCACCATCAGATCAAGGCTGCCATCGGGAAACAGGCTGTCCAGTACACGCAACCCGCTGACCTTGGGTGCCAGGACCTTGGCGATCTGTTCGTCCGATTTCGCCAGCAATGGCCCGTCATCGATACTGCCCGCGCCATGGATCACCCCGGTGAGGGGGCCAAAGCGGTCCTCGGCGGTCTTCAGAGCGGCGCGCATCTGGCCGGAGTTGCAGACATCGGCGGCCAGCGGCAGCACCGCGCCCTTGCCGATCTCCTCAAGCGCCTCGACCGCGCGGATGCGCGTGGCGGTGCGGTTGGCGGGGCTGTGACTACGCAGATATTGCGCCCATCCGCCGCGCTCTGGCAGGCCCTCGCGCGAAATCAGGATGACATTTGCGGCGTATTCTTCCAGCAGGTGCCGGGCGATTGAGAGGCCAATGCCACCATAGCCACCGGTGATCAGATAGGTTCCGCCTTTTTTGAAGGTGGGCAGCGCGGCAGGCGGCAGTTCGACCGGGCGCCAGTCCAGCTCATAACGTTTTTCACCGCGCCAGGCAGCGGCTGTGCTGGTCGGCTCGGCCAGAAGTTCCTCAAGTAGTCGAGAGGAGATATCTGGCGCCGCCGCGCCCTTGATCCGGGCCAGCAGACCTGTTTCTGCGCGGGGCAGTTCGATGTCCACCGTGGCGCAGGAGAATCCAGGCAACTCGCGCGGGATCACCCGGGCAGGACCCGCGATCATCGCCTTTTCCGGATCCGGCAGGGCTTCGTCCCGCAACTGCACGGCGCCGGTGGTGAAGACGGTGATGTGCGGCGGCTGGGGCAGATCGGCGCTGCCAAGCTCCTGCGCCAGCGCGGTCAGGGCGTAAAACCCGGTTTCCAGATTGCGGTCAAAGAACGAACTGCCGGGGCGGAAGGTCTCGCCTTCGGTCGCTAGCCAGAAATGCGCAATCCGGGTTGGCAGCATCTCGGTCCGGGCCAGATCCGCTAGCAGTGCAGCATAGCCCGCGCGGCCCTGTTCGGGCGCCAAGATGTAAGAGGTCGGCGATAGCTGCGCGTAGGTATCCCCGGTGCGCAGGCGCACCACGGCGTGCCCTGCCGCCACCAGCCTGTCCGCCACCTGAGAGGCAAGGCCGATGTCGTCTTCGAAGATCAGCCAGCATTGCGGGTCCTGATCCAGTTCGGTGTCCACATCCAGCGCGCAATCGGCAAGGCGCGGGCGCCACGCCGCACGGTAACCCCAGTTGTCGATGTCATCGTGGCGGGCGGGCAGGGGAGCCTCTTCGACCTGCGCGGCGGTGCCGGGTTCGATGAAATAGCGGCTGCGCTGAAAGGCATAAGTGGGCAGCGGCAGGCGATGGCGCTTTGCCTCGCCCCAGATCTGATCCCAGTCGGCGTCATAGCCGCAGGCCCAGAGCCGACCTATGACGCCAAAGAAATAGGTATCATCCATCACATCCTGTTCGGGATGGCGCAATGAGCTGAGCGCCTGTCCGGGGGCGACCGCCGGGGCCATTTGCGCCAGCGCGCTGAGCGCCTTGCCCGGGCCGACCTCCAGATAGATGCGGCCCGGCACCTCGGCCAAGCTGTCGATGCAGGCGCCAAATTGCACAGTGCCGCGCAGCTGGCTGACCCAATAGTCGGGGTCTGTGGCTTGCTCTGGCGTCAGCTGTTTTCCGCTGCGGTTGGACATCACCGGGATCTGCGGCGCCGACAGGGTCAGACCGCGCAGGAAGGCGCCATATTGCTCAAGGATCCCGTCCAGCATCCTCGAATGGGCCGCAATATCGATCTGGATCCGCTGATGGTCGATGTCGCGTGCGCTCAGTTCCTTGGCCAGCCGGTCCAGCGCCGCTTGCGGACCCGAAACTGCGGTCAGGCGCGGCGCGTTGACGCTGGCGATATCGAGATCGTCACCGATCAGTGCCTCCACCTCGGCCAGCGGCAGGGAGACGGACAGCATGCCGCCCGCGGGCACGGTGTCAAAGAGCCGACCGCGCAATAGCACCAGATCGATGCAATCCTCGAATGAGATCACGCCTGCCAGACAGGCGGCGGTGTTTTCGCCCATGGAATGGCCGACCAGCGCAGCGGGGCGCACGCCCCAGCTGATCCAGAGCTGCGCCAGCGCGTATTCCACGATCATGATCAGCGGCAGCTGCACCGAGGGCTTTTGCAGGGCTGCATTCGCGGCCTCCTCCTGCCCCTCTTCGGGGAGCCACAGAGCGCGGATGTCATAGTCGAGGCTGGCCTGCAGGTGATCAATCCCCCGGTCCATCCAGTCGGCAAAGACCGGTTCGGTTTCGTAAAGGTCGCGCGCCATGCCCGCGTATTGTGCACCGCCGCCCGGGAACATGAAGACGACCTCGGGCGCATCGCCCAGATGGTCGTGTGTAAAGACCTTGCGTGGATCGCCAGTCTCCAAAAGATCGGCGGCCTCGCTTGCGGTTTCGGCCACCAGCACCCGACGCTTGGCAAAACCGCGCCGCCCTTCCTTCAGAGTATAGGCCACATCGGCCAGATCCACCTCGGGGTTCTGGCGCAGCCACGCGGCCAGCGCGGCGCTGTTGTCGTCAAGCGCCGCCTTGGACCGGCCCGAGATGCAGAGCACATGGAAGGGGAAATCGCTTTCGTCGGAGGCGCCGCGGTCTGGCGCTTCCTCCAAAATGACATGGGCGTTGGTGCCGCCAACCCCCAGCGCGTTCACCGCGGCACGTCGCGGTCCGGAATGGGACTGCCAGTCGCTGAGAGCGGCGTTGACCTTGAACGGTGAGCCGTCGAAATCAATGGCCGGGTTTGGTGCCTCGTAGCCAAGCGAGGCCGGGATCTGCTGATGTTTCAGCGCCAGCGCGGTCTTGGCCAGCCCCGCGACCCCTGCGGCCGTATCGAGATGGCCGATGTTGGTCTTGACCGAGCCGATGCGGCAAAAGCCGCTTTCCTCGGTGCTGTCGCGGTAGGCTTCTGTGAGGGCGGTGACCTCGATTGGATCACCTAGGTAGGTTCCGGTGCCATGGCATTCCACATAGTCGATGGTCTCAGCCGCCACATCCGCTGCCGCCAGCGCTTTGCGTACGGCAGTGGCCTGTCCTCCGACCGAAGGCGCCAGATAGCCAGCCTTGTCGGCGCCGTCGTTGTTGATGGCGGAGCCCTTGATCACGGCCCAGATATGGTCGCCATCGGCGATGGCATCCTCCAGCCGTCTGAGCGCCACCGCCCCAGCACCAGAGCCGAAGACGGTGCCCTGCGCCCGGTGGTCAAAAGCATGACAATGGCCGTCGGGCGACAGGATCTCGTTTTCCTTGTAAAGGTATCCACGCCCCTGCGGCAGCTCGATGGTGACGCCGCCTGCCAGCGCCATGCCGCACTCCCCTTCGCGCAGCGCCTTGCAGGCGTAGTGCACCGCTACCAGAGAAGTCGAGCAGGCGGTCTGAATGTTGACCGATGGCCCTTTCAGATCAAAGACATGGCTGACGCGGGTCGACAGGAAGTCCTTGTCGTTGCCGGTGTGGCGCAGCAGGAACATGCCGACCTCGTCCACCAGGGTCGGGTTCGAGCAGATGTTGAAATAGAAATAGCTGCCCATGCCGCAGCCAGCATAGACCCCGATGGGTTCATCCAGGCTTTCGGGCGGGTGGCCGGCATCCTCCATGGCGCCCCAGGCGACCTCAAGGAACTTTCGGTGCTGGGGGTCCAGAATGGCGGCTTCCTTGGGGCTGAAGCCAAAGAAATCGGCGTCGAATTCGTCATAGCCCTCAAGACGCGCGGCGGCAGGCACATAGTTTGGATCGCTGAGGACAGAGGTGCGTTCACCGGCTTCCAGCAGGCTCGCCTCGTCCAGCACCTCGATGGATTCAATGCCGTCACGCAGGTTGCGCCAGAACGCCGCAGCGGACTCGGCGCCAGGCAGGCAGACGGACAGTCCGACGATGGCGATGTCACCGGAGTAGGCGTCGGCGCGTGTTTGGCTCTCGTCTTTGTTTCCCAACTTAGTCTTCACCTTTTACGCGTTTTACGCATCAACCCTGAACCGAAACCCGCAGCGCCGTGAAAGTGGAACGGGCCGGTCGTCTTTTGTCAATCCCTTCAACCCCTTGTCGCGCCCGGTTAACCCCTGTTCCGAAATAGGAAAAGCCCCCGGGAAAGCGGGGTCCTAGGAATAATAAACCGAGATGCGGCTGGGCTGAATTCAGTCAAAACCTCGGAAATAAGACTTCCGAAATCCTGATTGCCCAAGGCCAGAGTGATCGCCATATGCGGCCAAGCTATGAACGGATGGTGACCAATTACGCCGGAAACGCGATAAAATTGAGGCAGCAAGGGCAAAAGCTTGCAAAGCGTCTGTCACAAGACACTGCGTGGCCCCGGAGCCTGTTCCGACGTTCCAATGGCTTGCTGTCGGTCAAACAGGCTGCGCTTACTGCGAAACACGTCCGGATTGCGCAGGCGTTCGGCATATCCCAGCACAGAGCCTGCACAAAGCCAGGTGATCGGGATGAGTGTGTCATTCAACAGCATATCGGCCAATGTGGCGGCTAGGATCAGGGCGATCGGTGTTGCATAGGGGGAGAACGCGTGGCCCCGGTGGCGGCGCATTTCCCAAGCGAGGAGAAAAATCGGCAAGGTCAGCATGCCCATTTCGGCAATGTAACCGAGCCAGCCAAATGCGCCGAAAGTGATGATCCAGCGCCCGTCGGGCACAGATATGATCCGGCCGGTTTCCATGTCGCGCACCAGATTGCGCCCCCAGCCCCCCCAGCCGAACCAGGGCTTTTCGGCGGCCCGCTCCAGCATCATCGCCTCGTTGTGGAACCGGTAACCTAGGGACTGTGCCCGCTCGGTGCTGATTGCCTCTGCCTGTGCCAGAATGGCGTCGGTTGGAATAAGACCCTGGTTGCGCAGCATCGGATAGGTCACCGCGATCACCGCAATTACCATCGCCAGACGCATTTGCCAGCGGGCCGGGGCCAGGGCCACAACCGGCACGATGGAAAGCCCGTAGGCAAGCGAAGCCAGGCTCTTGCACAGGTAGAGCACCCCAAAGAGATAGACAGCGGCGAGGGCGAATTTGGTCCGTTCCCGCTCCTGTGCGGCCCGGGCAAGTGCGACAGCTGCAACAATGGAGGTAAAGATGAAGAAGGCCAGCCACAGCGCATGCGGCAGGAACACGATGGGACGAAATCCGCCCTGCCGCATCATCTGGCCGAAATCGTGCTGAAAAAATCCATAGATCCAGATGTTGAGCTGGGGACTCAAGCGGATCTCGAACAGCGACGGAATACTATAGGCCAGACCGGCCAGGCAGAGGGCCAGCAACAGTTCCTTCTGTCCCGCTTCGCAGGACAGATAGCGTCGGGCCAGCAAAAACGGCATCAGCACTATGATCTGATTGATGATCACTGATCCCAGATCACGCCAGCGCAGTCCAGGTAGCATATCGGTCAGAAAGACGATCGGGCCGGCCCCTTCAAGCACCTGAAACAGAACGGGATCTTTATTCGTCATGACCGTCGGGATGACGCATAGGACAAACAGGATTGTCAGCGCACGAGCCAGCGGATGGCGCGGCCACAGCGGCACAGGCTTGCGCAACAGCCAGACGCAGAGGCCAAAAGCGACGACCGAAGGGATCGTGAACTTGTCCATGTCCGGTACCAGCGGCAGGTCGAACTCGGCCAGGGGCGGCAGCACAAGATAGCCACCGATGAAACACCACAGGATTGCCCGTTCCAGCGGCAGCCGCAGGAACAGCAGCAGGCTGACCAGCGGCCAGATCAGCAGCATCATATTGGCCAGGGCGTTGGGCATCGGCGTTCGGGACTCTCGATGGTGACGATCACAAACGATCAGTAATGGCCTGTTTTATAGACCTTACCTGTCAAAGTTTACGTAAACTTGGACCTCGTGTCCCGCTGAAATGCGAAATCGGGTAAACGGATGGCAACAATGCCACGTTTACCTATGCGCACCCCTGCCGGACTGGTCTAGACGCGGGCAGACGGGTAATCAGTCCTTTGCAGACTGGATTTATAGGCAGGGTTTGCAGACAGGGATGAGGCGGACTGGTGTATTTCGAGTTTCAAGGCACACGGATTGAGGTCAACATCGCGGACCGGCCCCGGTTGGAGGATGAGGTCCTGTCGCGGTTTGCAAGTGGCGAGGGCTTTGCCCTTGCTACGGTCAATCTGGATCATCTGGTCAAACTGGAAACAAGTGCCGATTTCCTTGCCGCCTATGCGGCGCAGGATCTGGTTGTTGCCGATGGGCGTCCGGTGGTCTGGCTGTCACAGCTGGCGGGCAGACCGGTTGAGCTGATGCCGGGATCGGACATGGTGCTTCCCCTGTGCAGGCTGGCCGCAAAGGCTGGGGTGCCGGTGGCGTTGGTCGGCAGCACTGCCGAGGCGCTTTCGGATGCCTCCGCTGCGCTGACAGCCAAGGTGCCGGGACTTGATCTGGCATGGTGCCATGCGCCCTCTGGCGTGTTCGATCCGGCGGGCCCCGAGGCGGCAGAGATCCTGCGCAACTTGGATCAAAAGGGAATTCGCCTGTGTTTCCTTGCGCTTGGTGCGCCAAAGCAGGAGCTGCTGGCGGCGCGCGGGCGCGAACTAGCCCCGGGCGTCGGGTTTGCTTCGGTCGGTGCGGGTTTGGATTTTCTCGGCGGGCACCAGCAACGCGCGCCACTGTGGATGCGCAAACTGGCACTTGAGTGGCTTTGGCGGGCGCTCAGCAGTCCGGGTCGGATGGTGCCCCGTTATCTGAAATGCTTTGCCATCCTGCCCCGCCAGATCCGGCGCGCCCTGCGCATCAGACGCAGCTAGTCGCCCTCAGCCGAGGCCCGGATGTGTTGACTATAGTCCTCTGACGCGATCAGAAACCCCTTGTCCTGCAGAGTGGCGATATCGGGTGCCTGCAGTGCCGCCTCGGACCACAGCGACAGATCGGGGTTGCTGGACAGAACCGACAGGCGCAATTGGTCCTCACCATGGGCGATGGCCGCCTCGGCAACGGACTTGCGGTCGCGCGCCAGGCTGTCGTTGGCGAATTTATAGTGCCTAAGCAGCCCCGTCATCGGCGCCAGTGTCACCCCGGTGGCGGCATGGGGATGCACGCCCGCCTCAACCCCGGGACCGACAAAGACCAACGGGTGTTTCGTCAGGCAGCAATGCTCGGAAAACACCTTGGCCCGCACGCCGCCAAACAGCACTCGCAGCGGCTGCGAACCGCCCGCGGCGATCCGGTTCTGGTTCAGGAAGTAGGACAGCCCGGTGTCCGGCGCGTCATAGTTATAGGAGGTAATCGCGCTGAGGTCGCACCAGCTGAACCGGCGCAGCACCTCGGGGTAGGGCATGTCCGCAACCTCGGCCAAAGGCTCTTTGGGGAACATTTCCAGCATCTGCGCCATCATGGCAGTATATCCGCGCGTGGACATGTAGCGGGTCAGCCCCTGAAGCCCGACCTCGGCGCGCCCTTCGAAATCAAAGATCTCGTCCATATCCACGATCAGGCACCAGCGGTTGTGCGCATAGCGCTGTGCGGCATAGCTGCGGAACATGTTCTCGAACTGGCCCCAGGGCAGGCGCGATTGCAGGATGGCGGTGCCCGGTCTTTCGCGGATCCGCGCAATGGTGTCATCCTCCGAGCCGTTGTCGAAGAACACGAAATGGCGGATGCCAAGGCTGCTGTAGTGATCGAAAAACGCGTCGAGGTAATAACTCCCGTCACGCACAAGGGCGATCAGGGTGACCTCATCCGGGGCTGCAAAGACGCCGCGCGGCCCGTGCAAGTGACGCAGCGAGGACAGGAACCGCATCCGCTGATAGGTTCGGCCGAGCCGTTTGCGCAGCCGTACAGAGACGGAGCTTGGTTCGGCACTGTCCTTCATTTGCATCTGTTTCCTTCAGCTTAGGTGCGGCCAACCTAAGGCGAGGGCCGTATCTGCGGCAAGATGTGTTTGCCGATCCCGGCACGGGCAATGGTTGCGCCAACATTTGCATTTTGCTATTCGATGCGGCAGCTTAAAATAACAGCACCCGACAACCGGGGCGCCCGAGGAGGCTGACAGGAATGGCATCGGATCTGACCGTATTGGTGGGGGATGTTGGGGGCAGTAATACGCGGCTGGCTCTTGCGGGGCCGGAAATCGGCGTGACAGGGCTAAAACATTTCCCGAACGACAGCTATTCCAGCCTGGATGAGGTTCTGGCCGCCTATTGCGCGCAGCCGGGTTTGCCGCCGTTGCAGGGCTGCTGCCTTGCTGTGGCTGGGCCGGTCTACGGTGGAACCTATCGGCTGACCAACCGAGACTGGCATGGCACGGCGGCGGGGCTGGCTGAGAGATTGCCGCTGGAGCCCGGTGGCAGGGTCGATGTGGTGAATGACCTAGCCGCCCTTGGTCATGCGCTGCCGGTGCTGATCCCCGGACAGCTGTCCTCGCTGCGCGCTGGGCGCCAGCAGGGAGAGCAGGCACTGGTGGCCGGTGTCGGCACCGGCTTCAATGTCTCGCTTTCGGCCGGTGGGAACACGATCGAGGCGGAACTGGGTCACGCCAGCCTGCCGGATCCGCTGGCGCAGGAGTTGGCACGTCTTCTGGGGCGTAGTCCGGAGGAATTCCCCAGCGTGGAAGAGCTGTTTTCCGGTCGCGGACTCGTGCGGCTGCACCGCGCCCTTGGCGGCGATCCCTCCGAAGGCGGGGCAGAGATCGTTGCCGCCTTTCAGGATGGCGAAGAACACGTCGCGCAGCGCAGCGTGCCTGCCTGGGCGCGGCTGCTTGGGCTGTTGGCCCGCGAACTGGTGCCTGCCTATATGCCGGGACAGGGGATCTTCTTTGCCGGTAGCGTCGCCCGCGGGGTGCTTGGCACCGGTGCGCGCGGTGATTTTCTGGCGGCCTTTGCCGAACCGGGGGGCAAACTTGCCGCGCAATGCGCCACCACGCCCCTGTGGCTGATCACCGATGATGCTGCTGGCGTCAGCGGCACCGCCCGCTATGCCATCGAAGCAGCGCAGCGCCGGGGTGCCGCACCCGTTCGGGCGTAATCGGTCGGCTACCAACGCGGAGCGGAGAGTGTTGCCGGGCGCGGCACCTGCCTGTCAGTAATCACGTTTGAAAAACAGGCCCAGACCGGATTCGCCTTCACTGTCGACCTTTCCGCTCACCGTCAGGCTTTTGGACAGGTCAAGATTGATGCTCAGCTCGCTATCGCCGCGGGTGTTCACATCCACATCGGTATAGACGTTCTCGGAGATATAACCGCCCAGACCCAGTCGCCCGGCGCCAAGGCTGTCCAGGCCGACTTCGGCATCATCCGCGCCGGTGCTTTGGCGCAGAGTGTCCTGAGTTTGCCCGCCCCGACCGCTCAGCTGCAGGGCCGAGGCCGCCAGCCGGGCCAGTGCCAGCGGCGACAGATCCTTGATGTTATCCCCAAAGAGCAGCAACGCCAGGGCTTCTTCGCTGGGGCGGGGCGGCTCGGAGGTGACCTTGATTTCCGGTGCATCGATCAGGCCCGAAATCTCCAGCGTGGCGCTGCCCTGTTCCGTCTGCGCCGAGGAGCGGAATTCAAGATAAGGAACCAGGTTGCCCAGCAGGGTGATCTGTCCTTCGTCCAGATCCAGACGCCGCCCCAGAATGTCGAAGGTGCCGCGGATCAGGCCGATTTGACCGGCGGGTGAGATCCGCGCTGTGCTGCCCCGCAGGTGAATGCGTCCGCCCAGTTCGGCGCGCAGGCCGCGCCCACGGGCAAAGATTTTGCCCGGAGCATCGATCACTACGTCCAGCGCAATGTTCGAACGGCCCGCGCTGCCGCCCGTGCTTTGCGCCGATGTGATCAGCCCGGCGCGGGCGCGGGTGGCATTCACGGCGCCAGAGGCCCCGATATGAGAGATCGGCGGGATTGGCGCCGCAGTGACCGAACCGCCAGTGGCGTTGAGGTTGATATTGGTTTCACCCACGTCGATGCGCCCGGACAGGCGGCTGTTGCCGGTGAGCGCGCCGGTGAGGGCCAAGCGGCCGTTCAACTGGCTGTCGTAGCTCAGATGATCGCTCATCAGCAGATCAAGGATCTCAATGCTGAGGTCTGCATTGAACGGCGCCGCCAGAGCCACCGGCCCGGAGACGCGCAGGCTGCCGCTGTCGCCGGGGCTGGCGGAAAGTTGCAGCAAGGCGCGCGCCTGCTGCAGGGTCACGGTGGCGTTGATATCATCGACGCGCTGTCCCGCCGATGGCAGGGCCAGCGTTGCCCCAGACGTGGTGATCGTGCCCGTAATGCTTTCCAGTGCGGGCGGGCCTTTCATGGCCAGATCGAAGCGGGCCGCGCCCTTGGTAAGGTTGGGCTTGATGAAGGGGTTCGCCCCCTCCAGACGCAGCTGACCGGTGGCGGCGATATCGGCCGCGCCGCTGGCCTCGCTAAAGGTGCCGGAGAGATCGGCGCGGGCCTCTGCAGGGGCTGTGGCACTGGCATTGATGCTCCAGACCCCGTCTTTGCGCTGCGCCTCGCCCTTGGCGGCCAGGACGCCCGGCAATTCCGGTACGAACCGCTGCAATTCGTTGAGCGCCGCATCAAATGTCAGATCGGCGCTGCCATCCAGCTGCACGGACCCTTCCAGATCCGCACGGGAGGAATGCGGTCCCTTGAGCCGTGCCTGGCCCGACAGGATGTCGCCATCGCGGGTCAGGTACGCCGCAAGTTCCAGCGTTCCGGGCACCTCTGGCACCAGCTGTTCCAGCTCCAGCAGGCGGGCGGTGAGGGAGAGCCGTCCGGCGGCGCTGTCCAGACTGCCGCTGGCAGTGGCAGACAGGGCGCGGCTATCTAGGTTGAAATCGTCAATCCGCAATCCGTCTGCGCCGCGCGCGGCTACAAGTTTCAGCGTGGTAGGACCGGTCATCAGCGCATCCAGCTGGGCGATATCCGCGCTCAGGTCCTGCGCCTGCAGGTTCAGATCCACGTCAAAGGCGCCGGAAAGAGGCGTGAACTGCCCGGTGAACAATGCCTGCACCGCGCCGCCCAGCGGGCGGCCCGCCAGAGCAGAGAACCGTGACAGGTCGCCAGCACCTGCACTGAGGTCCGCCGACACCCGGAGACCGCTATCGAGGCCGGAAAACTTGGCGTCGCCTGCGGCGCGGTAGTCGGAGCCGCTCAGCGTCAGGCCGGTCAGCGACAGCGCATCCGGCCCGTCTGTGGTGAGAGTGGTGACAAGCTCCAGTTCGCTACCGGTTGCCTGTGCCAGCGCCGGATCGCGCGGCGCGAAATCGCGCAGGGCCAGACGTAGATCTCCGACAAGACCTGCCGGGCCGGTGTCATCTGCTGCGCTCTTGAGGGTGCCGGAGCCGTCAAGGCGGAGTTCCCCAAGGCGCATCTGCGGATGGCTGAGTTGGCTCACCGTTCCGGCGACGCTCCAGGCGCCATCGGTGGTCTTGCGCGCGGTGAGATCTGCCCCGGCAAGGGTCGTTGCCGCGCCGGGGACGGGCAGGACGACGGCGGCTTCTCCTGACGGGGGCCGGATTTGGACCTTCAGGTTGGCGGTATCAAGGTTGCCGGTGGCGCCGGTGGCAAGCGCGCCGGTCACGCGCAGGGCACGGGTGCTGAGCGCGAGCGTATCAAGCGCGACACCGCCTTCGGCCCCGGTCTGACCACGTGTCACCAACCGCAGGCCCGGACCAAAGAAGGGGCGGTAGTCGGGCAAGAGAAGCGGATCGATATCGCCGCCCAGATCAGCCGAGAAGGCGATCCCGCTGGGGCCTGCGTCCGGTTCGCTCTCGGCATCCTGCAGCGCAGCCAGAACGACCTGACCCGAAAGACGTTCCTGTCCGTTGCTGCTGAGCGCGATATCCGCTTTGAAATCAGTGACCGGGCCACTGCCCTTTGCGGTGAGGCCAAGGGTCGGGCGACCGGGAAGAGCCAGAACGGTGGAGAGCAAACCGCCTGCGGCCTCGGTCAGGGACAGGTCCAGATCAATTTGGCGGGTCTGATCGGAATAGCCCGCCACCAGCGACAGCCGGTCGCCGGGCTTGTCCAGCCGCGCCGTTTCCAGCCGGGTCTGCAGCGCGCCATCGGCCAGGCTCAGTGCCCCCGTGACGGAGAGGCTGGCGGATTGGCCCAGCAGGTCTTCGCCCAGATCCACCCGGCCTGCGCGGATCTCGCCCAGTTCAATCGCGACGGGCAATTCGGGCAGGCGGAGTGGGGTGGCTTCCGGGGTGGGCAGCTCCGGGTCTGCGGGCACCGGTGTCGGGCTGCGAACCACGGTGATGCTCTCGGCGCTGAGGCTGTTGACCGAAAACCGCCCCTGCAGAAGGGCCAGCCGGTTCCAGTCCAGTTTTGCCTCTTCGATGGTGAGCCAGATGCCATCATCATCCGCGACGGTCAGCCGTTCGATCGTGGCTTGTGAGGACAGGGCGCCAGTGAGGCCGGTCACGGTGATATAGCGACTGTCGGCAGACAGGGTGTCTTCGAGGAACCCCACCAGCATGCCGCCGCTGTCGCTTTCTGTTTCCTGAGCGCCGGAGGGACCGACAGCAGCGGTGAGCGACAGGGCCGCAGCCAGGCAGCTGCCGCGCGTGAGGGTGCGGGTACTGGTCAAAACGCCTGTCCTATGCCGATGTAGAGTTGTGGCCCGTCGTCGCTGCCGCCGGTCACGGGATAGGCGAGGTCGACCCGGATCGAGCCGATGCCCGACACGTTGTAGCGCAGGCCCAGCCCGGCGCCCGAGTGGCTGGCCGAGTCCGACGACACGAAGCTATCCGCATCGACATAGGCGTGGTCGTAAAAGCCGACGAGTGAGATTTTCTCTGTGATGCGGCCGCGCAGTTCCGCGGACAGGGCCAGATAGCCCCGGCCGCCTGCGGTCTTTCCTGCGACGGGCACGCCGAGGGATTGATATTCATGCCCGCGCACCGACCCGCCACCGCCGGAGAAGAACAGCAGCGTCGGAGAGACCCCACTGTGCGAAGGACCAATGACCGACCCGAGTTGCGCCCGCCCGGCCAGCACGATCCGGTCATCGGCGCCAAACCCATGATAGGTCCGGGCATCCAGCGTGATCTGCGCCCCGGGATCGCTGCCATCGACACCAAAGAAGGGCGTAAAGCGGCCACTCAGGAACCGGCCCCGGGTGGGATCCACCGTGCTGTCGCGTCCGTCGTATTCGGCCCGCAGGCTGGCGAAAGCATATTTGAAACGCCGTTTGCCAAAGGCGTCCGTGGCGAGGATGGAATCGAAGCCGACGGTTGCTTCGGCGAAGAGCGTGTCGGAAAACACCCGCCGAACCCCGATGCCGCCCATGCCATGGGTGGCGGTGAAATGCTCCTGATCCAGACGCTCGGCTTCGGCCAGGTAGAAAATATTGTCATCGGGGCCGAGCGTGGCAGGCCTGTCCAGACGCACAGCGATGCGCCCGTCGATATCGCTGCTGCCGCCGATGCCGCTGACGCGGGCCTCGAAGCGTAGTTTTTCGGCAGCGCCGAACAGGTTGCGGTGCATCCAGCTGGTGGTGAGCGTCACCCCCTCGGTGGTGCTCAGCTCGGCGCCGAAGGTCAGCCTGCGGGGCGGCATGTCTTCCAGCGTTACGTTCAGATCAAGCGTGCCATCGGTGTTGGCGCGCTCGGCCTCTTGCAGCGAGACCGAGGAGAAGGCCCCGGTGCGGCGAAGGCGCGTCGCGGATTTCGACATCAGATCGGGGTGATAGACTTCGCCTTGCGGGAAACCTGCGATCTTGCGGATGGCGTCTTCGCGGACGGCGCTGGGGCTGAGAATCGTGGTCTTGCCGAACCGCAGCTGCGGACCGGGCTGCAGCCGCAGCCGGGCGTTCAGCGTGGCGCTGCGATGATCTGCGGTGATGTCCTGCCCGCCAAGGGCGACCTTGGCATGCCCCTGTCGCCGCCAGGCACGGATCCCGGCATTGGCTGCATCGCGGATGGCACCGGTGCTGGCGGGGGCGCCGCTGGTGAACTCGTCCGACAGGTCCACATCGCTGGTCTTGGGCCAGGGACGAACCTCGGCCGCGCCAAAGGTGAATCTGCGCCCCGGTTTGACCGAAATCTCGATCCGGTCGATGCGGCTGGGCGGTGTTACGGGATCAATCGCCGCTGCCTCGCGCCCATCAAGGCGAATATTAACCACCGGCGCGAAATAGCCCGCATCATACAGAACCTGCACCATGGTGCGGTAATCCGACAGCGCTGCCGCCAGAAGATCCTGAACGTCGCTCTGATCCCCGGTGGCCAGAACCGCAGAGGCGCCTTGCAGACGCGCGGTCAGATCATCCGGCGCACCGGGAGCGACCAGCAGGGTTTCGGCGGCCTCAGCAGGAGCGGACAGCAGGCAGCCGCAGACCAGCAGGCCCGACGCCAAACGCCGCAAGGCAAAGCGTGATTTCGGTTTTGAGTACATCAAGGCTCCGGGCAGCGGCAGGGGGCGGGCGTGCCCCCCTGTCGGCGGAAAACCTAGCACAGCAACAGCCGAGGTAAAGCCGGGATAGGTATCATCGCAGGAGCGGATCGGGCAGGTGGCGGATTGGTGCGCACATATGCATGCCGCCCGCCATCAGAAGGCGCGGATCACATCTGCGCGGCCCGGAACCAGCGGCGGATCGCGGCACGGTCTTCGGGTTCCATATAGGTGATATTGGCCGGGGGCATGGCATGAGTGACGCCTGCCTGCAGGTAGATTTCGCGGGCGCGGCGGGCCACGTCGCGCTCGGTTTCCAGAACCACGCCCTTGGGCGCTGTGCGGATGCCGTCCCAGAAAGGTTCGCGCGCGTGGCACATGCTACAGCGGCCCATGACGATCTCATGCACCTCTTCGAACCCTGCGGCCTCTGCCATCACCAGGGCGGTGCCTTGGAGTGCCGCCTCTTCCTCAGCATCGCCTTCGTGCTCCAGCCCGGCAGTGGACAGGATGATCACCCCGAGGAACAGCAGGAACGTGGCCAGCCAGGTCCAGGTCGGGTTGCCTGCATTGGCGTGGCGGGTGTTGAAATAATGCCGGATCGTCACCCCCATCAAGAATACCAGCGCCGCGATCAGCCAGTTGTATTCACTGGCAAAGGCCAGCGGATAGTGGTTCGACAGCATCAGGAAGATGACTGGCAGGGTCAGGTAGTTGTTATGGGTCGAGCGCAGTTTGGCGATCTTGCCGTATTTGGCATCGGGGGTGCGCCCTTCCTGCAGGTCCTTCACCACGATGCGCTGGTTCGGCATGATGATGAAAAAGACATTCGCGGTCATGATGGTGGCGGTAAAGGCCCCCAGATGCAGCATCATGGCGCGGCCGGTGAAGACCTGATTGAGCCCCCAACCCATGGCCACCAGCAGTACGAACAGCAGTACCATCAGCAGGGTAGGGCGTTCGGCCAGGCCGGATTTGCACAGGCGGTCGTAGACGAGCCAGCCAATCGACAAGGTGGCGGCAGAGATCGCGATGCCCTGCCACAGGGAAAGATCCGCCTTGGACTGGTCGATAAGGTAAAGCTCACCCCCGGCCCAGTAAACCACCATCAGCAGCGCAAAGCCGGAGAGCCAGGTGGAATAGCTCTCCCATTTGAACCAGATCAGATGCTCCGGCATCTCGGCCGGGGCCACCAGGTATTTGCGGATATGGTAGAAACCGCCGCCGTGCACCTGCCATTCCTCGCCATGGGCGCCGGGGGGCAGATCCGCCGCCTTGCGCAGGCCCAGGTCCAGCGCGATGAAGTAGAACGATGAACCGATCCAGGCGATCGCGGTGATCACATGCAGCCAGCGGATGGCAAAACCCAGCCAATCCCACATCATCACGAGTTCATACATGCGCAAACGCCCCTGTTGTCATAGTTCTCTGGTCTCAGTCCGGTCACTGGCCCTTACCCTAGGCAAGGGCGACATTCTTCGGTATTGCAGATAAAATCCAAGCTGTATCAAAAATTCTGGAATAATATCGGCCCCGTCCATGTCTTACCTCGACAATATCCGCACCTTCGTGCGTGTCTACGAACTTGGCTCCATGTCGGCGGCGGGGCGGGATCTGCGGATCTCTCCGGCTGTTACTTCGGCACGGATTTCCCAGCTTGAGGATTATCTGGGCGTTCGTCTGTTCCAGCGCACCACCCGCAACCTGACCGCGACCGAGCAGGGGCAGGTGTTCTATAGCGGCGCGGTCACAGTGCTGGACGCGGTGGACCAGGCCGAGGC
Organism: Phaeobacter gallaeciensis; assembly: GCF_001678945.1. Taxonomy (NCBI): domain Bacteria; kingdom Pseudomonadati; phylum Pseudomonadota; class Alphaproteobacteria; order Rhodobacterales; family Roseobacteraceae; genus Phaeobacter; species Phaeobacter gallaeciensis. The sequence goes on from NZ_CP015124.1 coordinate 3,908,495, forward strand.
GAAGGTGATGCACCTAACGGATGCGCCGCGCGGCACGCTGTTCGTAGCGGCGCCTCTGGGAGTGGGGCGGCGACTGGTTGCGCCTGCGGTGCCGGAATTCCTGGCGAGCTATCCTGAAATCAACCTGCGCCTGCGACTATCGGACCGGGCGGTGGATCTGACCACCGAAGGGCTGGATCTGGCGTTTTTTCTGGGGCAACCCGAAGACAGCACCCTGCGGATCCGCAAGATCGCCGATTGCCGCCGGGTTCTAGTTGCGGCGCCGGAGTATATTGCTCGCTGTGGCATGCCAAAGGACGGGGCGGCACTGATCCGAGAGGGGCACAATTGTCTCAACCTGCGCTATCCCGGCGCCAGTGAGTTTCAGTGGATGCTGCAAACTCCGGAGGGGCCGCAGCGTTTTGCCGTCTCCGGGCGCTATGAATGCGATGATGGCGATGTGCTGACCGACTGGGCTCTGGCTGGTAAGGGGATCGCCCTCAAACCCGTGTTCGAGGTGGCGCCGCATCTGGAGGCCGGGCGGCTGGTGCCGGTTGCAACCGCGACGCCGCCGGTACCGGTGCAGATGGCCTGTCTCTACACCCACCGGCGCCATCAGGATCCGAAAACCCGGCTGTTCATGGATTTCATGACCGAGCGTATGGCGCGGGCGATGCGCCAGACCGAAACGGGCGCCGAGGATCCCGGCGCCTGACCGATGCGGCGTTCAGCTGCCACGGTAGGTGGAATAGCCATAGGGCGATAGCAGCAGCGGCACGTGGTAATGGGCCTCTGGATCGCTGATGCCAAACCGGATCGGCACGACGTCGAGGAACAGCGGCTCCTCCGTGGTCTGACCGGTGGCGCGCAGATAGCCGCCTGCGTCGAACTCCAACTCGTAAGTGCCGGTCGCAAACTCCCCCTGTGGCAGGATCGGGCTGTCGGTGCGTCCATCCGCGTTGGTCTGCATCTGCGCCAGCTCGGTCCGGGTGCCACCCTCGACACGATAAAGCGTGATCGAAAGCCCCTCGGCCGGGCAGCCGCGGGCGGTATCCAGAACATGGGTGGTAAGGTATCCGGTCATTGGCAGTTCCTTCGCTATGTCTGTTCTTCCTGCACTAAGCGCGAGAGTTGAGCAAATGGCGCCGGATTGACAGTGTTTTCGGGAAATTTTGATAAAAGGGCCAGGTCTTCTGCCATTATAGAGGTTATGCTTGCGGTTGCCTGCCAAAGTGGCGGGCGACATCAACAAAGAGACAGCAGACCATGAACAGATACCCGCGCAATATGATCGGCTATGGCGCCACCCCTCCGGATGCAGCCTGGCCGGGCGGTGCGAAGGTCGCGGTGCAATTCGTGCTGAACTACGAAGAAGGCGGCGAGAATTGCGTGCTGCACGGGGATGCCGGGTCTGAAGCCTTCCTGTCGGATATCGCCGGGGCCGCACCCTGGCCGGGGCAGCGGCACTGGAACATGGAGTCGATCTACGAATACGGCGCCCGCGCCGGGTTCTGGCGGCTGCACCGGATGTTCACCGGCGCGGATATCCCGGTTACCGTCTATGGCGTAGCCTCCGCGCTGGCCCGCTCCCCGGAGCAGGTGGCTGCGATGAAGTCCGCCGGGTGGGAGATCGCCAGCCATGGGCTGAAATGGGTTGAGCACAAGGACATGCCCGAGGCGGAGGAACGCGCCGCCATCGCCGAGGCGGTGCGCCTTCATACCGAGGTGGTCGGAACCCGCCCGCGCGGCTGGTACACCGGCCGCTGCAGCGCCAACACCGTGCGACTGGTCGCCGAAGAAGGCGGGTTCGACTATATCTCGGATACCTATGACGACGATCTGCCCTATTGGCTCGAGGTCGGCGAGCGGGACCAGCTGATCATTCCCTATACGCTGGAAGCCAACGACATGCGCTTTGCCACCGCGCCGGGCTACATCACGGGCGAGCAGTTCTTTCAGTATCTGAAGGACGCCTTTGACGTGCTCTATGCCGAAGGAGAGGCCGGAGCGCCCAAGATGATGTCGGTGGGTCTGCATTGCCGTCTGATAGGCAGGCCCGGCAAGGCCGCAGGGCTGAAGCGGTTCCTTGATTATATCCAAGGGTTTGAGGGCGTCTGGTGTCCGCGCCGGGCCGATATCGCCGATCACTGGGCAGAGACCCACCCGCACAAGCGCTACACACGTCCGAGCCAGATGGAGCGGGAAAGCTTTGTCGCGGCCTATGGCGGCATCTTCGAACATTCCCCCTGGATCGCCGAGCGCGCCTTTGATCTGGAGCTGGGACCGGCGCATGACACGGCACTGGGGCTGCACAATGCCTTGTGCCGGATGTTTCGCTCCGCCAGTGAGGCTGAGCGTCTGGGCGTGTTGACCGCCCACCCGGATCTGGCCGGAAAGCTGGCCGCCGCGAAACGCCTGACCGCAGAAAGCACTTCAGAACAGGCCAGCGCCGGGCTGGACGCGTTGACTGACGCTGAGCGGGAGAGCTTCACGCAGCTCAACACTGCTTATGTGGAAAAACACGGTTTCCCCTTCATCATCGCCGTGCGCGATCACGACAAGGCATCAATCCTGGCGGCCTTTGAACGGCGGATCGAAAACGACCGGGATACCGAATTTGCCGAGGCCTGCCGTCAGGTTGAACGGATTGCCGAATTTCGCCTGAAGGATCTCCTGCCATGAGTGAGATCATCGAGATCACGCCGATCAGCGCCGAGGCCTTTGCACCGTTCGGGGATCTGATCGACATTTCCGGCGCGCCCGACAAGATCATCAATCAGGGCCTCTGCGGGCGTTATCACGACCGGGCAAAGATGGATTTTGCGGACGGGCGCGCGGGCCTCAGCCTGTTCAACGCCGAGCCGCGCACCCTGCCGATGCGGCTGGAAATGGTGGAGCGCCACCCGGAGGGAAGCCAGGCCTTTATCCCCATGGGGGGGCAGGGTTTCCTTGTGGTTGTTGCCCAAGATTTGGGCGATGCGCCGGGCAGGCCGCTGGCTTTTGAGACAGAACCGGGTCAGGCCATCAATTTCCACCGTGGCACCTGGCACGGCGTGTTGACGCCGCTGTGCGAACCCGGCCTCTTTGCCGTGGTGGACCGGATCGGTCCCGGCGCAAATCTGCAGGAACACTGGTTCGATACCGCATATGAGGTGAGGCGCCCCTGACGGGCGCCTCGTCTGTTTTCAAGCCCACCCGATAAGAGGTGGCACCGATAACAACACCAACAGATCCAACAGAAGAGGGAAATGAAAATGGCAGATGGTTCCATCGGAACGGCAGCAGAGCTGCGCGATCCGAATTACACGCCGCCGCTGACCCAGGCGATACCGCTGGGGATCCAGCATGTGCTTGCGATGTTCGTGTCCAATGTGACGCCTGCGATCATCGTCGCCGGGGCGGCGGGGTTCGGGTTTGGTTCGAACTCACCCGACTTTCCCGAGCTGTTGTACATGATCCAGATGTCGATGCTGTTTGCCGGGGTGGCGACGCTGCTGCAGACGATCACCCTCGGCCCTGTTGGCGCCGCGCTTCCGATCGTGCAGGGCACCAGCTTTGCCTTTCTGCCGATCATGATCCCGCTGGTCGCGGGCAAGGGCGTCGATGCGCTGGGCGCGCTATATGGCGGCGTTTTGATCGGCGGTCTGTTTCATGCGGCGCTGGGCATGGTGATCGGCAAGATCCGCTTTGCCCTGCCGCCGCTGGTGACCGGGCTGGTGGTGACGATGATTGGTCTGGCGCTGGTCAAGGTCGGCATCCAGTACGCGGCAGGCGGCGTGCCTGCCATCGGCAAGCCGGAATACGGCTCGCTCTTGAACTGGTCGGCCGCGTTGATCGTGATCTTTGCCACCTTGGGGCTGAAATTCTTTGCCCGTGGCATGCTGTCGATCTCGGCGGTACTCCTGGGGCTGATCGTGGGCTATATCTATGCGCTGATGGTCGGCATGGTGAGCTTTGAGGCCATCGGAACCAGCTGGACCCGCGCGTCGGCCTTTGCTTTGCCGGTGCCGTTCAAATACGGGTTCGAGTTCTCCTTTGCCGCGATCCTGGGTTTCTGCCTGATGGCCTTTGTCTCGGCTGTTGAGACCGTGGGTGATGTCAGCGGCATCACTCAGGGTGGCGCCGGGCGCGAGGCCACCGACAAGGAGATCGCCGGAGCGACCTATGCCGATGGTCTGGGCACGGCGGTTGCGGGGATCTTTGGCGGGCTGCCGAATACATCTTTCAGCCAGAACGTCGGCCTTATCGCCATGACCGGCGTGATGAGCCGCCATGTGGTGACCTGCGGCGCGATCTTTCTGATCATTTGCGGTCTGGTGCCCAAGGTCGGCGCCATTATCCGCACCATTCCGATCGAGGTGCTGGGTGGCGGCGTCATCGTCATGTTCGGCATGGTGGTCGCAGCGGGCATTTCGATGCTGTCCGATGTGGACTGGAACCGGCGTAACATGGTGATCTTTGCAATCTCCTTGTCGGTGGGACTGGGGCTGCAGCTGGAACCCGGTGCGGTGCAGTATCTGCCCGATACGCTGCGGATCCTGATGACCAGCGGCCTACTGCCTGCGGCGGTAATCGCCATCGTGCTGAACCTGGTGCTGCCCATGGAACTGCCCGGCAGCGCCACCGAGGAGGTCTCGGGCGGCATGTCGGGGCATGGTCAGGGCAGCCTCGGGCACGACTGATCCAAGTCACAAGGATTGGCGGGGGCTCTCCCGCCCGTCCTGCGATCATCCCGTGATGATCTGGTCCCGTTGGGCCTAGCGCCGCGCTGCCGCGCGGCGCTTTTCTTTTTGCTGAGAGGTGCCTGAAGGGCAGGTCTGCCTTCAGGCACCTGCGCCATTCTATCGGTCTGGTTTCGGCCTCAAGGGGAGCCCGCGCCAAGGCGCGGCAGCTGCGCTGCCCTTGACCCCGAAGCCAGACCTTGAGAGCGGGGCGAGAGTGTCTGCGGCTCGCAGAGCGTCAGCTTTGCGCCATCAGCCGGGCCACATCCAGCATGCGGGCGGAAAAGCCCCATTCGTTGTCATACCAGCCGAAGATACGGATCTGTCTGTCGCCGCACATCCGGGTTTCCGGCGCTGCGATCACCAGTGATTCCGGCCGGGCCCGCAGATCCGAGGAAACCAGCGGCAGATCGGTCCAGCCCAGCACCGGAGAGCCTTCGACGGCTTCCTTCAGCGCGCTGAGGGCGTCAGTTTCGCTGAACGGGGTTTCAAGGCTAGCCACCAGATCGACGGCGGAAACACTGGCGGCAGGCACCCTGACGGCAGCGCCGCTGATCCGGCCCTTCAGCTGCGGCAGGACCTCGTCGATCAGGTGAGTGGCCGAGCTGGTGGTTGGCACCATCGACATTGCCGCCGCACGCGAGCGTGCGAAATCGCCGCGGGGCGCATCTACCAGCGGCTGCGAATTGGTGTAGCAGTGGATCGTGGTCATATGGGCCGAAGCAATGCCCGCGAGTTCATCAAGCAGGCGTACCAGCGGCGCCAGGGCATTGGTGGTGCAGGAGGCGTTGGAGACGATGCGGGCGTCTGTCAGCCTATCCTCGTTGGCGCCCAGAACCACGGTGCGTTCGGCGGCGGGGGAGGGGCCGGAGATCAGCACCTTGCGCGCGCCGGCCTGCAGGCCGCGTTGCGCCACGTCGGAGGTTCGGGCGATGCCGGTGCATTCGAGAACCACATCGACACCGGACAGATCGACCTCAGTCAGGTCCGCTGCATGGCTGACCGGGATAGTGCGCCCCATCACGTGCAGGCTGGCTTCTCCTGTCTCCACCGGCGCGGGGAAGGGGCCGAATGTGCTGTCGTATTGGAACAGGTATGCACAGATATCGAGCGGTGCGATATCGTTGATCCGGGCGATCTCGATGCTTTCGGATCCGGGCAGTGTCAGGATCTGGCGCAGGATGGTGCGGCCAATGCGGCCAAATCCGTTGATGGCAATTTTCATGAATTGTTCTCCGGCCCCGGAAATGGAGCGGCGCAGCCGGTCCGGATTGGGGCGATGAATATCTGAATGGGAAGGCAAAAGGGAGCGAGTGGCAGGCGCCGTGCGGCGTCGCGGTGCGCGGTTACCGCGACCGGCAGACCAGATCGGCGTAGTAGACGCCGGAAATCGTGCGCAGCATGCTGTCGCGGCGGACGGTGCAGCCGGTGGCGGCCTTGTAGGCGCGCGCAGCCTGACGGGCGCTGATCATTGCAGGCGGGCGGAAGGCTTCCAGCTTGCGGTTCAGCCGCTCGGCCCGGTAGCGACCGGTGCCATCGCCGACAGGGCTGACGATCCAGGTGCGGCCCAGAATTGTAACCTGACTTCCCTGCACCTTCTCCCCGGCCGCGGCGGGTGTGGGGGGCAGCGTCAGCATACCCGCGCCGAGCGTCGCGCAAAGCGCCAGAGCGGGGGCCGTTGTGCGGCGGCTGAAAACAAGGCGGGCAAGGGTGCGGGCCGGGGCAAAAGCAAAAGTCATCGGACTGCTCCTGAAGGCAAAGACGTACTCGCAGCCTAGCGTCGCGGCTGCGGTTTGCAATGGGGCGTCCGAGGAAAAGCCGCCGACCCGGCCGTTCAGCGAAGGGGCGTGAGCGGCATATGGCGGTTCACATCCTTGTAAAGCAGGTAGCGGAACCGGCCCGGTCCACCCGCATAGCAGGCCTGTGGGCAGAAAGCGCGGAGCCACATGAAATCACCGGCTTCCACCTCGACCCAGTCCTGATTGAGCCGGTAGACCGCCTTACCCTCTAGCACATAAAGCCCGTGCTCCATCACATGGGTTTCGGCAAAAGGAATGGTGCCGCCGGGTTCAAAGGTAACGATGGTCACATGCATGTCATGGGAGAGGTCTTCGGGATCCATGAAGCGCGTGGTGCCCCAGCGCCCCTCGGTTCCAGGCATCATATGGGGCGACAGATCCTTTTCATTGACGGTGAAAAAGACGGGTGCGGTCAGGCCCGGTGCGGACTGCCACTGTTTGCGGATCCAGTGGAAGGAGGCGGTGTCTGCGGCGGGATTGCGCAGCGACCAGTCGCTGCCCGGGGGCACATAGGCAAACCCGCCTTCCTCCAGCACATGCGCGATGCCGTCGATGCTGAGCTCGACCTGGCCAGCGGTAACAAACAGGCTGCCCTGCGCAGCCGGATCGGTTTCCGGGGTGTCAGAGCCGCCGCCCGGTTGCAGCTCGACGATATACTGAGAGAAGGTTTCGGCAAACCCGCTGAGCGGGCGCGCGATCACCCACATGCGCATGCCCTGCCAGCCCGGCAGCACCGAGGTGACGATGTCCCGCATGGTGCCCTTGGGAATGACCGCATAGGCATCGGTGAACATGGCTCGGTCTGTCAGCAGCTGGTCCTGCCCGGGGTGCCCGCCTGTTGGGGTAAAATAGCTGCGCTCTGTCATGGTGCCGCCGTCCTTTGTGAGGCTCTGATGGTGCGCGGACTGTCCCGCCTGGCATTATTTGGGCAGGCGGTTACCGCGCGTCAGGAGCGACTATGAGCCGATGCGCGCGCGGGTCCAAGGTGCGGCGTGGTAAAAACATTGTTCAATAATTTTTGAATATGCCCCGGAGCCGGCGCCCCGGGGTGCGAGCGGGCAACGATCAGAGGCAGTCCACGGCTTTGGACTGGCGCAGATCAGCGGCGCAGAGTTGTAATCCCTGCAGCAGATCGCCAGTGTCGGCCTCGGGGTTGTTTCCGCGCGGGACGGAGGCGCCAACCACGATCGGAGTTTGTCCCGGAACGGAGACGGGCACCGCAAGGCCAAGGATGCCTGGTTCGAATTCGCTGTCGGTCAGGCACCATCCCTGACGACGGGCGAGGTCGACCTGATTGGTGATGTCTTCGGGGTGGGTCAGGGACTGCTCCGTATGGCGCGGTTTATCCGCGCGCGCGACGGCTTCGCCCGCCTCCTCGGGCGGTAGGCAGGCCAGAAGCATCCGTCCGAGACTGGTGTGCAGCAGCGGGATATGCGCCCCCGCAGTAAAGCCGTAGGTGACCGGTCCTTGATCGACGGTGGATTGTGCCAACAGCAGAACCCGGTCCTGATCCAGAATGCAAAGGGTGATGCCGACCTCCAGCTTGCGGGCATGCTGGTTCAGCACCGGCTGAACCCGGTGGCCGAACTGGTTGGCCTGCAGGAAACCGCCCGCGAGCGCCAGAACCCGCGGCGTCAACGATAGCATGCGGCCGTCCTGCCGCAGATACCCGGCTTGCACCAGTGTCAGGGCCCCCCGGCGCGCAGTTGCCCGGTCCTGTCCGCTGCGGCGCGCGATTTCGGCCAGGGTGAGGCTGGGTGTTTCGGCGTCAAAGGTCGCCATGACGGCCAGACCCTTGGCAAAGCTGGATGAAATGTTCCGGTCCTGAGGAGGTTTGTTCATTCGAAGTCCCAAAGAAGCCGCTCGCCATAAGGGGAACAGGTCTTGACACCGATCCTCAGGCTGCGCAGTAATTGTGCGTATCAACATATATTGGTGCGTATTTCGAACTTCGTCAAGTCACTCGTTGCAGCCTGTTACCTTCGGTTCGAATTATTGCAGACAGGAATAAGGATCCCGCCATGATCAGCCAGGAACTCAACGACAGTCTGACACGCGTCGGAAAGGGGAGCGATGCCGGAGAGGTGCTGCGCCGCTATTGGCAGCCTGCGGCGCTCTCGGATGAATTGCAGCAGGGGCGCCCGGTGGTGCCGGTGCGTCTGCTGGGCGAGGATCTGGTGCTGTTCCGCGATACCGAAGGCAAGCTCGGCCTCATCGGGCGGCACTGTCCGCACCGGGGCGCAGACATGTGCTATGGGCGGCTTGAGGATAACGGTCTGCGCTGCCCCTTCCATGGCTGGCATTTCAACCGTTCTGGGCAATGCGTCGAGCAGCCGGGTGAGCCGGAAGGCAGCCGGATGCACGAGAAGATCCAGACCGCGTCTTATCCCGTCGTTGAAAAGAACGGCATCGTCTGGGCCTACATGGGGCCGGGTGAGCCGCCGGAATTCCCCAACTTTGACTGTTTCCGGGCACCTGATACGCATGTTTTTGCCTTCAAGGGTCTGTGGGAGTGCAACTGGCTGCAGGCGATGGAAGTGGGGATCGACCCGGCGCATGCCTCTTTCCTGCACCGGTTCCTGCAGGACGAAGATCCCGCCGACAGCTATGGCAAGCAGTTCCGCGATAAGGCGGGCAACACCGAAATTCCGATGACCAAGCTGCTGCGCGACTATCCGCGCCCGGAAATTCAGGTGGAAGAGGCCGATCACGGGCTGAAAATCACCGCCCTGCGTCATATGGAGGATGGCCGCAGCCACGTGCGGGTCACCAACCAGATCTTCCCCGAGGCGATCTGCATTCCGATGAGCCGGGAAATGACGATCACCCAGTGGCACGTGCCGATCGATGACGAGAATTGTTATTGGTATTCGATGTTCACCAGCTTCGACAAACCGGTGAACAAGGAGCTGATGCGCGAACAGCGCCTGAAGGAACACGTGCTGCCCAGCTATGCGCCCAAGAAGAACAAGCGCAACGAATACGGCTATAACCCGGCCGAGCAGGAAAGCGAGACCTATACGGGCATGGGGCTCGACATCAACGTGCACGATCAATGGGCAGTTGAGAGCATGGGCGCCATTCAGGACCGCACGCAGGAGCATCTGGGCAAGTCGGATGTGGCCATCATCCGCTACCGCCGTATGCTGCGGGCAGCGATTGCGGCCGTGAAGGAGGGCCGCGAAGCGGATCTTCCGATGGCGGGCGGACTGGACCTTGGCAGCATTTTCGGGCCTATTTCCAATGACTCGATCGCCCAGGACGGCGATTGGCAAAAGGCGGCGGAAGAGGCTGACGATGCGCGCCGCGGCCAGTGCTCCTGGGATGCGAGCGTCTGAACCGTCCCGGAAGCAACGCAACACCACAGCCAGCACCGGCCCCGGTAGGGCCGGATGCATAGCGATGAAAGAGGCGAGATGGCCGAAGATATTTCCACAGGCAAGCTGGCCCGTCTTGGCCTCTTGTCCGATGCATGCCGCGCTGAGGCGGCGGATCTGCTGCAAAGGGTCAGGTCAGAGGGTATAGAAACCGTCCGGGTTCTGTTTGCCGATCAGCACGGCATCCTGCGTGGCAAAACCATCGTGGCCGACGCCTTTGACAGCCTGTTCTCTGCGGGGCTCAATGTGCCTTCGACCCTGCTGTTGAAAGATACCTCGCATCGCACCGCCTTTCCCGTCTGGAGCGAGGCAGATGACGGTCCTGCCAGCCTGATGCAGGGGGCGAGTGATGTGCTGCTGGTGCCGCGTCCGGAGACTTTCCGCGTACTGCCGTGGTCGCCGCATTCGGCCTGGATCCTCTGCACGCCGGTGATGCGCGATGGCAGCCCGGTTCCCTTTGCCTCGCAAGCCGTGCTGCAGACGGCGGTGGATCGGCTGGCCGGGCAGGGCATGGCTGCAACATTGGGGCTGGAGGTGGAATTTCAGGTCTTTGAGCGGACCAGCGATGCCCGCGATCACGGGCAGTCGGGCATGCCTGGCGCGCCGGTTGAGACCCGCAATCTGGCGCAGGGGTACCAGTATCTGACCGAAACCCGTTATGGCGAAATGGAAAGCGTGCTGGATCTCATCCGCCGCAACGCGCAGGGGCTGGGTCTGCATGTGCGCTCGGTCGAAATCGAAATGGGGCCAAGCCAGGTCGAGCTGACCTTTGCCCCTGCCGATCCGGTGACACAGGCCGACGCGATGGTGATGTTCCGTACCATGGTCAAGGAGGTATGTGCCCGCGAAGGATTGCACGCCAGCTTCATGGCCAAGCCACGGCTGGAGAACGCGATGGCCAACGGCTGGCACGTGCATCAGTCGCTGCAGGATATCGCCACGCGCCGCAACCTGTTCATGCCGCAGGCGGATGGCAGCCTTAGCGCCGAGGCGTCGGGCTGGATCGCCGGGCTGCTGACCCATGCGGAGGCTTCGTCGCTGATGATCGCACCGACGGTCAACAGCTACAAACGCTATATGCCGTTCCAGCTGGCGCCGAACCGGATCCAGTGGGGCGCCGACAACCGCGGCGCCATGCTGCGCGGGCTGATGGCGCCCGGCGATCCCGCGAGCCGGATCGAAAACCGCGCGCCGGACAGTTCCGCAAACCCCTATTACGCCTTTGCCGCGCAGCTGATTGCGGGCGGCGCTGGAATTGCGGCGGGGCTCAAGGCGCCGTTGCCCACGACCTCTCCCTATGGTGAGGGGGCGCAGGAATTGCCGAAATCGCTGGGCGCGGCGCTGGCGGCATTCGAGGCAGGGAGCGATCTGTTCAGTGGCGTTCTGGGGGAGGGCTTCACCGGGTATCTGTCCCATCTCAAACGGTTCGAATGGGATCGTTACCTGAACACCATCAGCGAATGGGAACAGGCCGAATATTTCAACCTGTTCTGAAATCGGCATCAAACTTCCTTGAAAGCGACAGTATTGCTGCCGTTTGCGTCTTGAACGGCAGGCGGCGCGCTGTTAGCTTCGGGGCGCGCAGACGGGAGAACCGCAGCGGAGCGGAATCACCTCGCTCCAACCGGTGCCGAAGGAGCAACCGCCCCGGAAACTCTCAGGCCAAAGGGACCGCCTGCGCAGTAAACTCTGGAGAGACCCCGGCGTAGGTACCGGGGCGCCGAAGGGATAGCGATCTCAGGCGCAAGGGACAGAGGGGGCATCGAAGTGTGCAGGCGAAATCTGCGCAGAACTTGGATGCCGGACCCATTCGAACAGATGGATCGGACCGGCCGTGACAACGGGACGGACACGCATGTCTGATGAAACCACGTCTGATTTGAAAAAGACGCCTTTGTTTGCCCTGCATGAAGAGCTGGGTGGCAAGATGGTGCCTTTTGCCGGGTATCTGATGCCGGTGCAGTATCCCATGGGCATTATGGGCGAGCACAAGCACACCCGCGCCAAGGCGGGCCTTTTTGATGTCAGCCACATGGGGCAGGTGATCCTGACCGGGGAGAGCTATGCGGCGGTGGCCGAGGCATTCGAAAGGCTGGTGCCGATGGACGTGCTGGGCCTCAAGGAAGGGCGCCAGCGCTACGGTCTGTTCACCAACGATCAGGGCGGCATCGAGGACGATCTGATGTTCGCCAATCGCGGTGATCACCTGTTCGTGGTCGTGAATGCTGCCTGTAAAGAGGCCGATATCGCCCGCATGAAGGCGGCGCTGGAACCGGCTGTGACTGTTACCCCCATTATTGACCGCGCGCTGCTGGCGCTGCAGGGTCCTGCGGCCGAGGCGGTTCTTTCGGCGATTGCGCCTGCCGCCGCGGACATGAAATTCATGGATGTGGCTACCCTGGATGCAGATGGGGTCGAAATCTGGGTCTCCCGCTCGGGCTACACGGGCGAGGATGGCTATGAGATCTCCGTACCTGCAAACCAGGCCGAAGCGTTTGCCCGCCGCCTGCTGGCGCGCGCTGATGTAGAGCCGATTGGCCTTGGCGCGCGGGACTCCCTGCGCCTTGAAGGCGGTCTGTGCCTTTACGGCCATGACATTGACGCAGAGACCCGCCCGGCGGCGGCCTCGCTCACCTGGGCCATCCAGAAGGTGCGTCGCCCCGGCGGCGACCGCGAAGGTGGTTTTCCGGGCGCGGCGCATGTCTTTGCCGAGATGGCAGAGGGGCCGACTGTGCGCCGTGTGGGCCTGAAACCCGAAGGCCGCGCGCCGATGCGCGAAGGTGTGGAGCTGTTTGCCGAACCCGAGGGCGGCGCGCCCATCGGCAAGATCACCTCTGGCGGCTTTGGCCCCACCGAGGGCGGCCCGGTGGCGATGGGATATGTCCCTGCGGACATGGCCACGCCCGGCACCCGTATCTATGGCGAGCTGCGCGGTAAACGCGCGCCTGTCACCGTTGCAATGCTGCCTTTCGTGGCGGCCAACTTCAAGCGCTGAAACAGAAAAACAGGCGCGTTTGTTCAAAGGGAAAGTGGACATGAAATATACCGAAGAACACGAGTGGCTGCAGGCCGAAGGCGAGATCATCACCGTGGGCATCACCGCCCATGCTGCTGAACAGCTGGGCGATGTGGTGTTCGTCGAACTGCCCGAGGTCGGCAGCGAAGTGACCAAGGACGAAGAGATCGTGGTGATCGAATCCGTCAAGGCCGCCTCGGACATCCTGTCGCCGCTGGACGGCGAGATCGTCGAGATCAACGAAGCCATCGCGGATGAGCCGGGTAAGGTCAACGAAGACCCCGAAGGCGAAGCCTGGTTCTTCAAGATCAAACCGTCCGATCTGTCTCCGATGGACGATTATATGGACGAAGCCGGTTACAAGGCGTTCATCGGCTGATTTCTCATTCCCCGCCGCCAGATCCGGGGGCGGGGAACCACTGCGCTGTGCGAACGGGCCTGCCCGAACGATAGGGTTGTGCCTGAAACATGAACCTGAAGGGGTGCCTCATGTCTTTTGAACCGACGGACTACCTGCCGTATGACTTTGCCAACCGCCGCCACATCGGCCCGTCTCCCGAGGAGATGGACGAGATGCTGCGCGTGGTGGGCGCCGACAGTCTGGATGCGCTGATCGACGACACCGTTCCGGCGTCGATCCGGCAAAAGGCTGCGCTGGATTTTGGTCGCCCGCTGTCCGAGCGCGAGCTGCTGTTCCACATGCGCGAAGTCGCACAAAAGAACAAGGTGATGACCTCGCTGATCGGGCAGGGCTATCATGGCACGGTGACCCCGCCCGCGATCCAGCGCAACATTCTGGAAAACCCGGCCTGGTACACGGCCTACACCCCCTATCAGCCGGAAATCTCGCAGGGTCGTCTTGAGGCGCTGTTGAATTTCCAGACGATGATTTCCGATCTGACCGGTCTGGAAATTGCGAATGCCTCGCTTCTGGATGAGGCGACTGCCGCCGCCGAAGCGATGACCATGGCGCAGCGGGTTGCCAAATCCAAGGCCAAGGCGTTTTTCGTCGACCGCGACTGCCACCCGCAGAACATCGCCGTGATCAAGACCCGCGCCGAACCGCTGGGCATCGAGGTGATCGTCGGCAATCCGGAGAAGATGGACCCCGAGCAGGTGTTTGGCGCCATCTTCCAGTATCCCGGCACCTATGGTCACGTGACCGATTTCACCCCCCATATCGAAAAGCTGCACGCGCACAAGGCAATCGCCGTGGTCACTGCCGATCCGCTGGCGCTGACGCTGCTGAAAGAGCCCGGTGCCATGGGCGCCGATATCGCTGTCGGCTCGACCCAGCGGTTTGGCGTACCGATGGGGGCAGGCGGGCCGCACGCGGCCTATATGGCGACCAAGGACGCCTACAAGCGCGCGATGCCGGGCCGGATCGTCGGCGTCTCGGTCGATGCCCATGGCAACAAGGCATACCGCCTTTCGCTGCAGACCCGCGAACAGCACATCCGCCGCGAAAAGGCGACCTCGAACGTTTGTACCGCGCAGGCGCTGCTGGCTGTGATGGCCTCGATGTACGGCGTCTTCCATGGTCCCAAGGGGCTGAAGGCGATTGCGCAGCGTATCCACCGCAAGACCGTGCGTCTGGCCAAAGGGCTGGAAGAGGCGAACTTCAAGGTCGATCCCAAGGTGTTCTTTGACACCATCACCGTCGATGTGGGCCCGCTGCAGGCGGCAGTTCTGAAATCCGCTGTCGATGAAGGTATCAACCTGCGCCGCGTTGGTGAGACCCGGGTTGGCATCACGCTGGATGAAACCACCCGTCCGGAAACCATCGAAGCCGTCTGGCGCGCCTTTGGGATTGTCCGCAAGGATGATGATTTCACCCCGGAATACCGGGTGCCAGAGAACCTGCATCGGACCTCGGACTACCTGACCCATCCGATCTTCCACATGAACCGGGCCGAGACTGAGATGATGCGCTATATGCGTCGTCTTGCGGATCGCGATCTGGCGCTGGACCGGGCGATGATCCCGCTGGGTTCCTGCACTATGAAGCTGAACGCTGCAGCCGAAATGATGCCGCTCAGCTGGCCCGAGTTCGCCCATATCCACCCCTTTGCACCGTCTGATCAGACCGAAGGCTATGGCGAGATGGTGACGGATCTGTCCGACAAGCTGTGCCAGATCACCGGGTATGATGCGATTTCGATGCAGCCCAATTCCGGCGCGCAGGGTGAATACGCCGGTCTTCTGACCATTGCAGCCTATCACCGGGCGCGCGGCGAAGGGCACCGCAACATTTGCCTGATCCCGGTCTCGGCGCATGGCACCAACCCGGCCTCGGCGCAGATGGTCGGCTGGAAGGTCGTGGTGGTGAAATCGGCCGAGAACGGCGATATTGACCTCGACGATTTCCGGGCCAAGGCGGAAAAGCACCGCGACAACCTTGCGGGCTGCATGATTACCTATCCCTCGACCCACGGCGTGTTCGAGGAAACCGTGCATGAGGTCTGCAAGATTACCCATGATCTGGGCGGTCAGGTCTATATCGACGGCGCCAATATGAACGCCATGGTCGGCCTGTCCCGTCCCGGTGATCTGGGCGGCGATGTCAGCCACCTGAACCTGCACAAGACCTTTGCCATCCCGCATGGCGGCGGCGGCCCGGGCATGGGACCGATCGGTGTGAAATCGCACCTGGTCTCGCACCTGCCGGGCCATCCCGAAACCGGCGGCGAAGAAGGTCCGGTGTCGGGTGCGCCCTTCGGCTCGGCTTCGATCCTGACCATCAGCTGGGCCTATTGCCTGATGATGGGGGGCGCCGGTCTGACCCAGGCGACGCGGGTGGCGATCCTCAACGCCAACTACATCGCCAAGCGGCTCGAAGGGGCCTACGACGTCTTGTATAAAGGTCCCTCGGGCCGCGTCGCGCATGAGTGTATCCTAGATACTCGCCCCTATGCGGACAGTGCTCATGTCACCGTGGACGATGTTGCCAAACGTCTGATGGACAGCGGTTTTCACGCCCCGACGATGAGCTGGCCGGTGGCAGGTACCCTGATGGTGGAGCCAACGGAGTCCGAAACCAAGGCCGAACTGGACCGGTTCTGTGAGGCCATGCTGTCGATCCGCGAAGAGATCCGCGACATCGAGGAAGGCCGTATCGACGGGGAGAACAACCCGCTGAAACACGCACCGCACACGATGGAGGATCTGGTCAAGGATTGGGACCGTCCCTACAGCCGCGAACAGGGCTGCTTCCCGCCGGGCGCCTTCCGCGTCGACAAATACTGGCCACCGGTCAACCGGGTCGACAATGTCTATGGCGACCGCCATCTGATCTGCACCTGCCCGCCGCTGGAGGACTACGCCGAAGCGGCAGAGTAAGGCGCGGTCTCAATTGAAGAAGGACAGCGGGCCCCATTCGGGGCCCGTTTTCTATTGGCGGATTGCCTTCGGCGGCCGACTATCTCTGTTTGCGCGGGAATACGTTGACCCTCCAGAGAGACGTAAGTGTTCAAAGCGTGGATTGTCTTGGAAATAATATTTCGCGCCGCTTTCGAGGCGCTTCCACATTGATGCACATTTTATGTGCAGGTCAATTTTTCGCGAAGTTATGACCTTTTTTGCAACCTACAGGCGCGTGAGTGATAAGCACCCGTTAAGACGAATCGACTTCTTTGGCTTGGTACTCAATACCAGGAGCGAAGTATGAAGTTCGGAATTGCAGCATGTGTGTCTGCGTCTCTTCTCGTCTTTTCCAATTCCGCGGTAGCGGCCGAAATTACAGTCATGGCTGGTGATCTACCTCCGATGATCAATCAGGATGGCACCGGGCGCGAGGCCGAGATCATCTCGGCTGTTCTGGGCCACTGCGGCCACAGCGCTGTGTTCAAGATCCAGCCCTTCACCCGCCACTGGCAGTCCTTCGAAAAAGGCTCGGGTGATGCGGTGGCCACCGTGCCGCTGGGCATGCCCACGGCCGGCACCCAGACCAAAACCTACATCAACTATCAGAATGGTGTTTCGTTCCTGACCTCTTCAGAGCAGCAGGCCGATGCGCTGTCGGATCTGGATGGCTGGGACGTCGTGGCCTTTGAGGGCGCGAGCAACATCATCCCCGGTCTGGATGGTGCGACCGCAGGCTTCAAATCTTACCGCGAAATGGCGGACCAGAAGACCCAGAGCAAGCTGCTCTATGGCAAGCGGGTCGATGGCATTCTGGGCGATGGTATGCTCTTCGCTGAATTCAGCCGCCAGCTGCAGGAAGCTGGTTCTTCCGCTGGTGTCGACGCCAGCCAGCCGCTCGAATTCCGCGCCATCTTTGAACCCAGCCCCTATGTCATGAGCTTCCGGGATCCGGCGATTGCTGCTGATTTCGACCGCTGCTTTGGTGAGCTGGAAGCAGATGGGACCATCCAGGAGATCAACACCCGGTGGACCGACAAATACCGGGACGCGCTGGAAGACAACTACATGTCCTTCTGATCCGCAGCGGTGGCAGGCGTGTTGGTCTAACCCGGCCCGCGCCTACCACCCTGTGCAATCTGCCTTCGCGGGGGAACGACCCTTTGCGTGCGGCAGGCGCATAACCTCTCCTTCGGGAAAACGGGGCGCCATGCGTGGCGCCTCCAAAAAGAATTTTTGAACCCGGAACCCTGCTTGCCGGGGGTGTACGCAGCTCTGCATGCAGCCTGGCCTCAAGATCACTGACACGTTCGTCACCAAACCGGAGCACCATAATGAAACGCCAGCTTTCACGTTTCTTGGGCATGTCCATCAAGAAGAAACTGCTGCTGCCCATCCTCGCCTGCATTGTTGTATCGAACATTGCTTACACCGTCTTCTGGGCGTCCAAGCACAGCAGCGCCTTGATTGACGCCTTCGAGGATGAGGTCGGGCTGGCGCAACGGTTTGTCGGGCCTCCGGTCGCTGCGGCGGTCTGGGATTTCAACAGTGATGCGGCGCAGGGGGTAATCCAGGGCGTGGCGGATATGGAAAACGCTCTGTTCGCGCAGGTCGTGGTCGATGGTGAGACCTTTACCGAGGTGTTCGTAAGCGAGGACCGGCGCGCGGAAGTTACCGGGGCGGTGGAAACCCTGCTGGCGGATCCGCAGGAAGAGAAGACCACCGAGGTCAATCAAGTGGTCTACGTCAAGTTTCCGATCTCCCTCACCGATGGCACCGTTGTGGGGGAAATGGTGATGGGCTTTGACAACAGCGCGATCCAGGACACCGTCTCTGCGCTCTATCTGCAGTCTGCGGTCATCGGTCTTGCGATCTGTCTTGCAATTGGCCTGATCGTCTATTTCTCCGCGGCCTCGGTCACGCGTCCGCTGGACCGGATCGTTGATCGTATCGATGCGCTGCGCAATGGCGATACTGACAGCGCGGTGCCTGAAAAATCGCGTGGCGACGAGCTGGGCCGTCTGGCCGCTGCGGTTGTCGAATTCGTCGAGGCGATGCGCGCCAATGCCGAGCTGGAGGGGCAGTCCCGCGCTGCCGCGAAGGAGCAGGCGGATGTGGTTAAGGAACTGGCAAACGGTCTGAACAACCTGTCCAAGGGCAACCTCGGGTACCGGATCACCAAGGAAATGAGCGCCGAATATGCCGCGCTGCGCTCCGATTTCAACCAGACGGCCGAAGCATTGGATGACGTGATCGGGCGGGTGCTGAGCACGGTCGGAGATATTGAAGGTCAGATCGGCGAGATGGCGGTTGGCACGGACGAGCTGTCCCGCCGCACCGAAAATCAGGCGGCGACCCTGGAAGAAACTGCGGCTGCACTGGACAATATCACCTCCAATGTTCAATCCGCCACCGAACAGACCAAAGCGGTCGAAGGCACTATTGCCGAAACCACCAGCGAGGCGATGCGCAGCGGCGATATCGTGAAGCGGACCGTCGTGGCCATGCAGGAGATCAATGAGGCCTCGGGCAAGATTTCGGAGATCAACAGCGTGATCGACGATATCTCGTTCCAGACCAATCTGCTGGCGCTGAATGCTGGGGTTGAGGCGGCGCGCGCAGGTGAGGCCGGCCGTGGTTTTGCCGTGGTGGCCTCCGAAGTGCGGTCGCTGGCGCTGAAGTCGGCCAATTCGGCGAATGAAATCCGGGAACTGATCCAGAGCAGCTCGGAAAAGGTCAAGATCGGCGTAGAACTGGTTGATGAGGCTGGTAAATCTCTGGACGAGATTATCACCAAGATCCAGTCGGTGTCGACCCTGGCCAGCCAGATCGCCGAGTCTTCCGGTGAGCAGGCCTCGACCATCTCCGAGATCAACTCGGGTATGACCGAGCTGGACCGGGTGACGCAGCAGAACGCGAGCATGGTTCTGAAATCCAGTGAGCAGGGCAAGTCGTTGCAGCAGGCCGCGACCGAGCTGGCGCAACTGGTGGCGCAGTTCAAACCCTCGTCTTCGTCTTTCGCTTCGGCTCCAACGCCCAGTGCCCATGGTGATTGGGATCTCTCGGGGCAGGGCTATGACGATGATTTTGGTCAGGAGCTCATGGCGGGCTAACTCGCTTTTTACGCGAAGGGAAATCCATTGCGCCCGGGCCGTTGGTCCGGGCGATTTTGTGTCTTCCTGGGGTTAGCTGCAGATGTTCTGTAGGCGCACCCAGTCGCGGTCATTGAGAACCGGTTCCAGAACCCGGCCTGCCATCGGATCGGCCTCGATCAGCCCGATGGTGGTCTCTCCGGTGATATCCAGCGCATAGGCGTAAGGAGTGGACGGGATCGCGGTGCGGGCAAATTCGGCCAGCAGCGTCTCATCCGCAACCTCGGGGCGCGGTGTGCTGAGAACCGTTTCAACATAGTGATCGAGTGTCTCGCGTTTCAGCTGTCCCGTGGTCAAAAGCCGGAAGGAGGCCAGCACACCGCCTGATGCCAGCAGTTCTGCCAGCGGGTCCTGCGCCTCGGCCCGGGCCCGTTCGGCCAAAACGGCTCCTGCTGCCACGGCAGGGTCTTCGTGATCCTCGACAAACGTCCGGTTCAAAAGAACGATACCACCCGGCAGGTGCAGGCTGGTGGCGAGGCCGGAGCGGAACACAACAAGACGGCGCACGCCTGTGCGTAGCGCGAGTTTTTCCAGAATGGGCACCGTGTCCGCCGTGCTGCAGGCCTGACCGGTAACCCGCTCAATCCGGCCAAGCAGCGCCTGACCCAGCGCCTTGCGCTTGATATCGGGCACAACGCTGACGGCGTGGTTCTGCAGCGCGCTCGGCAGCCATAGAAATACCACCAGCGCAAGGACGACCAGACTGGCAAGGACGCTTGCCGCGCGCAGGCGCCCGGGATGCGGACGGCGCCTATCAATGGCGGCCCGCACCTTGTCGATCGCCTCGAGCATGGTGGTTTCATCTTCTGCGATCTCCAGCGTTTCACCGGGATCGCCATCGGGATGAAAGATCGCCGGGAATTCGCCGGGGTTGGCACGTTCGACCGCCGCCAAGGACCAATGCGCCAGGGGGCGGTCGCTCATGTCGGTGATGGTCAGCGTCGCATCCCCAACCGAGATGATCACATCCCGGCGCTGCGCATCAGGAGCTGCGCGCCACAAACCCGCAGCCTCCAGCCGTTCGAAGTCCCTGAGTGCGGTCATTCAGCCTGCCCGTATCATTGCGGTTGTTCTGTTTGCCGCAGGATAGCATGCCTCACGGCACAGCAGCAAACCGCTTTGCCGCAGATTTCACAACTCAGTGGGGCGCCTTAGCGACCGCCGTGCCTCACGCGGGTTTCAAACCCATACGGGCAAAGATCATCGCTGCCGGGCAAAACCCGGTAAAGGCCGATTGAAACAGGTTGGCGCCGACAAAGACCGTCAGCCAGACCCAGTTGGGCGACACGAATTGCGTCAGCACCACGGACAGCAATACCATGAAACCGGCAAGCGCCATAACCGCTTTGTTGATCGTCATGTCTTATCCTTTCTGATACGCGCGCCCTGCGGCGCCTTCATATTCAAAAATAAGAATAAGACTTGGTGAATGCAAGAGGCAACCGACGGGCAGGCCCGCCGGTGCCGATATTATTGACCGTTTGCGATCTTGCGCAGCTCAAATTTCTGGATTTTCCCGGTCGATGTCTTGGGCAACTCCTGGAACACCACCTTTTTGGGCGCCTTGAACCCAGCCAGAGTCTCGCGGGAGAAGGCGATCAGCCCGGCCTCATCCACAGATGCGCCTTCTTTCAGTTCGACAAAGGCGCAGGGAACCTCTCCCCATTTCTCGTCCTGCTTGGCCACAACGGCAGCCAGATTGACATCCGGGTGGGCCATCAGCACGCCCTCTACCTCGACCGAGGAGATATTCTCGCCGCCGGAAATGATGATGTCCTTGGCACGGTCGGCGATCTGGATATAGCCATCGGGGTGCTGGATCGCGATATCGCCCGAATGGAAGTAGCCACCTTTGAAGCTCTCGGCTGTTGCCTCAGGGTTTTTCAGATACCCCTTCATCACCGAATTGCCGCGCATGACGATTTCGCCCTGATCCTTGGCATTCATCGGGATCTGATGCATGTCGTCATCCACGACGGTGATATGGTCCATCATCGGGAAGGCAACGCCCTGACGCGCCTTGATCGCGGCGCGGCCCTGCTGGTCCAGCGTGTCCCAGCTGCCGCCTTTCCACAGGCATTCGGTGACATGGCCATAGGTCTCGGTGAGGCCATAGACCTGCGTCACGTGAAAGCCGAGCTTTTCGATTTTCTCCAGCGTTGCCGGGGCAGGCGGGGCTCCGGCGGTAAAGACCTCGACCGTGTGGTCAAAGGCACGGCGGTCCTCTTCCTTGGCGTTGACGATGGTGTTGAGCACAATGGGCGCGCCGCCGAAATGGGTGACGCCTTCATCCGCAATCGCGTTATAGACAGCAGACGCGGTAATGTTGCGGCAGCAGACCAGCGTGCCGCCCAGAACCGGCATCATCCATGTGTGGTTCCAGCCGTTGCAGTGAAACAGTGGCACGATGGTCAGGTAGACCGGGTGCATCACCATGCGCCAGGAGATCACCGTGCCCATGGTCATCAGATAGGCGCCGCGGTGATGGTAGACGACCCCCTTGGGACGTCCCGTGGTGCCTGAGGTATAGTTCAGCGCCAGGCTTTCCCATTCGTCCTCGGGCATGATCCAGTCGAAATCATGCGCTGCATTGCCTAGCACGTCCTCATAAATGGAATAGCGGCCAGAAGCGGTGAAACCAGCCTCGATGTCCGGCACTTCGATCAGGATCGGTCCGTCGCCCTCCATCCGCTCCTTGGCCGCTTCGGCGAGGGCCAGGAATTCGCTGTCCACCAGTGCGACCTTGGCCTCGCCATGCTCAAAGATATAGGCCACCGTGTCCACATCCAGGCGGGTGTTGATGGTGTTGAGGACGGCGCCGCAGGCGGGCACGCCAAAATGCGCTTCGGCCTGGGCGGGCAGGTTGGGGATCAGCGTTGCGACCACATCGCCCGGTTTCACGCCCATCCCCGCCAGCGCCGAGGCCAGCCGGGTGCAGCGGTCGTAATAGGCGGCATAGGTCTTGCGGTGCTTGCCATAGACCACCGCCGGAACGTCGGAAAACACATGCGCGGCCCGGCGCAGATGCGACAGCGGGGTCAGCGGAACATAGTTTGCCGCATTTTTTTCCAGTCCCGTTTCATCCTGCATCCAGCCCATGAATTTTCCTCCCATGATTCTGCGCCGTGTCGCTTAGAG
This sequence comes from Phaeobacter gallaeciensis, assembly GCF_001678945.1. Lineage (NCBI taxonomy): Bacteria > Pseudomonadati > Pseudomonadota > Alphaproteobacteria > Rhodobacterales > Roseobacteraceae > Phaeobacter > Phaeobacter gallaeciensis. The sequence continues at coordinate 3,931,037 of NZ_CP015124.1, forward strand.
GACAGATATTGCCGAAAGTTACTTTCATTGAAAGAGATATGAAACAATTGACCATTCCCCCCGGCGTGGCAGGCAGTCAGACCACAGCCGCGCAGGCGATGCTGGCCGCCATGGCCATCATCGGTATCAGTGACAATGCCGTGCCGCTCATGGCGGAGCAGATCGGAATCTGGCAGTTCTACTTGTTGCGTACGGTCATCACCCTGCCGTTGATCTGGGTCATGATGCGTGCCGGCCTGGGCGGGCTACGGCCGCAGCGGCTGGGGCCGGTGGCGCTGCGGGGCTTTCTGGTGGCGGTGTCGATGGTGTTCTACTTTTCAGCCGTCGCGCTGATGCCGCTGGCGCAGGCGCTGGCCGGGCTTTTCACCTCGCCGATCCTGATCGTGCTGATCTCGGTGCTGTTTCTGAAGCATCGTATCGGCCCGGTCCGTATCGGGGCGGTGGTGCTGGGGTTTGTCGGTGTGCTGTGCGTGTTGCAGCCGGACCTGTTCGATTTCGACTGGCTGATCCTGCTGCCGATCTGTGGCGGGCTGTTCTACGCGCTGGGATCTATGGCGACCGGGCTGATGTGCCGGGGCGAAAGCACGGTGTCGATGTTGTTTGCCATGCTGCTGGCGCAGGCGGTGATCGGGGCTGTGGCCCTAGGCGGGCTGGCGGTCTGGCCGTTGCCGGTGGCCGAGGGCGCCGATGGGTTTGTCACCCGGGGCTGGGTCTGGCCAGTGTGGGAGATTTCGCATTGGCTGCTGCTGCAGGGTATGGCTTCGGTCGTCGGGGTGTTCCTGATCACCAAGGCCTATCAGCAGGGCGAGGCGTCTTATGTTGCAGTCTTCGAATATTCGGTGATCATCGTCGGACCCGCCTTTGCCTGGCTTGTGTTCGGTCAGACGCTGAATCTGCTGCAAATGGCGGGAATCGGCCTGATTGTTCTGGCCGGGGCGACACTGGCCCTGCGCGGATCGTAAACCGCAGCGGTCCGCCGTTTTCTTTTCCCGCGGGACTGCATAGGCTGGCGTCATGATCCTGTCCCCCGGCCGCAACTTCGTTTTTATCCATATCCCAAAAACCGGGGGCACCTCTCTGTCGTTGGCGCTGGAGGCGCGGGCGATGAAGGACGACATGATGCTGGGGGATACGCCCAAGGCGCGCAACCGGCGGCGGCGGCTGAAGGAGGTGCAGACGCGGGGTAGGTTGTGGAAACATTCCACCCTCGCAGATATCGAAGGGCTGCTGCCGGAGGACCAGATGAGGGGGCTTTTTGCCTTTACTCTGGTGCGCAATCCCTTTGATCGGGCGGTCAGCTATTACCACTGGCTGCGGGACCAGACGTTCGATCATCCTGCAGTCACGCGATCCAAGGCCTTGGATTTCCGCGAATTTATCCTGCATTCCGATACACTTTCGGCGTTTCGTGCGCATCCGCCGCGTTCCTACATGCGCCATGCGGACGGGAGCGAACAGTGTCAGGCCTATATCCGGATTGAGTATTTTGAGAAGGATGCTGAGCCGCTGTTTGATCATCTCGGCTTTCGGCTGAACCTAGAGCGGGCCAATGCTTCGGTCCGGGCGCGGGATTGGCGGGAATATTACGATCTGCAAAGTCGCGCCGCACTGGCGGCAAGCTGCGCTGAAGAAATTGAACAATTTGAATATTCTTTTAACGTTTAACCTTTACCTCTGTTTAAGACGGGCAAAACCGCCCGCGCGAAACGGATGTAACAGGCTAAACGGCGCAGGGGACAGGCACCCCGGACCGAAAGGCCGGAAAGGATCGCAGATGCTTGATTGGTTCCAGAAACGCAGCAACCCTTTTTCCGAGGGCGCGGCGCCGATGGTGTCGGTTGGGCAGGGTGGTTTTCTGGCCGGAACCCATGCGGCGTCGAACCTGGGCTGGCGCCCGGTCGAGGCGTTGACTGTCGGCGACCAGCTTTTGACCTTTGATCATGGCATGCAGCCACTGGTCGAAGTGCGGCGCGAAACGGTGCTGGTGGGTGAAGGCGACGTGGACCCGGTGTTCTGCCCACTGCTGGTGCCGCAGGACGCGCTGAACAACCGCGTGCCGATGTATCTGATGCCGGATCAGGGCGTTCTGATGGAAAGTGATCTGGTCGAGGACGCCCATGGCGATCCCTTTGCCGTGGTTCCCGCCTGTGCGCTGGACGGCTATCGCGGTATCCGCCGCCTGCATCCAGGCGAGCGGATGGAGTTGATCATCCCCCGCTTTGCCCGGGACGAGGTGATCTATTTGGAGGCTGGCTTCCTTGGCTTTGCACCGATGCAAGGCGATCTGCTGAATGGCGCCGCCGCACCTGAGTTCTACAATGTACTGTCGGCAGCCGAGGCGCGTGATCTTGTGCTGGCCATGGCTGCAGCAGAGCAACTTGGGGGTTTTGGTGCTGGCCCCACGATTGACCCTTCGGGAGCTCCGTCCCTGATCTGAGGTTCCGCCCGGTAAAAGAAACTGGGTGAGCCGGTCAGGGTTTTGGTTTTACTACAGAGCCTTACCAAGAAACAAAAATGGCCGACCCGGTTTGGGGTCGGCCATTTCGTTTGTTGAGTGCCCAATCTTAAGCAGCGGCGGCTGCATCCGGATTGAACCGGCCATAGAAGGTCTGACCCTTCTCCGCCATCTCCCGCAGCAGCGCCGGGCAGGTGAAGCGCTCACCGTAGGCTTCGGTCAGCTGATCGCAGCGTTCGGCAGCATAGGGCGTGCCGATGATGTCGAGCCAGCTGAGCGGGCCGCCGGACCAAGGCGCAAAGCCCCAGGCCAGGATTGCCCCCACGTCGCCTTCGCGGATATCCATCAGAACGCCTTCTTCCAGCGCGCGCACGGCTTCCAGCACCTGCGCAAACATCAGGCGTTCCTGCACTTCGATCAGATCGGGCTGGTCTTCGGCCAGCGGGTATTTCTCCTGCATGCCTTTCCAGTATTCGACCCGCTTGCCCTTTTCGTCATAGTCGAAGAAGCCGGCATTGGATTTGCGGCCCAGACGACCCAGATCTTCCATCCAGAAGATCAGATCATCCGCCGGGCTGTCGGGATAGGCATCGCCCATGGCAGCCTTGGTTGCGCGGGCGATCTTGGCACCCAGGTCGATCGAGGTCTCGTCGTTGAGCTGAATCGGACCCACCGGGAAGCCCAGCTGACGCGCTGCATTGTCGATCAGCACGGGCGACACGCCCTCGGTGATCATGCGCAGACCTTCGTTGATATAGGGAATGATGCAGCGGTTGGCGTAGAAGAAACGCGCATCATTCACCACGATCGGGGTCTTGCGGATCTGACGGACATAGTCGAGCGCCTTGGCCACGGCACGGTCACCGGTTTCCTTGCCCTTGATGATCTCAACCAGCAGCATCTTCTCAACCGGGGAGAAGAAGTGGATGCCGATGAACTGCTCAGGACGGCTCGACGCCTTGGCCAGATCGGTTATCGGCAGGGTCGAGGTGTTGGAGGCGAAGATGCAATCCTCGGGGATGATCGCCTCGACCTTTTGGGTCATCTCGGCCTTGACGGCAGGATCTTCAAACACCGCTTCGATGATCAGATCGCAGCCTTTCAGCGCGTCCAGATCCGGCGTTGCGTTGATCAGGCCCAGCATCGCCTCTTTCTTCTCGGCCGTGACCTTGCCGCGTTTGATGCCCTTGTCCAGGTAAGCTTCGGTATAGGCCTTGCCCTTGTCGGCGGCGGCCTGATCGCGGTCCACCAGAACCACTTCCATACCGGCCTGCGCCGAAACCAGCGCGATGCCTGCGCCCATCATGCCCGCACCGAGAACACCCAGTTTCTTCACCCGCTGATCCGGCACGTCCTTGGGCCGCACGGCGCCTTTTTCCAGGGCTTCCTTGTTGAGGAACAGCGAACGGATCATCGCGCCGGAGGAGGGGTTCATGATCACGGAGGTGAACCAGCGGGCCTCGATCTTGAGCGCGGTGTCGAAATCGACGAGCGCGCCTTCATAGACCGCCGACAGAAGCGCCTTGGCCGCCGGGAAGGCGCCCTGTGTCTTGCCGTTGATCATCGCTGAGGCGCCGACGAAGTTCATGAAACCAGCCGGGTGATAGGGCGCGCCGCCGGGCATCTTGTAGCCTTTTGCGTCCCAGGGTTTCACTAGGTCTGCGGGTTTGGCATTCAGCACCCATTCTTTCGCGGCGGCGACGGGATCGGCTGCGATCTCATCGATATAACCGGCACTCTTGGCCTTTTTCGCGTCCAGCATCTTGCCTTCGAGCAACAGCGGCGCGGCTGCGATGGCGCCCACCTTGCGTACCATGCGGGTGGTGCCGCCGGCGCCGGGGAAGATACCGATCAGGATTTCCGGAAGACCATACTTCGCCTTAGGGTTTTCCGCGGCAAAGATGCGATGCGTGGACAGCGGCAACTCCATACCGATCCCCGCAGCGGTGCCGGGCAGGGCGGTGGCAATCGGCTTGCCGCCCTTCTTGGACTTGGGGTCCATGCCTGCCAGCTCGATCTTGCGCAGCAGGGCATGCATTTTCATGATGCCGTCAAAGACGCCGCGTGCGGGATCGTCTCCGGCTTCTTCCTTCATCACCGCCAGCAGGTTCAGGTCCATGCCGCCGGCAAAGGAGCCTTCCTTGCCCGAGGTGATCACGATGCCTTTGACCGCGTCGTCGGCTAGGGCGTCGTCGATGGCGGCTTCCAGTTCCATGAGCCCGTCAAAGGACATCACGTTCATGGTCTTGCCCGGCACATCCCAGGTGATGGTTGCGACGCCGTCAGCGTCCTTGGAAAGCGTAAACTCAGTCATGTTTCGTCTCCGATCTGGTCAGCCGTCAGCGGGCTGCCGTCCTTGCGGGTGAACACGGACCCGTTGGAGTCCTGTTTCACCATCATGTCCATATCGCTGTAATAAGCTGTCTCTGTTTCGGTGCGCGTGCCCACCACCAGGAAGGTGGCCGGCGCGTCGGTGCTGTTTTTCAGGTGATGGCCGTTGGCATCTCCTGCAGGAAAAGTGGCGCAGTCGCCGGGGTGTAGCTCGGTTTCCCCGTGATCATCGATCAGGGTGCAGACCCCGGCGGTGACCATCAGGAATTCGTCCTGGTCCATGTGGTAATGGCGCAAGGACGACAGGCCACCCGGTTCCAGCTGAACGAGGTTCACGCCAAACTGCGTGAGGCCACCCGCATCGCCCAAGCGCTGGCTGGAGCGGCCCGCGACCGCCTCGGCCAGTTTGCCGGGGTAGGCGGAGCCGGTCCGCCAGGGGATATCGGCCAGGTTCAGCTTGGGCATCAGACGCGCTCGATGATCGTGGCCGCGCCCATGCCGGATGCGATGCAGAGCGTCGCGAGACCAACTTCCTTGTCGGTGCGCTCCAACTCGTCCAGCAGCGTGCCGATGATCATCGCGCCGGTGGCGCCCAGCGGGTGGCCCATCGCGATGGAGCCGCCGTTGGGGTTCACGATGGCAGGGTCCACGTCAAACGCCTGCTGGAAGCGCAGCACGACCGAGGCAAAGGCTTCGTTGACTTCGAACAGGTCGATATCACTGATCGCCATGCCGTTGTCGGCAAGGATCTTCTGCGTTGCGGGCACAGGGCCGGTCAGCATGATGGTGGGATCGGTGCCGATCTTGGTGGTCGCCTTGATGCGGGCGCGGGGTTTCAGACCGTATTCCTCGCCGAACTCCTTGTTGCCGATCAGAACGGCGGCAGCGCCATCGACGATGCCAGAGGAGTTGCCCGCGTGGTGGATATGGTTGATCCGCTCCAGGTGCGGGTACTTCAGCTTTGCCACAGCATCAAAGCCGGGCATCTGTTCACCCATCATCTGGAACGAAGGGTTCAGCGCACCAAGGCTCTGCATGTCGGTCTGGGGGCGCATGTATTCGTCGCGGTCCAGAATGGTCAGACCGTTCTGATCGGTGACGGCGATCACCGACTTGTCGAAACGGCCATCGTCCCAGGCTTCCTTGGCGCGGCGTTGCGATTCAACGGCCAGCGCATCGGCCTGCTCACGCGAAAAGCCGTATTCTGTGGCGATGATATCGGCTGAGATGCCTTGCGGGACGAAATAGGTTTCCATCGCAACCGAGGGATCCACGGCGATGGCGGCGCCATCGCTGCCCATGGCAACGCGGCCCATCATCTCAACGCCGCCCGCGATATAGGCCTTGCCTGCGCCGCCCTTCACCTGGTTGGAGGCCAGGTTCACGGCCTCCATGCCCGAGGCACAGAAACGGTTGATGGCGAGGCCCGGAATGCTTTCGTCCAGATCCGAGGCCAGAACCGCGGTGCGTGCAAGGCAGCCGCCCTGTTCCATGACCTGGGTGACGTTGCCCCAGATCACGTCCTCGACGGCGTGACCGTCCAGATTGTTGCGCGCCTTCAGAGCGTTCAGGGTCAGCGCGGACAGGCGCACCGAGGTCACCTCGTGCAGGGAGCCGTCCTTGCGGCCCTTTCCGCGCGGGGTGCGGATCGCGTCATAGATATAAGCTTCGGTCATAAGTATCTCCTCAAGCTCGGTCCGACGGGTTGCCGGGCATCAGATCATAGGGGTGTTTCCAGCCGGGCGTTTCGCTGAGACGGGTCAGCCAGGCGTCGATATGGGGCCATTCGGCACGGTCAAAGCCGAAGGGTTCGGGATAATAAAGGTAGCCGCAGCACGAGAGGTCAGCATTGGTGATCCCATCGCCAACGATCCAGTCACGTCCGTCCAGATGGGCGTTCAGGGTCGCATAGGCGGCCTTGAGGCGTCCCTGCATGAAGCCAATCACCTGGTCGGGGCGCTTGTCTTCGGGTAGGAAGTTCATCAGGAACCGGGTCATGCCCGCCTGGCTGGAGAGTTTGTGGTTATCCCACAGAACCCAGCGCAGCACCTCGTATTTGTCCTCCGGCGCGCCGCCGAATTTGCCCGTTTTGTCGGTGATATACTGCTGGATGGCGCCGGACTGGGTCAGGCGCATGTCGCCGTCTTCCAGTACCGGTGCTTCGCCCATCACGTTCATTTCCCGGAATTCCGGCGTGCGGTTCACCCCGGCAAAGAAATCAACAAAGACCGGCTCCCACTCAAGGCCCGACAGCTCAAGCGCCAGGGCGGCCTTATAGGCGTTACCGCTTTCTCCGAAACAGTGCAGTTTGATGGTCATTCTTCAAATCCTCCCACGGAATTCAGCAGATCAAAGGCTGCGCGAAATCAGTTCCTTCATGATTTCATTGGTGCCACCGTAGATGCGCTGCACCCGGGCGTCAGCCCACATTTCCGCGACGGCGTATTCCTGCATGAAGCCATAACCGCCATGCATCTGGACGCATTCGTCCAGCACTTCGCCTTGGGTGTCGGTGGTCCAGTATTTCGCCATCGCCGCCTTTTCGACGGTCAACTTGCCTTGCAGATGCTCAGCCATGCATTCATCGAGGAAGGCGCGCGCAACCTTGGTCTTGGTCAGGCATTCCACCAGTTTGAAACGGGTGTTCTGGAACTGCGTCAGCGGGCCACCAAAGGCTTCGCGTTCCTTGCAATAGGCGATGGTGCGCTCGACCGCGCCCTCCATGGCCCCTACGGCACCACAGGCGATGATCAGACGTTCCTGCGGCAGCTGCTGCATCATCTGATAAAAGCCTTTGCCCTCTTCCTGGCCAAGGATGTTTTCCGGCGGGATTTCGACGTTGTCAAAGAACAGCTCGGAGGTGTCGGCAGCATGCAGGCCCACCTTGTCGAGGTTGCGTCCGCGCTGGAAGCCTTCGGCGCCGTCGGTTTCAAGCGCCACCAGCGACACACCTTTGGAACCCTGCGAGGGGTCCGTCTTGGCTGCGACCAGAATAAGATTGGCGTGTTGGCCATTGGTAATAAAGGTTTTTTGCCCGGACAGACGGTAGGCATTGCCATCGCGGATCGCCTTGGTCTTGATCCGCTGCACGTCCGAACCGGTGGAGGGTTCGGTCATCGCCAGTGCGCCAACCAGCTCACCTGATACCATCTTGGGCAGCCAGCGTTTCTTCTGCTCCTCGGTGCCGTACTGAAGAATGTAATGCGCAACGATGCCGGAATGGATGCCATGGCCCCAGCTCGCCAGATTGGCGCGGCTGCCTTCAATCAGGATTGCGGCCTCGTGCCCGAAATCACCGCCCGCGCCGCCGTATTCCTCGGGGATCGAGGGGCAGAGAAGCCCCAATTCACCGGCTTGGTTCCACGTCTCGCGGTCCATCATCCCCTGTTTGCGCCATTTTTCGTATTTTGGCATCCATTCGTTGGTGATGAACTGCGCCGTCATGTCGGCCAGCATCTGGTGCTCGTCTGTCATCCAGGCGGAACGGGTCTCGGTGCTCATGTCTCTCCCTTTCAGCACGCGTCGTTGCGGCGTGCCTATCGTTTTCTGTCCTCCAGCGCGCTGTTGAAAAGACGCAGCCGGTGGGTCAGGTTTTCGCTGTCGGTGACGCTGTCGAAATTCTCAAAAAGGAATGACAGCGCCTCTCCCTCGTCCAACCCGGCCTCATGGGCAAAACGTCTCAGCCTGCGATAACCATCCTCGGTCATGGCAACCGGAAAGCGGCGGGTCAGGCGGAACCGTTTTGGCATGGTTCGGTGGTCCTTTTGGTCTGGGCACCGGGCCGGAAGTGAAGGCAAAGCAGGGCGTCCCGGTTGGAACGCCCCGGCAAAGGATCAGAAGCTTGCCGCGTCCAGCGCCATCACCGTATCCGCACCGCTCTGGATGCGCACAAGGTGCAGCTGCGTGGCGGGCAGGCGCCGTGCCATGTAGTAACGGCCGGTGGTCAGCTTTGTCTTGTAGAACGCCGCGTCAGAGGTTCCGGCCTCCAGCGCAGCATGCGCCGCCTTTGCCATCTGCGCCCACATCAGGCCAAGGCAGACATGACCGAACATGTGCATGAAGTCATAAGAGCCAGAGAGCGCGTTGTTGGGGTTCTTCATGCCGTTCTGCATGAAATACATGCCCGCGGCCTGAAGATCCTTGGAGGCGGCCTTCAGCGGCTCGATGAAGTCCTTGGCGTAATCCTCGGAGATGCCGGCGTTTTCCTTGCAGAAATTTTTCACCAGCTCAAAGAAGGCCATGACGTGCTTGCCGCCGTCCTGCGCCAGTTTGCGGCCCACGAGATCCAGCGCCTGAACGCCGTTCGCACCTTCATAGATCTGCGCGATACGGGCGTCGCGGGTGTACTGGCTCATCCCGTGTTCTTCGATATAGCCGTGGCCGCCATAGACCTGCTGGGCCTTCACGGTCATGTCGTAGCCTTCGTCGGTCAGGAAGCCCTTGATCACCGGAGTCAGCAGCGAGACCAGACCGTCGGCGTCCTTGTCACCGTCGCGGTGCGCCTTGTCGATCATGGTTGCGCCCCACAGAAGGAAGGCACGGCCCCCTTCGACAAAGCTCTTCTGATCCATCAGGCTGCGGCGGATGTCCGGGTGCACGATCAGCGGATCGGCCGGGCCATCGGGGTTCTTGACGCCGGTCACGTCACGGCCCTGGAGGCGGTCCTTGGCGTATTCAACAGCGTTTTGATAGGCGGCTTCGGCCTGGGCCACGCCCTGCATACCGACACCCAGACGGGCTTCGTTCATCATGGTGAACATGGCGCGCATGCCCTTGTGCTCGGTGCCAAGGAGGTAGCCGGTCGCCTCGTCATAGTTCATCACACAGGTCGAGTTGCCGTGGATACCCATCTTCTTTTCGATATTGCCCACCGAGACGCCATTGCGTTCGCCGACCGAGCCGTCTTCGTTGACGATGAATTTCGGGACGATGAACAGGCTGACGCCCTTGATACCCTCGGGGCCGCCGGGGATCTTGGCCAGAACCAAATGGATCACGTTGTCGGACATGTCGTGATCGCCAGCCGAGATAAAGATCTTCTGGCCTGACACCTTGTAGGTGCCATCTGCCTGCGGTTCTGCCTTGGTACGCATCAGACCCAGATCGGTGCCGCAATGCGGTTCGGTCAGGTTCATGGTGCCGGTCCATTCGCAAGACACCATCTTGGGCAGGTAGGTGTCTTTCTGCGCGTCGGTGCCATGCGCCAGGATCGCCGAGGCGGCGCCATGGGTGAGGCCCTGATACATCACAAATGCCTGGTTGGCCGAGGAGAACAGCTCACCCACCGCGGTGCCCAGCACATAGGGCATGTTCTGGCCGCCGTATTGTTCTGGCATATCCAGACCGGTCCAGCCGCCTTCCTTGACCTGCTCAAAGGCGTCCTTGAAGCCGGTCGGGGTGTAGACAATCCCGTTTTCCAGGCGGCAGCCTTCGGTATCACCCACCACGTTCAGCGGGTGCAGAACCTCGGAGCTGATCTTACCAGCCTCTTCCAGAATGGCGCCGGTGAAATCGCGTTCCAACTCGCTATATCCCGGCGTGGCGGCCTCGGAGACTTTCAAGACATCGTGCAGGATGAACTGGGTGTCCTTGGTGGGAGCATTGTAAACGGGCATCGCGGTCCTCGTTGAATTTCTTCAGTGTTTGTCTGGCGTGACCTCCCGAAGGACGGAAGGCCGGGGCGGGGCAGCCGGTTATTCGGCAGCCTCCTGTTCGGATTTCATCGAGGCGATGACACTTTCGCCCCATTTCAGCTGCTGTTGCAGATCTTCGATCGCTTCGTTCAGCTCGTCCCGCTGGCGTTCCATATCGGCGAGCCGTTCGCAGGCGACATCATAGGTGCGCGAAAGCTGCGTCAGCTGCTGGTCCCCGATGTGATAAAGGTCCAGAAGCTGGCGGATTTCCTCAAGGCTAAAGCCAAACCGTTTTCCACGCAGGATCAGTTTCAGGCGTGCGCCGTCCCGCTTGGTGAACAGGCGTTTCTGGCCGTCGCGGATCGGGAACAACAGTTCCTTGGCTTCGTAAAACCGCAGGGTGCGCGGAGTCACGTCGAACTCATCGCACATCTGACGGATGGATTTTGTCTCTTCGGTCATCGTCGTCACTCTTGACTGCTGGGTGCAGCCTAAAATTGAACAGCTGAGGCGTGTTTTACAACATCTTCTTGACGTTTACGTAAGCTGTACGCTGCGTCACATGCGTGGGTGACGTGGAGAGAGCCGTTTATGACGCTGCGTCGGGCTCCGGAACGCCCGGAAAATCCGACGAAATGCGGATCCGGGGCAGGGGAAAAGACGGAATTCAGGTCGGATCTTTCGGGATTCGATGCGGCGGTGCGGCGAATCCCACCCAGCACGTCAGATATGCCGCGCGGGCGGTTCAAGGGCACTTCACAGCGCGGCCACGCAGGCATAGCTGCCGCGTGAAATCCGGTATTCCGAGAGCCGCCGAAACGGGAGTTTTCGTGTTATTTCGCCAGAGCCAGGGTGGTGACGCGCAGGGCGCTCAGCTCTTCCATGGCCTCATCCAGCTGCTCGCGCTGCTTTTGCAGCTCGATCATCTGCCGGTCCGCCATCTCCACAAAGGCCTGCATTTGTGCCTGATCGCCTTCGTTTTCGCGGATCAGCAGCCATTGCCGGATCTCTTCCAGCTGAAAGCCGAACCGGCGTCCGCGCAGGATCAGCTTCATCCGCGCCTTTTCGCGCGGGCCGTAGAACCGCGACCGCCCTTCGCGATCGGGCTGCAGCAGCTCGATGTACTCGTAATAGCGCAATGTACGCGGTGTCACATCGAACGCAGCGCACATTTCCTTGAATGACAATCTGGCTTCGGTCATCCACTTTCTCCCCTTGGCCGCGAACCTATGCAACTGCGGCAAACAGTGCAAGCACCCGCAGCAGGCAACTTCATCCGACGTCACGGAGCGCTGTGATCACGGGGTTGCGCTTTGGGGCGGGCAGGGCCAAGGTTGCGCATACAAAGACCAAACAGATCAAAGGGAACGCCCCTATGGCGGATAAGACCCAGCTGGCGCGCCAGTTCATCGAAGCCATCCCCCACGCCCGTGAATTGGGCATGGTGCTGACCGAAATCGGCGATGGTATGGCCGAAATCACCATGGCTTATGATGAAAAACTGATCGGTGATCCAGAAACGGGCGTTATTCATGGCGGCGCGGTTTCGGCCGTGATGGACACCTGCTGCGGTGCGGCAGTGATGAGCCATCCCTCGGCGCCCGGCGGCACCGCAACCATTGATCTGCGCATCGACTATATGCGGGCAGCGACCCCGGGGCAGACCATTGTCACCCGGGCCACCTGCCATCACATCACCCGCAACGTTGCCTTTGTCCGCGCGGTTGCGATGGATGACGACAGCGACCGCCCCGTGGCTACGGCTTCGGGTGCCTTCACAGTGGAGAAAGGGTTTTGAACCGTTCCCGACCCGAACCCGTTCAGGTGGTCAAGCAGCGCCGCGATGCCGCCCTTGCCGCCCTTGTCGAGGCCGTGCCTTATATCCGTTTTCTGGGGATCACCTTTGACCGGCGCGGGGATGAGCTGACGGCGATCCTCAACTTCGATGAGAAGCTGATCGGCAATCCGTTCCTGCCCGCTATCCATGGCGGCGTCACGGCGGCTTTCCTTGAGGTCACATCAGTGGTCACACTGAACTGGGCGCATTTGTGGCCGAAAATCGAATCCGGCGAGCTGGACCCGAATGAGCTTACGGCAGGCAAACTGCCGCGCCAGCCCAAGACGATCGATTTCACAGTTGATTACCTGCGATCTGGCCTGCCGCGTGATGCCTATGCGCGGGCGACGGTGAACCGGGCTGGGCGCCGCTATGCCTCGGTCCATGTCGAGGCCTGGCAGGATCACAAGGACCGGCTGTTCGCGCAGGCCACCGGCCATTTCCTGATCCCGCAGGATCCTGTGAAAAAGGATTGAACCGGGTGTCGCGATGACTGCCGCGTCCGAGGCGCCAATCACCCACGGCCGGGTTCTGAAGATCGCGGTGCCGATCGTGCTGTCCAACGTGACGGTGCCGATCCTTGGCGCGGTCGACACCGGCGTGGTGGGGCAGATGGGGCAGGCGGCCCCGATTGGCGCCGTGGGTATTGGTGCCGTCATCCTGGCCACCGTCTACTGGATCTTCGGGTTCCTGCGCATGGGCACCACCGGGCTTGCGGCGCAGGCGCGTGGCGCCGGGGATATGGCTGAAACCGGCGCTCTTTTAATGCGGGGACTGATCCTGGCCGCATTGGCCGGTGGCGTCTTTATCGTGTTTCAGACGCTTCTGTTCTGGGGCGCCTTTGCGCTGGCCCCGGCCAGCGCCGAGGTGGAGACGCTGGCGCGCGAGTATCTGACCATTCGGATCTGGGGCGCCCCTGCCACAATTGCGCTTTATGCCGTGACCGGCTGGCTGATCGCGATGGAGCGGACACGCGGCGTCTTCATCCTGCAGATCTGGATGAACGGGCTCAATATCCTGCTGGATCTGTGGTTCGTTCTGGGTCTCGACTGGGGCGTCGAAGGCGTCGCGGCGGCGACCCTGATCGCCGAATGGAGCGGCCTGGCGCTGGGGCTGTGGCTGTGCCGCGATGCCTTTGGCGGCAATCAGTGGCGCGACTGGGGACGGGTGTTCGACCCCGCACGGCTGCGCCGCATGCTGCAGGTCAATGGCGACATCATGGTGCGCTCGGTTCTGCTGACCGGCTCCTTCACCACCTTCCTGTTCATTGGTGCGGATCTTGGCGATGTGCAGTTGGCGGCCAATCAGGTCCTGTTGCAGTTTCTGGAGATCACCGCCTTTGCGCTTGATGGCTTTGCCTTCTCTGCCGAGGCGCTGGTCGGCGGTGCCGTCGGGGCAAAAAGCCGCGACCGGATGCGCCGGGCGGCCTTGCTGGCCTCTTTCTGGGCGCTTGGCGGTTCGGTGGTCCTGTCGCTGGCCTTTGCCTTTGGTGGCGGTACGATCATCGATGTGATGACAACCTCGCCCGAGGTGCGTAGCACGGCGCGGCTGTTCCTCTTCTGGGCGGCCCTGGCGCCTGTGCTGAGCGTTGCCAGTTACATGCTCGATGGTGTCTTTATCGGCGCCACATGGACGCGGGACATGCGCGTTGCGATGATCCAATCGGTAACGCTTTATGTGGTGTCGCTGCTGGTGCTGGTGCCGCTGTTTGGCAATCATGGCCTTTGGGGCGCACTGATGGTGCTGAACGTGGCGCGGGCCGCCACGCTTGCCCTTCGATATCCACGGCTGGAGGCCAGTGTCGCCGCCTAAAGCAGCGCTTCGATGGCCTCGGTCGGGCGGCCAATCACGGCCCGGTCACCCTTGATGGCGATGGGGCGTTCGATCAGGATCGGGTGTTCCGCCATTGCGGCCAGCAAATCTGCCTCGGCGCTGTCCTTGGAAAGGTCCAGCTCCTTGAAGGTCTTTTCGCCCGTGCGCATCATGCCGATTGCAGGCAGGTCCAGCGCGGCTTGCACCGTCTTGAGCTCTTCCAGGCTGGGCGCGTCTTTCAGATATTGCCGCACGTCGACTTCGGCGCCGCGCTCCTCCAGCAGGGCCAGACCAGCGCGGGATTTTGAGCAGCGAGGATTGTGCCAATAGGTGATCACAGCCAGTCCTTTCTTTTGGTTCCAACAGCTTGCGCGACGTTGTCAAAGCCGTCACGTGCCAGCAGCGCATCCAGCCCGCGTGCGATATCGCTCGCCAGCGACAGACCGCCAAAGACCATCGCGGTGTAGAACTGCACCGCCGAGGCGCCTGCGCAGATCTTGGCATAGGCTTGTTCTGCGTTGCTGATACCGCCAACCCCGATCAGCGGGACCTGGTCCTGCAACAGCTCTGAAAGCTGCGCCAGAACCCGGGTAGAGCGGTCAAACAGCGGCGCTCCGGACAGTCCGCCTGCTTCGTCCCGATGCGCGCTTTTGAGGCCCTCGCGCGACAGGGTGGTGTTGGTGGCGATCACCGCGTCGATGCCGCTTTCCAGTGCCACTGCGGCGATATCCTCAATCCCGGCGCGGTCCAGATCGGGGGCGATCTTCAGGAATACGGGAACCCGGCGCGGCAGACCATCACGGGTTTCGATCACCCCGGCCAGGAGCGCCGACAGCGCTGCCTTGCCCTGCAGGTCGCGCAGTTTTTCGGTGTTGGGGGAGGACACGTTGACGGTGGCAAAATCCAGATGCGCGCCGCAATGGGCCAGGACCCGTGCGAAATCGGCAGCGCGGTCCTCGCTGTCCTTGTTGGCGCCAAGGTTCAGACCGATGACGGCATCGCGGGGACGCTGCGAAAGGCGCTTGCCGATCACCTCCATGCCTTCGTTGTTGAAGCCAAAGCGGTTGATGGCAGCGCCATCCTCGGTCAGGCGGAACAGGCGCGGTTTGGGGTTGCCGGGCTGCGGGCGGGGCGTTGCGGCGCCCACCTCGATAAACCCGAAACCGGCGCGCGACAGCGGCAACAGCGCCTCGGCGTTCTTGTCAAAACCTGCCGCCAGACCCACCGGGTTCGGCAATTCGATCCCGGCCAGCGTTGTCTTCAGACGCGGCGACGTCACCGGGCCGGGCGTCGGTGTGAACCCCGATGTCAGCGCCTTGATCGACAGCCCGTGTGCGGTTTCGGGATCAACGCGGTGCAGGGCGGCAAGGGCCAGCTTCTCTGTCAGCTTCATCCGAAACTCGCTCCGCCTTTCGCAGGGCTGGTGCGGATCAGGCGCGAGGTCTCAACCGCGGCCTGACGGTGCACCACCGCCTTGCGGTAATCGGGGTCGGTCACCATCTCCAGAAACGCATGGGCAGTGGGGTAGCGGGCGATGAACATCTCGTCCCAGACCTCATCCCCCGGGCCGATCAGGGTTGCCTGCCAATTGCCGCGCCAGACGATACCGGCGCCGAGGCGGGCGATGATCGGCGCGGTTTCGCGGCCGTAATTTTTGTAAGCCTCGGCCCCCGTCAGCCCGGTGCCAGCCAGCGCGTGATCCTCGGGGTAGGCGGCGGTGTCGCGTAACTTCACAAGGTTCAGCATCTCGATGGGCTGGTCGCGGTCGAGCCCCTTGAAGGCTTCGAACTGGGCGCGGTCCGGGTCGATATAATGGCTCATGTCATCTCCTGCGGGAATTGGTGACGCCCATCCTTCAGCGGCAGCGGTTTGGCCCAAAGCACCTCGTCCAGCGTCATTTCGCGATAAAGATGGGGGAACTCCGCGCCGCCGCGCGAGACTTCCCATTTCAGCGCATCGCCCAGGGTGTCAGCCTCCAGCGCGAGGAGAAACAGCCCCTCCGCACCCGCGAAATGCTTGGCCGCGGTCTCGGCGGCCTGTTCGGCGGTGGAAAAGTGGATGTAGCCATCGGAAAGGTCGATCGGCGCGCCGCGGGTGGTGCCCGCAGCCTCAAATGCGGCCCATTCGTCCGCCCGGAAGATTTTGTAGATCAGCATGAAATCGTGATGCCCCGCGCCGCGCATGGAATCAAGCCTGTAATCCGGCGGTGCTGATGCCCACTGCCTGCGCAGGCTGACCCTAGGAAACCCGGTCTGGTTGTTTTTCCCCTTTGACTGGCGCGTTGTTTGGTCGCACCATTCCTCCAATCATAAAACAAGGGAGTCCTGATGATGATGACACGTTTCCTGATGTCGGTTGCGGCACTGGGGCTGACGGCGGGCGTTGCTGCTGCCGATTACAAGCTGACCATTCTGCACACCAATGATTTCCACTCCCGGTTTGAACCGATCAGCAAATACGACAGCGGTTGCCGCGAGGGTGACAACGCCGAGGGCAAATGCTTTGGCGGTTCCGCCCGTCTGGTGAGCGCGATTGCCGATGCCCGCACCCGTAGCAACAATTCGATCCTGGTGGATGGTGGTGACCAATTCCAGGGCTCGCTGTTCTACACCTATTACAAGGGTAAAGCCGCGGCCGAGATGATGAACAAGATGGGCTATGACGGGATGACCGTCGGCAACCACGAGTTCGACGATGGCCCCGAGGTGCTACGCGGGTTCATGGATTCCGTCGGGTTTCCGGTGCTGATGTCCAACGCCGATGTTAGCGCGGAACCTGCGCTGGCCGATGTGCTGAAGAAATCCACGGTGATCGAGCGCGGCGGCGAAAAGATCGGTCTGATCGGTCTTACGCCCGAAGACACACATGAGCTGGCCAGCCCCGGCAAGAATATCACCTTCTCCGATCCGGTGGTTGCCGTGCAGGCCGAGGTCGACCGTCTGACAGCGGAAGGCGTCAACAAGATCATCGTGCTGAGCCATTCGGGCTATGGTGTAGATCAGCGCGTTGCGGCCGAAACCAAGGGGGTCGATGTGATCGTAGGAGGGCACAGTAACACTTATCTCTCCAATGTTTCGGATCGGGCGGTTGGGCCTTATCCGACGATGGTGAACGGTGTGCCCATCGTGCAAGCCTATGCCTATGGCAAATTCCTGGGCGAGCTGAACGTGACCTTTGATGAGGCTGGGAACCTGGTCGAGGCGGTAGGTGAGCCGCTGATCATGGATGGCACCGTGGCTGAGGATGAAGCCACCGTCGCCCGTATCGCCGAGCTGGCGCAGCCGCTTGATGAGATCCGCAACAAGGTGGTGGCCGAGGCTGCGGCTGCGGTGGACGGAGACCGCCAGACCTGTCGCATTCAGGAATGCCAGATGGGTAATCTTGTTGCGGATGCGATGCTGGACCGGGTCAAGGATCAGGGCGTGCAGATCGCCATTGCAAACTCGGGCGGTATCCGTGCCAGCCTGGAGCCGGGCGAGGTGACGATGGGCGAGGTTCTGACCATCCTGCCGTTCCAGAATACGCTTTCGACCTTTGAAATCTCGGGTCAGGAACTGATTGCTGCGCTTGAAAACGGTGTCAGCCAGGTGGAAGAGGTCAAAGGCCGCTTTCCGCAGGTGGCCGGGCTGACCTTCACCTGGGATCCTGCGGTTGCCCCGAACGAAGGGCGCGTGCAGGAGGTGATGGTCGATATGGGCGACGGATTTACCCCGCTGGATCCAGCCAAGACCTATCTGGTTGTAACCAACAACTACGTGCGCAATGGGGGCGATGGCTACAAGGTCTTCTCAGGGGATGACAAGAACGCCTATGACTTTGGTCCCGATCTTGCGGATGTGCTGGCGGAATATCTGGCAGAGCAAGGGGCATATTCGCCCTATACCGATGGGCGCATCGCTCAGAAGTAATCGGGCTTGCGGGTAGTGGATTCGCGCGCAGTCAAAGGCTGCGCGCAAATCATACATTTGACGTGCCCCGCCTCTATGGGGGCGGTTCTGGAACGTTGAACTGCCCCTATGCGGCCTTCCGGGGGACCTGTTGCAAGAGCGACAGCAACTGAGGCTTTGACACCGGCTTCGCCAGAACCTCGTCCATGCCTGCCGCCAAATATTGTTCCAGTTGCTCAGGCATGGCGTTGGCGGTGACGGCGACGATAAAGCAGGGCAGCCGACGGGTGGCCTGTTCCATGGCGCGAATCTTCTGCGTCGCCTCTACGCCGTCCATACCGGGCATCTGAATATCCATCAGAACCACATCAAAGGCAGAAGCGCGCACCATGTCGAGTGCTTCTGTGCCGCTACAGGCACTGTGAACCTCGCAGGAGGTATGGCACAGGAACTTTTCGAGGATCAGCCGGTTGGTCTTGTTGTCATCGACTACCAGAACCTCCATCGCCGGAGCGTCTGACAAGGTGGCGACATCCGTGGTGGACTGAAGCGGTCCCGTGTCTACGTCAGGGCCTGGGACCAGGGGTAGTCTGATTTCAAAGGTTTCGCCTTTCCCGGCTTTATCGGCCAGTTCCAGGCTGCCGCCCATCAGGTGGCACAATTGACGGGAGATCGACAGCCCCAGACCGGTTCCGCCGAACTTGCGTGTGTCGCCCGCATCCGCCTGCTGAAAAGGAAGAAAGATCGCCTGCCGGGCCCCGATGGGAACGCCGGCACCGGTATCACTGACCCGGACCAACAGCTCGCTACCCTCAGCCGTGGGTTCCGCTGTGATGGTGACGCTGCCTGACTGGGTGAACTTGATGGCATTGGAGACCAGATTGTGGAGGACCTGGCGGAACCGGTGTCCGTCGCCGACGATCATCTGAGGCAGATCCTCATGAATGCTGGCGCTGAGCTGCAGGTGTTTTTCTTCGGCTCTAGCTGAAAACAGTGATCGCGCACCTTCGATTGCATCGCGGAGTGCGAAAGGCCGGGTTTCCAGAGCCATCCGTCCCGCTTCGATCTTTGACAGATCGAGAACATCGCCGATCGTCGTGAGCAGCACCTGACCGGAATCCTCGATAATGCGAAGATAGTCATGCTGTTCCCTGTCCAGCGCGGTTTCGCTCAGCACCGAGGCCATCCCCAGAATGCCATTCAACGGCGTACGGATTTCGTGGCTGACATTTGCCAGAAAATGCGATTTCGCGCGGTTGGCGGCTTCTGCTGTCGCCAGCGCCTCGCGCAGGGCCTCGGCAGACCGTTCTCTTTCGGTGATGTCGACAAGGGAAACGGACCAACCCAGGAGCGGGCTCTTGCTTTGCATAGGGCTTTCGATCGGCAGCGCGCGCAGATCAAAGATACGCTGGTTGAGCCGGATCGGTTCCGCGTTGGCCAGAATGCCACTGTTCAGGAAGGACTGCAGTGTCGTACCGATCTTGTCCAGATGATCCAGCGTGTCGCCATGGCGTGGAAGGGTTTCACCAAACAGCATTTTGGCGGCGGGATTGGCCCCTGCAAAGCGACCGTCTGCGTCCAGAATGATCACCGGATCATGGGTGGCATAGAACAACAGGCTCCGGCCCTGTGCGACGGTATCCATCATCGTGTTGTTCAGCAGCAGCCAGCTCAGCGCGATGAGGGTCACGGCAAACATGAAGGGGGTGGGATCATATCCGAAAACAGTGAAACCATTGAAGATATAGGCCAGATTGGCCGTGAGCGGCGCTGCGGTGATGAAAATCAGCACCGCGAGGAATGGCCGAATGATTTTCCTGGCCCGGATCAGCGCATAGGTCAGCAGCCCAAGGGCGGTGCTCACAAAAATATAAAGCCCAGCCGCAACCGCATAAAACAGGGGGCCATGGTCAAAAATGACGAATGTATTTTTGCCCTCGGTCACAAGCCGGGTGTCAGGACCATACAACAGCTGCGTCTGACTGTTGGTGGCAGCGATGAGGGCGACAAGGATTGGCAGAGCGACATAGAGCAACAACCGGATCGGTTGCCGCTGGCGGCTGGAATTCATCGTGTAGTCGAAGACAAAGAAGGACCAGGCGATCGGCAGCAAGGTGATGCCGGGCCAGGCAGCAAGGGACCAGGCAACCTTGCAGGCTTCTCCGGGCGAAGCGAGATCGGCGGCAACGGTAAAAAGCCACCACAGCATCGCACTCAATGTCAGCAGAAAGGCGGGCTTACCCGCAAAGCGGGTGTTGCGTGCGACCCAGAACAAGATCATGGCGCAGATCGCCCAGAGCATGGCAGCGGTCGCAGCGGCCAGCGTAACATGCAGGTGTGTCAGGCAGGTCATGGCCTAACCGGAACACCCTGGGGGCAAGTTGTGCAGCGTAGAGGCGAGAGCATGAAAAGATATCTTCGATATTGATACGTATGGCGTCCGGTTTCGCACAAAGGGTGTCGATCATTGTTTCGTGAGGACAGAGTGACGGTATATCGCGAAGATATTGAAAACAAGGCGGAAAGCCTGTGTGGTAAATGGTGTGTTGCCGGGCTTGGGCCGGGCTGTCGATTGCCCATATCTTTGAGCTTTCTCAGCAGAGCAGGATTCGCTGTCGCCCCTCAGCAAGTGGGCGATGGCCGGTTTTGGGCCAATACAGGTTAATTCCAAGGGCAATCTTGGCCGTGGCAACAGGGGCAAAGCGAGGCTTTGTGATCGTTTCTGCGGTCACAACTCCGGCTTGCAGGTGCCGTCAGGTAACCGGAGGTTTGTGATTGAGGTACCGCTAAGCTCCAGTCATACGTAGATTGTTTTCATTTTGAGACCTGAGCGGCTGCTACTTTTGATCGCGGCGTCTGTGGCATGGGGGTCCGGAAACAGGTCGCATCGCTCTCTTTGCATGTGTTAGGGATAATTGTCACAAAGCGCCTGCTGCGGAAGCGCCGATCTGTCTGTAATTACACATGACAAACAACAGTAGCCGATCCACCTCTGTGGGGCGGGACCTTTGATCCGGCGATGCTGGATCAATACAATTGGAAGTAAAAACAGGAGCCAACATGGCCGTAAAGACAGCGGTAATCGGACTGGGGATCATGGGGCAGCGGATGCTTGAGCAACTGATCCTGCACAAAGACTACACTCCGGTAGCCCTTTGGGATCCGTCTGCGGACGCTTGCGCAGCCGCGCAGGCACTGGCGCCTGAGGCTGAGGTGACAGGTTCGCCCGAGGCGGCGATCGCGGCGGCTGATCTGGTCTATCTTGCTTGCCCTCCGGTACCGCGCAAAGCCTATGCCCTGGCGGCGGCTGCGGCTGGCAAAGCGGTGTTTCTGGAAAAACCGCTGGGCGTTGATCTGGCGGAAAGCGAGGCGCTGGTGGCAGGGCTCAAGGCCAGCGGCGTACCAGCAGCGGTGAATTTCACTCAGGCCGCCGGTGCGGCTCTAACGGATATCTCCAGTGCTGCCCTTGCAGGGGAAATGGGCGATCTCGTCGGGGTGGATATGGTGGTGACCTATGCCGCCTGGCCGCGCGCCTGGCAGCAGGCGGCGGATTGGCTGCGGTTCCGCGCCGAAGGCGGCATGACGCGCGAGGTCCTGTCGCATTTCCTGTTCTTCACCCAGCGGATCTTTGGCCCGCTCACCGTCTCATGGGCGCAGCCCTCTTACCCTGGGGACCCGGCGCTGTGCGAAACGGCGTTGTTGGCCCGGCTGGAAAACGAGGAAGGATTGCCGGTGTCGATTCTGGCTTCGGTCGGCGGTGCGCAGCCGGATCGTCAGGAGTTCACCATCAAGGGCAGAAAGGCCAGCCACCGGGTTTCGAATTTCTCGGACCATGCCATCTCGGAAGGGGGCGACTTCGTTCCGGTGCCCCAACCTCCGGCTGACCGTCGCACCGTCGCGCTGCAAGCGCAGCTGGACGATTTCCTTCTGTGCAGGGCGGGCAAACCTCACCGGCTTGCCACCCCGCAAGAGGCGCTGGAGGTGCAGCGCCTGGTTGAGGAGATGTTGGGCGGAAAAGGCTGACAGGCGTTTGGACCTGCCGTTGGGGCAGGTCCATCCTCGATACCTTGCTAGGTGGCGGAGAGGTGAGCCGCCCTCACGTGGTACATGCGCCTCGGCCCACGAAACTCCAAGCACCAGTTCCGCCGCGCTTCCTACATTTGACTTGGCAAGAACAGCACAAGCGTAGGGAAGGCGAGTAGCAGGATCAGGCGCAGGATATCCATCAGCCAGAAAGGCGTCACGCCGCGAAAGATGGTAGCGGTCGAAACGTCACCAACCACCCCTTTGAGGATGAAGACATTCAGGCCGACGGGAGGCGTGATCAGGCTGATTTCAATCACGACGACGACAACGATCCCGAACCAGACCGGATCGAACCCCAGCGATGTGATCAGGGGAAAGAAAATCGGTACGGTCAGAAGCAGCATCGACATGCTTTCAAAGATGCAGCCGAGGCCGAGGTAGATCAATATGATCAGGATCATCACGACCCAGGGCCCCAGATCAAGCGATGTGACCAGCGCTAGTAGCCCTTCGGGCAGACCGGCCAGATTGACGAAGTTGGAAAACACCCAGGCCCCTATAAGAACCGCAAAGAGCGAGGCCGTGGTCAGAGCCGTCTCGCCCAGGACTTCGCGAATGCTTCGCCAATTCAGGTTGCCCCGGGCCAGAGCGATCAGGAAGGCGCCCATTGCCCCCATGCCTGCGGCCTCGGTCGGGGAAAAGGCGAGATTCAGCGGCCAGAAATTGAGCGCTCCGTAAAGGCCGCCGATGACCAGAAAAAACAGCAGCAGAACGGCCCAGACATGGCTGAGCGCCTGCAGGCGTTCGCCCCATGTGGCACGCGTCCCGGCAGGGCCTGCCTCTGGGTTGCGCATCACGGTCAGGCGCACGGCCGCAAGGTAGAACAGGACGCCAAGGAAGCCGGGAACGATGCCCGCGATGAACAGCTTGCCGATCGATGTTTCCGTGAGCAGCCCGTAGATGACCAGGATCACCGAGGGCGGAATGAGAATGCCCAGGGTGCCGCCCGCCGCGATGGAGGCACTGGAAAGACCGTCTGCATATCCGTATTTGCGCATTTCCGGCATGGCCACCTTGGCCATGGTTGCCGCCGTTGCCAGAGAGGATCCGCAGATGGCCGCAAACCCACCGCAGGCCACGATTGTGGCCATGGCCAGACCGCCACGGAAATGTCCCAGAAAGGCGTTCGAGACGCGGTAGAGTTCGCGACTGATCCCACCCTTGTTGACGAAAAGCCCCATCAGGATGAACAAGGGAATGACGCTGAGCCCATAGTCCTGTGCGGTGTCGATGATTAAGCGCCCGACCATCGAAATCGCAGCGCGATAGCTGGTTTCGTAAATCAGCCCGATCATGCCGACAAAACCCATGGCAAAGGCAATCGGGATGCGCAGCAGGACCAGAACGAAGACGGCGATAAAGCCAAGGAAGGATTCAAGCATTCTTGGCCTCCAGCATATGCGGCGCAATGAGGTGCAGCAGGCCGCGCCCGATCAATGCGACAGCGGTGACGTAGATCATCGCTGCGATGAAATAGGCGATATAAAAGGTGGGGATCGACAGATATTCTGTCACGTCGCCGTAGCTGCGCGAGCGTTCCGCCAGATCGACAACACGGCCCGCCGGATACCACAGCATCACAGCACAGATCAGGGCAACAGCCGCATCACGCCAGCGTTCAAGTCTCATCCTGCGGAACGGCCCGTCCAACAGATCAACGGCGATATGGCCGTTCTGGGCGCTCAGAACCGGCAAGGCGGCGAACACGATAAGCGCAATGCCGATACGGATCAGTTCGGTTGCCGCTTCGATCGGGGCATTGAAAACCGAGCGCATCAGCACATCTGCAAAGGTCAGGCACATCAGCGCAAAAAGGGACAGGTTGGCCAGGAACATCGGCAGTTTTGAAAGGGCGGTCAGGAACCGGAGGGCGTATTGCATCGGGCCTCGCTTGAGCGCAGGTGGATATGAAAGGACCGGCGCCCATCTGTGCGCCGGTCCCGTTTTCCGGATCGTTTACTTGCCGGACGCGGCGGCCATTTCCTTGACCATCATGTCATAGGCGGCTTGCCCGTCGATGCCTGCGGCTGTCACCTCTGCGATGATCTTGTCGCGGACCTCTGCGGCCATGACGGCAAAGGCTGCCTGATCTTCCGCGCTGGCCTCAACGATCTTATTGTCCGCGGTGTCCAGGGTCAGCTTGCGTGCGGTCGCGTCGCTTTTGTCCCAGACCGCGCCCATCATCCGCGAAGCAGGTTCGCCGAAGACCTTGCTGTCGAGGGCCTCCTGCACATCGGCGGGCAGGCTGTCGAATTTCTCCTGGCTCATGATGACCGAGAAGGAGCCACGATAGAAACCACCGGGCATTTCGTAAACGTTCTTGGCAACTTCGTTCAGTTTGAAGCTGATCCGTTCGCCAAGGTTCATGGCAACGGCATCTGCAGCGCCAGAATCAAGCGTCTCGTAGACCTTGGGGGCAGGCACCTGGATGCCGACAAGGCCCAGTTTCGCGCCTACGTCTGCGGAGACACCACCGCCCAAACGTGTCTTGAGGCCAGACAGATCGGCCAGGGTGTTGACCTCTTTGTTCGAGTGGATCTGCCCCGGGCCGTGGGTCGTCAGCGCGATGACCTTGACGCCGCGATGCTCGTTCAGGTCCTTGAGAATGGCTTCGTGCACCCGCCAATGAGCGACCGAGGAGGCTTCGGCGTTGCCCTCGTAGCCGGGGATCTCGACCAGCTTGGTGCCGACGAACCGTCCGGGCGTGTAACCGTGAAACAGGATTGCCACATCCGCGATGCCATCAAGGACCAGATCCATCTGCGCAGGCGGCGAGGCAAGGCCGCTCTTCAGCTCGGTTGCAACGGCACCGTCTGTCGCCTCTGACATCATCTCGCCCAGTTGAGCGAACATTTCAGTGTTCACCGGGTGGGTGGGCGGCAGCCATGTGGAAATGGTGATCGTTTCGGCAGAAAATGCACTGGTTCCCATGCTGATCGCAACGGCGGCGCTGGCCAGAATCTTGGTTAGCTTGGTCATTGGAGTGTCTCCCAGAATGTTGGATTCATACCATTTTCAGGGTCTAGCGCCCCAATTTGGAAGGTATATGCGTTTTCATGTAACTCCATTTTTGCCGTCTTGAAAACTATTTTCTGCTTAAAGCTTCTCTGGCGCGTCCTCTTCCAGGGTGTTCAGCAATGCATGCAGTATGGGCTTCAGTTGGTGTCCGCCGTGCTCTGTCAGGCGTTCTAGCAAGGCTTTTTCATGGGCTTGTGCCTGTGGAACCAGCCTGTTGGTCAACGCGCGCCCCTCCGGCGTCAAAAAGACGCGGACCCGTCTGCCATCTTCGGGATCACTTTGGCGGATCAGTAGTCCGCGCTTCTCCATCTGGGCGATGATGCGGGTCAGGCGGGATTGCTCCACCAGCGCGATCCGGGCCAGCTGCGTAATCATCGCGCCTTCGCAGTCGTGCAGGCAGGCCAGCACCCGCCATTCCGGCACGCGCAGGCCCGAGCTGCGGACTTGGGCGTGAAACTGGGCACTGGCCCCTTCGCTGGCGGCAGCAAGCAGATAAAGCAGGTAGTTGCTCACAAACCCCGGTGTGCCATCCGGGCTCACTGGCATTGTCATAGGTCCACCCAGCATGCGCCAAGGCGACGCCCAGAAATGTCTTGACCTGAGTTATATGAAATTTCATATTCTTTCAAAAGGAGGACTCCCGTGAGCAAAATTGATGGTGTCGTACTGGAGGTTGCACCGCTGACCGACCGTATCAGCAGCCTGACAGTGGCTGCAACAGATGGTCGCGTGTTGCCCGAATGGGAGGCTGGCGCGCATGTCGAGTTCGACGTGCCGGGGGGAACCCGCGCCTATTCTCTGGTGGCCTTTGACCCGGGCCTCATGTCCGCGCCGAAGGAATACCGCATCACCGTTCAGCGCGAAGATGAGGGGCAGGGTGGCTCCAAGGCGATGCATGCGCTGACGGTGGGAGATCCTGTCACTCTCGCAGCGCCCAAGAATGATTTCCCGGTGAAGCTGGACGCCCCGGCTGTTCTATTGGCGGGCGGTATCGGGGTCACGCCAATGATTTCGATGGCGGCGGCCTTGCAGGCGGCAGGCCAAAGATTCGCGTTCCACTATGCGGGCCGTACGGGTGCCGCCATGGCCTATCACGAGAGGCTGGCGGACACCTTTGGCGAGGCGTTTCACCTGCATTGCGATGATGACACGAGCGCGCTGGATCTGGATGCTCTCATAAGTGGGCTGGGGGATGCGCATCTATACGTCTGTGGTCCGCGCGGGTTGCTGGATGCGGTGCGCGCCAAGGCCGAAGATGCCGGTATTCCAGCGGATCATGTGCATTTTGAACTCTTCACCGCAGCCGAGGCGCAGGACGGTGACAGCGCCTTTGAGGTGCAGATCAACGATGGCAGGGTCTTCACCATCCCTGCGGACAAAACCATCGTGGAGGTGCTGGAGGAGCATGACGTCGATGTCCTTTACGATTGCCAGCGCGGCGATTGCGGCATCTGCCAATGCGATGTGATCGAGGGCCTGCCGGATCACCGCGATGTTGTGCTCAGCGAAGCGGAACGCGCCGCTGGTGATGTGATGCAGATATGCGTGAGCCGTGCGAAATCCGCGCGGCTGGTGCTGGATATATAGGGGAACGGACATGGTCAGCTATTCAGGAAACCCAACTGCCGCGGCGTCCCTTGTGCAGCCCCATCAGGTGCACCGGGATGTCTATATCAACGAGGACATCTTCAAGCTTGAGATGAAGCACGTCTTTGCCAATTCATGGGTGTTTGTCGGCCACGAAAGCCAGACCCCGGCCAAGGGCGATTACTTTGCGACCCAGATCGGGGATCAGCCGGTCATCCAGGTGCGCCACAAGGCGGATGACATTCACGTTCTTTATAATCGCTGCCCGCACAAGGGCACCAAGATCGTCATCGACCGGCAGGGCAACACCGGTAAATTCTTCCGCTGCCCCTATCACGCGTGGTCCTTCAAGACCGATGGCTGCCTGCTCGCGATCCCACTCAAAAAGGGATACGAGGGCACCGGCCTTGAAGACACCGAAAGCGGCAAAGGCATGAAGGCGGTCGGCGCCGTCAAGAACTATCGCGGCTTCATCTTTGCGCGGCTCGCCGAGGAGGGCATCAGTTTCGAGGAGTTCTTTGGCGACAGCCTCAGCTCGCTCGACAATATGGTGGACCGCTCGCCCGAAGGTCGGCTTGAGGTGGTTGGCCCGCCGCTGCGCTATCTGCACCACTGCAACTGGAAAATGCTGGTCGAGAACCAGACCGATACCTGCCACCCGATGGTCGCGCATGAAAGCAGCGCCGGAACCGCAGTGAAGCTATACGAAGAGCTGGACCTGCCGGAAGGCACGCCCAAGCCCCCCGCGATGGAGATCATCGCGCCCTTCATGTCTCCCTATGAGTTCTTCGAGGGCATGGGGATCCGTACATGGCCCAACGGGCACGGGCACACGGGTGTCAGCCATTCGATCCATTCGGATTACTCCGCCATTCCCGGATACTTCGAGGCCCTGACCGAAAGCTACGGCGAAGAGCGGGCCAAGGCCATTCTGGACGACAACCGCCACAACACCGTCTATTTCCCCAATATCATGATCAAGGGGCCGATCCAGCAGTTGCGGGTCTTCATCCCGCTCGCGGCCGACAAGACCATCGTCGAAAGCTATATCTATCGTCTGGTTGGGGCGCCGGATGCGCTGACCGCCCGTACGGCGATGTACAACCGCATGATCAATGCGCCCACCTCGATTGTGGGGCATGACGACCTTGAGATGTACGAGCGCGCGCAGGAAGGATTGCACGCCGACGGTATGGAATGGGTCAATGTCCAGCGTCTTCTCGAAGACGACGAGGATTTCAGCGAGGAAGCCGTCCACAATGGCACCACCGAACGCCAGATGCGCAACCAGTTCAACGCCTGGGCCAAGTTCATGACCTATGATGCCCCGGAACAGGAGGTGGCGGAATGAGTGTCACACGGGATCAGCTGATCGATTTCATCTATGACGAGGTGCGGATGCTGGACGAGGGGCGCTATGACGAGTGGCTGTCACTCTGGCTGCCCGACGGGATCTACTGGATGCCGCTTGATTACAAGCAGACCGATCCGATCAATCAGACCTCGCTTCTATACGAGGACATGTTCATGCTGAAACTGCGGGTCGAGCGTCTGAACGGCGCGCGCACCTTCAGCCAAAAGCCTAAAAGCCGCTGTCATCATGTCATTCAGCGCCCATTCGTGGACGAGATGGGCGAAGACCGTTTCGTGACCAATACCTCGATGCACTACGTGGAGACGCGCCTGGACGAGCAGCAGTTGCTGGCCTTGACCGTGCGGCATGATCTCGCCCTGGTGGACGGGGCGCTTCGGATCGCGGGCAAGCGGGTTGATCTCCTCAATTGCGACGCGGCCTTCCGCAATATCCAGTTGCTGCCATGATCACCGCACAGACCGTTTTTGGCGCATTTGCAGAAAGCGCCGCCCGCTGGCCCGACCGCCCGTTCCTGAATGTGCTGCCTGAGACGGCAGAGATCTACGGGATCGACACAGGTGAGATCACCTACGCCGAGGCCCTGAAGACGGTGCAGGACCATGTCGCAGAGATTGAGGCCGCCGGATACGTCAAGGGCCAGCGCGTCATGGTCCTGCTGGAAAACCGGCCCAGCTATTTCCTGTGGTGGCTGGCCTTCAATGCGCTGGGGATCTCCGTCGTTCCCGTGAACCCCGATCTGCGCGCTGCAGAGATGGAATATATGATCGGGCACGGCGAACCTGTTCTGGCCTTGTCGCTGGCCAGCCGCGCGGACGAGCTGCGCAGCGCCGCTGAGGCGGCCAAGGTCCAGATGCCTGTGGTGACACTCGGTGACCCTCTGCCACGGGCCGTCACGACCGAGGCGATTGCCGCAAGGACCGGCGATGCAGAGGCGGCGCTGCTCTATACCTCCGGCACCACCGGGCAGCCCAAGGGCTGTATCCTGACCGATGAATATTTCACCGAGGCGGGCCGCTGGTACAGCACCGCAACCGGCGTTTGCGCACTGAACACCGACGGCGAGCGGATGATCACGCCGCTGCCGATCTTTCACATGAACGCCATGGCCTTTTCCTTCATGGCGATGGTTGCCGTGGGCGGCTGCCTGACGGCGCTGGATCGTTTCCATCCACGCAGCTGGTGGGACTCGGTGCGCCGCAGCCGGGCAACCTGCCTGCATTATCTGGGCGTGATGCCCTCGATGCTGATGGGGGCGGAGCCTTGCGCGGAGGATCGCAATCATTCGGTGCGCTTCGGGTTTGGCGCAGGGATTGATCCAAAACTCCATGCCCCCTTCGAGGAACGCTTCGGCTTTGCCCTGACCGAGGCTTGGGCGATGACCGAAACCGGGGCAGGGGCCACGATCTGTGCCAACCGCGAACCACGCAATGTGGGCACCTCCTGCATCGGCTGGCCGCAGGACACGGTCGAGGCGCGGCTGGTGGATGACAGTGGCGCCGATGCCGATCAGGGTGAACTGCTGGTGCGTCACGCAGGGTCGGATCCGCGCAAGGGGTTCTTTGCGGGATATTTCAAGAACCCGGACGCCACGGATGAGGCCTGGGAAGGCGGTTGGTTCCATACCGGCGATATCGTGCGGCGCGCGGCGGACGGGACGATGTATTTCGTCGACCGCAAGAAGAACGTGATCCGCAGATCCGGGGAAAACATCGCGGCGGTCGAGGTGGAATCCGTGCTGGCCCGCCATCCCGCAATTGCCGGTGTCGCGGTCGCGGCTGTCCCTGATGAGATCAGGGGAGACGAGGTCTTTGCCTGCATCATTGCAAAAGATGCGGCCAACCCGCAGCTCGCCGAAGAGATCACCACTTGGTGCCTGACGCAGCTGGCCTATTACAAGGCGCCCGGCTACATCGCCTTTGTCGACGAGCTGCCCGTCACCGCGACCCAGAAACTGCAACGGGCGGTGTTGAAGGCGCGCGCCGCTGAACTGCTGACCGATCCGCAGACCGTTGATACCCGGCATCTGAAAAAGCGGAGCGCGGCATGAGGCGCTTGCCCTATGATGGCGTCGTTTTAACGGCCCCCGTGTCGGTGCCCTACGTCCGCTACACCAACGAGACGGCCCATTGGTGGATCGCCCGCGCCCTGCGCGAGGCGCTCAACGTGATCGGGATGACCCCGCAGCAGCTGGACGGGCTTTCTGTCTCCAGTTTCACGCTGGCGCCCGATACGCCGGTCGGCCTGACGCAGCATCTGGGCCTTTCGCCTCGGTGGCTCGATACCGTTCCGATGGGCGGGGCCTGCGGCGTTGCCGCCCTGCGCCGGGCGGCGCGTGCGGTGCAATGCGGCGATGCCAATGTCATCGCCTGCGTGTCGGGGGATACCAACCGGATCGATAGTTTCCGCACCCTTCTGTCCGCCTTTTCGCGGTTCTCGATGGATGCGACCTTTCCCTATGGGTTCGGCGGCCCCAACGCGAGCTTCGCCCTGTTGCAGGACGCATATATGCAACAATTTGGCGCCACGCGTGAGGATTTTGGCCGTATCGCGGTGGCGCAGCGGGCCAATGCCCTGAAGAACCCGCAGGCGATCATGAAAAAGCCGCTGAGCCTCGATCAATACCTTGAGGGCCGCATGATCTCGGACCCGATCGGCCTGTTTGATTGCGTGATGCCCTGCGCGGGCGCTGAGGCCTTTGTGGTGATGCGCGAAGAGATGGCCGTGGCCAAGGGCCTGCCCTTTGCCCGCATCAGCGCCACCATCGAGCGCACCAATGCCTTTCCTGAGGATCCCATGCAGCTGCGTGGCGGCTGGGCCGTGGACGTGGACGAGCTGTGGCAGATGGCGGGCCATGGCCCTGACGAGATCGACGTCCTGCAAACCTATGATGATTACCCGGTGATCTGCATGATGCAGTTCGAAGACCTGGGGTTCTGCGCCAAGGGCGAGGGCGCTGAGTTTGTGCGCCGCCATGATCTGACCATCGGCGGCGATTTCCCGCATAACACCTCGGGCGGGCAGCTGTCCGTCGGACAGGCCGGAGCCGCAGGCGGCTATCTTGGACTGGTCGAAGCACTGCGACAGGTGACGGGCACAGCGGGACCAACCCAGGTCGAGGGCGCCCGCCGGGCGGCCGTGTCGGGCTTTGGCGTGATCAACTATGACCGGGGTCTTTGTTCCTCTGCCGCCGTGATCGAAGGAGGGACGACATGATCAGGCCACTTTCCCCGCCGAAAAAGAAAGACCCGCAAAAACGCACCACCGTGCCGGTGCTGCCCCCCGCCACGCGCAGCCGGGCCGCGTTGGGGCTGGGTGTGATGGCCGCGCAGGGTTGTTTTGGCCTGCAGGTCTGCGCAGACTGCCAGGCGGTGCAATATCCACCGCGTGATGCCTGCCACAAATGCCTGTCCACTGATCTGCCTTGGCAGGATGTGGATCCATCCGGCACGGTCATGGCTGAAACCACGATCCGTGTGTCGCCTGAACCCTATTTCCGTGAACGGATGCCCTGGCGCATGGGGGCGGTGAAACTCGATGCCGGGCCCATGCTCAACTGCCATCTGCATGGCGAGGTTGGCCGCGGTGATGCGGTGCGCATGGCGTTGAAACTGGACAGGGCCGGGCAAGGCGTATTGGTTGCGCTGCCACAGAAAGGAAGCGATGCGATGCAAGATGATTCCGTGCTGCGGGCGATGTCGTCCGATCCAAAATACCGCCGCGTCCTGATCAGTGATGCGCGCGCGCCGGTGGCTCTGGCCCTGACGCAGGCTCTGCTCAAGGCTGGTGCCTCTCACGTGTTTCTGGGAGAGCCTGAGGCCTGGCGCAGCTGGCCGGAACGGGCGGCGTTCGAGCAGCTGGAGAATGTCTCGCTTCTGCCGCTGGATGTGACGGATGTGGCCTCGATCGAAAAGCTCGCTGCCGAGATCGGCGGCAAGGTCGATATCCTGATCAACACGGCCAGCTTTGTGCGCCCCGGCGGGATCATGGGCAATGACACGGTCTTTGCCCGCGACGGTTTCGAGGTGAACAGCATGGGCCTGATGCGGCTGGCGCAGGGGTTTGGCCCCGGCATGGCGGCGCGGGTGCAGGATGGAACCAATTCGGCGGCGGCCTTCGTGAATATCCTCTCGGTTCAGGCGCTGGTGCCGGATCCGGGTTTTGGCACATTCGGGGCGTCCCAGGCGGCGGCGCGGTCGATCTCGCAAAGCCTGCGCGCCGAATTCCGCCAGAGCGGCTTGCGCGTGATGAATGTCTATATCGGCCCCATCGAGGGTGATGCCTGGTTTCAGCCGCTGCCGCCGCCCAAGGTCACGCCGAACGCCGTCGCGCGCTCGGTCGTCGGCGGGCTGGTTGATGGGCTGGAAGAGGTCACCTGCGGCGATATCGCCCGTGATCACTATGCGCGCTGGCAGGCTGATGCGCTGTTGCTGGAACGGGAAATGACCGGAGGCGGATCATGAGCGATCTTATTGCAGATGTGGCCGTGGCGCTGGGCAGCGGTGCGGCGCGTATCGTGGACCTGACCCATACGCTGGACCCGGATTTTCCGGTCATCATCCTGCCGCCGGAATTTGGCCAATGCGCCCGCTTCCGCATGGAAGAGGTCAGCGCCTATGATCATCGCGGCCCCGCGTGGAAGTGGCACAACCTGACCCTCAATGAACACACGGGCACTCATTTTGACGCTCCTATCCACTGGGTGTCGGGCAAGGATGTGCCCAATGGCGCAGTGGATGAGATCGACCCGGGCGTCTTTGTCGGACCGGTCGTGGTGATCGACTGTTCCGAAGGCGCGGCCAAGGACGACGATTTCGAGCTGACACCAGAGATCATCGAAGCTTGGGAAGCCGAACACGGAGAAATCCCTGCCGATAGCTGGGTCTTGATGCGCACCGACTGGTCCAAGCGCAGCGGGGCAGCCTATCTCAACATGGCAGAGGACGGGCCGCATTCACCGGGGCCGACCCCGGCAGCGATCGAGCTGCTGCTGAAGCGGGACATTCGCGGGTTCGGGACGGAAACCGTTGGCACCGATGCCGGTCAGGGATCTCATTACGTGCCACCCTATCCGGCGCATTACTTGCTTCATGGGGCAGGCAAATTCGGGCTGCAATGCCTGCGCAACCTAGATCAGCTGCCCCCCACGGGCGCGCTGCTGATTGCCCCCCCTCTCAAGATTAAAGGCGGTACGGGCAGCCCCCTGCGCGTGCTGGCAATGGTGACGACATGAGCAAGTATACAGCCGTGATCACGGGCGGCAGCAAGGGCATTGGCGCCGATCTGGGGCAGCGCCTGATTGCTAGGGGATACACGGTTGTCTCCCTGTCACGCGGCGCGCCTGAGTGGTCGGATCCGGGCCTGCACCACGTGGAGGTCGACCTGCTGGACGCAAGCGCCACGGCGCAGGCCGCAGCAGAAATCGCAGCCAATCATGATGTGACACATCTGGTGAACAATGCCGGGATGATCTGGCCCAATCTGCTGGAAGAGGCGACGCCCGAAGATCTGGCCGGGCTGACGCAGCTGCACCTTGCGGCCCCGCTGACGCTGTTGCAGGCCTTCTTGCCTGCGATGAAGGCGAAGGGCTTTGGAAGGGTTCTTTTCAACGGTTCGCGCGCTGCGCTTGGCGTGCCGACACGTACGGCCTATTCCGCCACCAAGGCGGGGATCATCGGCATGGCCCGCACCTGGGCGCTGGAACTGGCCGGGCATGGCATCACGGTGAATGTGGTCTCTCCCGGCCCCGTGCAGACCGATAACTTCTGGGGGATCATTCCCAAGAGCAGCGACCGTGAGGCAGAGCTGGCGAAGCGCATTCCGGTGGGGCGTCTCGGCACGGTGCGCGATATCTCGAACGCCTTTCTGTTCTTTTGCGATCCGGAGAACGGGTTTGTCACTGGTCAGACCCTGTATGTTTGCGGTGGCGGCAGCGTCGGGGCGATGTCGCTTTGACCGGGGCTGCTCCGTAGCGCTTGAAAAATGCACTGCAATTCTAAAGCAAAAGTACGGCCGCTGTCGGCTTGTGCAACAGCGGTGCTGCGCCGCAAGAAAAACCGATGGGTGCGCAGGTGTACTGCGGCATTGAGGCAAGTCATTGGTGGTGTGGTAGGCCCGGCAGGATTCGAACCTGCAACCAAAGCGTTATGAGCGCTCTGCTCTAACCGTTGAGCTACAGGCCCGCCGTAAGCAAGTGGTTAGGAAATGGCGCGGGCAAGGTCAAGCGGTGATTGTCGCGGGTCTCGGCTGCGCCGCTCGGCGGTGTATTTGGGTCAGGCGCTCTGTCACTCCATCGATCACCAGTTCCCGCCGCCGGTCGATACTGTGGCGCGAGGGGAAGACCGCAAAGACGTCCTTGTCCGGGGCGTTGTACTCCGGCAGCACCTGTTCGAAGGTGCTATCGCGCAGCTGGTCATCGACAAAAGGACGCGGGGCGCGGGTGTAGCCAGAGCCGTTGGTCACCGCCTGAATGATGAGTTCGGGATCGTCTGCCGTGAAACCAACCCGTATCGGCGCCAGGACTTCCTCGCCATCACGGTGCAGCGGAAAGAAACCTTCGGTCTGGTCTTCGTGCAACTGGATGAACTTAAGCCTTAACAAGTCTTCGGGCTGCTGCGGTCGCCCCACGGCATCAAGATAGGCCGGGGAGGCAAAGAGCACGGTTTCCAACTCCGCGATCTTGCGGCCCACGCCATCGGTGCTGCCCAGCTTGCCGCTGCGGATGGCAAGATCGTAATTCTCGCGCACCACGTCGACCAGCCGGTCCTCCAGCCGCATGACGATGTCTAGATCGGGGTATTGCCGGTCCAGCTCCAGCAGAAGCGGTCCGACCACGCTGCGGCCAAGGAAGGTACTGGTGCTGATGCGAAAGGTACCGGAGACGCTGGCGTTCAGGCTGTCCAGCTCGGCCGTTAGTCGGTCATAGCCACCCAGCAGCCCCTGCGCGTGGGTAAAGACCAGATCCCCGGCGCGGGTGGCCTGCACCCCGCGAGCACTGCGGTGCAGCAGTTGCTGGCCCAGCAGGCTCTCCAGTTGCTTGATCTGCTGGCTGACGGCGGATTGGGTCATACCCCGGCGCTGCGCTGCGCGGTTCAGGCTGCCTTCATCCAGTGCCACGACAAATGTTTCCAGAAGTGAAAGCCGGTCCATGATGTACCTATTAGCAAAGCTTATAATCGGTATCTGACTTTTGTGACTGATACCTAAGATATGTGCGTCTTATCTGCAGGGTGCGGGGAAAATCCGCTGATCAGATATTGGAGCACCTTATGACTATCACCCGAAGAACCCTTTTGAAAGCCGCTGCGATCGCCCCAGCGGCGGCTGCAGCACCTGCATTGATCACTCCTGCTGCTGCGGCGCCGCAGGGGCCGACGCCAGTGCTACATCAGTTCACACTGGGCGATGCGCGGATCACCGCGCTGCTGGATGGGCATCTGGCGATCAAGCCGGAGTTTTTCACCGGCTATGACGCCGCCAAGGCAGAGGCGGCGCTGGCAGGCTCGCTTTATCGCGAAAATGCGAAAGGTCTGGAAATCCCGGTCAATGGCTATCTGGTGGAGCAGGGCGGTGAATATACCCTGATCGATACCGGGACGGCGCAATTGATGGGACCTGATCTGGGCGCGCTGCCTGCGGCCCTGGCAGCGGCGGGTGTGACGCCTGAGCAGATTACGACCGTGCTGCTGACCCATATCCACCCTGACCATAGCGGTGGATTGCTGACGCCGGATGGCCGTGCCGCCTTTGCCAATGCGGAACTGGCGGTGGCTGCGGCGGAGTGGGATTACTGGCACGATGAGGCGGTTCTGGCTGCGGTGCCCGAGGAAAGCCGCGGCTTCTTCCAGACGGCGCGCAGCAGCGTCGCACCCTACGCAAACCGTCTGAAACTACTGACGGGCGAGGCTGAGGCCGCAAGTGGGCTCAGCGCGGTGCCGCTGCCCGGCCACACGCCGGGCCATACCGGATTCATGCTTGATGCGGGCAGCGAGGCGCTGTTGTTCTGGGGCGATGTTGTTCACAGCGCCGCCCTGCAATTCGCCGAGCCGGACTGGACCATTCCCTTTGACGTCGATCAGGCGCTGGCCGCGCAGACACGGCGGCAGATGTTCGACCGGGCTGCGGCGGATGATCTGCTGGTTGTCGGGATGCATTTGGACTTCCCGGGGCTGGGCAAGGTGCTGCGCGCAGGGAAAGGCTTCCGGTTTCATCAGGCACCTTGGCAATTCGGCCTGTAATCCGGGCGTGAGAGACGCAGTTTGACAGGTTTGCCGTGCTGCCTCTTGCGGCGCGGCAGATTCCCTTGTTCCCTTCCGAAGCGCCTTGCGTTAAAGGCTGCGCAACGTTTCTAAAGGAGCCAAGTGATGACCAGCGGCAAGAACGGTTTGACCTATGCGGATGCAGGTGTGGACATTGATGCAGGAAATGCATTGGTGGACCGGATCAAGCCGGCCGCGAAACGCACCAATCGCTCTGGCGTGATGAGCGGTCTGGGCGGTTTTGGAGCGCTGTTTGATCTGAAAGCCGCCGGCTACAATGATCCGATCCTGGTTGGCGCCACCGATGGCGTCGGCACCAAGCTGCGCATCGCCATCGACACCGGCGTGGTGGACGGCGTCGGCATCGATCTGGTTGCCATGTGCGTCAACGATCTGGTCTGTCAGGGCGCCGAACCTTTGTTCTTCCTTGACTATTTCGCCACCGGCAAGCTGGACACAGAAACCGCCGCCCGCATCATCGAAGGCATCGCCGAGGGCTGCGTGCGCTCTGGCTGCGCGCTGATCGGCGGCGAGACGGCAGAAATGCCGGGCATGTATCCCGAAGGCGATTTCGACCTTGCGGGTTTTGCCGTCGGCGCGATGGAGCGCGGCACCGCGCTGCCCGAAGGCGTGGAAGAGGGTGATGTCCTGTTGGGGCTGGCCTCGGACGGGGTGCATTCCAACGGCTATTCGCTGGTGCGCAAGCTGGTCGAGGTTTCCGGCCTCGGCTGGGATGCTGATTGTCCCTTTGCCGAAGGTACTCTGGGGGAGGCGCTGCTGACTCCGACCCGGCTATATGTGAAACAATCGCTGGCGGCGGTGCGGGCAGGGGGCGTGCATGCGCTGGCCCATATCACCGGCGGCGGGCTGACCGAGAACCTGCCGCGGGTGCTGCCCGAAGGGCTGGGCGCCGATATCGACCTCAGCGCCTGGGACCTGCCGCCTGTGTTTAAATGGATGGCGGAAACCGGCGGCATCGCCGAGGCAGAAATGCTGAAGACCTTCAATTGCGGCATTGGTATGATCCTGTCGGTCTCTGCCGACCGCGCAGATGCGCTGACCGAGGTTCTGGAAGGCGAAGGCGAGACCGTCAGCCGCCTTGGTACGGTGACTGCGGGCGAGGGTATGCGTTATTCGGGCAAGCTGCTGTGAGCCACAAGAAGGTTGCCATTCTGATTTCGGGCGGCGGCTCCAATATGGTGTCGCTGCTGGAAAGCATGACCGGAGACCATCCGGCGCGCCCTTGTCTGGTGCTGTCCAACAATGCCGATGCGGGCGGGCTGAAGAAGGCCGCCGCTGCCGGTGTTGCCACCGCAGTGGTGGATCACCGCCCGTTCAAGGGCGACCGCGAGGCGTTTGAGGCGGAACTGGTCAAACCCATTCTGGAGGCGGGCGCCGATATCGTCTGCCTTGCCGGGTTCATGCGGGTTCTGACCGCTGGTTTCGTGTCGCAGTTTCAGGGCCGGATGTTGAATATCCACCCGTCGCTGCTGCCCAAATACAAGGGGCTGCACACCCACGCACGCGCGCTGGAGGCTGGCGACAAGGAACACGGCTGCACCGTGCACGAGGTCACGCCCGCGTTGGATGATGGCCCGGTTCTGGGGCAGGCGCGGGTTCCGATCCTACCGGGGGACACGCCCGAGGATCTGGCCCAGCGGGTTCTGGTCAAGGAACATCTGCTCTATCCGGCAGTGCTGCGTCGTTACGCAGCCGGGGACCGGACACCGGTTCTGATCGACTGATCTTTCCCGCGCCGTTTGCATTGCAGGAACCAAGGGCGTATCACCGGGTGATACGCATGAAATATAAAGAAAAGCCGCGACCGATGAAAACACTCACCACCACCGTAGAGTTGACTGCCTTCTGTCAGGAGGCTGCCAAGCATGACTATGTGACGGTGGATACCGAGTTCCTGCGCGAGCGTACCTATTATTCCAAGCTGTGCCTGATCCAGCTGGCGTTTTCCGGCGATGGTGAAACGGACGCGGTGCTGGTCGATCCGCTGGCCGACGGTCTGTCTCTGGAGCCGCTTTACACGCTGTTCCGCGATGAAAGCGTGGTGAAGGTGTTCCATGCCGCGCGGCAGGATCTGGAGATTTTCTGGGTCGATGCGGGCGTTTTCCCGAAACCGCTGTTCGACACGCAGGTGGCCGCCATGGTCTGCGGATTTGGCGAACAGGTGGGCTATGAAACTCTGGTGCGCAAGATCGTGAAACAGGGGCTCGACAAGACCTCGCGGTTTACCGACTGGTCGCGCCGCCCCTTAAGTGATGCGCAGAAAACCTATGCGTTGGCGGATGTGACCCACCTGCGCCGGATCTATGAATACCTCGCGGCTGAGCTGGACCGCAGCGGTCGCAGTCATTGGGTGGCCGAGGAACTGCAGGTTCTGACCGACCCAGCTACTTATGACATTCGCCCGCAAGAGGCCTGGCGCCGGATCAAGACCCGCACCACCTCGGGTAAATTCCTGGCCGTGGTGCGCGAGCTGGCGGCCTTCCGCGAAGATTACGCACAGCGCAACAACGTGCCGCGCAACCGTGTGTTCAAGGACGACGCACTGGTCGAGCTGGCCTCGACCAAACCGCGCACCGGATCGGATCTGGGTGGTTCGCGCCTGCTGCTGCGCGAGGCCCGCAAGGGCGCCATCGCCGAAGGTATTTTGGAGGCAGTTGGCCGCGGTGTGAACTGCCCGCCGGAAAAACAGCCCAAGCCCGACCGCAGCCGTGAAAAACTGCAGGTCAATCCCGCGCTTGCGGACCTGTTGCGGGTACTGCTGAAGGCAAAGACCGAAAGTTCAGGCGTCGCGGCCAAGCTGATCGCGCCTAGCGCTGATCTGGATGCTATCGCCGCCGGGCAGCGCGATGTGGCGGCCCTGACGGGCTGGCGCCGCGAAGTCTTTGGTGCCGATGCGCTACGTCTGTGTGACGGGGAAATCGCGCTGGCGGCGCAGGGGCAATCCGTGAAGGTTGTTTCCCTCTAAGCGGCACCCGTTCCTGCGAAAAATCTCTCACACTGCCCTGACGAACCTTTGGTGGTCGTCAGGGTCTAAGCGCGGGTGCAAAGGGCAGCAGCCTGTTCGCGTACGGCGCCTGATCAGCGACGGCGGCTTTCGCGGGCGTTGCCGGATCCGTTGACGCGGATCGTGCGAATACCCGCCAGATCCTGCCTTCCGAGGCTGACCGCAGCGCGCAGGGTGCGGCTGAAGGCACTGCCCACGGCGGTGGCGTCTTCGGGATAGACCACCCGGAAATCATATTCGAGAACGGCAGGATCGTCATTCGGCACCGGGCGCATCTCGACATCAAAGGCGCCCAGCCGCGAGGCAACACCAGTGGCATAGACGATGGCGCCGGTGGGGGTCTTTTCAATGCGCAATTCACTGACCTCAGCGATCAGAACGCTGCGGTCCTCGGCCTCGGGTTTGTCGAGCAGGCCATTGCCGACCTTTTCGGGGATCAGCGGGTTCACATCGCCGTCTACCGGGGCCTCAGCCACACGGGAGCTGCCGAACCAGTTGCTCGGGTTGATGCGGGAGTCACGCCAGCCGCCGCAGCCCGCCAGAACAATTGCACTGGCCAAGAGTAGTGAAAGGGGTTTGCGCATGATGTCCTGCCCGTTTGAGTTCTCCCTGATTGTGGTTACCCGATTGCTGCTGCGTTGAAAAGCGGTTGAAAAGACCGGGCCAGCCGCATAACTGCTGATCTGCTCGCACCGTAACCAACAGGGGATTGTCCTTTCATGGCCAGCGCCGCATTTGAAGAGATCGTCGAGGACTTCGAATTCCTGGAAGACTGGGAAGACCGCTATCGCCATGTCATCGATCAGGGCAAGGAAATGACCCCGCTGGACGATGCGCTGAAGGTCCCCGCAACCAAGGTCGAAGGCTGCGCCAGTCAGGTCTGGCTGCATCCGGTGATCGAAGGCGGCCGGTTCCATTTTGACGGCGACAGCGACGCGATGATCGTGCGTGGTCTGATTTCGGTTCTGCGGTCGCTTTATAACGGGTTGACGCTGGCCGAGGTTCTGGCCGTGGATGCCAAGGCTGAACTGGGCCGCTTGGGGCTGAACGATCACCTTTCGGCGCAGCGCTCCAACGGTCTGCGCGCCATGATCGAGCGGATCCGCGAGACCGCCGCCGCCGCGACCTGATCCTCCCCTGATCTGCGCCTATGAAGGGAACCCTGTCTGGGATGGTTCACAGCGCGCCTTTAGCTGTTCGATAAACTCTCTGAGCAGGGCAACCCTGCGCGGGCGAAAGCTTTCGCCGGTTTGCTCGTAGCCTTCGATGCGGGTGACGTGAAAGAAACGGAAATCCCGCCGTTTGCAACACCAGGCGAGCAGCATTACAGTGCGATCATTGTACGACAGGGCCAGCGGATAGATCCGCCGCTGCGTGCGCGCGTCCTGCAGATCGCGATAGCCAATATCCAGCGCCTCCTCGGCCCACATCGCCTCGCGCAGAAGGGTCATGTCGATCGTCGCCTGCGGCGGCGCATTGAACCGGTGTACCAGATTGACCGCATGCATTGCTTGGCGCTGCTGGCGTTCGGGCAGGGTAGCCAGAATCTTGATCAATGCATCATTTGCCGCCTGCGCCAGATCCGCATCACCCCGCTGGTTCACATCGGCCAGCCCCAGCATCAGGGCCTCCAGTTCGATCTGGCTAAAGGTCTGCGGTGGCAGGGCAGGGTCCTCGGTCATGGTGTAGCCGAGACCTGCCTCGCCTTCGATCCGGGCCCCGGCGGCGCGCAGGCTGTCGATGTCGCGATAGATCGTGCGCTCGGATACCTCCATTGCAGCAGCAAGCCGCGCAGCCGTTACCGGCGGGCGCAGACCCCGGATCAGGTGCAGCAGTCGGAACAGTCGGTCGCTTTTGGCCATGGGGGAGATATACCCGGAAACATCCTGACAGAAATTGGCAAGAGGGTAACGGCATAGCTGCGTCATCAGCAACCCATCAACACGAAGGTCATGGATATGCCCACTCTCTATCATTCCCCCCACAGCCGCTCCTCTCGCGTGATTGCCCAGCTCATGCTGATCGGCAAGCTGGACGCGGTCGATGTCGTCATCGTAGATGTCGCACGCGGTGATGGCACCGGGCGTCACGACCCGCGCAATGTCCATCCCGAAGGCAAGGTGCCCTATCTGATCACCGATGACGGGCAAGAGGTCCGCGAAAGCGCCGCGATCATGATGTATTTCGATGAGCTCTTCGGTCAGCCGCTAAGCCCTAAGATCGGCACCCCTATGCGTGGGAGCTTCCTAAGCTGGATGAGCTATTATGGCGGCGTCATGGAACCCGTCATCGTGTCCGCCTTCTCCGGCATTGACCATCCGGCGATCACCGGGAATTTTCGTGGGATGGCAGAGGTTTGCACCGCACTGGAGGCGGGCTTGAAGGATCGGCCGTTCCTGTTGGGAGAGGACATTGGTATTGCAGACATCCTTCTGGCTTCACCCTTTCAATGGGCGCCCCATCTGATGCCGGACAGTCCTGCGATCAAGGCCTGGGTCAAACGGGTTGGCGATGCCTTGGATGGTTCGGCGCTGGCGACTTTCGAGGACAAGGCGGTGGCGGAGCTCGGTGCGTTGCAAAGCGCCTGAGCGAGACGGACCAAATTGGGGGCGCGTAGGTCAGTCCAGCGTGTCCCTAGCGCCCCAGCGCCGGATCGCGGTTTCCAGATCGCCATAGCCCGTGTGGCGGTGCTCGAATTCCAGCCCCATGCGATCTGCGCAGGCGCGGGCCTTTTCCACCAGCGCGGGATCGCTGATCTGGGACTGATAGACCAGCTTGGTATAATTGCCGAACACCATGTCGCGCAGCTCGGGGTGCTTATCCAGCCCCATGGGACGCCAGACAAAGGCGTCGAACTGTTTGACCAGAAAATCGGTGAGGTAAAAGGCGGTGATTTCGCCCTCGTCAGCCTTTTGAGCAAAGGCTTCGTTTCCCTCGAAAAAGGCATAGCAATGCGGGCCGGGCACCAGTTCCACGCCCAGTTCTGCGCAGCGCTTTTCGAGCGTACCGCCAGTGCCGCAATCGGCATAGACCACATAGATCTGGTCGTAGACCTGCTGGTGTTTCAGCACGGCCTCTTCGACGGCTTCGGTGATCTTGTCGGGATAGATATGCAGTTTCGCGGGCAGGCAGGTCAGATCCATGTGATCCAGACCGTTCTTTTCCTTGATATCAAGGATTTCCCGGGCCAGGGCGCCACATCCGATCAGCAGGATGCGCCCGGTCTTTTTCTCGGGGGCGGCCAGCCCCTGTTCCGCAAGGGAGGCGGTATCGAGACTGCGCCCGGTTGGGGGGCGGAAGGCAGCCCGCTCATTCAGGCGGGCTGCGCGTCCTTTGCGTGCCAAATCAGGCGCTCATCTGGTTGTGCTTGCGCGCGACGAAGTCCTTGGCGGTTTCCACCGCAACAGCCGCATCGCGGCAATAGGCGTCTGCGCCGATGGCCTTGCCGAACTCTTCGTTCAGCGGGGCGCCGCCAACCAGAACGATGTAATCGTCCCGCTTGCCCTGTTCGACCATCGTGTCGATGACCACTTTCATATAGGGCATGGTGGTGGTCAGCAGAGCCGACATGCCGAGGATGTCGGGCTGGTGCTCTTCCAGAGCTTCCAGGTAGTTTTCAACCGGGTTGTTGATGCCCAGATCCACCACTTCGAAACCTGCGCCTTCCATCATCATCGACACAAGGTTCTTGCCGATGTCGTGGATGTCGCCCTTGACCGTTCCGATCACCATCGACCCCATGCGCGGCGCGCCGGTTTCTGCCAGCAGCGGCTTCAGGATGGACATGCCGCCCTTCATCGCGTTTGCGGCCAGCAGCACTTCGGGCACAAAGAGGATCCCGTCGCGGAAGTCGGCACCGACAATGGTCATGCCGCCGACCAGCGCTTCGGTCAGGATCTTGTAGGGCGCCCAGCCGCGTTCCAGAAGGATATTCACAC
The DNA here is from genome assembly GCF_001678945.1 of Phaeobacter gallaeciensis. Taxonomy (NCBI): domain Bacteria; kingdom Pseudomonadati; phylum Pseudomonadota; class Alphaproteobacteria; order Rhodobacterales; family Roseobacteraceae; genus Phaeobacter; species Phaeobacter gallaeciensis. Next base: position 3,974,276 of record NZ_CP015124.1, read on the forward strand.
CTTCTTCGATCTCTTCTTTCATTCCATCGTAGAGGTCGTCGAACATCTGCTGAACGAGTTCCTCGTCATCCAGTTCCGCCAGGATGATTTCGTCTTCTTCTTCCGACATGGGCTTGTTCCTTGACTGGCGGGGTATCCCCGGCTTGGCCTTATTCACCGAACTAATGGGCCAGAATGACGCAGCGAAACTGCATTATTTGCGACACTGCCTTTATCCGAACCGACCTATAGGCGGAAAAGATGCCGAATGATAATGAAGATTTCGCAAGGAAATCTTCGCGTTTGCTTGTTTGTTCTTTATTTGTTCCTGTCGCTCTGTCATCCTTGGCGTATGAGTATCGAAAGCGACCAACCCCACATGCGCCGCAAAGGGCGCGCCAGTGCCAGCAATGCGACAGGCCGGTTCGATCTGCCGAGAATCGCGGTCGATGACGGCTGGGAGCAAGAGGCGCCGCCGGAGGTGATTCCCACCGAAATCCGGCAGGAAACGGCGAAATCCATCATCAGCTACAACCGCTCGCCGGATCTTCCCTTCGATCGCTCCATCAATCCGTATCGGGGCTGCGAACATGGCTGTATCTATTGTTTTGCGCGGCCCACGCATGCCTATCTGGGCCTGTCGCCGGGGCTGGATTTCGAAACCCAGCTGATCGCGCGGCCCAATGCCGCCGAGCTGCTGCGCAAGGAGCTCTGCGCGAAGCGATACAAGGTGGCGCCGATCGCCATCGGCACCAACACCGATCCCTACCAACCCTGTGAGCGGGATCTGGAGATCACCCGCAGCTGCCTGAAGGTGCTGCGGGATTTCCGGCACCCCGTGGCCATCGTCACCAAGGGAGCGCTGGTCGAGCGGGATATCGACATTCTGTCAGAGATGGCCGCGCTTGGGCTGGTACGGGTTGGCATTTCGGTCACGACGCTGGATCCGTACCTATCCCGCCGGATGGAGCCACGGGCGCCATCACCCGCCCGGCGGCTGGCCACGATCCGCCGCCTGTCGGAGGCGGGGATCCCGGTGCGGGTCATGACGTCGCCCATCGTGCCGGGATTGACCGATCACGAGATTGAGGCTCTGCTTGCTGCCGGGGCCGAGGCGGGCGCCGATGCTGCCAGCTGGATCATGCTGCGCCTGCCGCGCGAAGTGTCCGAACTCTGGCAGGAGTGGCTGTCCTTGCACGCGCCGGGCCGGGCGGCCAAGGTAATGGCCCGCCTGCGGGAGATGCATGGCGGGCGGGAATATGATCCGCGCTGGGGTGAGCGGATGCGGGGCACTGGTGAATATGCCGGAATGATCGGGCGCCGGTTTCGCGCCGCCTGCAAGCGTCTGGGCCTGACCGAGAGGTCTGAACCGCAGCGCTGCGATCTCTTTGCGCGCCCGGCGCAGGCCGGGGATCAGCTGGCGCTGTTTTGACCGGGCCGGTCTGGGCACTGGAATGTGGGAATGGGAGTGAGCTATGCGCGCCGAGCTGCGTCAGAAGATCCTTACGGTCTGCGACCGTAAAATTGCTCAGAAGGGGGCCGGTGTCGGCCTGTCCTTTTATGCCTTTTTCGCCAATCGCAATGATGATCCCGCCCTGTTGATGGAGGCGGCTACCTGGTGGATCGAGACGCATCAGCTGGATCATTTCGAAAAGGCAGTGAAGGTTCGAGCCATGGTGGCGGATGGGCTTTAGGCGCTTGCGGGTCACGGAACCCGCTGAACAGGGCTGCGATTGGTGAAACGAAAAACGGCGGCCCGGGATTGGACCGCCGTTTCATAGAATAAAGAGGGGGAAGCTTAGCCGCGGCGGCGACCCCGGCGGGTGCGGCGCTCACCGGCAGCAGCGGCATCTTCACCGGTGCCATCGCTGGCCGAGGAGAAGGGGCCAAGCACTTCGACGATCTGCTCCAGTGTGGGGCGGTCACCGCGCGGGCGGCTGTCCAGCGCGGCGCGCATGTGGCGCAGATGCTCGGGCATGGTGCCACAGCAGCCGCCGATGATCTTGGCGCCGCAATCGCGCGCCATCACCGCGTATTCGCCCATCAGTTCGGGCGTGCCGTCATAATGGATGTGGCCGTCGACGTATTTCGGAATGCCGGCGTTGCCCTTGGAGATGATCGGCCGCTCGGTGCCCTGCGCCGAAAAGCCGAGCACGGTGCGCAGGATGTCTGAGGCGCCGGTGCCGCAATTGGCGCCAAAGGCGAGCGGCGGATTGTCGAACTCCTCGACCAGCTGCGCCAGCGCTTCGGAGGTGACGCCCATCATGGTACGCCCGGCGGTGTCAAAGCTCATGGTGCCGCACCAGGGCATATCCGCGAGTTTGAACGCCTCGGCCGCGGCGCGGAATTCTTCAGGGGCGGAAATGGTTTCCAGCCAGAGCACGTCGACGCCGCCTTCTTTCAGGGCTTCGGCCTGTTCGTGGAACATTTCCACCGCCAGCGCGTGCGACAGTTCTCCGACCGGCTGCATGATTTCACCGGTGGGGCCGACCGAGCCCGCGACGGCGATCTTGCGCCCGGCCTTGTCGGCGACCTCGCGACCCAGTTCCGCAGCGGCGCGGTTCAGCTCGCGCACGCGGCCCTGGGCGTCGTGCAGTTTCAGGCGGGCAGCGGTGCCGCCAAAGCTGTTGGTCAGGAACAGATCACTGCCCGCATCGACCGAACCCTGATAAAGCGCCATGATCTTTTTCGGCTCGTCGGTGTTCCACAACTCGGGCGCATCGCCCGATTGCAGGCCCATGTTGAACAGGTTGGTGCCGGTGGCGCCGTCGGCCAGCAGCACGTCTTTGTCTTGCAGGAGCTGAATAAAGGTGTTGGTCATCGCTGATCGGTCCCGTCAAAGGGTTGGCACTGGGGCGCACTGGCGGGCCAGTGCGGAGTGGCCCCTCCTGTCACGGCGCGGCGCGCAGGGCAATTTCATTTTGCTCAAGTTCATTATGAGCCGGATAGCGGTCGAGGAGATCATTCTCTGCGTCCGAAGTCTGGCCTGCGTCATCGCTACTGGTCTGCAGGACTGGCTGCACGGGACCCGGGCGGTGCACAAGACGCAGAAGCTCAATCAGGGAGACAGCCATCTGCGGCCAGCTGGGCGACGCCAGATAGCGTGGCTCCCAGCGCGGCGCGAAACAGGATTTGAACCGGCGCAGTCCCGGATCGGTATGCTTGGCCCAGCGGTGGTCGGGCACTGCCGCCAGCGACAGGCGTGGCACGTTTTCCAGCGCGGCGGCAGCAATCGCGGTGCGCACCAGCGCGTGGCCTGTGCCATCCGGCGCGTCAGGCACAATGCGGATCAGGTCCAGGCACCACTCTCCGGGCGTGGCGTGCAGGCTGACAAATCCCTCAAGCCGTCCGTCCTTCCAGCCAAGGAACACGCGCTGCTCGGCCAGATATCCCGGTTCGAACCGGCCCATGGTGGTGCCGTGGGCGTGACCGTGCGTGGACTGCCAGGCGGCGTCGATGGCGCCCATCTGGTCGATCGGCAGAGAGGCGGGGGCCTGCATGACCTTGAGGCCCGCCTTTTCCGCATGGCGGAGCTTGCGGCGCAGCTGCCGGTGGGAGGAGCCGCTATCACTGAAGGTGGTGGGCCGGACCACGGCCTCTTGCGCGATGCGTAGGATCTTCCATCCGGCCTTGCGGGCCTGCGTCCCAGTGCGGGCGCCGCATTTGTAGAAACAGGCAGAGCCATTCCGCTGCCGGGCATAGGCGGCAAGCGGGGCAAAGACTTCGGGCGTGTGGCCCGACAGGGGATCAAAGAAAGCTACCGTGCATTGCGGGCTGTCAAGGATGGCAAGCTGATTGAGGCCCAGGGCCTGCACGTGGCCTCCGTTCTGCCGGATGATTGCCGCTTCGGCGCAGGCGCGGGTTGCGGGCAGATCTGCGGCGGGGGTGCGACGGGCGCCCAACAGGTCAGCATCGGTCGGGGCGCTGGATTTCGCGCGGCCCATACCCGGCAGGAACAGCATGCCGCAAGCCAGCGCGGCAGGCAGCACATAGTATACAAGGCGAAAGGCGACGAGGGCGCCGAGGAGGGCGCCCGTATCCGCGCTTGGCAGCAGGGCGCAGACCGTCAGCTCCAGAGGACCGGCGCCACCGGGGGCCGAGGACAGGATCGCAGCGCCAAGGGCGATCAGATAGACAGGCACCAGCGTTGACCAGGCAATCTGGACCGTATCCGGCAGCAGCATCCAAAGAGCAGTTCCCGCCGCCACCACATCGATCAGGGTCCAGCCCATCAGCGCCGTCAGGGCAATCAGTGAAGGCCAGCGCAGTCTGAGCTTTCCGATCCTCAGGGACGGAAACCAGAAGCTGGCCGCAACCGCACAGATGAAACCGGCCAGCAACAGCCCGCCAATCCAGCCAAACCCCTGTATTGGCGGGAAGAGCACGAGGGCAACCCCGGCGATAGCGGCCAGCGTGGCCATGAAGGTGAACCCGACAAGGGCAGTGATCTTGGCGGCGTGCAGCGCGGTAAGACCCGGCAGCAGGCGCCAGCGGGCATAGGTGCCGGTGATGAGCCCAAAGCCAGCTGTCTGTGAGAACGCGATGGCGGCCATTCCGGCGCGGCGGGCCGCGGCGCCATCAAGGCCGGTTTGCAGATGGCGGTGTGCCACGGAGTCGTAGCGCCCCAAAGCCCAGAAACTGATTGCAGTGGCGATAGAGGCCCCCAGCCAGCCCCATGCGGGCAAGGCGGCTAGTGTGTGACCAAGTTCGGCAAGGGAGGGAAGGCCAAGTTTTGCCTCGAAGGCCCAGAGACACAGGACCGTCATGGCCACAGGCGCGGCCCACCGGAAACCGGCGCCAAAACCGTCCTTCAGGCTCGTCCAGAGGTGGCCGCGGCCTGCACCGGAAAGAGGGAGAGTGTGGATTGTCATCAGCATCCCTGCGTAATCGCCGCACCAGCGGTTCGCGCAGGAGAATACCAAAGAAGGCGTTCTTCTTCAGTTAATATCGATGATTTCAGTTAATGCCCCTCCCGACCAAGTTGGGCGGGAGATGCATGCCTCAGCTGATTTCGGACAGAATCTGTTCCTTGGCAAGGGCCAGCGTGTCGGTCATCTTCTCGCGGATGTCATCGGCGCTCACCCGGCCAGTCAGATCCTCCGCCAGCTTGCGGACAACGTCCTCGTGCCCGGGTTCCTGAAAATCGGCGGTAACCACCGTTTTGGCATAGGCCTCTGCTGCATCGCCGGACTTTCCCAGCATTTCGGCCGCCCAGAGACCGAGCATCTTGTTGCAGCGGGCCTGCGCTTTGAACTGCATTTCCTCATCATGGGCAAATTTGGCCTCGAAAGCCTGCTCGCGACTGTCAAAAGTACTCATCATTTCCTCCTGTTCCGCACTATGGCATGAAATGACTATGCGCCTGCCCCGGGCGCACTGCAATAGCGCCAAGAGCGGCCTGCGGAACCAAATATCCCTTCACAGCAAGCCTGTGACCGCGCGCCGCGCTTGCGGCGCAATGTCGCTTGCACTAAGAGAGCGGCAAGAAACCGGGACGGATTCCCGCCCCTGACCCCGAAAGGTTCCTCATGGCACGTCGCAAGAAGATCTACGAAGGCAAAGCCAAGACATTGTATGAAGGTCCCGAGCCCGGAACCATCGTGCAGTACTTCAAGGACGACGCAACCGCGTTCAACGCCGAAAAGCGGGACGTGATCGAGGGCAAGGGGGTTCTGAACAACCTCTTGAGCGAATTCTTCATGCAGGGGCTAGGCCAGATCGGCGTGCCGACGCATTTTCTGAAGCGGCTCAACATGCGCGAACAGCTGGTGCGCAGCTGCGAGATTATCCCGCTTGAGGTGATCGTGCGCAATTACGCGGCCGGCAGCATGTCCAAACGTCTGGGTATCGACGAGGGCACGCAATTGCCACGCCCCATCGTCGAGTATTGCTACAAGGACGACGCGCTGGGTGACCCGCTGGTTACAGAGGAACATATCGCTGCCTTCGGCTGGGCCAGCCAGCAGGACATGGACGATATCCTGAGCCTGGCGTTGCGGGTCAACGATTTCCTGTCCGGCGTGATGCTAGCTGTGGGCATTCGCCTGGTCGACTTCAAGATTGAGATCGGCCGGGTCTACGACGGTGATTTCCAGCGTCTGGTTGTCGCTGATGAGATCAGCCCGGACAGCTGCCGCCTGTGGGACATCGAAACCGGCCAGAAGCTGGACAAGGACGTGTTCCGCCGCGATCTGGGTAGCCTGACCGACGCCTATACCGAAGTGGCACGCCGTCTGGGCGTGATGCCGAACAACCCGCCTGCAGCGGGAAAGCCGACTCTGGTCAACTGACCGACCCGTCCCGCCTATCCGGGGCTGTGGTCCCGTGAAGATGGCAGGCAGGGCATAGATCTGACAACAACAAGCCCGTGGCGGGCTTTGTGACCGAAAGCTGAGGAAAGACGCGATGAAGGCACGGGTGCATGTGATGCTGAAGAACGGAGTTCTGGATCCCCAGGGCGAGGCGGTCCGCCACGCGCTTGGCGCCATGGGCTTTGACAAGGTCGAAGGCGTCCGTCAGGGCAAGGTCATCGATCTGGAGCTGAGCGACGACGCCACCGAGGCGGATGTGCGGGACATGTGCGAGAAACTGCTCGCCAATACCGTGATCGAATCCTACGAGATCGAGCTGGCCTGACCGATGCGGGCGGCGCGGCTTATCGGCTTTCGCCAGCCGCTGGAGTTGGTAACCCTGCCGGATCCGTCGCCCGCGCCGGGCAAAGTGCTGACCCGCGCCATCTCTCTTTTAAAGGCCAGTGCGATCTGGCCGCGTTTGACCGCCCGGCGCCTTCGGGTTGGGGCGGTCATTACCGATTTCGCAAGCTAGGAAGGAACCCCTGATGCGTGCTGCCGTTGTCGTTTTCCCCGGATCCAACTGCGACAGGGATCTTGCCGTGGCCTTTGAACAGGCCGGATTTGATGTCTCCATGGTCTGGCACAAGGACAGCAAGCTGCCCGAAGGCATCGACATTGTCGGCGTGCCCGGCGGGTTCTCCTACGGCGACTACCTGCGCTGCGGCGCCATCGCGGCGCAATCGCCGATCTGTCAGGCGGTTGTGGAGCACGCTAACCGGGGCGGTTACGCGCTTGGTGTCTGCAACGGGTTCCAGATCCTGACCGAGACCGGCATCCTGCCCGGCGCCCTGTTGCGCAACGCGGGGTTGAAATACATCTGCCGCACGGTGGACCTGAAGGTCGAGACCACGAGCAGCGTCTTTACTGAAGGCTATTCGGCAGGGGACGTCATCGGCATCCCGATCGCCCACCACGATGGCAACTACTATGCAGACGCCGACACTGTCGCGGCGCTGAAGGATCAGGACCGGGTGGCCTTCTCCTATGTCGACAATCCCAACGGATCGGTTGCTGATATTGCCGGGATCCTGTCCGAGAACCGCCGGGTTCTGGGCATGATGCCGCACCCCGAACGCGCGGCGGACGAAGGTCATGGCGGCACCGACGGGACGGCAGTCTTCCGCGCATTGACCGGGATCGTCGCTACAGCGTGACTTGAGGCAGGCGGGCAGCCGCAATAGGTTAAGCCTATGAGCACCCCGCCTGATCGCACAGAACTCCCCGTTGCCAAGTCCGGGTCCGCCGCAAGATCGCGCACGATCTCCTGGCGGGCGCGGTTGGCCTTGGTCCTGTTCATGGCGGTGGCGGCAACGACGGTCTGGGTGACCAACCGAATGCTGACGCACCGGTTCACCGAAAGTACCCGCAACCGGGCCGAACTGCGCCTTGCGCTTTACTCCGGAAACCTGGTCAGTGAGCTGCGCCGCCATGCCATCGTGCCGCAGCTGCTGGCGCGTGACCAGGCGCTGATATCAGCACTGCAAAGTCAGGATTTTTCGCTATCCACCCACCGGCTGATTTCTTTTGTTGAGGAAATCGGCGCTGCCTCAATCATGTTGCTAGCCAGCGACGGGCGTACCGTGGCGGCGACCAATCGCAACCGTCTGGGCGAAACCCACCGCAACGCGCCCTATTTCGTCGATGCGGTGCGGGCCAAATCTACCGTTTTTTCCGTCATTGAACGCGAGGTGGGCGGCTATCGTTTTACCTATTCGCGGCGCATTGTTGACACCACCGGGACGCTCGGCGTGATCGTGATCGAGGTCGATCTGCAGAAATTCGAACGGGCCTGGGCGGGGATTTCAGACGCGGTGATGGTGAGTGACAGCACCGGCCGTATCGTTCTGGCGACCGAAGCGCGCTGGCGCGGTAAGGAAGAGCGCGACGCATTGCGCCTGCAAACACCGGAGGGCGCCATTCAGCGCGCAATCCGGGCAACCGCGGATTGGACCGTCCTGCCGGCCGATGCCTATCTGCAAGGCGAGGCGGTGATGCGACTGGAAACGCGGGTGCCGTTCCAGGGCTGGCGGCTGACCTCCTTCACCACCTATGCCTCGATCCGCGAGCGGGTGAACGCGGTTCTGGCGCTTGAAATCATGGGATTCGCGATTCTGCTGGCGCTGGCCTTCTATGCGCTCAGCCGCAAGACGGCGCTGCGCATGGCGCTGTTCCAGCGCGAGTCGGCGGAGCTTCGCGTATTGAACGCAAGGCTGCAGCGGGAAATCGCCGAACGGGAACGGGTGCAGGAAACCCTTGCCGTGGCCGAACAAAGCCTGGCGCAAAGCTCGAAACTCGCGGCGCTGGGGGAGATGTCAGCGGCGGTTAGTCACGAGCTCAATCAGCCGCTGGCGGCGATGAAAACCTATCTGGCCGGGGCGCGGCTGCTGCTCAACCGCAACCGCCCCGAAGAGGCACTTGCCTCCTTTGGGCGTATTGATGATCTGATCGAGCGCATGGGGGCCATTACCCGGCAGCTGAAATCTTACGCCCGCAAGGCAGGCGATGCCTTTGCCCCTGTAAACATGGGCGATGCGCTGGCGTCGTCCCTGTCGATGATGGAGCCGCAGCTGCGTCAGCGTCAGGTCAAGATCACCCGAATGCTGCCCGATCAGCCGGTTTACGTTATGGGCGACCGGTTGCGGCTGGAGCAGGTGATGGTCAACCTCTTGCGCAATGCACTGGATGCCACCAAATCTGTAGAGGACCCCGAGGTGGAGATCCTGCTGGCGGCAGGCGAGACAGCAACCCTGTCGGTGCGCGACAATGGCAACGGGATCAAGGATTTCGACAATCTGTTCGAACCCTTCTACACCACCAAACAGCCCGGCGATGGGGTCGGACTAGGGCTTGCCATCTCCTCGGGGATCGTGAACGACCTCGGGGGGCGGCTGATTGCCCGCAACGGGCAAAACGGCGGCGCCGTGTTTGAAATACAGTTGCCGATCCTTGTGGACGGTATCGAAGCCGCTGAATAAGCGGCGTTAAAGATGGAGAGGCCGCGCATGGCACAGGCTATGAAGATCGCGATCGTTGATGATGAACAGGATATGCGCCAGTCGATCAGCCAGTGGCTGGCCCTGTCGGGCTATGACACTGAAACATTTGCCAGTGCCGAGGATGCGCTGAAGGTTCTGGGCTCGGATTACCCGGGGATCGTGATCTCCGACATCAAGATGCCTGGCATGGACGGGATGCAGTTCCTGAAGAAACTGATGGGCAGCGATAGCGCCCTTCCGGTGATCATGATCACGGGTCATGGTGATGTGCCCATGGCAGTCGAGGCGATGCGCGTCGGGGCCTTCGATTTCCTCGAAAAACCCTTCAATCCGGACCGGATGTCGGAACTGGCGAAGCGGGCCACCAACTCCCGCCGCCTGACGCTCGACAACCGGGCGCTGCGCCGCGAATTGTCCGATGGCGGCCAGATCATGAAGAAACTGATCGGGATGAGCCCGGTGATGGAACGCCTGCGCGAGGATATTCTGGACCTGGGCCAAGCCGACGGGCACGTGCTGATCGATGGCGAAACCGGCACCGGCAAGACGCTGGTGGCCCACGCCCTGCATGCCGTCGGCAGCCGGGCGGGCAAGAAATTCGTTCTGGTTTCCTGCGCGGCGCTGGAGGAAGAGGCCCTATCGAAGCGTCTGTTTGGTCCGATGCAACCCGAGGACAGCCTGCTGCCCGCCATTGAAGAGGCCCGCGGCGGCACATTGGTGTTAGAGGACGTGGAGGCGCTGAGCGAGGCGCTGCAGGCCAAACTCCTGAGCGTGATCAACGAACAGGGTATGCCGGGCGAAACCCGTATCATCGCCATCTCGAACCTACAGGAGGCGGGCAAGACCTGCGAGGACGCGCTGCGCCCGGATCTGTTCTACCGCCTTGCGGCGTTGCGGATCACCGTGCCGCCCCTGCGCCAGCGCGGCGAGGATATCCTGACTCTGTTCACCCGCTTCAGCGAGCAATTCTCTGAAGAATACGGCTGCGAGGCACCGCAGGTCACCGCACAGGAGGCCGCACAGCTGTTGCAGGCCCCCTGGCCGGGCAACGTGCGTCAGCTGATCAATGTGGCCGAACGAGCGGTTCTGCAATCCCGGCGCGGATCTGGCACGATTGCATCCCTGCTGATGTCCGATCACGAGGAAATGCAGCCGGTGATGACTACCGAAGGTAAGCCCCTGAAGGAATACGTCGAAGCCTTTGAACGCATGTTGATCGACAACACCATGCGCCGCCACAAGGGCTCCATCGCTTCGGTGATGGAGGAGCTGTGCCTGCCGCGCCGGACTCTGAATGAGAAGATGGCCAAATACGGATTGCAGCGCTCAGAATACCTGAGCTGACAGCTGCAGGCTTGGACTGCAACCTGGCTGAGGCAGGTTTTGGCTTTGATCGACATTGATGCGGCGCCGGGATGCACCGGCGCCGTTTTCCATTCAGGTCGCTTTTTTGCGGAAAAACACCGCAGTTTTTCGGGGATTTGTTAACCAATACCGTCTAAGGAAGAATAGTTTACACTTTCAGCAATACCCGTGCCGAATGGCCATTGTCATTTCCCTGTTTCAGGCCTTATGCTGAAAATACAGGAAAAGGATGCCTCTTTCGCATCCAGCCTTATGAGATTCGCTGTCTCATGCTTTTGTCCGGAAAGAACCGAGAAAGCTGAGGCAGACCGATTTGCCCCTTGTGAAGGGGCAGCCTAGCACCTCTTCCGGCACGACCGGGAAGGAATAACATGGCAGGGTTCGGGATATCCCACCTGTCGGAGAAGAACCGCGATGACGCGCGCGAGAGCGAAGAGCATACAGGACAAAGGGCCGGACGCATGTTTCGGGACCCTGACCTGCGGCGCGCAGTCTGAAATCGCCCTGACAAGACACCACCCAAAACACGCGCAGCCCCCCGGAAGAGGAGGGGCTTTGTTTGCACTGGGCAGGTGCACCAAGGAAACATGGCCAAGAAGATGCTTATCGATGCCACCCACGCGGAAGAGACCCGCGTCGTGGTGGTTGATGGAAACAAGGTCGAGGAGTTCGACTTTGAATCCGAAAACAAACGCCAGCTTGCCGGCAATATCTATCTCGCAAAAGTAACTCGGGTCGAACCTTCGCTTCAGGCGGCCTTTGTCGATTACGGTGGAAACCGCCACGGGTTCCTCGCGTTTTCGGAAATCCATCCGGACTATTACCAGATCCCCGTCGCCGATCGTGAGGCGCTGATGGAAGAAGAGCGCGCCTACGCCGAGGCGATGCGCGCCCGCGACGAGGAAGAAGAGAGCAAACCGTCCCGTGGCTCGCGCTCGCGCAGCCGCAAGTCTTCGCGCACCAAAGCTGCCAAGGCGAACGCCGGTGATGCGGTGGAGACCAAAGAGGTCACGCCGCAGTTCAATGGTGATGATGCGTCCACCCAGGCCCCGGAAAAAGACAGCCCGAAAAAGGCTGAAATCGCGGGTATGGAAACCATTGATCTGGACGCCGAAGATGGCGCTGCGGATGACAAGCTTGCCGAGGTCCCCGAGGGCACCTCGCCGATGGAGACCGTTGCGGAAACCCCGGTTGAAGAGCCGGATGGGGACGATCAGAACGGTGCAGAGGTTACCAGCACCGAAGAAGCCGCTGGCGATGACGCGGCCGCCGATGCTGAGACAGCCGAGGATGCCGGTGCGGACAACGGTGTTGCCGCCGACAAGGCTGAGTCTGCCGAACAAGATGAATCTGACGATCAGGACGAGGACGACAAAGAAGACACCGCGAAGTCCGACGCGACCTCGAAAGATGAGACCATCGAATCCGTCGCCGACGAGGATGACAGCGAGGACATCCGTCCGCCGCGTAAGCCGCGTCCGCGTCGCTACAAGATTCAGGAAGTCATCAAGGTCCGTCAGGTTCTTCTGGTGCAGGTCGTCAAGGAAGAGCGCGGTAACAAGGGCGCGGCGCTGACCACCTACCTGTCGCTGGCAGGCCGTTACTGCGTACTGATGCCCAACACCGCCCGTGGCGGTGGCATCAGCCGCAAGATCACCAATGCCGCCGACCGCAAGAAACTGAAGGATATCGCAACCGAACTGGACGTGCCGCAGGGCGCGGGCCTCATCGTGCGTACCGCTGGTGCCAAGAGGACCAAGGCCGAGATCAAGCGCGACTATGAATACCTGCAGCGCCTCTGGGAACAGATCCGCGAGCTGACGCTGAAATCCATCGCGCCGGCCAAGATCTATGAAGAGGGCGACCTGATCAAACGCTCGATCCGCGATCTATACAACCGCGAGATCGACGAGGTTCTGGTAGAGGGGGAGCGCGGCTACCGCATCGCCAAGGACTTCATGAAGATGATCATGCCGTCCCACGCCAAGAACGTGAAGAACTACAACGAGACGCTGCCGTTGTTCGCGCGTTACCAGGTGGAAAGCTACCTGGCGGGCATGTTCAACCCGACGGTGCAGCTGAAATCAGGCGGCTATATCGTGATCGGTGTGACCGAGGCGCTGGTGGCCATCGACGTGAACTCCGGCCGGGCGACCAAGGAAGCCTCGATCGAGGAAACCGCGCTCAAGACCAACCTGGAGGCCGCCGAGGAAGTGGCGCGCCAGTTGCGTCTGCGTGACCTTGCGGGCCTTATCGTCATCGACTTCATCGACATGGACGAGCGCAAGAACAACGCCGCCGTCGAAAAGCGTATGAAGGACAAGCTGAAGACGGATCGTGCCCGCATTCAGGTGGGCCGTATTTCCGGCTTTGGTCTGATGGAAATGTCGCGTCAGCGTCTGCGCCCCGGCATGATCGAGGCGACCACGGCGCCGTGCCCGCATTGCCATGGCACCGGCCTTATCCGCTCGGATGACTCGCTGGCTCTGTCGATCCTGCGTCAGATCGAGGAAGAAGGCACCCGACGCCGCTCGCGTGAGGTTCTGGTGAAATGCCCGGTGGCCATCGCCAATTATCTGATGAACCAGAAACGCGAACATATTGCGCAGATCGAAGCGCGCTACGGTCTCTCCGTGCGCATCGAGGGCCACCCGCATCTGGTTAGCCCGGATTTCGAGCTTGAGAAGTTCAAAACCGCATCGCGCACTGTTCCGGTGGCCGCATCGCCCGTGGTCTCTGTTGATACTTCGATCATGGATCAGATCGATGCCGACGAAAGTGAGGCCGCTGAAGCAGAGGAGACAACCTCTGTCGACGAGGGCAACAAGACCCAGCCTGAGGCCGAAGGCGATGGTGAGAACAAACCCAAGCGCAAGCGTCGTCGTCGGCGGCGGCGCAAGTCCGGATCCTCGGATCAGGACAATGGCGAGAACAACGGCGATCAGTCCGAAGGTGATATAGACCAGTCTGCTGGAGTTGCGGAGGGTGACAAGTCTACGGAAGACGGTTCGGCGCAGGACGCCAAGTCTGATCAGCCCGCTGACGCAGCCGAGGCCAAGGCGGAAGGCGCGGAAGAGGGCGCTGAGCAGGAAGAGAAGAAGCCTGCCAAACGCACCCGTCGCACCCGCACCAGCCAGAGTCGCAGCCGCAAAAAATCTTCCGATAAACCGGCAGAGGCTGCAGAGGCCGAGACTGCAGATGCGGTGACCGAAGAGAAACCCGCAGAGCCCGAGCAGGCCGAAAGCCCCGCGTCGCAGCCAGAAGAAGCCGTTGCTGCCGAAGCACCTGCGGAAGCAGCTGCCGAAGCGGAAGCTGCACCCGATGCCGCTGAGGCTGCGCCCGCGGCAGAGCCCGAGGCGGTAGAACCCGCCGAGGCAACTGCTGCTGCTGAGCCGGAGGCCGCGCCTGAGGTGGAACCGGTGGCAGAAGAGGCGGCCGCCGAAAATGCACCTGCCGAGGCGGAGACCGCTGCGCCTGAAGAGGCCGAGAAACCCGCTGAGCCGGAAGCTACGGCCCCTGAGGCAGCAGAACCGGAAACCAAGGAGCCCGAGGTGGCTGTGGCAGCGGCAGAACCTGCGCCCGCGCCTGAACCGGAAGCCCCGCCCAAGCCCAAGCGCCGCGGCTGGTGGTCACTGGGAAGCTGAGACTGATATCGGGGCGGGCCACAGGGTCCGCCCCTTTTTCATTACTTAGGGGATCGCCATGGCAAAGACGCGGCCGCACAGCGACACGGAGCTACTGAACGCACTGCTGGAGTGTGAGGCGCGGGTTTGGCAGGCGCTGCAGACCGGCGATAGTGCAGCAGACGCCGCCTTGCTCAGTGCGGATTTTCTGGGGGTTTATCCGGACGGATTTGCGGGCCGGGAGGATCACGTGGCGCAGATCAGCGCTGGTGCGTCGATTGACCGCTACGAGATCACGGATGCAAAAGTCAGGGCAATGGGTCAGGATCACGGACTGCTGTCTTACCGCGCACTCTACAGCCGCTGCGGTAAGGAGGTGGAAGAGGTGATGTACGTCAGCTCCATCTGGCAGCGCAGTGATGCAGGCTGGGTCAATACCTTCAGCCAGGACACTCCGGCGCTTGGTCCCGAGAGAGAGACAAACTGACCTGTTCAGGTGCGTGCACCTGGCTTTCGCCCCATGTAAATAGGGATCTCAGCCGCCTTTTCGGATGCGGTAGATCTGGTGACCGGTCCCGTCGCTTTGGCCAAGGAACTCATGCCCGGCCTCGGCGCAGAAATGCGGCACGTCGATAATGGCCGCAGGATCATCCGCCAGAATGGTCAGCGTATCGCCCGGGGCCAGAGCCTTCAGCCGTTTGCGCGCCTTCAGAACGGGCAGGGGGCAAAGCAGCCCGATGGCATCAAGAGTGGTGTTTTCATCTGTCATATCCAGCAGATAAGACGCCTCTCACATCCTGTCCACAAGGATGTGACCGCAGGTACCAGTGACCTTTGGTCTGCGCTGGATTAAGTGAAGGCTATGTTTGGAATCGAAATCATCGACGCAGGACTGATTCCTGCCATGTTCGTGGCGCTGACGGCTGGTCTTATCAGCTTTCTGTCGCCCTGTGTGTTGCCGATCGTGCCGCCCTATCTGGCCTATATGAGCGGCGTCACCATCGGAGAGATGCAGGGCACGGCGACCGCCCGGCGCAAGGTGATCGTCTCGGCACTGTTCTTTGTGCTGGGGCTGTCGACGGTGTTCCTGCTGCTGGGGTTCACCGCCTCGGCCTTTGGCGCCTTCGTCCTGCAAAATCAGGAGCTGTTCGCCAAGGTCTCCGGCGTTGTCGTGATCGTCTTTGGCCTGCACTTCCTGTCGGTCTTCCGCATTCCGATCCTCGACCGCGAAGCACGGATGGAAGCGGGGCAATCCGGAGGGTCCGCCATCGGGGCCTATGTGCTGGGTCTGGCCTTTGCCTTTGGCTGGACGCCCTGCATCGGCCCGCAGCTGGGCGCGATCTTGTCGCTTGCGGCCTCTGAGGCTTCTGTCAGCCGCGGCACGCTGTTGCTGGGTGTCTATGCGCTGGGACTGGGCGTTCCCTTCCTGCTGGCAGCGATCTTCCTTAACCGCTCGATGGCGCTGATGAACCGGATGAAGCGCCACATGGGGCTCATCGAAAAGGTGATGGGCGGCCTTCTGCTGGTGGTTGGGATCATGCTGGTGACCGGTCTGTTCTCCACCTTCTCCTGGTGGTTGCTGGAAACATTCCCCGCGCTTGCAACACTTGGCTAAGAGCCGCCGCCGGGGTCTTACTCTTGCCCAGATCCGCCGCTAATCTCGAGTGAAATCGAATGAGGCCGGAATGGGCAGAACGGCAAGGCAGGACTGCGATCAATCCATCGGCGGTGCAACAGTGCGCCGCCGACAGGTTTTTTACATCCCCGGTTACGATCCCATCCACCCCCGCCGCTATCGTGAGCTTTACCGCAGCGAAAGCGCCGCCCAGGCGGCGATCTCTGGCTACCAGATCTCGCAGCGCCCTAAACAGGCTGACGGCCCCTATGGCTGGCACGTAGAGGCCGAGATCGACGGGACCGAGGTGACGGCCGATGTTGAGGTTCTGGTCTGGTCTGACATCGTGCGGGGCAGCATGGCGGTCTCCATCCCGGCGACCTATCTGCAACTGGCGCGCACCGCCTGGACCTATATCTCGACCGGCGCGCTTTTCCGCCTGATGCGTCTGCGTAAGGGGCCGGTGATTGCAGCGCTTTATCCGGTGGGCATGCTGCTGCTGCAATTGCTGCTGGCGCTGGCGTTGGGGGCCGTTGTCGGCGGTGCAATCGACTGGCTCGCACAATGGGCGCTCACCCCCGTGGCTGGGCCTCAGGCGGCGGCTGTCATCGGCGCGGTGGCATTCATTGCGGCGCTGATTTTAACTGCGATTGCACTGCTGCGCTGGTTCAAGGCGCGCGATGGTAAGCTTTTCGCCTATTACCTGATGCATGATTACGCCTATTCCGCAGCCTCGCGCGGGGCCAACCCGCCCGAGCTGGAGGCGCGCATAGCAGAGTTCCGGCAGCTGATCCGCCGCGCCATCGAAGAAAACACAGTGGATGAGGTTCTGGTCGTTGGCCACTCATCCGGCGCCCATGTCGGTGTTTCGGTGCTTGCGGATCTGTTGCGCGAAGGGTTGCCCGCGGCGCGCCCGGCGTTGGGGTTTCTTAGCCTTGGTCAGGTCGTGCCGATGGTGTCCTTCCTGCCAATGGCCGACCGGCTGCGCGGCGATCTGCGGTATTTGTCGGCCAGTCCAGAGCTTTCCTGGGTAGATGTCAGCGCGCCGGGGGATGGCTGCGCCTTTGCTCTGTGTGATCCGGTCTCAGTCACCGGTGTTGCGCCCAAGGATAAGCGCGGACCGCTGGTGATCTCTGCTGCCTTCACGCAGACGCTGAGTCCTGAGCGCTGGAAGGAGCTGCGCTGGCGTTTCTTCCGGCTGCATTTTCAGTATCTCTGCGCCTTTGACCGGCCCGGTGACTATGACTACTTCCGGATCACCGCAGGCCCCATCTCGCTGGCGGAGCGTTACGAGGGGCGGCAGGCGTCGAAATCCCGGATAGAGGCGCCAACCTCGGGCTATACTACGGTGACAGCACCATGACGCCTCTACCGCCCAAACCCCCTACGCGGCCGGACAAGGTATCGCTCTGGCGCTATGTGAGGCTGTTTCGCAAGGACATCCTGTCGGCGCAGCCCGCGCGGCTTTACCGGGCATGGATGGCTGAATTCCGCACGCCCTTCTTCCGGTCCTTCCTGCTGAACCAGCCGGATCTGGTGAAAACCGTGCTGAAGGACCGCCCGGACGATTTCCCGAAATCGGACCGGATCAGCGAGGGGTTGAAGCCGCTGCTGGGTAATTCTGTGTTCCTGACCAACGGCGAAGTCTGGAAGCGCCAGCGCCGGATCATCGACCCGGCATTCGAAGGCGGGCGTCTGAAAGAGACCTTCCCGGCGATGCGTGCCGCTGCCGAAGCCGCTGCCGCGCGCCTGAAGGGGCAGGAGGGAGAGGTGGAGGTTGAGGCGGTGACTTCGCATGTGGCGGCGGATGTGATTTTTCGCACGCTGTTTTCCATCCCCATCGAGCACGAGGTTGCCGCCGAGGTGTTTTCCCGCTTCCGGGACTACCAGCGCAGCCAGCCAATCCTGAATCTCGCCGCCTTTGTGCCGGTGCCGCGCTGGATGCCGCGTTTCTTTCGCAAGGGAACGCGGGAAAATGCTACGCGAATTCGCGCCCTGATTACCCAGTTGACGGGTGAGCGCGCAGCCGAAATCGCTGCCGGAACCGCGCCGCAGGACCTTGCGACCAAGATCATGACCACTGCCGACCCGGAAACCGGGGCGCGCTTTTCGACCGATGAGATGGTCGATCAGGTGGCGATCTTCTTTCTGGCCGGTCATGAAACCAGTGCTTCGGCGCTGGCCTGGACGCTTTATCTGATGGCGATCTACCCGGAGTGGCAGGAGAAGGTGGCCGAGGAAGCCGCGGCCCTTGAGGACGACAGTTTCGCCGCCGTATCGCGCCTGCGCATTAGCCGTGATGTGTTCCGCGAGGCGCTGCGGCTCTATCCGCCGGTACCGATGATGGTGCGCGAGGCTGCGTGCCCCGAACGTTTCCGCGACCGCGAAGTGCCGCAAGGATCGCAACTGGTGCTCAGCCCCTGGCACCTGCATCGCCATGAACGGCTATGGGACAACCCTGATGGCTTTGATCCGGAGCGCTGGCAGACCGAGAATGGCAAAAAGTGTCAACGCGAAGCCTATATGCCGTTCTCGGCTGGTCCCCGGGTCTGTACCGGTGCTGGCTTTGCTATGGTCGAAGGGCCGTTGATCCTGTCGATGCTGCTGCGCCATTTCCGGGTGGCGCCGGTGGCAGGCAAGGAGCCCGTTCCGGTTGCCCATCTAACGGTGCGGGCAAAGAATGGGATCTGGCTGCGGCTGGAGCGGCGGGATCAGTCCCCGGTCTGATGCGCCTGCAGGTGGCGCAGAACGTACAGGCGGATGGCCGAGGCCAGCCCGCATTCTGTTCCGCGTTCTTCATCAATGTCGGCAGCCAAGTCGTTGATTGCACGGCCTTCCTTGGCGGCTATGGCGCGGAAGGCAGTCCAGAATTCATCCTCCAGAGAGACCGAGGTGCGGTGCCCGCGCAGGGTCAGGGAGTGTTTCTTGGGACGGTTGCTCATTCTTCGGACTTGTGACCGTCAAGTTGGCGGTCGCTTTTGTCACGCCGACTGCGGTCCAGCTGTTTCTCGGCCTTGCTGCGGCCGAATTTCACAGCGTTGGCATCAGCGCGGGCCTTTTTCTCGGCCCGCGCCTTTTGTTTCCTGAACCGGTTCAGATTGACCGGTTCCGCCATCAGGCCTTGGGCCCGATCATGTCTTCGGGGCGCACCACGGCGTCAAAGGTGGCTTCATCCACAAAACCAAGCGCGATGGCTTCTTCCTTGAGGGTGGTGCCGTTCTTATGCGCGGTCTTGGCGACCTTGGTGGCGTTGTCATAGCCGATGGTCGGCGCCAGAGCGGTGACCAGCATCAGCGACTCTTTCATCAGCTTTTCGATGCGGGGCTCGTTCGCCTGAATGCCCATCAACATCCGCTCGGTAAAGCTGTCCGCCGCATCACCCAGCAGCTGGATGGACTGCAGCAGGTTGTAGGACATCATCGGGTTGTAGACGTTCAGTTCGAAATGGCCCTGGCTGCCCGCGAATTTGATCGCGGCGTCGTTGCCCATGACATGGGCGGCGACCTGTGTCAGTGCTTCTGCCTGGGTCGGGTTCACCTTGCCCGGCATGATCGAGGAACCGGGTTCGTTTTCCGGCAGGATCAGCTCACCCAGACCCGAACGCGGACCAGAGCCGAGGAAGCGGATGTCGTTTGCGATCTTGTAGCAGCTGCCTGCGATGGTCGCGAGGGCGCCGGACAGGAACACCATGGCGTCATGCGCGGCCAGTGCCTCGAACTTGTTCGGTGCTGTGACAAAAGGCAGGCCGGTGATCTCGGCCATGTTGGCCGCTACGGTCTCGCCCCAGCCGTTTTGGGTATTGAGCCCGGTGCCGACGGCGGTGCCGCCCTGTGCCAGCTCATAGATACCGGGCATCGCGGCCTCGACCCGTGCCAGACCCTGACGGATCTGATGCGCGTAGCCAGAGAATTCCTGGCCCAATGTCAGCGGGGTTGCGTCCTGGGTGTGGGTGCGACCGATCTTGATGATGTCCTTGAACTCTTCGGACTTCTTCTCCAACCCTTCGGCCAGTTTGGTCAGGCCCGGCACCAGCACGTCACGCACGGACATGGCAGTGGCGATATGCATTGCGGTGGGGAAGGTATCGTTCGAAGACTGCCCCATGTTGCAGTGATCGTTGGGGTGCACGGGATCCTTGGAGCCGATGACGCCGCCGAGGATCTCGATCGCCCGGTTGGCGATCACCTCGTTCGAGTTCATGTTCGACTGGGTGCCGGAGCCGGTCTGCCAGACAACCAGCGGGAAGTTGTCGTCGAACTTGCCTTCGATCACCTCACCTGCGGCTTCGATCACCGCATCGGCGATATTGGCGTCCATTTTGCCAGAGGCCTTGTTGGCCATGGCGCAGGCTTTCTTGATCACGCCCAGCGCGCGCACGATGGCGACGGGCTGTTTTTCCCAGCCAATGGGGAAGTTCATGATCGAACGCTGCGTCTGCGCGCCCCAGTATTTGTCGGAAGGAACTTCCAGCGGACCAAAGCTGTCTGTTTCGGTGCGGGTATCGGACATCTTGTCTCTCTCCGTCTCGTATGCCGTTGCATGCCGTTTAGCCGACGCCCGGGTCAGGCGCAATCGGCCAGTTGCGCGCATCATAGGGAAACGCGCGCGCGGGTATAGGGACAAATGGGCGCGCCGGATTGCCTGCGCCCTGAAATAAGCTAAAGTCACCCGAAGATACTTTCGCTCATCTGTAGACAAGGAACGCCAGTGCCCGATTATTCTGCCCTCTCCAGTCCATCAGCCGTTGCCCGCGCCGGGGCGTTTCCGGCCGTACGTGACGGTGTAGCATGGCTCCGCTGGGTCATGCTTCAGGCTGCGATGTTTTGTGCCGCAGTTCTGCTGCTTGCGCAGGCGGCTATTGCGGATATCGCGCCGTTTGTCGGGGCCTACACCGGGTCGGTGATCGTCACCCATCCCGACGGCGAGAGCGAGCTGCGGGACATGAGCGTGACGATTGCTGAGGCCAAGAAGGGATTTACCGTCAAATGGAGCACCGTCACCATCAAAGGGGGCGGCAACCGCAAGGCAAAAACCTATGAGATCAGTTTCGTGGACAGCGATCGGTCGGGGATTTTTGCCGCTGCGATGGAGCAGAACGTCTTTGGCCATGCCGTCCAGATGGATCCGATGAAAGGCGATCCCTACGTCTGGAGCCGGATTGCCGGAGATACCTTCACGGTGTTTTCAATGTTCATCGCGCCGAACGGCGATTACGAGATGCAGCAATACGACCGCACCCTGGTCAAAGGGGGGCTGGATCTGAAGTATGTGGTCCATCGCAATGGTGAGCCGACCCGGATGGTTTCGACCTTTCTGAAGCGTCAGGACTAACGCCGCGCCGTATTGCCTTGCTGTCCCCCGTCAGGGCTGGTTTTCGATGTAGAGTAGCCGCGCCGATGGCTGACGGTTCAAGCGGGCAAAGGCCCTATTTGGGGTATCTGAAAAAAACGCCACCCGTGACGTGCAAGAGATTTAGCCGTACTTCGCGATCTGGGTTTTTGGTGATCCGGCAGGCCGCGACCAGCAGTTACTTGCGGAAGCTGTCCAGCGATACCACCTCGGCGTCGGTTTTCTCCGCTGTCTCATCCGTAGTCGTATCTTCCTCGGGCGCGGTGATGTCTTCGGGCTGTTCGTCCTCGACGTCGTCCTCGGCGGTTTCGAACCGCAGGCCGAATTCGACGGAGGGGTCCACGAAGGTTTTGATCGCGTCGTAAGGAATATAGAGCGGCTCTGGCGTTTCACCGAAATTGAGCGTGACGGCAAAGCCATCCTGATCGACGGCAAGATTGTCATACCAGTGCTGCATCACCACGGTCATTTCTTCCGGGTAGCGTTCGCGCAGCCAGTCGGCAAGCTGGGCATCGGGATGACGGGTGTCAAAGGTGATGAAGAAGTGATGATTGCCGGGCAGACCGTTGTCCGCCACATCCTGCAGGACGGTGCGGATCAGGCCGCGCATGGCGGAATGCATCAGGTTACCGTAGTCGATTTCTCGGGACACGCTGAGACCCCTTTTTCTTTTCCCCCAGCATAGGGGATTCTCCGGGAAACGAAATAGTTACCGGGACCGATTTGTCAAAAAAAACAGCGGAACGAAGGGGGCGTTTTCCGTTCTGGCACAGGGATTACGGGAGCAGCAGATCGGGTGCAGCCGCAACTGCGAGCCCCGCCACAACCATAAGCGCCAGAAGCCAGAGCAGCCGCCCGCGCAGCGCGATGGTCGCGCCCGCTGCCACTGCTGTGAGAAACAGCGCCTCGGCGTCAAGGCTGCTCCAGTCCGGCACCACAAAGGACAGCGGCCCGACCTGTGTCTGCGGCAGGTCGCGGAACAGGACGTGCAGCAGGAACCAGACCGACAGGTTGAGGATGACACCGGTCACCGCAGCGGTGATCGCCTTTAGCGCGCTGCCAAGGCGGGGATGCAGCGAGAGGCGCTCCACATAGGGGGCGGCGGTAAAGATCCACAGGAAGCAGGGCACGAAGGTCGCCCAGAGGGCCACCGCCCCGGCAGCCAGGAACACGGGCATCCCGCCGGTCGCCAGCCCGGCCAGCATCGCAATGAACTGGGTGACCAGGATCAGCGGTCCGGGGGTGGTTTCTGCAAGACCCAGCGCGTCGATCATCTGCCCGGCGGTGACCCAGCCATGCTGCTCGACCACGGTCTGGCTCATATAGGCGAGCACCGCATAGGCGCCGCCAAAGGTTACCACAGCGAGTTTGGCAAAGAACCAGCCAATGTCTGCCAGAAAGCCGAAGCCGGAAAAATGCAGCAGTGCCAGCGGCGTCAGCCAGAGAATGCTCCAGAAGGCAGCGACCCGCAGCGGCGATTGTGACCCGTGTCCCTTTGTGACTTCTGCCGGTGCCGCTGCCTGGCCTTTCACAAGACCAAACAGACCTGCGCCCAGGACGACAACGGGAAAGGGCAGGCCAAGGAAAAACAACCCGACAAAGCCAAGTCCGGCGAGGGCCCAATCGGAGCCTTTGCTGAGGGCCTTCTTACTGAGCCGCCACAGGGCTTGCAGAACCACGATGATGACCGCTGCCTTGATCCCGGCAAAGGCGGCCTGAACCCCCGGCACGGTGCCAAAGGCAGCGTAAAGCCAGACCAATGCGGCAATAACTGCGGCGCCGGGCAGCACAAAGAGCAATCCGGCCAGAATCCCCCCAAAGGTGCCGCGCAGGCGCCAGCCGGTATAGGTGCACAGCTGCATCGCCTCGGGGCCGGGCAGTAGCATGCAGAAGGAGAGACCACGCAGGAATTCATCTTCGCTGAGCCAGGGGCGCTGCTCCACCAGTTCGCGATGCATCAGGGCGATCTGGGCGGCGGGGCCGCCAAAGCTCAGCAGGCCGATACGAAGGAAAACGCGGAACAGATCGCGCAGATCCGGGCGGTCGGGCGTGAAACTGGCAGACAAGTCGATCTCCGCGGCTGATCGGGGCAGGGTCTTGCATGCCTATATGGCAGCCGCGCCCGCGGAGACAGAAAAAACTAGCTTAGTCTGTGGAGGGATTACTGAGCCCAGATCAATTGCTCGCCTGTGAGGCAGATCGGGAGGGAATCCTCGGGCAGCTGGCCAAGCTGCTCGAACATCTTCATGTAGTCTATGGTTGCAATAAGTTCTGTCACTATTGCTTCTTTGACCCGGGCGATGATCTGCCCGGTAAAGCGAACGTCATCCCCAGTTGCGGCGGATTGCGCCTGCACGATCAACTTTACTGCAACCCATTCCCCCTGCTCGACAGGATAGGCGTATTCGAAGTGAATATTCTTTAGCAGGTCATTCAACGCGGTGACCACTTCGCCATAGTTCTGTGGCGCAGCCAGCTCTGATATCGCTCCCTGCATCGTGGTGCCAGAATTGGAGAGGGCATTTATGGCGGCCGTGTCCGCTTCTTCCCAAAGCTCGTGAAACCATTGCTTTACAGTCTCAAGAACGCTGCCTGTCTGATGAGTCATTCGTTGGGGTCTCGGTTGGTCAGAGTTGAAGTGTCAATCCGGTACTTGTTACCAACAGTGAAGTCGAGAGGGCTTGTGGCTGCGAATCAACCACTTTTACGTGTGGGTGTTTTCTAGTGAAAATGATTGGGGTTGAACTTATTTGCGAGGCTGGTGGTCTAAGGCGCCGCGGCGATGCTGTGGGATGTCTGTCTGACCCAATCGAGCCGCTGCCCGGTCATGCAGATCGGGATCGTGTCGGGCGGCAACAGGTCCATTTGCTCCAGCAGGCAGATATAATCGACGTGATTATAGGCTTCGGCGATCCTGCCGTTTTCGAACCGGGCCATGACCTGCCCTGAAACCTCAAGCGGGGCGCCCGTGTCGGTTCTTGAGGTGCGCACGACGAGAAAGGCTGAAACCCAGTCGCCTTCGGCGATCACCTTGGGCAGGTTCACTTCAAACCGCCCGACCTGGGCCTGAAAGGTCATGATAAGGTCTCGGAAATCATCGATTCCCATCTGCATTTCAGGAACGATTCCCTTGGCGATGGTGTCCGGTGCAATGAAATCTGTGATCGCGTCCAGGTTTCCTTTTTCCCAGACCTCGGTATACCAGTTTCGCAAGCGTTGAGCGTTGGTCATCACAGTTCTCCGTCTTGCGCATAGGATGCGCCCAGAGTCTGAATAAAACCTATACGGGTGCCTATGATCGTTGAGAAAGCTGGGGAAAAGTGCAGGTTTCTGTTGCCAGGTACCTGCGAACCCCGCCTAACGCGGCTAGGCGCTAGGACTTAAAGTCGGTTCGACTCGAACTGCTTACGCAGCCAGAGCAACCGGAGCACGATTGTCGTTTGCAATTGTACTAGTTTCGCCGATAACGGTGGCAGACAGCCGAGACAAAGCTAACCCCTTTAGACGTTCGTCGATCCTGTTTCGGCCCCATGATCCCCAAACGAAGGATATATGGTGGAGCCGCCGGGTACCGCCCCCGGGTCCGATCCGCTTATTACGAGCGCGTTTATGTCCATAGTTCCACGAGGGAACAGTGAGAACATAGGTGCTGACCGGGCGGAGTTAAAGGGGCAAATCGGATAGACAGTGCGAATTTTGTGGGCCGAATTACCTGCGATCAGGCGTCAGGTTGAGACCGCCGCAGCACGTGCGGCGAAGACATCCGAGGCCAGCTTGCGCGTTTCCTTTTCCAGATCACTGAGGCCTTCGCTGGCAGCGGTGCCGTCACCGGATTCGATGGCATCCGCGATGCGTCCGTGCAAATCCACGATACGTGCACGGTCCCTTGCGGTGAAGGTGATCATGTTCATCAGCGGCTGCATTGCCTCGACTGCGCCAGCCAGCTGATAGGACAGGACTGGATTGCCCGCGCCATCGACGAGCGCCCGGTGAAAGGCAACATCCGAGGCGCAGAAGGCTTCATCGGTCAGGCCGGGCTGGGACTGGCGGAACATCTCGGTCCGCATCGTGGCCAGTTGATCGGCTGTGCGCCGCTGGGCCGACAAGGGCGCGCAGGCGCGCTCCAGCGCATAACGCGCTTCGCAGGCTGTGTCGAAACTGACCGCATTCATCGACAGCAGCAGGGTCGAGGTGGTCACCTGCTGGGGGTAGGCATCCTCAAAACTCAATCGGTTGACGAAGGCGCCGCCGGTGGCGCCGCGCTGCGTACGGATCAGCGATTGCGCCGCAAGCCGTTTCAACGCTTCGCGTACGGTCGGGCGGGACACCTGAAAATGATCGGCCAGTTCGGCCTCGGAAGGAAGTCGTTCATCGACGATCAGCTGACCGCCAATAATCGCGTCCTTGATTGCCTGTGCGATTTGCACAGAGAGGTCGTCGGAACTGGAAGGGTCGATTTTCATGGGTACTGTCCTGTCGATATCCGGCGTCATTACCATATCGTGAGGGGCTGTAAAAATCATTTGTCAGACATTTAAAAGTCTGACATTTGAGAAACAAGCGTTGAGTCGCGGTTTCCGACCCTTGGGTGAAGCGTAAAACCCCTGTTCCGGTGAGGATGAGTAGGACCGCAGGCTACTGGGCAACGCGCCTTGCCAGGGAGGATTTGCAATGGCACTGATTTCACCGTCGCGTCGGCTGCGGCGCACCCCGTTTTCCCAAGGTGTGGAAGAGGCCGGAGTGCGCGCCTACACCGTTTACAACCACATGCTGCTGCCCACGGTTTTCGAAAGCGTCGAGGCGGATTACCATCATCTGAAGAACCATGTTCAGGTCTGGGATGTGGCCTGCGAGCGCCAGGTGGAATTGCGCGGACCTGATGCCGGGCGGCTGATGCAGATGCTGACCCCGCGCGATCTGCGCGGGATGACGGCAGGCCAGTGTTTCTACGTGCCCATCGTCGATGAAACCGGCGGCATGCTGAACGATCCCGTGGCGGTTAAGCTGGCCGAGGACCGCTGGTGGATCTCCATCGCGGACAGCGACCTTCTTTACTGGGTCAAGGGTATCGCCAATGGCTGGCGTCTGGATGTGCTGGTGGACGAACCCGATGTCTCACCGCTGGCCGTGCAGGGACCAAAGGCCGAGGAGCTGATGGTGCGCGTCTTTGGTGAAAGCATCCGCAATATCCGCTTCTTCCGCTTCGGGGTCTATCAGTTCCAGGGTCATGATCTGGTCATTGCGCGCTCGGGGTATTCCAAACAGGGCGGGTTCGAGATCTACGTGGAGGGCAGCGAATTTGGCATGCCACTGTGGCGCAAGCTGTTCGAGGCGGGTGAGGATCTGCAGGTGCGTGCGGGTTGTCCGAACCTGATCGAACGGATCGAGGGCGGCTTGCTGAGCTATGGTAACGACATGACCGACGACAACACGCCACATGAATGTGGTCTGGGCCGGTTCTGCAATACCCATACGGCGATTGGCTGTATCGGCCGGGATGCGCTGTTGCGGGTGGCCAAGGAAGGGCCGGTGCAGCAGATCCGCCCGATTGCCATCGACGGCGATGCCGTGCCACCCTGTACTCAGTTCTGGCCGGTGTTTGCTGGCGGTCGTCCGGCGGGGCGAATTTCCTCGGCGGCCTGGTCGCCCGATTTCCGCACCAATGTGGCAATCGGCATGATCCGCATGACTCATTGGGATGCGGGCTCAAGACTTGAGGTAGAAACACCCGACGGTATGCGCACGGCCACCGTGCGCGAGAAATTCTGGATGTGAAACGAGGGGAAGCATGATGTTCAACGCATTGGTCGTGAATAAGGACGAGGACACCGGAAAGACATCTGCGGCGGTCGAGCAGATCAGCCTTGATGACCTGCCCGAGGCCGAGGTGACGGTGGCGGTGGACTATTCCACCGTGAACTACAAGGACGGGCTCTGCATCGGCCCTGGTGGCGGTCTGGTCCGCAAATACCCGCATATTCCCGGCATCGACTTTGCCGGTACGGTCGAGGCGTCTTCGGATGCGCGTTACAAGGCGGGGGACAAGGTGGTCCTGACCGGCTGGCGCGTGGGAGAGGCCCATTGGGGCGGTTATTCGCAAAAGGCCCGTGTGCGCGCCGATTGGCTGGTACCGCTGCCCGAAGGGCTGACAACCCGCCAGGCGATGGCAGTGGGAACCGCTGGGTTCACCGCCATGCTGGCGGTCATGGCGCTGGAGGATCACGGGCTGCAAAAGGACCACGGTCCGGTTCTGGTGACAGGCGCCGCCGGTGGGGTTGGCTCTGTTGCAACTGCGATTCTGGCTAATCTCGGCTATGAGGTCGCGGCCGTGACCGGCCGTCCGGAGACTGCGGATTACCTGCGCAGCCTTGGCGCGACACAGATCGTGGCCCGTGAAGAAATCAATGAGACGGTCAAACGCCCGCTGGAAAGCGAAACCTGGGCAGGCTGCGTTGATGCGGTTGGCGGGGCGATGCTGGCCCGTGTGCTGGGGCAGATGAAATACGGTGCCTCCGTTGCGGCGGTGGGTCTTGCTGGTGGGGCGAACCTGCCCGCAACTGTGGTGCCCTTCCTTTTGCGCGGGGTGAACCTGCTGGGTATCGATTCCGTCATGCAGCCCTATGACAACCGCCTGCGCGCCTGGGAGCGGATCGCAACGGATCTGCCGATGGACAAGCTGGAAGCGATGATCCAGTCCGCAACTCTGCAGGATCTGCCGCAACTGGGCGCAGACATCCTCAAAGGGCAGGTCAAAGGCCGCGTCGTGGTGGATGTGAACGGGTAACGGAAACACCGTTTTTCTGAGACGAAGGGAGCGCGCAGGGCTGATACTGCGCGCTCTTTCTTTTGGCTACACATCTGGCGCCTCACGCTGCAGGACGGTTCCACCGCGTACCGGCGCTTGACCTTGCACGGCAAGATCTGCATCCCTTTTGCGAACACAAAAGCAGGGGAATGACAGATGGCGCTGGATATTGATTTTGTACGCGGGCAGTTCCCGGCCTTTGCCGAACCCACGCTGCAAGGGCAGGCTTTTTTTGAAAACGCAGGCGGCTCTTATACCTGCAAGCCGGTGATTGATCGTCTGATGCGTTATTACACCCAACGCAAGGTTCAGCCCTATGCGCCTTACGAGGCCTCGACCCTGGCCGGGGCAGAGATGGATGAGGCCCGGCAACGGCTTGCGGCAATCCTGGGGGTGGATACCGATGAGGTCAGCTTTGGCCCCTCGACCACGCAGAACACCTATGTTCTGGCGCAGGCGTTCCGGCAGTTCCTCTCCCCGGGGGAGGCGATCATCGTCACCAATCAGGATCACGAGGCCAATACCGGCCCCTGGCGGCGGCTGGCCGAAGAGGGTATCGAGGTCCGTGAGTGGAAGATCGATCCTGCCACTGGTCATCTGGATCCGGCGGATCTGGAGACGCTGCTGGATGAAAACGTGCGCCTTGTCTGCTTTCCCCACTGCTCGAACGTGGTGGGAGAGATCAACCCGGTGACCGAGATCACCGCGCTTTGCCATGCAGCGGGGGCCTTTGTCTGCGTCGACGGGGTGTCCTACGCGCCGCATGGGCTGCCCAACGTCGGGGAGCTGGGACCGGACATTTACCTATTCTCGGCCTATAAGACCTATGGTCCGCATCAGGGGATCATGGTCATCCGCCGGGCGCTGGGCGAAATCCTTCCGAACCAGGCGCATTATTTCAACGGCGACGTTCTCTACAAGCGCTTCACCCCTGCGGGACCCGATCACGCACAGGTCGCGGCCAGCGCCGGTATGGCGGATTATATCGACGCCCTGTGCGATCATCACGGCGGCCCTACCGAAGACGCAGCAGCGCGCGCCGGGTTCGTGCACGATCTGATGCGTGACCACGAGGTTAAACTGCTGCAACCGCTGTTGGATGAGCTGAAGGACCGCAACGATCTGCGCCTCATCGGGCCAAGCGACGCCGCCGTGCGCGCGCCGACCGTGGCTGTTGCCGTCAACCGGTCTGGCGCTGGGCTGGCAGAGGAACTGGCCGGGCATGGTATCATGGCGGGCGGCGGGGATTTCTACGCGGTGCGGGCGCTCTCGGCGATGGGGGTGGACCCGGAACAGGGTGTCCTTCGGATGAGTTTTACCCATTACACTAACGAAAATGAGGTGACGCAGCTGATCGAGGCCCTAGATCGCGTGCTGTAACGAGAATGGCAGCACAGGACTTTCAGACATATGACCAGCAATGCCCCGGTGATCTGGTGGATCCGGCGCGATCTGCGCCTTGCGGATAACCCGGCCCTGACGGCGGCCGTGACCAGCGGCGCGCCTGTCATCCCGCTTTATATTCTGGATGCGCAGGACAATGCGCTGGGCGCGGCGCCGAAATTCCGTCTTGGCCTTGGGCTGGAGAAACTCGCTGAAACGCTGTCCGCGCGGGGCAGTCGGCTGATCTTCCGTCGCGGCGATGCGCAAGAGGTTCTGCGGCAGGTGATTGATGAGACCGGGGCAGGGAGCGTCGTCTGGTCGCGGCTTTATGATCCCGAGGCCATCGCGCGGGATACAGCGATCAAGGAGGATCTGAAGGCCTCCGGGATCGCGGTGAAATCCCATGGCGGGCGGCTGCTGTTTGAACCCTGGACGGTCGAGACCAAGGCAGGGGGCATGTTCAAGGTCTACACCCCGTTCTGGAAAGCCGTTCGCGATCGCCAGCCCGCCGATTTGCTGCCCGAGCCGGGCAAGCTGTCCGCGCCGGTGAGCTGGCCGGTCAGCGATAGGGTGACGGATTGGCAGATGGGTGCGGCGATGCGGCGCGGCGCCGATATCGTGCGGGCGCATTGCAATGTGGGAGAGCAAGCGGCACTGGACCGTCTGGACGGGTTCCTCGAAGAGGCCGTCGCCCGCTACAAGGATCGCCGTGATTACCCAGCCGAGGATGCAACCTCGAACCTGTCGGAAAACCTCGCATGGGGTGAGATCAGCCCGCACCGGATGTGGCATCTGGGCCAGCGCGCGATGGCAGGCAGCGGGAAAGGCGCGGAACATTTCCTGAAAGAGGTGGTCTGGCGCGAGTTTGCCTACCACCTGATGTATCACAGCCCGCAGATTCTGACGGAAAACTGGCGGCCAGAATGGGATGGTTTTGGCTGGTCCAGCGAGATCACCCCGGATGTGGAGGCCTGGCAGCGGGGGCAGACCGGTTATGACTTTGTCGATGCCGCCATGCGGGAAATGTATGTCACCGGCAGGATGCACAACAGATCGCGCATGATCGTGGCAAGTTTCCTGACCAAACATCTGATGGTGCATTGGAAGGTCGGGATGGACTGGTTTGCGGATTGTCTGGTGGACTGGGATCCGGCCGCCAATGCGATGGGCTGGCAATGGACCGCGGGCTCTGGCCCGGATGCGGCGCCGTTCTTCCGCATCTACAATCCGGAAGGCCAGATCGACAAGTTCGATGCAGATCGCCGTTATATCCGCCGATGGATCGCCGAAGGTCAGCGCACACCGCCGCAAAGCGCCAGCAGCTTTTTTGATGCGGCGCCGCTCAGCTGGGGCTTGTCCCCGGACCAGATGCGCGCCCGGCCCCTGATCGATCTGAAAGCGGGGCGGGAGCGGGCTTTGGAGGCCTATGGGCAGCACCGTAGCGCCGGACAGAAAGCAGGCTGAGTGACGCCGGGCAGGCTAGCTTTGTTGCCCAGTTGCGCATGGTGGCAGAACTTGTTCCCGGCACCCTTGTCTGCGAGGCCGGAACCGGCGAAATTGCTGGTCAATGCAGGATGCGGTGGCCGTTTGGGGGCGACCGCCACAACAGGAACGGAACCCGCCGGGATGCCAAACGGAGCACGACTGATCGCAGCCCTGTCGATGGCGCTGCTTGCCTTTGTTGTTTCGGGCATGATCATGCCCCTGATGCCCGAGGGTACCGATTTTGGCTATTTCACCTATGTGAACATGGCCATCGGGGTTGTCTGTGGCTGGATCCTGATGGGGCGGCGGGCTGGTCATGGTCTGGTGCCCGCCATCAACAACGGCATCACCGGCATGGCGGTGATGGTGTTCTGGGGGCTGTTCGTGCAGGGCGTCTGGGAGATGTTCCGGCTGGCCATGCGGCACCGGTTTGACGGGCCGTTCGAGGCGCTGACTGCGATCTTCACCATTTCGCTGGATTATTTCTTTGTCATGGCGGTGCCGCATGTCCTGCTGGCGCTGGTGATCGGCGGGGTTCTGGCGGGCCTCGCCACCGAGAACGCTCACAACCGCTGGCGCTGACTGTCAATTTTCACTTCATAACGGGAGCGCCTTGTGGCTGATCTCTTTTTATACGGCACGCTGCGCTATGTGCCGCTGCTGGAATGCGTTCTGGGACGCAGCGCCGAAAGTCTTGATGCGCGGCAGGCGCAGCTTGCCGATCACGCAGTGCGGCAGGTCAGGGACCAGCCCTTTCCCGCCATCGAGGCCTGCGAAGGCGCCTCTGCGCCGGGGCTGCTGCTGCGCGGTGTGACGCAACAGGATCTCGACGCGCTCAATTTCTATGAAGGCGGTTTCGATTATGCGCTGAAACAGGTGGAGGTGCGCCTGGAGGGGGGAGAGCCTGCGCATGCAGAGGTATATTTCCCCGCGCCCGGTATGTGGGATACCACTGAGCTTTGGGATCTGGACGGCTGGATTGCAGACTGGGGCGCGCTGTCACTGCGCGCTGCCGAGGAGGTCATGGACCTGCGCGGTTGCAAATCGGCTGAGGAGATCGCCCGGATCTTCCCCTCGATCCGCCGCCGCGCCGCGTCCTGGTTGGCGGCGCAGGCCCGGCCAGAGGATCCGGCCCACGATCTGGCGCGGGATGTGCGGGTGCACGGC
The DNA here is from genome assembly GCF_001678945.1 of Phaeobacter gallaeciensis. Lineage (NCBI taxonomy): Bacteria > Pseudomonadati > Pseudomonadota > Alphaproteobacteria > Rhodobacterales > Roseobacteraceae > Phaeobacter > Phaeobacter gallaeciensis. Next base: position 4,006,396 of record NZ_CP015124.1, read on the forward strand.
CACAAACGTGCCTATGTGAATTTTTTCGCCATGGAAGAGATGGATCTGCAGTTCCGCCGCTACGATGGCAGCTTCAGCCCGGTGGTGAACCGGGGCGTGGCGCTGGTTGGACGGGCGGCGGTGGTTCTGCCCTATGATCCGGTCCGCGATCAGGTGCTGCTGATCGAGCAGTTCCGCGCCGCGACCTATATTGCCGGGGAAAAACGCCCCTGGATGTGGGAGCCGGTGGCGGGTCTGATCGACCCCGGTGAAACGCCGGAAGAAACCGCCCGGCGCGAAGCACAGGAAGAGGCGGGCGTAGCCGTCACCCAGCTGGAGCGCGTGGCCGAGGTCTACCCCTCAAGCGGCGCTTCAGGTGAATTCATTCACATTTTTGTGGGGCTTGCCGATCTTGATGCGGTCGAAGGGGGCGGCGGGCTGGCCAGTGAACACGAGGACATCCGCAGTAAAGTCATTTCGTTCTCTGAATTTATCGATGCGGTGGACAGGAATACCTATCAGGACATGCCTTTGGTAACGGCAGCGCTGTGGCTGGCCCGGCACCGGGACAGGCTTCGCGCGCACATCGGTTGAGTAGGGCACAGTTGTGGCTTCGCGCCTTGTGATCGGAGGGGCGGTTGGCTAAGTCTGTAGGGAAAGATCGAAAGGGATACTATGCGCATTGCACGTGATCTGGCCGATGCAATCGGCCATACGCCACTGATCCGGCTGAACCGCGTTAGCGACGAAACCGGCTGTGAAATTCTGGGCAAGGCGGAGTTCATGAACCCCGGCCAGTCGGTCAAGGACCGTGCGGCGCTCTATATTATCCGCGACGCCATCGCACGCGGCGAGCTGAAGCCGGGCGGCACCATTGTTGAAGGCACCGCGGGCAACACCGGGATCGGTCTGGCGCTGGTGGGGGCCTCGATGGGGTTCAAGACCGTCATCGTGATTCCCGAAACCCAGTCCGAAGAGAAAAAGGACATGCTGCGCCTTGCCGGTGCGCAACTGGTGCAGGTTCCGGCGGCGCCCTATCGCAACCCGAACAACTTCGTGCGCTATTCCGAGCGTCTGGCCAAGGAACTGGCCAAGACCGAACCCAATGGTGCGATCTGGGCCAATCAGTTCGACAATGTTGCCAACCGTCAGGCCCATGTGGAAACCACCGGCCCCGAGATCTGGCAGCAGACCGACGGCAAGGTCGATGGTTTCATCTGCGCTGTCGGCTCGGGTGGTACGCTGGCCGGCGTCGCGGAGGCGCTGCAGCCCAAGGGTGTGAAGATCGGTCTGGCCGATCCGATGGGGGCCGGGCTTTACAGCTATTACACCACCGGTGAAATCGCGATGGAGGGCTCCTCGATCGCAGAAGGCATCGGTCAGGTGCGGATCACCAAGAACCTTGAAGGCTTCACACCGGATTTCAACTATCAGGTCCCGGACGAAGAAGCGCTGCCGTTTGTCTTTGATCTTCTGCATAACGAAGGTCTGGTGCTTGGCGGTTCGTCGGCGATCAACATCGCGGGCGCCGTACGCATGGCCAAGGAAATGGGACCGGGCAAAACCATCGTGACGGTGCTGTGTGATTATGGCACGCGCTATCAGTCGAAACTTTTCAACCCCGATTTCCTGCGTGAGAAAAGCCTGCCGGTGCCGGACTGGATGACTCACGCTCCTGCCTCCATCCCGGGTGTATTCGAGGACGTATGAAACGCATAGCTGACTTGCTGCGCATTTGGGGGGCTGGGCTGATCCTGTTGATCGGCCTGGCCCTTCCGCTGTCTGCACAGAGCACGGAAGAGATCCGGGCCATGTCTGCCGAATGGCAGAAAACCGCGACGCGTGCGGAACAGGTTATTGATGCCAACCGGGCTTCCAACGCTGCGCTGGAACAGCTGCGAAGCGAATTGGCCAGATTCCGGCAAACCTTTCTGTCTTCAGGCACCGACAACGCTGACCGGATTCGCACGTTGGAAGGTCAGTTGGAGGCGCTTGGCCCGCCCCCGGCAGAGGGCGAAACCGAGGCCGAGGATATCGCCCAGTTGCGGGCAAGCCTCCGAGATCAGCTGAATGCCTTGCGGGTTCCACGGGTGGTTTCTGAAGAGGCTTACAGCCGCGCCGACGGCTTGATTGCAGAGATCGACAAAATCATTCGCGAACGGCGCACCAAACGATTGCTGGAACGGGGGCCGTCGCCTCTGAACCCGCAATACTGGCCCGAGGCAGCGGCCGATCTGTCCGATGCCGGAATGGCGGTGTGGCATGAAACCGCTTTCCAATTGGGCAATGACACTACGCGGGAGCGGATCAGCAACAACCTGCCGGCGATTTTGCTGCTGCTGCTGTTGTCCGGGCTTCTGCTCTTGCGGGGACGCCCCTGGGCACGGGCTGCGGGCAGCCATTTGCGCCAATATGGCGGCGGTGGCACGGGCGTCTGGAGTTTCGTGGTCTCCTTGCTGGAAGTTCTGCTGCCGTTCGGTGGCATCCTGTTGCTGACCGCTGCAATCGATCTGTCCGGTCTTCTCGGGCTGCGCGGTTCGCTGCTGACGGATTACGTGCCGGTCTGGGCCTTCTTGCTGTTGTCCTTCCATTGGTTGGGCGAACAGGTCTTCAAGCCGCGCGACGGCAGCAGCCTGATCCCGGTTGCCGACAACCGGCACCAGCAGGCCCGGTTGATGCTGGATCTTCTGGCGGTGTTGCTGGTGCTGAAGGATGCGCTGATCCGTTTTGAGCAGATCGAAAGGATCTCGGTCGAGGCCCATGCGGTGCTGGGCTTCCCGCTGATCGTCTTTGCCGCGCTTGTGATGTTGCGGGTACAGCGGCTAACGGCCATCTCCGAGACGTCCGAGACCCAGCAGAGCGAGGACGACGACACAGGAGCGCCAGCTGTTTCAAATGTCGGGCGGATACGGTCCGTCGTGCGACGTGGCGCCTATACCTTGGGGATCGTGTCGCCGCTGGTGGCTGCAGTCGGCTATACCAGTGCGGCCGAGGCGCTGATTTATCCGGCAATCTCCACGCTTGCGATCCTCGCGGCAATGCTGGTGCTGCAACGCTTCATTGGCGATGTTTACGGCTGGCTTAGCGGCAAGGGGCAGACCGCGCAGGATTCGCTGTTCACGGTGATCTCTGGCTTCCTGCTGGTGACGCTGTCGCTGCCGATTTTGGCCATTGTCTGGGGGGCCCGCGTTGCCGACCTGACGGAGCTGTGGTCTCGGTTCCTTGCGGGCTTTTCGATTGGCGATACGCGGATTTCTCCGACCGCTTTCCTTAGCTTTGCAATCGTATTCGCCGCCGGGTATGCGCTGACCCGGCTGGTGCAGGGTAGCCTGCGCAATTCTCTGCTGCCAAAGACCAAGATCGATCCGGGCGGCCAGAATGCCATTGTTTCGGGGCTTGGCTATGCGGGGATATTCATTTCCGCTGTGGTGGCGATTTCCCTGGCCGGACTGGACCTGTCTTCGCTGGCGATTGTTGCCGGTGCCCTGTCTGTCGGGATCGGTTTCGGCCTTCAGACCATCGTGTCGAATTTCGTATCGGGCATCATCCTGCTGATCGAACGCCCGATCTCCAAAGGCGACTGGATCGAGGTTGGCGGGTTGATGGGCTACGTGCGGGACATCTCGGTGCGCTCCACCCGGATTGAGACCTTTGACCGCTCTGATGTGATCATCCCGAACTCTGACCTTATCACCGGGACTGTGACCAACTATACGCGCGGCAACACGGTAGGTCGCGTGATCGTGCCGGTCGGGGTGGCCTATGGCACGGACCTGCGCAAGGTCGAGAGTATCCTGATGGAGATTGCCAAGGCCAATCCGCTGGTTCTGATGAACCCGGCACCCAGTGTGATCTTCCAGGGCTTTGGTGCTGACAGTCTCGATTTTGAAATCCGCGCCATTCTGCGGGATGTGAACTGGGTGCTCTCAGTTAAATCCGAGATGAACTACGAGATCGCTCGCCGGTTCCACGAAGAAGGCATCGAGATCCCGTTCTCGCAGCGCGATATCTGGATCCGCAATCCCGAGGCTCTCGCGACATCGCAGTCTTCCGGTCCGGCTGCCCCTCGTTCGGCGGTCGACGATCCGGTTAAACCCGATCTTCAGGATCTCGACCCTGATCAAGCCGACGGAGAGGATTGAGCGGGCGCGCCTGACGTGCCCGTAAAACCTTGCGCGATGCGGCGTCGCGGGCGGCGGCGAATAGTTGATTCGTTAAGATTGCCGCGGCTGTTTGTTTCGTGCGCAGCAACATTGGCGCTTGTTTCTTGTGATTGCCTCAAATTGGGTGATTATTCGAGAAATTGGCCCGGCACGGCTACTCGGATGTTTGGCGCTTCAAACAGGCCGAAATTGCAATGAGCAAAGAAACAGAAGGCCGGGTATTGAGTGGATTTTGCACACAATAATGGCGGTAGGTGCCGGATTGTTTCGAATGCTCGTTGCAAGTTAAGCCCTTGCCGTCGTTGATATACTCCAGCTTGGAAACAGTTTTTCAACGTTACAAACTCAAAGAGGGCGCGTTTCTTTGAGTTTCTACAAATCGTTTAAATTTTCTTTCGATTTTTTCCTTTGTTGGTTTCAGGGCCTAGGGTAGTTTCGATTGAGCCCATCTGGGGGGGCTGTTTTTGAGTACGCCGAAATTCGGCACTGGGGTTCTGTTCGCTCTGGTATTTGCTGTCGTCTGCCTGGCAGTGAGTGTGTCGTTGAATGTGCATTGTTGACCTGCACGCCTTTCGGGCTGTGCAGAATACGGCGGCGGTAGAATAGGCCGCATCCCCCTACATGATCGGGTATTGGCGATGTCGGCAGATCTGTGCGGCATGGTTATTTGGTATTCGGTCGCTCCGGCGTCCAGAGTTTCTGGTGCGAGCGCGTGCCGAAGAGGAGAATGTGATGGCTGAGAATTTCGACAACCCGTATTCGGCAAATCTGATTGGTTTGTGGGACTTCCGCGAGGATTATACCACTGAGGACACCGGTCTGGGCGATGGCATCGCGCAGGATGGGACGGGGTCTCCCTCCACCACCTACGCTGGCGGCTGGATGCTCGGAAATGGCAGCAACACGCAATTCTCTGTCGATGGCAGCAATGATGGCCCCTTCGATCTGACCGAAGGCACCCTTATCAGCACCTTCCAGCCGAATGAGGTCCCGGCCTCTGACTCCCAAACCGTTGTCAGCCGCGGTCTGGAAACGTCGGGCGATGCCGATGGCGAGAATTTCGAAATCCGGGTCACCGCCGATGGGTCGGTCGAGGTCGCACATGCCGATGGCGGCGCTTCCGTGCTGCTGACGACGGCCCCGGGCTTTTTCACCTATGGCGATGTGCTGACCGTGAAATACAGCTGGACCGATGGGGGCCAGACGATGGTGGTGGAAAACACCACTCAAGGCACGGTTGCTACCGCCGGGGATGATGTGGCTGGCCTGTCTTTGGATGTTACCGCCGACGGCGATGACAGTTTCTCCATCGGCGCCGCCGGGGACGGGTCTGCGTCCTTTAACGGTCTGATTGATTATGTGGCCGTGCTGGATGAAGACGTGATCGCCGGTGAGTTGGACGGGATTGTGGAAGGTGGAGCCACGGACGACCTGATCGACACGGCCTATACCGGTGATCCAGAAGGCGACCGGATCGACGCCGGTGATGCGATCAACCCGGCAGATGGCCCGGATGACGATCTGGTCAACGCCGCAGCCGGGGATGACACCGTTGAAGCGGGCGCCGGGGACGACACCGTGCATGGTGGCTCTGGGGCAGACAGCCTTAGCGGCGGCGCAGGCGATGACGTGCTGGAGGGTGACACCGATGCGCCGGGCGCCGGTCCCAGCAGCCGCGAGGTGTTCCAGTGGGATCTGGCTCCGGACCCGGATGACGGTGGCGCCGTTGATCCGCAGGACGATCTGAGCGGCGGCTTTTCGCAGGATACAGGTTCGGTCACCGTGGACTTCTCCGTGCTGTCTCAGACCTCGGGTTCTGAGACGCTATTCAGCGACACCACGCAGTTTGTTGGCAATATCGACACCGATGGCAGTGCTGCCGATGCCAACAGTGGCATGGCGTCTGAACTGGACGGCGACGGTAACAACGCGGCCTATCAGCTCGACTTTTCTGACCCGGTTGGAAATGTTTCCTTCCGTATCAACGATATCGATGGCGATGGCACGGTACAGGTCAGCGCATTTGACGCAGATGGAAACCCGGTAATCGTCAATCTCTCGGGCGGACCGGCGCTGACTTTGTCGGATGCGGATGCCGTACCGGGCGATGACAGCGCCGAGGTCAAGGTTGACGGCACCTATGCCAGCGATTTCGACCCGGACATTTCCCTATTGGTGACGATACCGGGGCCGGTATCTTCGATCGTGATCAGCCACACGCAGGATGGACATGACAACAGTGGCATCGACGTCTCCGACGTCTATTTCGATGCCACCGATCCCAACGCGCCGATCGTGCCGGGAAATGACACCATTGATGGCGGCGACGGTGATGATGTGATCATCGGCAATGGCGGGGACGACAGCCTGACCGGCGGTGACGGGTCTGACAGCGTCGATGGCGGCGACGGCGATGATGTCATCGACACCTCTGGCAACGAACCGACACCGCTGCCGGATCGCGGTTTCCCGGGCTACACCGGCACCACGCCGAACATTCCGCCGATCCCGGCGGACAGCGATCCCTATGATGACATGGATACCGTCGCGGGTGGCGCGGGCAATGACACCATCACCACTGGTGATGACGCCGACCTGATTTCCGGTGGCAGCGGTGATGACAGCATCGATGGTGGCATTGACGACGATACGGTCGATGGCGGCGCCGACAACGATATGATCATCGGCGGTGAGGGCTCTGACGTTCTGCTGGGGGGCGATGGGGACGATACCCTTTATGGCGGTCTTGATCCGGCCTTCCCGGATGGGCTCAACATCATGGACGATGGCGCTGATGGGCGCCCCGTTGATCCTGATCCGACCAATGGCATGGACACCATCGAAGGCGGTGCTGGCAACGATCTGATCTATGGCCAGGACGACGACGATGTCATTTCCGGTGGTGAAGGCGACGACACCATTGATGCGGGTATCGATGATGACGAGGTGACCGGCGGCACCGGCAACGACGTGATCACCGGCGGCCATGGGGCCGACACGCTGAGCGGCGGCGCTGATCGCGACTTGTTCATCGGTGCATCCGATGGCGATGTGGTCGATGGTGGTTCCACTGGCGATGACTATGACACGCTGGATCTGACCGGTCAGAACTTTGAAATCACCAGCCGCACGCTGGACGCCGATGGCAACAGCTATTCGGGCACCATCAACCTGCTGGATGGCGCGGACTCCGTGATTGGATCCATGACCTACAGCGAGATCGAGCGGATCATTCCCTGTTTCACGCCGGGCACCCTGATCGCGACCCCTGATGGGGAGCGCAAGGTCGAGGATCTGCAGGCGGGGGACCGGGTGATCACCCGTGACAACGGCATTCAGGAAATCCGCTGGATCGGAGCCCGTAGCCTGACCGAAGCCGAACTGAAGGACGCCGCGCATCTGCAACCGGTGTTGATCCGTCAGGGTGCGCTTGGCAATGGTCTGCCGGAGCGCGACATGATGGTCAGTCCGAACCACCGGGTACTGGTCGCCAACGACAAAACGGCGCTTTATTTCGAGGACCGAGAGGTTCTGGTCGCGGCGAAGCATCTGACCGGCCTTGAAGGGGTGGACGTGGTGGAAACCACTGCGGTGACCTACATCCACTTCATGTTCGACCAGCACGAGGTGGTTCTGTCAGATGGTGCCTGGACCGAAAGTTTCCAGCCCGGTGATCTGACCCTGCGTGGTCTGGATGGGGATCAGCGCAACGAGGTGCTGGAACTGTTCCCCGAATTACAGACTGTCGAGGGCCGCGAGGCCTACACGTCAGCGCGCCGGTCGTTGAAGAAACACGAAGCGCGGCTGCTGGTTCACTGAACGGTCCGTCCGTAGCACCGGGGGGAAGCTGCGGAAGAGGACCCGTGAACCACTGCAGACCGAGGCTTCGGGGGAGGGGCAGGGCCGCTGGGTCCTGCCTTTCTTGTTATCAGGTGGTCTTTCGGATTGGGGTAGGCGTCCGAGGGTAGGCCTTCAAACCCGCGCGGCACGCCAGGCGGCCCAGGCTTCTGGCGTGTCCAGATCCGTTGTCGCATGGCGGGCGGGCAGAGCGATGTATTGTACCTTGTCCTGCTTCAGCAGCACACGGGCGCCCTGATCGCCGGTGATCGCCTCAAGATCCGCAAAACAGCGTTTGGGGAAGAGTACCGGATGCCCGGACTGGCCGTCCTCGGCCGTGGCGCGCAGAATCGGGCCATCGCCGCCATGGAAATGCGCTGCCATGTGCATCAGGTCCTGCGTTTCCAGCTCGGGCATGTCTGCGGGCACGATCATCACCCCTTCGGTCGTCTCCGGCAGGGCAGTCACTCCGCGCCGGATCGAGGCGGCCATGCCTTCATCAGCGTCCGGTACCGGGACGGGCGTTGCCGTACCGGTCAGACCGGTGCGCGGGTGTGCTTCATTCGGGACGGTGACATAGACCGGCAATCCGGTCAGCGCAGCGCGTCGGCACATCAGAGCGAGCAGGGGCTGTCCTTCGACTTCTTCGCTCAGCTTGTCGCGCCCAGCCATACGGGACGACGCGCCTGCCGCAAGCAGAAGGATAGCAATGTTGGACATGGAACGTTCCCCCGTGGCTGCTCTGTCACCTGCCAGCCGTTTGGGGATCTTGTGGGCATTGTGCCCATAAAGCCAGAGATTTCTGGCGCCTGCGTCACCCCCGCCCGGGAACAGGCGGAGGCGAAATGCGTTTCAGATCACTGGTCAGCCGCGCATGCGGGCGCCGTCGGCGTCGAACAGCGGCGTGGTGATCAGGCGGGCCTTGTGCATCTTGCCGAGAATTTCGATCTCGGCCTCCAGCCCTTCGGCCACCTTGTCGGTCGGTACGAACCCTTGCGCGATGGATTTCCCGGCGTGATGCGAATAGCCGCCCGAGGTGCAGAAGCCGACAACCGTGCCATCCAGCCAGATCGGTTCATAGGCGGTGACATCGGCGTCATCCGCATCAACCTCAAAGGCGCAGAGCTTGCGCGCAGGACCCGCATCGCGTTCTGCCTCGGCAGCAGCGCGGCCGATGAAGTCCACGTCCTTCTTGAAGGAAATGAAGCGGTCCAGACCGGTTTCGGCGGCGGTGTAGTCGGGGGAGAATTCCCGCAGCCAGGCGCCAAAGAATTTGTCCAGACGTAGCGACATCATCGCCCGCATGCCGAAGGGCTTCATGCCATGGGGCTGGCCTGCCTCCCACAACACATTCCACAGGGCACGCTGGCTGGGCAGATCGCAGTAGATCTCATAGCCGAGGTCACCGGTGTAGCTGACCCGCTGCACCACGCAGTCTGCCATGCCGACGCTCATCCGGCGCACGTCCAGAAATTTCATGTCGGAAATATCCTGTCGCGTGCAGGCCTGCAGCACCTCGCGCGCCTTGGGGCCCGCGATCTGGAAGCCGTTAACCCGGTCCGAGATATTCTCGACGTGAACACCGTCCTGTGCGTTCTGCTGGAACCAGCGCATATGATAGGCCTGCGCGCCATAAGAAGCGGTCAGCTGGTAGGTTTCCTGATCGAGGCAGGAGATGGTGAAATCACCTATCAGGCGTCCCTTGTGCGACAGCATCGGCGTCAGGCTGATCCGGCCCGGCTGCGGCACCCGACCTGCCATGACACGGTCCAGCCAGGCGCGGGCGTTGGGGCCGGTGACGCGGTATTTGCCGAAGTTATGCACCTCGTTGATCCCAACCGTTTCGCGCACGGCCTTGACCTCACGCGCGGTGGCGTCAAAGGCGTTGGAGCGGCGGAAAGAGGGCGTCTCGTAGCGCGGCTCACCCTCTGCGGCGAAGTAGTTCACCACTTCCATGCCGTATTGCTGGCCCCAGACCGCGCCCATCTTGTCGAAGATATCGTACATCGGCGTGGTGCGGAAAGGACGCGCGGCCGGCAGTTCCTCGTTCGGGTAGGAGACGGAGAACCGGGTCTGGTAGTTTTCGATCACCTTGGGACGGGTATAGCCCGGCGTGATCCAGTCGCCGTAACGGGCACAGTCCATGGCAAAGGTATCGCGTTCGCATTCACCTTCGACCATCCATTGCGCCAGCATCAGGCCAACACCGCCACCCTGGCTGAAGCCTGCCATGACGGCGCAGGCGGACCAGTAGTTGCGCATGCCGGGCACCGGGCCGACCAGCGGGTTGCCGTCGGGGGCAAAGGTGAAGGGACCGTGGATCACCGATTTCACCCCGGCGCGCTCCAGCGCGGGGAAGCGGCGATAGGCAAAGGCGATGCTGTCCTCGATCTTGTCGAAATTGTCGGGCAGCAGTTCGTGGCCAAAGTTCCACGGCGTGCCATCCACCGCCCAGGGTTTGCAGGGTTGTTCATAGAAACCAATACAAAGGCCACGGCCCTCCTGGCGCAGGTAGCTTTCGCCAGCCGGGTCCATGACGTGCGGGTGCTCGCCACCTGCGTCGATAATGGCTGCAATTTCAGGCACTTCGTCGGTGACGATATATTGGTGCTCCATCGGGTGCAGCGGGAAATAAACCCCGGCCATCGCGCCCACTTCGCGCGCCCAAAGACCGCCTGCGTTGACCACGTGTTCGGCGTGGATGGTACCCTTTTCGGTGACCACGTCCCAGGTGCCATCGGGGCGCTGGTTGGTTTCGATCACCTTGCAGTGGGTTTCGATGGTGGCGCCGCCCATGCGCGCTGCCTTGGCATAGGCGTGGGTGGTGCCCGAGGGATCAAGGTGCCCGTCGAGCGGATCGTAAAGCGCGCCAAGGATGCTGTCGGTATTGGTGACCTCTGACAGTTTCTTCACTTCTTCGGGGCCGATGATGTCGGTCTCAAGCCCCATGAAGCGGTGCTTGGCCCGCTCGGCCTTCAGCATGTCAAAGCGTTCCTGATTATCGGCCAGGGTAATGCCGCCGACGTGGTGCAAGCCACAGGACATGCCGGTGATCTCTTCCAGCTCGCGGTAGAGTTTGATGGTATAGCCCTGAAGCGCCGCCATATTGGTGTCGCCATTGAGCGTGTGAAAGCCGCCTGCCGCGTGCCACGTCGAACCCGAGGTCAGCTCGGACCGTTCGATCAGCATGACGTCGGACCAGCCCAGTTTGGTCAGGTGATAAAGGACCGAACAGCCGACGACTCCGCCGCCGATGACTGCCACGCGCGTTGTGGTCTTCATGATTGTGCTCCCTGGCGTTCTGCGTTTCGGCCATTCTGGACAGAAGTGAACAGTAGTCCAGTGAAAAAGCGACATCTCATGTCGCTGGCAGATCGGAGGAGAGGGGAACTGTCAGTCTTCGCTGCGGAAACGGCTGTTCTGGATGATGACAATGGCGATCAGCGGCGCGACCAGCGTCAGCACGGCAACGGTGATCAACAATGGCCCGAGCTGAGTGTAATCGGCGGCGGTGACGACGGTGCCATCGGCATCTGTGACCTCACGCGTGACCACGAAGATCTGGTTAAGGTACTTGGTGCCAAGGCTGGAAGCCGAAAGCGCCAGATTGGTGAAGGAGGCCATCACCGCAAAGAAGGTCGCCTTCAGCCCCGAGGGCGCGTTGCGGGCAATCCATGCCAGCATCGGGATCATCGACACCTGTCCCAGCGGCGACTCCACTGCAGTGTCCACCAGTGCGATGAAACGGGCATCCACGACCCCACCGGTCATCGCCGAGGTCCATTCATGGACACCGTAGTAAAGCGCCAGATTCGGCAGGCTCAGCAGGGCCTCGCTGCAGGTCAGGAAAATCACGATCCAGGCAATCGTGTGGTTGGCCATCATCGGCCGTAAAACGATCATGCCGACCAGTGTCAGCAGCGAAGCGATCAGCGACAGCACCGAAAAGAACTGAGGATCAAAACCCAGAACGTCGATTTCGAACCAACTGGCCCCGGGGCCACTGAGGGGCTTGGCACGGTAGACGAAAATGATGATCGCGGTGCCAATCAGCGCGCGGGCCTGGGCTGGCGTCAGCACCGCGATCAACTGGCGCATCAGCAGCAGGACGATGGCCATGGATCCGGCAAAGATGATTTCCTGCCCATAGGCCAGATCGCTGAGCCCGACGCTGAGCGACAGCGCAACAAAGGCGCCGCCGCCGATGAAATACCACCAGTTCACATCCACCGGATCGCGCGGCGGATCGAGCCGGGTGCGGATCTCGGCCTGTGGCAGTCCGGCGCGGCGCAGATCGGCAGTCCTGCGCAAGCGCTGCACAAGGGCAAGCGCGACCCCGGACAGGGACAGCACCGGCACCAGCAGCGCCAGCGTATAGACATGGGCGTAAAGCGCGCCCTTTTCTGCTTGTGGCAGGGCTTCGGCGCCTTCGAACAACAGCACGTTCAGCGCGGCCGCCGCGCTGGAGCCGCCGATCAGGGCGATACGGCCCAGGGTTTGCATGGTTGTGTGCAGTGCGCGGGTTTCTTCTTCGGCCAGCAACGTGCCGTCGGCATCCCGGTGCGGAACCGCCTCGACAGACATGGCATCGGCGACCACGTCCTGCAGCACAAAACCGCAGGGCGCCAGAATGATCGCGGTTACATACCAGGCATTGACCGGCATGATCGCCTGCATAACCTCGGGCAGGGTCAACAATGCCACGATGATCCCATAGCTTGACGCCATCAGCGCCGCACCCAGAAGGATCAGCAGGTATTTCCAGCGCCAGATCAGATCCACCAGATGCCCGATCGGCATTTTCAGCGCCCAGGGAATACCTACCCAAAAGCTGAGCCCGGCGAGGAAGGCCGCGGGCAGGTCCAGATATTCCTTGACGTAAAAGGCCCCGGCAACCGAGGTGATGCCCTGCGCCCCATAGGCGAAATAGATCAGCAGAGGCGGCAGGAACGACCAGCGCATCTGCCGGGACAGATCCACGAAGATACTGTCGATCCATCGCCACGCCCGGGTCATGGGCTGCGTCCGGTCCGGGAGGCGGGGCTATCGCCTCCGTTTCTGCGCGGGCTCTGGGTCATGTCAGCGGGCGCACCTTCAGATCGGTGATCCGGTTGCCTTCGCGACCTGTCACCTCGAACCGGAAGCCATGGAAGGAGAACACCTGTCCAACGGTGGGGATCATCTGTGCCTCATGGATCACAAGACCGGCGATGGTGTTCGCCTCATCATCGGGCAGGTTCCATTCGGTGGCGCGGTTGAGATCGCGAATGGTCGTGGCGCCCTCCACGAGGAAATTGCCGTCCTGGGTCTTCTTGGCAAGGGATTGCTCCGCCGGGTCGAATTCATCGGTGATCTCGCCGACGATTTCCTCAAGGATGTCCTCAAGCGTGATGAGACCTTGCAAGGCACCATATTCGTCCACCACCAGGGCGAAATGACTGCGCATGCGCAGGAACTGGCGCATCTGGTCGTCCAGCGTGGTGGTTTCCGGTACAAAGTAGGGCGGTTTCGCGACCGAGGTGATCTGGAAGTTGCGCAACGCCGCGGCATCGCCATCCGGCCCTCCGATCTGGGCATACATATCGCGCAGCAGATCCTTGGCATGGACAACGCCGATGATGTTTTCCTGCTCATCCTTGAACACCGGCAGACGGGTATGGGGTGAGGTCAGGCATTGCTCCAGAATGACCTCTGGGTCGGAATTGGCGTCGATCATCTCGATATGGGAACGGTGCAGCATGATCTCCTCGACAAAGCGGTCGGACAGATCCAGCGCGCCGAGGATACGGTCGCGGTCCTCTTTTTCCACGACGCCTTCGGAATGGCCCAGTTGCAGGGCGCCTGCGATCTCTTCGCGCACTGCCATGATGTGGCTGTCCGGGTCGATCTGAACTCCGAAGAGGCGCAGCACGCCGCGCACCAGCAGCCGCACTGCACCGACGACCGGCGCCAGTATGGTCACCAGAAAGCCAATCACCGGGGCTACGGCAGATGCGGCCTTTTCGGCGTTGGAAATCGCGTATGTCTTGGGCAGAACCTCGGCAAAGATAAGAACCAGCAGAGTCATGACCAGGGTTGCCAGCGCAACGCCGCCTTCGCCGAATGCGCGGGTGAACAGCGCCGTCGCCAGTGAGGTCGCCAGAATATTGACGAGGTTGTTGCCCAGCAGAACCGAGCCGATCAGCCGCTCGCTGTCCTCGGTCACGGCCAAGGCGCTGCGGGCGCCGCGTGCGCCCTTGTCGGCCTGGGTGCGGAGCTTCCCGCGCGAGGCGGCGGTCAGGGCTGTTTCGGAGCCAGAGAAGAAGGCCGAAAGAACGAGCAGCAGAGCAATGGATCCGGCGCTAAGCCAGAATGCGCTGTCCAGAGTGGTCGGATCGGTTTCCATGTCGGGTCCAGTTTATCAGAAGGATTTTGTATGGTTATGGGCGTCCTGCCGGTTTCGTTCAAGGGGCAGGGCGCTTCCGTGCGGCGCGGCTTATTCTTTGTCGCCAGGGCCCTTGTTGCGGGACAGGGGGTGGTGCTGCAGGACCAGCTCGCTCAGGCGGGCATCCAGCACATGGGTATAGATCTCGGTCGTGGCGATATCTGCGTGGCCCAGCAGCGCCTGAATGGCGCGCAGATCAGCGCCATTGGCCAGCAGATGGGTGGCAAAGGCATGGCGCAGCGTGTGCGGCGTCACCTTTTGCGGCGACACGCCACCGGTGACGGCAAATTCCTTGATCAACAGGTAGAACCGGTGCCGGGTCAGGTGCCCTTCCTTGCCGCGCGAGGGGAACAGAAACCGTGAGGCGGGCTTGCCCTGTTTTTCAACCTCGGCAGCGGCGGCATCGCGGGCTTGCAGCCATTCGGCCAGCGCATCGCGGGCCGGGGGCGACAGGGGCACCATGCGTTCCTTGCCGCCCTTGCCCAGAACCAGCAGCATGCGCGGATCGCCCCGGGCGGCGCTGACCGGCAGCGAGACCAGTTCGCTCACCCGCATGCCGGTGGCATAGAGCAACTCCATCAGGCAGGTGTTGCGCAGCCGGTCGTCGGGCGTGCGGCCAGTCTGACGCGCGGCCTCTAGCAGGCGGTCGACTTCGGTCACCTCCAGCGTCTTGGGCAGGGATTTGCTGCGCCCCGGCCCTTTGATCTGAATGGCGGGATTGTCTGTGCGCCAGCCTTCTTCGAAGGCAAAGCGATAGATCTGCCGGATCGCGGAGAGACGCCGCGCGCGGGTGGCGCGAGAGAGGCCCTCTGCGTCGCAGGCAATCAGGTAGGATTCGATGTCATCCTGACTGGCCGCGCCAAAGGAAATACCGCGCCGGGCCATCCAGCCCGCCAGATCCTTCAGATCGCGGCCATAGGCCAAAAGCGTGTTGCGCGCCGCCCCGAGATCCGCTGCCTGAGCATCAAGGAAGGTCGCGATCCATTGCAGATCATCGCGCGGGGCATCCATATCAGTGCCTGACGAGCAGCAAGAGCTGAAGCGCCGCCCGGCGCGCGGTATCCTCAAGCCCCATCGCCCGTAGTGCAACCAGCGCGGCGCTGAGATCGCCCAGGTTGCCGTCGGCGCCATGGGCAAAGAGTTCTATGGTTTGCAAGATCGCTTCGCCCAGCTGGCCGTTGTCCAGAAGGCGGGCGATGGAGACAGGCATTTCTGCGTCGGCAGCAAAACCGGTCGCGATGGAGGCCGCCAGATCGGAAGGGGGCTGCACCTCTGCCGGGCGGCCTTGTGCCAAAGCAGCCAGAAACAGGTCTTCGGCGGAGCGCGACGGCGGATTGTGCGCCGCGAGTTCATAGCTTCGCGCCAAGAGCCGGATACGCCAGGCCAGTTCGGCGGCCTCTCCCTGCAGGCGTGCGCGGCCCAGATCGTCGGCAAAAAGATCGGCAAAGGCGACTTCGATCCGGGAGGCCTGCGCGGCCTCCCAGGCAGACTGAAGGGCGTCATCCAGTGCCGTAGAGGCGCCCGGATCGGTCCGATTTCCGCGCAGCGCGGTTTCAAAGGTCTGCAGGGCGCGGACCCGGTCCCAGATACCGCCGGAGGCGGCAGGTTTGCGTTCAGTGAACAGGCCAAGCAGTTGGTTGGGGTTAAGCGCCCCGACACGGGTCAGCCGCTCTGCCGCCTCAAGCTGGGCTTTCCAACCGGCAATGTCGCGCAGATCGGCAGCGGCAAAGGCGCGCGGCAAGGGCGCCGTCGGTTGCCGTTCTCCGATGGTTTCAAACAGGCGGAAGGTCAGGGGATCAGGATTGTCTGGCGCCGGAAGCGGTGCGGCTCCTTCGAAGATATCCGGATTTAGGAACCGGTCGAGCAAGGCCAGCGCCGGTGGATCCAGCAGCTCCAGCGCATGGGCGGATTCCAGCATTAGCGCCGCGGTCGGCCAGTCGCCGCGCCGGGCCGCGCAAAAGATCCGCGCGCTGTAATCTGGCGCCAGATAGGGTGCAGCGGTCAGGGCGGCGCAGGCCCGGTCCTCATCCCCGGTCAGGAGCGTGCTGTCAAACCAGCGGTCGAATCGAGCGCGTGTTTCCGACGGTCCAGCCTGTTCGGCCAGCGCCTGTGCCGGGTCGATGGCACCGAGGTCGATCAGCCGGTCGAGGCGGGCCAGCAGAATGGCGTCATCGCCGCCGGGCAAGGGGCGGCTCTCTGATAGAATGACAGTGAACAGCAGCGACTGCATCGCCGGGCTGTTATGCACCGGCACGTCGCGCAGCAGCCGTGCAATGTCCTGCGGAGCGCTGCCGCGCCAAAGGTCGATTGGCAGCCCGGTGGCAGAGGGCGTCACCAATCCGATCGGGGGCAACAGCGCCTCAAGCGGGGTTACCGAGATTTCCGGCCGCGCGGCGCTTCCCGCAGTTGGCGGCTCCAGCAGCACTGTATCCGGCAATACCTGGCTTTGGGTTTGTCCCAGCCAGTCGATCACCGTCAGCGGTTCCTCCGCCAGTGGCGGAGAGGCGCCCGCAGCGCCCGCAAATATCGCCGCAACGGCAAGGGCCAGAGGTCCTGAAGAACGCCTAGTCGGCATGCAGGACCACCGGTTTGCGGATCTCCTCTGTCGGGGCGCTGAAATCAGCGCCGAACCACGGGCCGACATAGGCATATCCCACCAGGCCGATCGCGGCCAGAACAACAATATAAAATAGATATTTGATCAAACTTGCCATTGCGTCCCTGCTGCCTGCTTCTTTGTGTTTTGCTCAAGTTATATATGGCCTTTTCGGCAATATCACGTCATTCACTGAAGAATGAGCGAAAAAGAGCAAACCGAAGAAACTGTGACCGTCGGACCGACACCGGGAAGGCTGAAAAAGACGATCGTCATGGTTGGGATGATGGGCGCGGGCAAGACCGCTGTGGGCCGGGCGCTGGCTGCCCGGCTGGATGTGCCGTTTCTGGATAGCGACCACGAAATCGAAGCTGCGGCCAATATGTCTATCCCTGAGATTTTCTCGCGCGATGGGGAGCCGTTTTTCCGGCTGAAGGAACGTCAGGTCATCGCCCGCTTGCTCGAAGAAGAGCGCGGTGTGCTGTCGACCGGAGGCGGCGCCTTTCTGTCCGAAGAGAATCGCACCCTGATCACCGAAGGCGGTGTGTCGGTCTGGCTGCAGGCGGACCTTGAGGTTCTGTGGAACCGGGTGCGCCACCGGGACAGTCGCCCTTTGTTACGTACCAGTGACCCCAAGGCCACCCTGCGCGAGCTTTATGACGCGCGGGTGCCATTTTATGAAAAGGCCGACCTGACGGTGAAATCCGACGGGCAGGCTTCGATTGAAACAATGGTCGACCGGGTGCTTGAGGCCCTTAAGGAGCGGCCAGACGTATTGGAATGGACGAAATAATGCAGCGCACAGTTCACGTACCCCTTGGCGAGCGCGCCTATGATGTGGTGATCGGTCCCGGCCTGTTGCAGGAGGCGGGCAAGCGGATCAAACCGCTGCTGAACCGCCCCCGGGTTGCGGTTCTGACCGACGAAAACGTGGCGGCCAGGCACCTTGATACCCTGCGGGCCGGACTGGCGGCGGAAGGCATCGAAATGGATGCGCTTGCCTTGCCGCCCGGCGAAAGCACCAAGGCTTGGCCGCAGTTCTCGCGCGCCGTCGAATGGCTTCTTGAGACGCAGGTGGAACGCTCTGACATCGTGATTGCCCTTGGCGGTGGTGTGATCGGGGATCTGGCCGGGTTTGCGGCGTCGGTCCTGCGGCGGGGTGTGCGTTTCGTGCAGATCCCGACCTCCCTGCTGGCGCAGGTCGACAGCTCTGTCGGTGGCAAGACCGGCATCAACGCGCCGCAGGGCAAGAACCTGATCGGCGCTTTTCACCAGCCCTCGCTGGTGCTGGCGGATACCGAGGTTCTTGGCACGCTGACCGCGCGGGATTTCCTGTCCGGCTATGGCGAGGTGGTGAAATACGGTCTGCTGGGCGATGCTGCGTTCTTTGACTGGCTTGAAGAACACGGCCCGGCACTGGCGGCGGGCGATATGGCGGCCCGGGTCGAAGCGGTGGCCCGCTCGGTCCAGATGAAGGCCGATATCGTCGTGCGCGATGAGACCGAACAGGGCGATCGCGCTTTGCTGAACCTTGGCCATACATTCTGCCACGCGCTGGAGGCGGCGACCGGCTATTCCGACCGTCTGATGCATGGCGAAGGCGTTGCCATCGGCTGCGCGCTTGCGTTCGAATTGTCCTCGCGTCTGGGGCTGTGCAGTCAGGAAGACCCCAGCCGGGTCCGCGCCCATCTGATGGCGATGGGGATGAAGGCGGATCTGTCGGATATCCCCGGCGATCTGCCCGGCGCTGTGGCGCTGCTGGACCTGATGGGGCAGGACAAGAAGGTGGTCGCCGGCCAGCTGCGGTTCGTTCTGGCGCGCGGCATTGGCAAGGCCTTCGTGACGGCAGATGTGCCGCGCGAGACGGTGCTGGCCGTGCTGGAGGATGCGCTGGCCCTGCGTCAGGTCGAACAGGCGTAACCTTTCAGGGAATGGGGGCTGTTGTCCCCCGTCCTGTTACAGGTCGTCTGCCTTTGGTCAGCGGCCTTTCACCACCATCATCTCCCCGATGTTCTCCGAGGTGATATAGCCTGCAAGAGCGCCTGTTTTTGTCGTGACGACAACGGCAGGCGCGCCCTTGTGCAGGGCGTCGAGAACGGTCTCCAGCCCGGCAGTCAGCGGGACCGAGGGGATATCATTTGTCATCAGCATGGAAACCGCCTTCATGCGCGGAGTTTCCGCGGCGATGGCGGCAAACAGATCACCGCGCGTCACAAAACCCAGCGGGCGGCCGGTGGCATCCAGAACCGGGAACTCATGCTGGGTGGTGCGGATGACTGCGGCAGAGGCCGTCTCCAGCGTGTCCTCAGGGCGCAGCGCCTCGAAACTGGTGATCATGGCATCGCGGGCCATGAACCGCTTGGTCACGGCGCGCATCGCCACGTCCTGATTTTCGGCATTGGCGGCGATAAAGACAAAGCCCGCCACCAGAACTAGAACCGGGTTGCCCGAGGTGAGGCCGAGATAAGCCAGACCCATGGCCGCGATCTGCCCGGCGATGGCGGCGATGCGGGTCGCCTTGACCCGGTCCATCTTCAGGCACAGCGCAGCACGCAGCACCCGGCCGCCATCCATCGGAAAGGCGGGGATCAGGTTGAAGACTGCAAGGATCAGGTTCACCAATGCCAGACGGCCCAGGAAATTCCAGCCGGAAAACTCCTGCGCCGGATCTGCCAGGCTCGCCAGATCCCAGCGGCCCGCACCAATCACCACCAGAATGGCCCAGATCGCAATGTTGACGGCAGGCCCGGCAAAGGCCACAGCGATCTCGTGCCAGGGGTTGGACGGCATCCGTTCCAACCGTGCCAGACCGCCGATGGGCAACAGGGTGATGTCGGGGGTAGCAATGCCGTAGCGCCGCGCCATCAGCGCATGGCCGAATTCATGGGCCAGAACACAGGCAAACAGCGCCAGCACGAAAACGGTGTTCTCAATGGCGCCTGGCAGGCCCTGTTCGCTGTAGGCAGATAGCCCGATCCACCCCAGAAGAAGGAAGAAGGTGACATGAACTCTGACCTCTGAGCCAAAGAGGCGGCCGAGAGAAAAAGACCATGTCATCGCGTCATTCCTTTTGCAGCCTGTGCGGATCGGGCAAGGATCATCAGAAGGATATCACCAAGGCTGTATCGCCAGGGTGATATCACGCGTCAGAACCGTTAGATCAGAACGGGATCTCGTCGTCGTCGATATTGTGCGAGGGGCCACCCTGACCGCCGCCGCCAAAGCCACCGCCCTGGGGTCCGCTGTCGTAGCCACCGCCGCCACCGCCATATCCGCCGCCGCCACCGTAGCTGCCGCCACCCTGGCCGCCGCCACCGCCGCCTTCACCGCGGCCATCCAGCATGGTCAGGGTGGAGCCAAAGCCCTGCAGGACGACTTCGGTGGAATAACGGTCCTGACCGTTTTGATCCTGCCATTTGCGTGTTTGCAGCTGGCCTTCGATATAGACCTTGGAGCCCTTGCGCAGGTATTGCTCGCAGACGCGCACCAGACCTTCGTTGAAGACGGCAACGCTGTGCCATTCGGTCTTTTCGCGGCGTTCACCGGTGTTGCGGTCTTTCCAGGTTTCAGAGGTGGCGATGCGCAGGTTGCACACCTTGCCGCCGTTCTGAAAGGTCCGCACCTCTGGGTCGCGGCCCAGGTTGCCGATGAGGATGACTTTGTTGACTGAGCCGGCCATTTGGTCCTGTCCTTGTTCTTATTGGATGTTCTTGTCTGTGGATGGGCATCTGGTGTCAGAACCGAATCTGAGCGCGCCCGGATTTTGGGCCACAGTACAGACCCGCAAGCTCTGATGAAAGCAACCTTCTTGGCCGCGGGACGGGGGTTTTCGCAGGTTTTCGGTCGGGCAGCCTCCCACCGGAATCTGTTCGCCGCACGCTGACGCTTTCAATTTAGTTAAGATCCGCTATAGTCGCGCCGGTCGGAAAACGGATCGCGACGGTAACAGAGTTGAGGGCCGCTATGTTTGGGCAAGCCACGTTTAAGACCGCTTTGATCAATGTCTATGCAATGAACGCTCGTGGCCTTGCTGCGGCTGCCGGGGTTTCGCTATTGGCGACTGGCGCTACCGCCGACATGTTCTCGACCAAGAACCAGCGCAGCCTGTTCTCCGCCCATACCAAGGTTCTGGATGGCCGTGCGGCGCAACAATACGAGAACTCCAGCCGTCTGTTGCCGCGGTCCTCATTTGAAACGGGCCAGTATGGCAGTCTGCCCTATACCGGAAAATACCGTGGGAAATTCATGACCATGGCGCGCGCCGCAGCGCGCAAACACGGCGTGCCCGAGGATCTGTTTCTGCGTCTCGTGCAACAGGAAAGTAACTGGAACCCCGGCGCGAAATCCCACAAAGGCGCGCTGGGGCTGGCGCAGCTGATGCCGCAGACCGCCCGGTCGCTGGGAGTGGATCCCGCTGTCCCGCAGGAAAACCTGGAAGGCGGCGCGCGGTACCTGGCGCGCCAATTCCGTAAGTTCGGCTCCTGGCGCCTGGCACTGGCTGCATATAACGCAGGCCCCGAGGCGGTTCAAAAACACGGTGGCGTGCCGCCATACCGTGAAACCCAGGCCTATGTAAAAACGATCTGGGGCGGCTGACCGCTTCCGAAATGCCTTGAACCGCAGCCGTTTGGGGCGGCCCGGATCACGACCGTGTTAACGCCTCGGTAAACTTGGTAAATGCCGCGTTAACTTCGTTTCTCCGCCACGAAGCTGCCCGAATTCCCCCTGAAAAATGCGAGCAGTTTCAGGAGGATTTGCCGTGACAGCCTACAGTTTTGATGATCGCCTTGACCGTATGCACTGGACCCCGTCGGCGGGTCCCAGCCGTGAGATCGTCGACAGCGTCCTTGGCGCGCGGCAGCGTGCCAGCGCCCGCAGTGTCGGTGTTACCCTTGCCGGGGCCATCGTGGGAATACTGATTGGCTTTGGCCTGATCGGCATGTCCTTCGAACAGTCGCCCTGGGGGCCGGGCAGCGGTGCGGTCGGTCTCGTGTTTGGTACCCTGTCCCTGGCTGGTCTGGCCCTGTCGGTCACGCTGGCCTTGTTCGCGGCGTGGAAAAGCAAACGTTTCCCACGCTTGATGCAGTTCGCCTCGATGAACCTTCTGATGATCGTTGTTCTGTTGCTGAGTTAACCAGTATCGGCCCGCCCCATGATCGGGGTGGGCCTTTTCCTAGTTTTATTGTCGGGAATTGCGCTTGATCAAGGTCGGGGCTATAGCTGTCGGGTACTTCGCGTGGGGACTGCCCCGGATCCAAAGGCCCTGATGATGACGATTTCTCCTTTCTGGCGCATGTGCGCCGCTGCCCGTTGCCTTACCTTGGTGGTCGTCGCGGCATCACCGCATTCTGCATTGGCCGAGGATGCAGAGCTGACGCCGGTTGAGACCTTGGGAGAGGCTCTGTTTCACGATCCGATCTTGTCGCAGAACCGCACTCAGTCCTGTGCCAGTTGCCATGATGCCGAATATGGCTTCACCGATCCACGCCGTTCTGCCGATGGGGCGTTCTCTCTTGGCGATGATGGGCACTCGCTGGGCGACCGCAACGCGCCAAGCGCGGCTTACGCGGCCTTCACGCCGCCGTTTCACCAGAAGGAAGACGGAAGCTGGGCCGGGGGGATGTTCTGGGACGGGCGTGCCCGGGATCTGGCAGAGCAGGCCGCGGGGCCGCCGCTGAACCCGATCGAGATGGGGCTAAGTGATAAGGCGCAGCTCGTCGCGCGCCTGAAGGAAGAGCCGGACTATGTCACAGCCTTTCAGCAGAACTTCGGCGCGGACATCCTGAAGGATCCTGAGGCCGGGTATGCGGCGATGACCGAGGCGCTGGCGGCCTATGAAAAAACCGCCATCTTTGCGCCGTTCGACAGTAAATACGACCGTTTCCTGCGCGGTGAGGTTCAGCTCAGCAAAAAAGAAGAATTGGGCCGGATCCTGTTCTTCTCGGAGCAGTTCACCAATTGCAACCAGTGCCACCAGCTGAAGCGCAGCGCGATGGATCCGCAGGAGACCTTCACCAACTACAGCTACCACAATATCGGCGTGCCGGAGAATGTTCTGGGGCGGGCCGAGAACGGCGTTGCCGCCGGTGCCATTGACGATGGGCTGCTTGCCAACCCGGCGGTCACTGATCCGGCAGAACGGGGCAAGTTCAAGACGCCGGGATTGCGTAACGTGGCTGTCACCGGCCCCTATATGCACAACGGGGTGTTTCAGGAGCTGCGCACGGTGATTGCCTTTTACAATCGCTACAACAGCAAATCGGACGCCGCGCAGATCAATCCCGAAACCGGAAAACCCTGGGGGCCGCCGCCGGTTGCAGGCACCCTGTCGACCACCGAGCTGACCCACGGGCCTGCGCTGGATGACCGGCGCATTGACGCCCTGGTTGCGTTTCTGAAAACGCTGACCGATCAGCGCTACGAAGAGTATCTGGAATAGAAAGGGCGCCCGCGTGATGAACGCGGGCGCCGCTTTGGGTGTGATCAGAGTGGCTACTCGGCGGCGATCTTGATGACCGGGTTCATCCGTTCAAGGATCTCATCGCTGAGGTGGCATTTGATCTGATGCCCGCCCTGCATGTCGCGCACCGGGGGGACCTCGCGTTCACAGAGACCGCCCGGAACTTCGCTCTTCCAGCGACAGCGGGTCTGGAAAGGACAGCCTGATGGCGGGTTCATCGCTGACGGGATGTCGCCTTCGAGAACGATATGCTCCTTTTCCACCGATGTATCGGCGATGGGAACCGCGCTCAGCAGGGCCTCTGTATAGGGGTGATAGGGCGGCGAGAAGACCTGATCGGTCGTCCCCAGCTCCACCACATGGCCAAGATACATCACCATCACCCGGTCGCTGAGATAGCGCACGATGGACAGGTCGTGGCTGATGAACAGCAGCGTCGTCTTCTCGTTGCGCTGGATCTCCATCAGAAGATCGGTCACCGCCGCCTGCACTGACACATCCAGTGCCGAGACGGGTTCATCCGCCACAACGATGCGTGCACCGCCAGCAAAGGCGCGGGCGATGCCGACGCGCTGTTTTTGTCCGCCGGACAGCTGCCGTGGCATGCGGTCGGCAAAGGCGCGGGGCAGTTTCACCAGATCCAGCAGCTCCAGCATCCTCTGCTTGCGCTCCGCGTCGTTGTCACCGATGCCAAAGATTTCCAGCGCCCGGGTGATCTGCCGTCCGACGGTCATCGACGGGTTCAGCGTATCAAAGGGGTTCTGGAACACCATCTGCACGTCCGAAATCGTCTTGGTGTTGCGTTCTTCGATCGGGGTCTGTTCGATGTTCTGGCCATCCATCAGGATATCCCCGTCGGTGGCGGTTTCGAGCCCCATCAGCACCTTGGCAAAAGTGGATTTGCCACACCCCGATTCACCGACGATGGCCAGCGTTTCGGATTCGCGGGCCTCGAAGCTCAGCGTTTCATTGGCCTTCACCACTTTCTTGGCGCCTCCGCCAAATAGGGCATTCGCGGCCACCTCGTAATATTTCTTGAGCTTGTCGATCTTGAGGACAACCTCACCCGGGGCGGTCTTTTCCTTCTTGTCGGCTACGGTGATCGGCGCGTTCCAGTCGATTTCCTGGAACTTCAGGCAGCGCGTGGCGTGGCGGTCATTGCCGGGCACATCGGCCATGGCAATGTCGCCCGCATCGCAGCGGCCCGCTTCGAAATAATCGCAGCGCGGACCGAAGTTGCAGCCCGGCGGGCGTTCGTGGGGCAGTGGGAAGTTGCCCGGAATCGCCACCAGCGGGCGCGCGTTCTTGTCGGCACCCGGCAGCGGGATCGAGCGGAACAGCGCCTGCGTATAGGGGTGCTGCATCTCGTCAAAGACGTCTTCTATACTGCCGCGCTCGACCGCTTCGCCGGAGTACATCACACAAAGCCGGTCGCAGGTTTCCAGAACAAGGCCGAGGTTGTGCGAGATGAACAGCATCGAGGTGCCGTATTTCTTGCCCAGATCCTTGACCAGTTCGACCACGGCGGCCTCCACCGTCACGTCAAGGGCGGTGGTGGGCTCATCCAGGATCAGCAGTGCCGGTTTCGACATCAGCGCCATGGCGATGACGATCCGCTGCTGTTGGCCGCCCGACAGCTGGTGCGGATAGCTGTTCAGCATCCGCTCCGGGTCGGGCAGGCGCACGTCGGTGACAACTTCAAGGGCGCGCTTGTAGGCTTCTTCTTCGCTGACGCCCTCGTGGATCATCGGCACTTCCATCAGCTGCTTGCCGATTTTCATCGCCGGGTTAAGGCTGGCCATCGGCTCTTGATAGATCATCGCGATCTCGTTGCCGCGAATGTCACGCAGCTCCTCGACGCTCATCTCTCCCAGGTCGCGGCCCTTGAACTTGATCGAGCCGCCCACGATGCGGCCGTTCTTGCCAAGGTCCTGCATCACCCCAAGGGCGACAGTGGATTTGCCGCAGCCAGATTCGCCCACAAGGCCAACCGCCTCGCCGGGCATCACGGAGACGGAAAAATCCATTACCGCCGGGATTTCACGCAGCCGGGTGAAGAAGGAGATCGACAGGCGGTCGATTTCCAGGATCGGGCCATCGGTTTGCTCTAGCTTGCTCATGTCATCAATCCCTCAGGCTTTCTTCACGCAGACCATCGGCCAGCAGGTTCAGACCCAGTACCAGGCTCAGCAGAGCGATGGCGGGGGGCAGGGCCGGGTGCAGGTAGATCGACAAGAGCTTGCGGCCCTCGTTGATGGTCGATCCCCAGTCCGGGCTTTCGGGCGGCAGGCCAAGGCCGAAGAAACCCAGAGTCCCAAGAAGGATGGTCGTGTAGCCAATGCGCAGGCAAAAATCGACGATCAGCGGCCCGCGGGCGTTCGGCAGAACCTCCCACAGCATGATGTACCAGGGACGCTCACCCCGGGTCTGCGCGGCGGCCACGTAATCGCGGGTCTTGATGTCCATCGTTAGGCCCCGCACGATGCGGAACACGGTGGGTGAGTTCACGAAGACCACCGAGACAAAGACCACAAGGATTCCGCCCGGAATGTCGAACAGATCCACCGGCCAGAAGTCGATCTTGGATCCCTTGGCATTGATCAAGGACATATAGAGCACGAACAGCGGCGCTAGAACGACAGCTAGGATGATGATGTTCTTCTTGGGCTGCGTCCTGTAGCGAGCATTCAGCAGCACCCCGAAGAATACCATCGGGAAGGCAAAGAGCACCACCGCCATATATTGCGGCAGGCCGGTCTCGACGATCTCGGGGGTTACCATCAGGTAGAACAGCAGGATCACCGGGAAGGCCAGGATCAGGTTGGCGAGGAAGGACAGGAAGGTGTCCAGTTTGCCGCCATAGTATCCGGCCGGCAGCCCTAGGGTGATCCCCACCATGAAGGCAAAGGTCGTCGCCAGCGGGGCAATTTTCACCACCTCCCAGGAACCTTTGACCATCCGGCTGAACACATCCCGCGCCAGGTTGTCACCGCCAAGGAGATACCATTGGAACTCGCCTTCTTCGGCGCCGCGCAGGGGCGTGCCGGGGGCTTTGTTTTTCATGCCCGACGCCTGCGACAGCGCATCATGGGTGGCCAGCATGTCAAAGGCCGCAAAAAAGCCGGTGAAGACCCAGAACATGACAAGGCCAAAGCCGATCATGCCGATGGGGCTGTCAAACAGCTTGCCATAAAGGCCAAGACGCCGCTTGAAGGTGATGGAAACGGCATAAAGCACCACAAGGGCGATCCAGACCGGCAGCATCTGCTGCGACAGGGCGCCGATGATTCCCGCGCCGGTGCCCATCACGAGGCCAAGCAGCAGATAGGCCAAAAGGATGACGGCCGAGGCCAGGAAGGTGAGGCGCACGGCCAGCGCGGCAAGGCCCTGCGGCCCGGCCGACAGGCTGAGCGTACCGCCTGCGTTGGTAATAGCGCGTTCCTCGGGGGTGACCGCGCCGATGATGATCCAAAGAAGGATCGAGATTGCCAGTAGTCCCAAAGCCGCAAACAGAAGCGGGTTGAGAAAGGCGATTGATCCGGTCCAGCTGAGTGGTTCCATAGTCTTTCTCCGTCTTCAGGAAATGCGAATGCGTGGGTTTAGGTAGACGTAGCCGATGTCCGAGATCAGCTGCGTGATCAACACCACGAGAACCGAGACGACCGAGACGCCCAGCAGCAGTTCGATATCGTTGTTGCCAGCGGCTTGTACCAGCGTCCAGCCAAAGCCCTTGTAGTTGAACAGGGTCTCAACGATCACCACGCCGTTCAGGAGCCAGGGGAACTGCAGCATGATCACGGTGAAAGGCGCGATCAGCGCGTTGCGCAGGGCATGTTTCATGACGATCTTGGGAAAGCTCACCCCTTTGAGCCGTGCGGTGCGGATATATTGCGCCGTCATCACCTCGGTCATCGAGGCGCGGGTCATGCGTGCGATATAGCCCATGCCATAAAGGGCGATAGTCAGAACCGGCAGCAGGAAGTTTTCGATGTTGGGGCTTTCCATCGCGCTGGTCGCGGTGCCCTTGAACCATTTGAGGCCGACGGCAGAGGATGAGAAAATAGCGATAAACAGGACGCCCGAGACATATTCGGGCGTCGCCGTGGTGGTGATGGCAAAGGTCGACAGTGTTCGGTCGGTGGCAGAGCCTTCCTTCATGCCCGCCAGAACGCCAAGGATCAGCGCCGAGGGCACCATGACCAGCATCACCCAGAACATCAGCGTGCCCGTCAGCGACAGACGGGTGGCGATGATGGAACTGACCTCATCCTTGAACACCGTGGAATAACCCCAATAGCCCTGCAGGATGCCGCAGAACTGCGGGGCCTCCGCTGGGTCCATGCCCGGCGTGATGCAGCGGCCGGTGATGGTGCCATCCTCAGCCGTGTGCTGGTACGACGGCGCGAGGCCGATCCATTCCATGTATTTCTTTGGCGTGGATTGCAGGTAACCGCCCTTTTCCAGCCAGCTGGCCACGGCTTCGTCCGACATGCGGAAGTTGCCCTGGGTCTTGGCGAGTTTTTCAAGGTTCGGATAGAGGTTTGTCATGAAGAACACGACAAAGGTCAGACAAAGCGCCGTCAGGATCATGACCCCGACGCGTCTGAGGATAAACAGTCCCATGGATGCCCCCATTGGTGGCTATGCGCCCGGTTCAATGCCGCTGCGCTTTTGCTAGGCGCGGATGCGCCCTGTCTTTTGGCTGTGCTACGGGTCCAGCGGAAACGGGCCGCGCGATGCGCGGCCCGTGCAGGTCCAGGTCAGGCTTTGAGAGCCCACTTGTAAAGCTGGGGCAGGTCCGCAATGTGCTTGTCGACACCGACCAGGGTATCCCGGTGGTGACGCATGGCGGTGCGCCAGTAAGGCTGGATGGTGACGCCTTCGTCGATCATGATGGCTTGCAGTTTGCCCATCACTTCGCGGCGCTTGTCGGCATCTGCGATCGAGTTGGCCTCGGCCAGCAGAGCGTCGAACTCGGCATTTGCAAAGCCGCTTTCGTTCCAGGCCTCGCCCGAGCGATAGGCCAGTGCCAGAACCTGAGTGCCCAGCGGGCGGTGGTTCCAGTTGGTCGAGGAGAAGGGATATTTCACCCAGTCGTTCCAGAAGGTGGAACCGGGCAGGATGGTCCGCTTCACGTTGATGCCTGCATCGCGCAGCTGGGCTGCCACCGCATCGGTGGTGTTGCGGCGCCAGTCATCGTCGATCGACAGCAGCTCGTGCTCGTAATCGCCCATGCCTGCTTCATCCATCAGGGCCTTGGCCTTGGCGGGGTCATAGGGGATACGGGTGACGCTGGGGTCGTGCTCCGGGTGCATCGGGCCGACGTGGCAGTTGTCTGCCGGGATGCCGTAGCCGGACATGCCCAGTTCAAGGCAGACGTTGTTGTCGACTGCCATGGCCAGAGCCTGGCGCACGCGCTTGTCAGCATAGGGCTTCATGCCATCGACTTCGGCCAGCTGGTTCGGGCGGATGACGATGGTAAAGCCGGAGGGGATTTCCGATCGGGTCAGGCCGATGCTGTCGAAGATGTCGACATATTCACCGACCGACTCCCAGTTCATGTCGATTTCTTCGGCCTCGAAGGCGGCCAGGAAGGCGGCCGGATCGGTGCCGTAGTCGATGAACTCGATGCGGTCCAGATGGCCGCCCTTGCCAGCGGCGTAGCCCCACCACTCGTGGTCCTCGTTGCGCACCAGCACACCCTTGACGCCGACTTCCATGCTCTCGGGCAGCATGTAACCGGTACCGATCGGGTTCTCCAGCATGGTTGCGGCGTCATGACTGGCATGGGTGATGGCTGCGGGATAGTCCGCCATGCCGGGGATGATGGTGATGTCCGGCGTGTTGGTCTTCAGCATCACGGTGTGGCTGTCCACCACGGTGATGGCGCCATCTGCGGCCTTGCCAGTGGCTTCGTCGATCAGCGATGCCATGCGGCCTGCCATCGAGTTGCCTTCGACGCTCTTGTCACACCAGCCGGCGATGTTGCGAGCCACGTCCTCGGCGGTGAAATCGTCGCCGTTGTTCCATTTGACGCCCTTGCGGACGTTCAGGGTGTATTCGGTCGCATCGGCATTGGCGCTCCAGCTTTCCAGCAGCATCGGGCCGAAAGAGCCGTCGCTGTTGTATTCGACCAGATATTCCAGCCAGCCGGCGGTAAAGGTCGCGATCTGGGTCCAGTCAAAAGTGCGCGGATCCTTGAGCGCACGGACCTCCATCTGCATACGCAGGGTGCCACCCTTCTGGGCATGTGCAGCGGCCTGCACCGGGGCCTCCAGACCGATCAGCCCATAGGCGGCTGCGGCGCTGACGCCCAGTGCGGTGGAGCGGGCCAGGAATTCACGGCGGCTCAGTTTGCCGTTTTTGACTTCCTCGGCATGCATCTGGGCGGCCCAGTGGATCGGCGCGCCGGTGGTGGTATCGTTGTTCATACGGATCTCCCTGTTTGCACCAACAGGACGCTTGGCCCTGCCTCGAGGTGGCGATGGTATGTCCGGATTGCGGTCCGGAAAGGTGCTATTTTTGAATTTCGCCGTCTCACGCACCTATTCGGCCTCATAAGGCGGCTTAGGTCAATGCACAGATTCGGCGGAATACGGCAGAAAAGCGACCTTTTTTGCGTCGTTTTCGTATATTCGCGGTGGGTCGCGCCACAGGACTGGGCAGAAGTGCCCAGTTCTCCGCAGGGTTGAGGTGCAAACGGGGGCCTGGGCCGACTCACGACGGCAGGTCGCGGGCAGAGGCTGGAACGTTACTGGGGAATAGCGGCTTTGCGCGCCTTCTTGCGCAGGGCGCTTGGTGTCTCACCGGTGTGCTGGGTGATGAAGCGAGTGAAATAGGCGGCGCTGCCGAACCCCAGTTGGGCGGCGATGTCGCGCATGGCCAGATCGCTTGAAATCAGCAGGCTCCGGGCCGCGTGAAGCTGCCGCTCTGTCAGCAGCGTGGCGGCAGTCTTACCGGTTTCCGCCTTGCAGACACGGGTCAGGTGGGTCGGCGTCACGTTCAGCGCAGCGGCGTGATCCGCCATGCTGGCGTGATCGTCGAAATAGGTTACCACCCGCTTGCAATAGGCCTGTGACAGGCGCCGCGCGGCGTTTGGTTTCACCGGGGGCAGGGGGCCGGAGGGGGGCTGACGGCGCAGCTGGATGCTGATCAGATCGGTGTAGGACTGCATGGCCCGGCGCCACAGGGCAGGATGAGTGGATTGTTCGACCGACACCGCCTCAAGCAGGCTGTTGAGACGCGCTTGCTCGACCGGGTCGTTGAACTTCAGGTGTAGCGGCTCGGGCGGCATCGACACGGGCGCGGTGGCAGGCACGATCAGGGCCTGACCCAGGCATTGGCGTCCGAATTCCACTGACCACAGATTGCCGGCCGGAAAGAACAGCGCCGTATGCGCGCCAAACCCGCGCCGGTGCCCATCCATCAGAAAACGACCCTGTCCGCGTGTGATCCAGATCAGCACATGCTCGGCGCGATCATGCGCAAGTTCTGTTTGCCAAGGACCGTCTGGGTAGAGACGCGAAAGCGGCGAAACGTGAAGATCTTCGGCTGGTTTCGGGTCGAATGGCATGAGATGTTACATAGATTTACTTAAACTTTATCGATGTAACAGCGCATGAAAATGTGATTCTGGCAAGTTCCTGCCGAAGAAGGTTAAAAATTGATAAATTTGTGCCTCTTACCTGCACCTGCCGTTTAGCTGAGCTGATAGCCGATCTCGGGGGAGATTTTCCGCCATTTCTCCATGCGGGCACGGAACCAGGTGCGCTGCCGTTTGGCGAACCGGCGGGTGGCAATCGCGGCGCTTTCCTCCGCCTCCTCCAGCGTCATTCTGCCAGTGGCATAGGCCATGAGTTCCGGCGCGCCGATCGCCTTGCAGGAGGGCAGGCTGGGGTCGAACCGATCTCGCATGGCCTCGACTTCATCCATGGCGCCCTGATCCAGCATGGCGCGGAACCGTTTGCGGATGCGTGCCTCCAGCCAGTCCTTACTGCTTTCCAGCACCAACGCACTGCAGGCGTTCAGCGGCAGGGGCGGCGGCGGGGTGTCATCCTGCCAATCGGCCAGCGCCCGTCCCGTGGCGGTCAGCACCTCCCAGGCGCGCTGCACGCGGGCACGGTTCTGCACATCGATGCGGGCCGCGGTCTGGGGATCAAGCGCCGACAGCAAGTCTTCGAGCGACATCGAATCGCCCTCGGCCCGGACTTCTGCAGGTGTGGGCGGGATTTCAGCCATACCTTCGGTCAAGGCGTTGAAATAAAGGCCGGTTCCGCCGACGATGATCGGCCGCTGCGTTCCTGACAGCAGCGGCACCACCTCCCGCAGCCAGTGACCGGCGGAATAGGGCGCATCATAGGCCACATGCCCATAAAGCCGGTGCGGCGCGCGGGCCTCTTCCTCGACAGAAGGGCGGGCGGTAACGATCCGCCAACAGTCGAACACCTGGCTGGCATCGGCATTGACTACCACACCGCCTTGTTTTTCCGCAATTTCCAGCGCGAGCGCGGATTTCCCCGAGGCCGTTGGGCCAGCGATCAGAACGGGCCTATCCGGATCGATGCGAAGTTCTGTCATGTCAGCCTGTCCTCACCGGGGGCGGATTTGTTATACTCCGGGGAAGAAAAGGCGCCTGGCCTGCATTGATCCTGCCGGTGATTTGCTTCATTTTGCGGCGCAAATTAACCCCGTCATATTCCGGAGCGCAACATGCCCCAAGAAATCGAAACACCGGCCGCCACTTCGGCCGTTGCCTATAAACGTGTCATGCTGAAAATCTCCGGGGAGGCGCTGATGGGGGATCAGGGCTTTGGCCTGCATCCGCCGACCGTGGAGCGGATCGCCAAAGAGGTGAAGTCGGTGCACGACATGGGCGTCGAGATCTGCATGGTCATCGGCGGCGGCAATATCTTCCGGGGCCTGTCCGGCGCTGCGCAGGGCATGGAACGCACCACAGCTGACTATATGGGGATGCTGGCGACGGTGATGAACGCCCTTGGCATGCAGGCCGCTCTGGAATCGCTTGGCGTCTTCACCCGGGTGATCAGCGCCATTCCGATGGATCAGGTCTGCGAGCCCTATATCCGCCGCCGCGCCGTGCGCCACCTTGAGAAGAAGCGGGTCTGCATCTTCGCGGCCGGCACCGGTAACCCCTATTTCACCACCGACACTGCGGCGACGCTGCGTGCCAATGAAATGGCCTGCGAGGCGATCTTCAAGGGCACCAAGGTCGATGGCGTCTATGACAAGGATCCGGTGAAGTTCGACGACGCCAAGCGCTATGACACCGTCAGTTATGACGATGTGCTGGCCAAACGCCTGGGCGTGATGGATGCCTCGGCGATTGCTCTGGCGCGCGACAACAGCCTGCCGATCATCGTCTTCTCGCTGGATGAGCCTGGCGGGTTCCGGGGCATCCTGGCCGGCGAGGGGACGTACACCAAGGTTCAGGGCTGAGCCGCAGTTGGTTTGATAATGGCAAAAGACGCGTGTCCCGGCGGGAGGCGCGTCTTTTCGTTTATGCAAGGGGTTGCAAGCCGGTATCAACGCTGTGGCTAGCTTCTGCCATCGGGCAGAGTGGCCGTCAGCGGGCCGAGATTGCTATACAATCTTGCGACAATCGCTTATGAGCGGTGTAAAGACCGCCTCAAGTCAGGGGAGAGAGCAGAATGTCTGATGATTTTGAACTGGATACCGACGATCTGAAACGTCGCATGGATGGCGCCATGGCCAACCTGCGCACCGAGTTTGCCTCGCTGCGAACCGGCCGTGGCTCGGCTTCGATGCTGGATCCGGTGATGGTAGATGCCTATGGCTCGATGACGCCGATCAACCAGGTCGGCACCGTCAACGTGCCCGAGCCGCGCATGGTGACGATCAACGTTTGGGATAAATCCCTTGTTGGCAAAGTTGAAAAGGCGATCCGGGAATCCGGCCTTGGTATCAATCCGCAGTTGAACGGCACCATCATCATGCTGCCGATTCCGGAGCTGAACGAAGAACGCCGCCGCGAGCTGACGAAGGTTGCCGGCCAATACGCTGAACACGCCCGTGTGTCGGTGCGCAACGTGCGCCGCGATGGCATGGATCAGATCAAGAAGGCCAAGGCTGATGGGATGTCCGAGGACGACCAGAAGTTCTGGGAAAGCGAAGTTCAGGATCTGACCGACGCGATGATCAAGGCCGTGGACGAGGCGCTGGAAAACAAGCAAGCCGAAATCATGCAGGTCTGACGCCCGGATATGGTCAGCAATACCGACACGGCGCCTTCCGAGGGCGCGTCCGAAGACGGCACGGGGCAGGGCCCACGCCATGTTGCCATCATCATGGATGGCAACGGCCGGTGGGCACAGTCCCGTGGCCGCCCGCGTCTGTTCGGGCACCACGCAGGCGC
This sequence comes from Phaeobacter gallaeciensis, assembly GCF_001678945.1. Classification (NCBI taxonomy): domain Bacteria; kingdom Pseudomonadati; phylum Pseudomonadota; class Alphaproteobacteria; order Rhodobacterales; family Roseobacteraceae; genus Phaeobacter; species Phaeobacter gallaeciensis. The sequence continues at coordinate 4,040,248 of NZ_CP015124.1, forward strand.
CAAACGGGTGCGGGAAATCGTCGAATGCTGTCCGTCCCTAGGCATCAAGTATCTGACCATATTTGCCTTTTCGACCGAGAACTGGAAACGGACGCAGGTCGAGGTCGCGGGCCTCATGAGCCTGTTCCGCCGCTATATCTCCAAGGAGATGAAGGCGCTGGCCGCGCGTAATGTACGGGTGCGTTTCATCGGGGATCGGGTGCGGCTTGATGCCAAGCTGATCCAGTTGATGGATCAGTTGGAAGAGGAAACCAAAGGTAACGACGGCACCAATCTCACAATTGCCCTGAACTATGGTGGGCGGGACGAGGTGGCCCGCGCCACGAAACGGCTAGCGCAGGATGTTGCGGCTGGAAAACTATCTCCTGACGATGTGGACGAGGAAACCCTGCCGAAATACCTCGATACCCATGTGCTGCCGGATCCCGATCTGGTGATCCGCACCAGCGGTGAGGCACGGATTTCCAACTTCCTGCTGTGGCAATCTGCCTATGCGGAGTATGAGTTCATCGACACGCTCTGGCCGGATTTCACCGCCGAAGAACTGGGGCGCCTGTGCCGGGGCTATGGCGCCCGTGACAGACGTTTTGGCGCGGTGAAGACATGAGCGCGGGACGTTGGTCCGACCTGATGCCGCGCTTGCTGTCTGCGGTCGTCATGCTTGTTGTAGGCGCCGTGGAAATCTGGCTGGGTGGCATCTGGTTTGCTGTGCTCATCGCTGCCGCTTGTGGTGGTATGATCTGGGAACTTGTCCGGATGCTGGCGCCCGAAAAGACCGGGCAGGCGCTGCAACTGGGGGCAATGTCAGCCATTGCGGTGCTGGGCGCGACCCTGCTGCCGCCGGTCTGGGGCATGCCTCTGCTGGTGTCTCCGATCCTTGGTGGCATGTTTCAACTGCCCGTTGCCGCTCGCTTGCGGTTCGGGCTGTTTGGTCTCTGGATCGTTTGCGCCGGCTTTACCTTTGTATGGCTGCGCAACGAAATGGGCGCTGCATGGCTGTTGTGGCTGATCGGGGTTGTCGTTGCCACTGATGTGGCAGGCTATTTTGCCGGAAAGATGATCGGCGGGCCAAAGCTCTGGCCGCGTGTCAGCCCCAAGAAAACCTGGTCTGGATCTTCGGCTGGCTGGATCGCTGCGGCGGTTGTCGGGGCCTTCTTCAGCGAAGCCTCGGGGCTGGGCATGGGCGCGATTGTCCTGTCGGTTGTCATGTCGATGGCCAGCCAAGCGGGCGACATCGCGGAAAGCGCTCTGAAGCGGAAGACCGGCGTCAAGGATTCCAGCGCGCTTATTCCCGGTCACGGTGGCCTTTTTGACCGGTTCGACGGGATGCTCGGGGCGGCGGCGGCCTTCCTGATCTTCGTGACATTTCTGGGATAGCCTTGTAGGGCATGACCATGCGTAAAATCTCTATCTTCGGCGCCACCGGCTCGATCGGTCAGAACACCATTGACCTGATCCGGCGCGATCAGCGCGCCTATGACGTGGTCGCTCTGACGGGCGGTGCCAATATTGCCCGGCTTGCCGCGGATGCGATCGCGCTCAAGGCTGATATTGCGGTAACGGCCTATGAGGAGCGCCTGCCGGATCTGCGCGCCGCGCTGGAGGGCAGCGGGGTGGAGGCCGCAGCGGGCGAGGCCGCCCTGATCGAGGCGGCAACCCGTCCGGCGGACTGGATCATGTCGGCGATCGTTGGCGCTGCCGGTCTGGCGCCGGGTCTCAAGGCGCTAGAGCAGGGCACCACGCTGGCGTTGGCCAACAAGGAATCGCTGGTCTGTGCCGGTGGCCTTCTGATGCAGACCGCGCTGCGACATGGCGCCCGGCTCTTGCCGGTGGATAGCGAACATTCGGCGGTGTTTCAGGGGCTGGTCGGTGAAGAGATTTCAGCAGTTGAGCGGATCATCATCACCGCATCCGGTGGCGCGTTCCGCGACTGGCCGCTGGAAGATCTGCAAAAGGCAACCTTGGCCGAGGCGTCCTCTCATCCAAACTGGGACATGGGGCAGCGCATCACCATCGACAGCGCATCAATGTTCAATAAGGCGTTAGAGGTTATTGAAACCAAAGAATTCTTTGGTGTCGCGCCAGAACAGATCGAGGTTCTGGTGCATCCCGAATCGATGGTGCATGCGCTGGTTGGCTTTCGCGATGGTGCCCTGATGGCGCATCTGGGCGCACCAGATATGCGCCATGCCATCGGATACGCGCTGCATTGGCCCGAGCGAAAGGATCTGCCGGTTGCGCGGCTCGATCTGGCGGAAATTGGTCAGCTGAATTTCACGGCTCCGGATACGGCGCGGTACCCGGCGCTACAGCAAGCCTATGATGTAATGCAGCGCGGCGGTCTGATGGGCGCCGTCTTCAACGCAGCCAAGGAAAAGGCGCTGGATTTGTTCATAGCGGGACAGATCGGGTTCACCGAAATGGCCGAGGTAACGGCCGCGGTTCTGGAGCGGATGGAGGCACAAAGCGGCCTTATTGATTCCGCAATGACCCTTGATAACGTCACTGAGATTGACCATCTCGCCCGACAAGAGGCAGAGCGCGCCGCAGCGGAACGCAGATAAGGTAAGAACTTGGATATCGTGACCCTACTCCCGCAGTTTGGCGGCTTTCTCTACACCATCGGCAGTTTTGTTGTCGCGCTTTCGGTGATCGTCGCCGTGCATGAATACGGCCACTACATCGTTGGCCGGTGGTCCGGAATCCATGCGGAGGTTTTTTCGCTGGGCTTTGGCCCCGTGTTGTTCAGCCGCGTCGATAAGCGTGGCACCCGCTGGCAGATCGCGCTGTTGCCCTTTGGGGGATATGTGAAATTCCTTGGCGATGCAGACGCGGCCTCGGGCAAGGACAGCGCCGCGATGGAGGCGGCGGCCAATGATCCGACGCGCCTACGCCAGACCATGCACGGTGCCCCGCTTTGGGCGCGCAGCGCTACGGTTGCTGCCGGACCGGTGTTCAATTTTGTGATGTCAGTGATCATTTTCTCGGTTCTGGCGATGACGCAGGGAACCCTGCGGGATCCGCTGGCTATCGGCACCTTGGTGCCGCTGCCCGGCATCGAAAATCAGCTGCGCGAAGGTGACGAATTGGTCGCAATCGAGGGCGTTGCCATCCCGGACGAGGCCGGAGCCATGTCCTGGGGGGAATTCCGCGACCAACTGCCGATGGTGCAGCCGATGGAGTATCAGGTGCGCCGGGATGGTCAGTTGGTCTCGGTTCAGGGCCCGTTCCTATCGCCGCCGCATGTGCGGGCCGTTGCGCCGCGCAGCGCTGCATCGGATGCCGGGCTTCAGGCCGGCGATGTCATCACGGGCGTCGATGGAGAACCGATTTTTGCCTTCGATCAGCTGAAGCAGACCGTCGAACAGGCCGATGGCCGCGTACTGCTGTTGGAAGTCTGGCGGCAAGGGCAGGAGTTGGAGCTTGCGCTGGCACCGCGTCGCACGGATGAGCCGCAGCCCGATGGAAGTTTCGCGACCCGTTGGCGGATTGGTGTGGTCGGCGGTCAGGCCTTTGAGCCCGCAACCGAAGTGGGCGGGGTCGGCGAATCCCTGGTGGCAGGGGCGTCCCAGGTCTGGTCGGTGATCGACATGTCGATTTCGGGCCTGACGCATATGATTACCGGCGCCATCAGCACCTGCAATCTATCAGGGCCCATCGGGATCGCGGAAACCTCCAGCGCAATGGCAAGCCAGGGCGCGGTCAGCTTCATCCGCTTCATCGCGGTTCTGTCGACAGCTGTTGGCCTCCTGAACCTCTTCCCGGTGCCAGCGCTGGATGGGGGGCATCTGGTGTTCTACGCCTATGAGGCGGTCACAGGGCGTCCGCCCAGTGATGGTGTCATGCGCATCCTGATGACCCTTGGCATTGCGATGATTCTGTCGTTGATGGTCTTTGCACTCGGCAACGATCTTTTCTGTTAAAATTTATCACACTTGTTGTGGCGCCCGCCTCCGGGAAGAGGGCGGGTGCCCAACTGTCGCCATAATCCGGCATTAACCCTTTCTCAATCTGCTACGCCCGCAGCGCAGCCTTGCGCGCGGCATCGACTGGGGAAAGGAAGTCACCATGCACGCTCTGATGAGAACGGACAATGGCCTGGGTCTTTTGATGCGCCTGAATTGGGATCGCGCACTGTCGGTCGTGACGATTTTTCTCGCTCTGACTGCAGGTGCCTGGTTCGGATCCCTTTGAAACCATGGGGATGCGGCGTTTGCGCTGCGCAACGCGTCGGTCACCCGTGCTCAGTCTGTGCGCATCTTCATGCCCCGGAGTGATTTCTTAGTTTTGACAACGGTCAGTAAACCCGGTACGCACAGTTAAAAGCTGCTTAAAAAATCGGATTATGACTGATGGTTCGGGGGAAGGTCGTGGGTACATCCTGCGGTGTGCGCACAAAACGCACCAATATACTGTATAGAAGCGTATCGAGCGCCGTATTGGCTGTTGCCTTGGGATTTGTCCTGACGCCCAGTTTCGCATCGGCGCAAAGCTACCAGTTCAATTCGGTCCGGGTGGAGGGCAATCAGCGCATCCAATCGGATACGATCGTGTCCTATGCGGCGCTGGAACGGGGAAAACCGGTCAGCGCTGGCCAGTTGAATGACGCGTATCAGCGTATTCTTGACAGCGGTGTTTTTGAAACGGTTGAACTGGTGCCAAGCGGCAACTCTCTGATCATCAAGGTCACCGAGTTCCCGACGATCAACCAGATCAATTTCGAAGGTAACCGGCGGATCAAGGATGACAAGCTGGCCGAGCTGATCGAATCCGCGCCACGCCGCGTGTTCCGCGCCGCGCAGGCGGAACGGGACGCCGAGACCATTGCTGCCGCCTATGGGGCGCAGGGACGTTTGGCCTCGCGGGTGACGCCGCGCATCATCCGCCGTAGCGACAATCGTGTCGATCTGGTGTTCGAGATTGCCGAAGGCGACACCATCGAAGTCGAGCGCGTTTCGTTTGTCGGAAACAAGGTCTATTCGGATCGGCGTCTGCGCCGGGTTCTGGAAACCAAGCAGGCTGGTCTCTTGCGGACCTTCATCAACAAGGACACGCTGATCGAGGACCGCCTGCAGTTTGACCGGCAGGTGTTGCGCGATTTCTACCTGTCGCGTGGCTATGTGGATTTTCGGGTCAACAGCACCAACGCCGAAGTGACTCGGGAGCGTGACGCCGTCTATCTGGTCGTCGATGTTACCGAAGGTCAGCAGTTCGAGTTCGGCAATATCTCGGTGACCAGCGAAATCGCTGAAGCCGATGCTGACCTCTACCGCTCTGCATTGAAAGTCAAACCGGGCGTGACCTATTCGCCGCTGATTGTTGAACGTTCCATCGAGATGCTGGAAACGCTTGCAACGCGTCAGGGGATTGATTTCCTGCGCGTTGAGCCGCGGGTGACCCGCAACGACCGCGATCTGACGCTGGATGTTGAATTCGCGATGGTGCGCGGGCCGCGTGTCTTCGTCGAACGCATCGATATCGAAGGCAACACGACAACGCTGGACCGGGTGATCCGCCAGAAGTTCCGCTCGGTCGAAGGCGACCCCTTCAATCCGCGTGAAATCCGGGATGCCGCAGAACGGATTCGTGCGCTTGGCTTCTTTGCCAAATCAGACGTGGACGTCCGGGAAGGCAGCTCCGAAAGCCAGGTGATCGTAGACGTGAACGTCGAAGAGCAACCGACCGGTTCGTTGAGCCTTGGCGGCGCATACTCTGTCAACGACGGCTTTGGGGTTAACGTTGGTCTGACCGAAAACAACTTCCTGGGCCGAGGTCAACGCCTGTCTTTCTCGATCGCGACTGCTCAGGAATCGGAAGAGTACGTTCTGGGCTTTACCGAGCCGCATCTGCTGGGACGGGATCTGAAATTCGATTTGGACCTTGGTGTGTCCGAAACCGATTCTAGCTATGCGGAGTACGACACCTCTCGCGCGTTCTTCCGTCCGGCGCTGACCTTCAATGTGACCGAAGATACCACTCTGGAAGTGCGCTATACTTGGGCCGACAGTGAAATGATCCGCCGCGATGACGTGAGCTTTGTCGGAGGGACCTATCCTGTGGCGGGCCCTGTGATAAGAAGTGAGATCAATCAAGGCAGCAAAACGTCCAGCTCCCTTGGGTTCACATATTCCTATGACAGCCGTCTGACCGGTCTCGACCCCAATATCGGTTTTACCATGCAGGTGGGCGCTGATTATGCCGGGCTTGGCGGAGATAGCGAATACCTCAGAACCACGGCCAAGCTGGTCGCACAGCGCAAGATCCTCAACGAGGAAGTCACGCTTCGGGCGACTTTGGAAACCGGCTCGCTGCACTGGATGGGCGACGATTACAGCCGCTCGATTGACCGTTTTGTTCTGACCCCCAGCGTTATGCGAGGGTTCGAACCCGGCGGGATCGGGCCTCGGGATACTGCGCCGCGGGCTGATGGCGGAAGTTACGACGATTTCCTCGGCGGCAACGTCTATGCCGTTGCACGTTTTGATGCCGAATTCCCGCTGGGTCTGCCTGAGGAACTGGGGCTGCGCGGTGGTCTTTTCTACGATGTCGGCAACCTTTGGGGCCTGCAGGACGTGGACACACCTGCCAGCGGTGGTTTCGTCGTCGGCCGTAACGGGTCTTTCCGGCACGTGGTCGGGTTTTCGGTCCTCTGGACCACGGCCTTTGGCCCGTTGCGGTTCAACTTTTCCAATGCGGTCAAGAAAGAAGACTTTGACAAGGAACAAAGTTTCGATCTGACCTTGCAGGCCCGGTTCTGACCCGGTGATGCAGGCAAGGCCGACGTGTATAACAAAGAGGGCGCCGACCGGCTGGTCGGCGCCCCTTTATCTGGCGCGCCGGGGGCTTGTTATGGGCCTGGCGCTGTGCCTGCCTTTGACCGCTGGAACAGCTTTGGCCCAGTCAACGGCTATTGGAACACCCGCGCCTTTCAATCTGTCTCTCGGCCAGGAAATGCAGATTGGCGCGCCGCAAAGTGGCATTCTGACGATCCAGCCTGACCGTCTCTTCTCTGAAAGCGCCTTTGGCCAGCGCGTCACGCGTGAGCTGGAAGCCGAAGGCGCCGTGCTCACTGCCGAGAACCGCCGTATCGAAGCAGAGCTGCGCGCGGAAGAGCAGGACCTGACTCAGCGGCGGCCCTCTATGGAGCCCGAGGCGTTTCGCACGCTTGCGGATGCCTTTGACAAAAAGGTGCAGGAGACCCGGCGCACGCAGGATCAGAAACTGCGCGAGATCACTCAAATGGGCGAAACAGCCCGCCGGGAGTTCTTTGTAGCCTCTTTGCCCATCCTTCAGGGGATCATGCGTGACAGCGGCGCCGGTGCCATTCTGGATAACTCTTCGGTTTTCCTCAGCTCTGAGGCCGCGGATGTGACGGATCTTGCGATCACGCGCATCGATGCCGTTCTGGGAGACGGGGCAGACCTTGAAAGCCAGTCGTCTGACCAGTGAAACAGGTCTGACCGGTGCCTGACATCGGCGCGGTGCGCTTGCCCAGACCGTTCCCGCTTGGTAGTGACGCAGGACATATAAAAAAACGGGATACCCGCCATGACCGCCGATCTGAAAAGTGCCGATATTCACCTGATCCAGCGCATTCTGCCGCATCGTTACCCGTTCCTGCTGGTCGACAAAGTGATCGAAATCGACGGTTACACTTCGGCGCATGGGATCAAGAACGTCACCATGAACGAACCGCATTTTCAGGGCCACTTCCCCGGCACGCCGATCATGCCGGGCGTGACCATCGTCGAGGCGATGGCGCAAACCGCAGGCGTCATGCTGGGTGTGGGCATGGATATGGTCGATACCGACCTGCTGATCTACTTCATGAATATCGACAAGTGCAAATTCCGCCGCAAGGTGATCCCGGGCGACGTCCTGGACATGCATGTCGAAACCCTGCGCGGGAAGAAAGGTGGCAAGATCTTCAAGTTCAAGGGCGTTGCCTCGGTCGATGGCGAAACCGCTGCCGAGGCTGAATTCTCGGCCATGGTCGACATTCAGAAGGATTGATCGCGATGAGCCAGATCCATCCGTCGGCGGTGATCGAACCGGGCGCCACCATTGGTGAGGGCTGCGAAATCGGCCCGTTCTGCATGGTCGGCGCTGACGTCACCCTTGGCGAAAGGGTGGTTCTGAAATCCCATGTGGTGGTCACCGGCGAAACCGAGATCGGCGCAGAGACGACGGTGTTCTCGTTCGCAGTGATCGGTGAGATTCCGCAGGATCTGAAGTTCAAGGGAGAGAAAAGCCGGACCGTGATCGGTGCGCGCAACCGGATCCGTGAACATGTGACCATCAATGCCGGTACCGAAGGTGGCGGCGGGGTGACCCGGATCGGCGATGACGGCTTGTTCATGGCCGGTTGCCACATAGCCCATGACGCGCAGATCGGGGATCGGGTGATCGTGGTCAATTCTGCCGCCGTCGCAGGTCATTGCGTGATCGAGGATGATGTGATCATCGGTGGTCTTTCCGGTATCCACCAATGGGTGCGCATTGGGCGCGGCGCCATCATCGGCGCGGTTACCATGGTCACAAATGATGTGATCCCCTACGGACTGGTACAGGCCCCGCGCGGAGAGCTGGACGGGCTTAACCTTGTCGGCCTGAAACGCCGCGGTGTGTCGCGGGCAGATATCACCGCCCTGCGCGCCGCCTTCCAGATGCTGGCACAGGGGGAGGGCACCTTTCAGGAACGCGCCCGGCGCCTTGGTGAGGAAACCGACAGCGCTTATGTGCAGGAAATCATCGCCTTTATCACCGGTGCAAGCGACCGGTCGTTTTTGACACCTGGGGGATGATCGCATGATCGCTCTGATCGCGGGGCGCGGTGCGCTGCCGCTTGAAATCTGCAATCGCCTGTCCGAACGACCGCTGGTCTGCGCCATGGCGGGGTCAGAGCCGGATGCGCTTGATCCGGAAATCACCTTTCGGCTGGAACAGCTGGGCAGTTTCCTCGCCCGGCTGACGTCCGCAGGCGTAACGGAGATTTGCCTGGCGGGGGCCGTGTCGCGCCCGGCCATTGATCCTGCGGCCATTGATGCTGAAACCCTGCCGATGGTGCCGGTGTTGCAGGCTGCGCTTGGCGCCGGGGATGACGGCGCATTGCGGGCGATCATGGAGCTTTTTGAGTCAGCAGGTTTTGCTGTACGAGCTGCGCATGATGTGGCGCCGGATCTATTGATGCAGCCAGGGGTGCCGACCCGTATTCAGCCAGGTGAACTCGACAAGGCAGACGCAGCCAGGGGAACAGAAATCGTTGCCGCGATGAGCGCGGCGGACATTGGCCAGTCCTGCGCGGTGCGGTCGCGGCAAGCCGTCGCGGTGGAAACGGTCTTTGGCACCGACTGGATGCTGGAAACCTTGATCCGCCGTCCGGACGGGCAGGGCGGAGTGATGGTCAAAGCGCCGAAGACAGGACAGGACCGGCGCGCCGATCTGCCTACCATTGGCCCTGCGACGGTGGAAAAGGCCGCAGCAGCCGGTCTGTCCGGTATCGTGCTGGAGGCCGGAGGCGTGATCGTGCTGGAGCAGGAGGCGGTGATTGCCACCTGTGACCGTCTGGGCCTGTTCCTGTGGCTGCGCGACGCGGCATGAGCCTCCGGGTCTTTATCCTGGCCGGGGAGCCTTCGGGGGATCGGCTGGGCGCGGCCCTGATGGAAGGGCTGAAAACGCTAGCCCCCGATGTTTCATTTGAAGGGGTTGGCGGTACCCTGATGGCTGAGCAGGGGCTGCAGTCCCGGTTTCCGATGGACGAGCTGTCCGTCATGGGCCTGGCCGAGGTTCTGCCGAAATACCGCCATCTGAAACGCCGTATCCGTGAAACCGCCGATGCTGTGATCGCCATGCGCCCTGATGTGATGATCACCATCGACAGCCCGGATTTTTCGCTGCGCGTGGCGCGGCTGGTGAAACAGGGCAGCGACATCCGTACCGTGCATTACGTGGCACCGTCCGTCTGGGCCTGGCGGCCGGGCCGGGCGCAGAAGATGGCCACCTGCATCGATCACGTGCTGGCGCTGCTGCCGTTCGAGCCGCCCTATATGGAAGCCGCCGGGATGGACTGCGATTTTGTCGGCCATCCCGTAGTAGCAGAGCCAAAGGCGACAGCAGATGAGATCGCCGCGTTGCGCCAGACCTGTGACCTTGGCGATGCGCCGATCCTATTAGCCTTGCCGGGATCACGACGGTCAGAGGTGGGGCGCTTGGCGCCCGTCTTTGGCGCGGCGCTGCGGGATTTCACGGCGGCCTATCCCGAATACCGAATCGTGGTGCCGACCGCCGGTCCGGTGGCTGAATTGGTGCGCCAGCACGCCAAGGATTGGCCTCAGGGCACTGTGTTGCTCGACCCGACCGGTCTTGACCCGGCTGTTGCCGAAGCGCGCAAACGAGCGGCCTTTGCCGCGGCGGATCTGGCGCTGGCGGCTTCGGGTACCGTGTCGCTGGAGCTAGCCGCCGCACGCACGCCCATGGTGATCGCCTATCGCTTCCAATGGCTGACCTGGCAGATCATGAAGCGCATGGCCCTGATCGATACGGTCACACTCGTCAATCTGGTGAGCGAGACCCGCGTCGTGCCGGAATGCCTTGGGCCGGATTGCACCCCGTCGCGGATCGCCGGGGCGCTGGCAGATGTCCGTGCCAACCCTGAGGCGCAGCAGGAAGCCATGGGGCTCAGCATGGAGCGTCTGGGCGAGGGCGGGGAGGCTCCGGGCCTGCGCGCCGCCCGCGCGGTTCTGGCGCGCCTTTAGTAGCCGCGCCAGATCCAGCCGCCGCCAAAGATGCGGCTACTTTCGGTGTCATAGAAAACGCAGGCCTGTCCGGGGGACACGCCTTCTTCCGGTGTCAGCAGCTCAACCTCGGCCGTGGTTTCGGACAGCGGACGGATAATCGCCTCACGCGGGGGGCGGGTCGAGCGGACTTTCACCGCGACATGCCATTCCTTCCGACTGGTAAAGGGTTCGTCGCCCAGCCAGTTGATTTCCCGCACAGGCACGATTCGGGTGGCCAGCATGTCCTTGGGGCCGACGACCACCTGTTTCTTGTCCACATCAAGCCGCACCACATAGAGCGGCTCGCTGAGGCCACCGATGCCAAGGCCGCGGCGCTGGCCGATGGTGTAGTGAATCACCCCGGTGTGCTGGCCCAGAACGCGCCCATCCGCATGAACGATCTCTCCCGGATCAGCCGCGCCGGGGCGCAGTTTCTCGATCACGCTGGCATAGTTTCCATCGGGTACGAAACAGATGTCCTGACTGTCGGGTTTGTCGGCCACCGCCAGCCCATAGCGGGAGGCCATCTCGCGGGTGGCATCCTTGGAGGGCAGATGCCCTAGCGGAAAGCGCAGATAGTCCAGCTGTTCCGGCGTTGTTGAAAAAAGGAAATAGCTCTGGTCCCGGTTAGCATCCTCGGCCGAATGCAGCTCGGGGCCGTTGGGGCCCATCTTGCGCTGGATATAGTGACCCGTCGCCATGCAATCGGCCTCCAGATCCTTTGCGGTCTCCAGAAGATCCTTGAATTTGACCCGTTCATTGCAGCGGATGCAGGGCACTGGCGTCGCCCCAGCCAGATAGCTGTCGGCAAACTCATCGATAACCGCATCTTTAAAAATGTTCTCATAGTCGAGAACATAGTGCGGGAATCCGCGCTCTTCGGCGACTCGCCGCGCATCGTGAATGTCGATCCCAGCGCAGCAGGCGCCCTTCTTGGCCAGGGCCGCGCCGTGGTCGTAAAGCTGCAGCGTGACGCCCACCACGTCATAGCCCTGATCGGCCAAATATGCAGCAACAACAGAGCTGTCGACGCCGCCGGACATGGCAACAACCACCCGCGTTTCCGAGGGCGGTTTGGCAAAGCCAAGCGAATTCAGCGGGCCGTCGGTATCCAGCGCCATAGGGCGACTCCTTAGTTCAAGGGAAAGGCGTTGCAGAATATAGGAAAATCCTAACGACTCTCAAGTGTGTGGTTCACGCGCCATTAAGGACAATGGGGGAAACCTGCTCACGAAGCTAATTACGCAGATCCTCACAAGGATAAAGCAATGTTCTTGAAAAAAGTAGATGGACCACGGGCTGTGACCTTGCCGGACGGCTCCGTTATGACCCGTGCAGACCTTCCGCCCAAAACGACAAAACGCTGGGTTGCCTCGCGCAAGGCCTCGGTGGTGAGGGGCGTTCTTTATGGATTGCTGCCACAAGGGGAAGCACTGCGTCTTTATGGTCTCAGTGAAGAAGAATTCCGCAGCTGGGTTGCTGCGGTTGCCGATCACGGCGAAGAAGCGTTGAAAACCACCCAATTGAAGAAATTTCGTAAGCCTTAGTGCTTAATACTAACCTTTTGCTCCGCCTACCCAGTGCCATTTTGTGCTAAAACAACACCGAACGGTTGATTTGATGTTGAGTTTTAACGATCATGGTAACGGGGCATTAACTATTTTCCAGCAAGGTTAACAGCGACCTGAGGGAAACAGGATACAGGCGGAGAAAACGAACATGCGCATTCTTCTTGTTGAGGATGATCCTACAACTGCAAAAAGCATTGAGTTGATGCTGACCCATGCCAACCTGAACGTCTATACGACGGATCTGGGCGAGGAAGGCATCGATCTGGCGAAGCTTTACGATTACGATCTGATCCTTTTGGATCTGGGACTGCCGGACATGAACGGGCACGAAGTGCTGCGCCAATTGCGCATGGCACGTATTGAGACGCCCATTCTCATCCTGTCTGGTGCTGATGATACAGACAATAAAATCAAAGGCTTCGGTTTCGGCGCTGATGATTACCTGACCAAGCCGTTCCACCGTGAGGAACTGGTGGCACGGATCCACGCGATCATTCGCCGCTCCAAAGGTCACTCCCAGTCGATCATTAAGACCGGCAAGATCTCGGTTAATCTGGATGCAAAAACCGTTGAGGTTGACGGCAAGGCCGTTCACCTGACCGGCAAAGAATACCAGATGCTGGAATTGCTCAGCCTGCGGAAAGGGACCACCCTGACCAAGGAAATGTTCCTGAACCACCTTTATGGCGGGATGGACGAGCCGGAACTGAAAATCATCGACGTTTTCATCTGCAAGCTGAGAAAGAAACTCAGCACTGCAACAGGCGGTGAAAACTACATCGAAACGGTCTGGGGCCGGGGCTATGTGCTGCGCGATCCGCAGGACGATCAACTCGGTGGTGGCGCAGAACAACGGATGGCAGTCGGCGCCTGATCGGCGACCCATTCGAATTGTAACTCTTTGTTGGGGGCAGATGTCTGCCCTCAATCATAATGGCATGTGCTGTTAACTAAAGGCATGTGTCGTTAACCATGTGGCTGCGCCATTTACCATGTGCGCGCCACGCCAATTTTGATTTTCGTGAGTAAGGTTCTGTACGGGCCTTGGCTCAACCCGCTGCGGCGGGATTTTTTGTGTTTGATGGGACGCCAAAGCCCTCTTGCTTCTCTGGACGTGGCAGGTTCTGCGGCCTATCACCTAGTCTGAAGCAAGACGGGGCAAACGCGTGACACAAAGCCAAGACAGCGATCCGAAGAGTCTTTCCAAAGAAGACGCCCGCCAGGAATTCCTGGCCTTGCAGGAGAAACTGCAAACCGCCGATCTTGCGTATCACCAGGAAGATGCGCCGATCATTTCGGACGCCGAATACGATGCGGCGAAGCGGCGGTATGTTGCTTTGACGGAAGCATTTCCGGCGTTGAAGGACGAGGCGTCTCAGCTTGAGGCCGTAGGGGCGCCCGCAGCCTCTGGCTTTGGCAAGGTGGCGCATAGCGTGCCGATGTTGTCGCTGGGAAATGCGTTTGAAGACAGTGATGTAGACGATTTTGCCCGCAGTATTCGAAAATACCTGGGTCAGTCCGAGGATACTCCGCTCAGCTTTACCGCCGAGCCAAAAATCGATGGTCTGTCTCTTTCTCTGCGTTATGAAAACGGTGTGCTGATACAGGCCGCCACCCGCGGTGATGGATCGGTGGGCGAGAACGTCACCGAAAACGCCCGCACCATCGCCGATATTCCGCAGCAGATCGTAGATGCGCCCGCAGTGCTGGAGGTGCGCGGCGAAGTCTACATGAGCCATGAGGCTTTTGCCGCCCTGAACGCCCGGCAGGAAGAACGCGGCGGCAAGACATTTGCCAACCCGCGCAACGCGGCGGCAGGGTCCTTGCGTCAGCTGGATCCGGAAATTACCCGCTCCCGTCCATTGCAATTCTTTGCCTATAGCTGGGGTGAGCTCTCTGAACCCCTTGCGGAAACGCAGTTCGAGGCGATGAAACGATTGGAAGGCTTTGGTTTTACCATCAATCCCCTGACCAGGCTGTGCCCCACTGTGGACGAGATGATCGCGCATTACCGGAGCATCGAGGAACAGCGGGCAACGCTGGGCTACGATATCGACGGTGTCGTTTACAAGGTGAATGACATGGCGCTGCAGGGGCGGCTGGGTTTCCGCTCCACCACGCCACGCTGGGCAATTGCGCATAAGTTTCCGGCTGAACTGGCCTGGACCCGGCTTGAAGCCATCGACATCCAGGTTGGCCGCACCGGTGCGCTCAGTCCCGTTGCGCGACTGACCCCGGTGACCGTGGGCGGGGTGGTTGTCTCAAACGCAACCCTGCACAATGAGGATTACATTCGCGGCTTCGACTCCAAAGGCGAAGAAATCCGTGGCGGCAAGGACATCCGCATCGGCGACTGGGTGCAGATCTACCGCGCTGGCGATGTGATCCCGAAGGTGGCGGATGTGGACCTCACCAAGCGGCCCGAGGGTGCAGAGCCATATGCATTCCCGCATATCTGCCCGGAATGCGGATCCGAAGCGATCCGGGAAGAGGGCGACGCTGTGCGCCGCTGCACCGGTGGCCTTATCTGTCCCGCGCAGGCTGTTGAAAAGATGAAACATTTCGTCTCTCGCGCGGCCTTTGATATTGATGGGCTGGGCAACAAGCAGGTCGAACAATTCTACGGCGACGAATGGATCCGCGAACCTGCCGACATCTTCACTCTGCGGGATCGCTTTGGCTCTGGCATGCAGCAGCTGAAAAATCGCGAAGGTTGGGGGGAAAAATCGGCCACCAACCTGTTTGATGCCATTGATGAGAAACGACAGATCCCACTGGCCAAGTTCATCTTTGCTCTTGGTATTCGCCACGTCGGCGAGGTCGGTGGCCGCGATCTGGCGCTACATTACGGCGGTTGGGATGAACTGGTTTCGGCGCTTGATACCGCGCGTCCGGCGGCGCTAGCGCATCGGGCGGCGGATGAGGCGGAAGAGGCCGAACGCATCGCCGCCGCCGAGGAAGGGCGCCGCGCCCGGATCTCCGATACCCGTGCTGCTGCGGTCAGCGCCTGCGACGTGCCCGAGACAGCGCAGGCGGCCTGGGACGATCTGGTCGGCGCCGACGGGATAGGACCTATTCTGGCCCTGTCTCTGTCCGACGCCCTTGCCAACCCCGAGGAACGCGCCGCGATTGACCGGTTGACGGCACATCTGACGATCATCGCCCCGGATGCGCCCGCCGCCGAAAGCCCGGTGTCCGGCAAAACGGTGGTATTTACTGGAACGCTGGAAAAGATGACAAGGGCCGAGGCCAAGGCGCGGGCTGAGGCGCTGGGGGCAAAGGTCTCCGGCTCGGTCTCCAAGAAAACCGATATCCTTGTGGCGGGGCCCGGGGCCGGATCCAAGGCAACCAAGGCGGCAGATCTTGGGATCAAGGTTCTGGATGAAGACAGCTGGCTGGAGCTGATAGAACAGTCATGAGCGGGCGTCCCGAGATCCTGTTCCCCCTGTTTTCAGGGCTGGAGAAACTGCCAGGGATTGGGCCGAAGACTGCCCAGAATCTGGAACAGATCCATATAGAAACGCCGCGTGACCTGTTGTTTTCATTGCCATACTCTGTTCAGGACAGGCGCCGCCGCGATACGGTTGCCGGGTTGGAACTGCCCACCGTTGCCACGGTTGAAGTCACCATCGGCGCCCATAGGCCGCCGCGCAATCGTGGGGGCGCCTACCGCATTACGGTGACGGATGCGGAGACAGATTTTCAGCTGGTGTTCTTTCACGGTCGCAGCCGTTATCTGGAGGCGCAATGCCCCGAGGGATCGCGGCGTCTGGTGTCGGGTAAGCTGGAGCTGTTCGACGGTATCGCGCAGATGGTGCATCCCGATCACATGGTGCCACTGGCCGAAGCCGCGACGATCCCCGAGTTCGAGCCGGTCTATCACTTGACCCATGGAGTGTCGCAGAAAACCATGTTCAAAGCGCTGCGCGGTGCCTTGGATCTGGTCTCTGATCTGCCCGAGTGGATCGACCCCGAGCAGGTGAAACGCGAAGCCTGGCCTTCATGGGACGAGGCGATCACCACGGCGCATGAGCCACAAGGGCAGGAGGATCTCGCCCCTGACGCTCCGGCACGGGCGCGCCTGGCCTATGATGAGCTGTTTGCGCATCAGCTGACGCTGGCGATTGCCCGGCAATCCGAACGCAAATCCCGTGGCATCCAGAGTCAGGCCACCGGGCGTTTGCAGTCCCGTGTCCTGTCGGCGTTGCCTTATCGCCCCACGGGGGCGCAGACCCGCGCGATTGAGGAAATCTCCGCCGATATGGCCTCGGACAGGCGGATGAACCGGCTGCTGCAGGGCGATGTGGGCGCGGGCAAGACGCTGGTGGCGCTGATGGCGCTTCTGGTCGCGGTGGAGGCTGGCGGGCAGGGCGTGATGATGGCTCCGACCAGTATCCTTGCGCAGCAGCATTACGAGGGCTTGCGCCCCCTTGCCGAAGAAGCTGGTGTGGTTCTGGAGCTGCTGACCGGCCGGGACAAGGGCGCCGAGCGCAAGGCCAAGCTGGCCGCGCTAGAGCGGGGTGATATCCAGATTCTGGTCGGGACCCATGCAGTATTCCAGCAGGATGTTCATTTTGCAGATTTGCGGCTGGCCATCGTCGACGAACAGCATCGGTTCGGCGTTCGTCAACGTATGGAGCTAGCGGAAAAGGGCATGGGCGCCGATGTTCTGGTGATGACCGCGACGCCCATTCCGCGCTCACTGGCTCTGGCGCAGTACGGGGATATGGATGTTTCGGTGCTGGATGAGAAACCCCCGGGCCGCAAGCCGGTCAAGACGGCTGTGATCAGCACGGAACGGACCGAGGAGATTGTCAGCCACCTGCGCCACGCCATTGAGGAAGGGCGGCAGTGCTACTGGGTGTGCCCCTTGGTTGGCGAATCCGAGGTCATGGACCTGACCGCTGCAGAAGAACGGTTCAAGCTCTTGCGCGCCGCCCTTGGCGAAGGCGTGGTGGGTCTCGTGCATGGGCAGATGCCGGTTGGGGAAAAAGATGCGGCCATGGCCGCCTTTCAACGCGGTGAGACCAAGGTTCTGGTGGCGACCACGGTGATCGAGGTGGGCGTCAACGTGCCCAATGCCTCGATCATGGTGATCGAACGGGCCGAAATCTTTGGCCTAGCCCAGCTGCACCAGCTGCGGGGGCGGGTCGGGCGTGGCAGCGCCGAATCCACCTGCCTGTTGATGTACCAGCCACCGCTGAGCGAGGGAGGCCGCCGGCGGCTGGAGGTGCTGCGCGAAACCGAGGATGGCTTTCGCATTTCCGAAACCGATCTGGAGATGCGCGGTGCCGGGGACATGATCGGCACAGCCCAATCCGGTCTGCCGCGGTTCAGGATTGCCGATCTGGAACGGCAGGCCCCGCTGATGGCCGTGGCGCAGAGCGATGCGCGTGCGCTGCTGGCCAAAGACCCCGATCTGACCGGCCCCCGGGGGCAGGCCGCACGCGTTCTGCTGTGGTTGATGAAGCAGGATCAGGCGTTCCGTTTAATTTCAGTGGGTTAACCTGTTTCGTTCCTACTGAAATCGGTTTTGTTCCAAAAAGTTCGCAAATGTTCTCATAAAGTTCTTTACTTGCTGTTCGCAAAATGAGAACAAAGGGGCAACAAGAACGCGCCCAAGCGCAAACACAGCGAACTGACCGGAGGAACGATAATGATTGCACAGTTGAAAACGACCCTTCAAAATGCCCAATCCACCCTGCTGCAGGACGCGATTGGTGCGGGCGCCCTTGCGGTCATGCTGGTGGCGGCGCTGCACCTTCCGGGATCTTTCTAAGCCTGACACAATCCTGAATTTGATCTTGGCTCTTCATGGTGGTCGCACTGCATCCTGTCCCGAACCGATGAGGGGAACACCTGCCTGTACCCATCCCCGTCCGGCCTTGCCTGATTGCCGGAAAGCGTGACCCGTCCCGCATGAAGAACCAGAGTTGCCGCCACCATCTGCCCGGATGTGTGGCGGCTTTTTTTATTGCGTGAATATATAGTTGCGCGGGGTTTTCGTCTGTTTCGGGGATCCGTGTAATTGGGCTTCAGGTCGTAAAGGCCATCCGGAGCCCCCCCCAATGGCGACCGCCCACGGTAATGGGCGCCGACAGGTCCTTCATCATGACAAAGTCGCCGCCGCCCATGTCGCGCCGGTAAACCTGCATCAGGAAGGGACCTGTGTTGCGTCCGGCCTTGAGCCCGACGCGATCATCGAAAATCCGCCGGTTGCGGCAGTTGGCCATGTTCCAGTCAGGATCTGCGCTTTGCGGTTTGGAAAATTTCTTGTTGTGGGTCGGGAGGTATCCGTTGACGTCCACTGCTGCGGAAAAGACCACGCGTGGATCCAGATCCAGGGCGGCCTCCAGCAGCGGCGGCAGGACGCTGTCGGTGAACTTGGTGAAACGGGTCATGACCTGTGTCGGATTGGTGTTGGGGATTGGAACATAGGTCCGGTCGAACAGATCTGCCTGCGAAATCCGGCTGCTGGTCAGGCCCTCTTCGAATAGCCTGCCAATCTGGGCCGCCATGTCGGTGACAAATGCGATGAACATCTTGTCCCCGGATTGGCCGCCAAGAGCGACCGTGCCCTGAACAAGACGTTCAGAGGAAAGAATGAGATTTTCAACACGGTGGTGGGTCTTTTGAATGTCGGCAGTGGTGTCCTGAACAGAATGCTTGATCCGGTTGATGTTGGGAAAACACGCCTCCATCGCGTCGCGCACGGTCGTGGCATCGGTCAGAATCCGGCCGGTTTCGCTGTTCACGTTCTGGGCGTCTTTTTCAATGCCAGCCAGCGACGCGTCGGTGTCTCGGGCGCGGTCGAGGATTTGTTTGGCGGACTGGGACATCGTCTCAGTCTCTTCGTCCAGAGTCCGGATCCAGCTGTAAAGCGTTTCGATATTTGTGCTGATCTCCCGTGCCGCGCGTTGGGTGCGTTTGGACAGATCATTGATCGCCTCTGCAACGACCGCAAATCCCCGCCCGGCATCGCCTGCGCGCCCCGCTTCGATCTTGGCATTGATGGCCAGAATGTTCACCTGCGCCGCGATCGAAGTGATGATCTCGTTGTCCTTGCGCATAGCGTCGACGGTGTTGCTGACGTCCTCGGTCCGGCTGTTGAGATCCTGCACCCATTCGGCAACCTCCTGGCTGCGTCCGCTGCTTTCGCGGACGAGGGCTACGGACTCTCTGGCTGACTCCAGCGTTTTCTGGGTTGATAGAGAGACGGCCCCCACGGTCTCCATGACCTGCGCATTCGATCTGACAACCCGCTCGGCGCCTCGGTCCAATTGGTCAAGATCTTCAAGTTGGGTTTTGGATTTACTCTCGATCGTGTCCAGAAACCCGGCAATGTCGACGATTTCAAAACCGAGCTGGGAAGAGATTTCGGCAAGATCGTTCAGATTGGCGTCCGCGACTGATGGCGCCTGAGTGTCTTGTTTTTGCAGCATTTAGGGACCCGTTTACTCGTTACAGTCCACAAGTAGCCCAAATGTTATAAAATTATCGTTAAGTACACTCTTCCTTAGCAACTTGCTGAAGCGCCTCACGCGTCGCATCCAGCGCCAGCATGATCGAAGCATGGCGATTCTTGAACTCACGGGCGGGCACCAATACCTCAAGTTCGTCAAAGGGGGCTTGCGGCGGTTCGGCACCTTCGGTCAGCATCGCTTTCAGCTGGTTGCGGGCTTTTTCCACCGTCTCCAGCGAGCAGCCGATAATGTGATCCGCCACAACCGATGCCGCGGCTTGCCCCAGGGCGCAGGCTTTCACGTCCTGGCCGAAATCGGTGATCTTGCCATCTTCGACCTTCAGATCGACGGTCACCGTCGACCCGCAGAGAGGCGAGCGTTTTTTCACTGTGACATCAGGATCTTCCAGACGCTCCAAATGCGGAATATCCGCCGCAAGGGCCAGAATGCGGGAAGAATAGAGTTTGATCAGATCGGTTTCGCTGGACATGCGGGCCTCGGGGTTTCCCTTGGGTGGAGTTCCTCATACATAGGGAGCGAAGCTTCAGATGCAAAAGGTTTTTGCCATGTCCAGCGCGACCACACAGTCCTTTGATCCCGCAAGCCTGCGTTACGACGCAAACGGGCTGATCCCCTGTATCGCGCAGGACCACGACAGCAATGAGGTGCTGATGATGGCCTGGATGAACGCCGAAAGCGTCGCGCGCACGCTGGAGACGGGCAAGGTAACCTATTGGTCGCGTTCGCGGCAGTCGTTCTGGGTCAAGGGTGAAAGCTCGGGCCACGTGCAGGAGCTGGTGGATCTGCGACTGGATTGTGACCGGGATTGCTTGCTTGCTGTCGTGCGCCAGACCGGACCGGCTTGCCACACCAACCGGCGCAGCTGTTTCTATACCGCTGTGCGGGAAGGGGAAGAGGTCGAACTGATGGCGCCCATGGTCTGAGGGCGCTCAGCCAAGGCCCACCATGCGGCGGATGTCCTGCGGTGTTGCGCCTTCGGCGCGGTATTTTGCGATGGCTCGGGCATCGTCGCGTTTGGCGAGGCGCTTGCCTGCCTCGTCACGGATCAGGCGGTGATGGTGGTAGATGGGGACGGGCAGCTCCAGCAGCGTCAGTAGCAGGACCTGTAGCTGGGTGAAGTCGAACAGATCCTCGCCCCGTACCACATGGGTGATCTCCTGATGCACGTCGTCCAGCGCCGAGGCCAGGAAATAGGCGATGATCTCTTCGCCTTTACGCGACAGAACCACGTCGCCGATTTCCTGCAGGGCGCGCTCAGGATCCAGATGGTGTGTGCCCTTATGCGCCGCGCCGGTTTCTTCGAAGGTCACGTTCTGGCCTTTGAGGCGGGAAAGCGCGCGGTCAAGATGCAGCCGCAGCGCATCACCCGGTTTGCGATCCGACATGGGGCGGTTCTTGCAGGTGCCGGGATAGACGTCGTGGCTGACACCCTCCTGCGGTGCGGATAGGGCGGCGCGGATATCTCCACGGCTGCAGGAGCAGGGATATAAAAAACCCATACTCTCAAAGGCTTTGAGGTATTTGTTATAGTCGTTCAGATGCTCTGACTGGCGCAGAATAGGCTCGTCCCAGCGAAGGCCCAGCCAGGTCAGATCTTCGATAATGGCTGCGTCCCATTCCGGTTTCGACCGTTGCAGGTCGGTGTCCT